>JAAWQC010000005.1 GCA_022800315.1 Clostridiales bacterium
TTGTCCCCATGGGGACAAGCCTGCGGGACCGGCAGTTTTCCATCTGTCCGATTTTTATATGGTTGGGAACAGAAACCACCGAAACCTGGTGGTTTGGAAACGTTTTGTACATATTTATCGTGTACACTGAAAAATGCGTGAAAACATACATACTTCTGAAACCGACAGCACACGGCCGATCGGCTTTTTCGTATTATAGGGGGAAATCTGCCCAGGTTCTCGACGCAAACCGACCGAAACGGTGGTAGATGTCCGTTTGCCGCTGGCAAAAAGTGTGGGTTGCTTCCTGCGGCCGGCAGCGTTACCATGGAATGGGAACCTTTCATTCGACAAATCCCGCGGTATAGCGCGCAGGGCAGGACGCCTGCGGCGCGCCGCTTATTATATGAGGGAGGTAGGTGTTCCCTTGATTGAATTCAAAGGAGTACATAAGACGTACGATACAGGGGTGAAGGCGCTGAAAGACGTCAACATCCACATTGACAAGGGTGAATTTGTATTTATCGTGGGCTCTTCCGGCGCCGGTAAGAGTACCTTTCTGAAACTGATTATGAGGGAGGAGGTCCCCAGCGCGGGTGAGGTGATCGTCAATGATTACCGCCTGTCCAGGCTGAAACGCCGGGAAATTCCCTACCTGCGCCGCACCATGGGCATTGTTTTTCAGGATTTCCGCCTGATCAACAAAATGACCGTGTTCGACAATGTGGCTTTCGCTATGCGGGTCATCGGCGCCTCCAATCGGGATGTGCGCAAACGTGTCCCCTATATTCTCGGATTGGTAGGTCTGCAGAACAAGGCGCGCAGCTTCCCCATGGAGCTGTCAGGCGGCGAGCAGCAGCGAGTGGGCCTTGCCCGCGCACTGGTGAACAACCCGTCCCTGATTATCGCGGATGAGCCTACCGGTAACATCGACCCGGAGCTTTCCTACGAAATCGTGGAGCTTCTAAATGAAATCAACCGGCGTGGGACGACCATCCTGATGGTCACCCATGAGCATGATCTCGTGCGCATGTTCGATCGCCGGGTGATTGAAATACGCGACGGCTGTGTTGTTTCCGACAGCATCAGCGGGGAGGCCGGCCATGAAGTTGAGTAGTTCGCGTTATCTTCTGCGGGAAGGGTTCCGCAGCCTGTGGCAGAACCGCTTTATGGCGGTGGCCTCTATTGCGGTGCTGATGTCCTGTCTGCTGCTGACCGGCGGCGCATATCTGGTTTTTGTCAATATCGATCACGCTTTCGATATGGTGTACGAACAGAACGTGGTCGTTGCTTTTGCGAAAGAGGACCTGACCGAGGAACAGACTCAGGCACTGGGCGAAAAGCTGAAGAGCATCACCAACGTGGCGGATGTGGAATTCGTCTCCAAGGAGGAATCCCTGCAGAAATACGCCGATTCCATTCCCGACGCCACCTTTGAAAGTCTGCAGGGGGAAAACAACCCGCTGCTGGATACCTATGTGGTTGCCTTTGAGGATTTGTCCAAATTTGACGCCACACTGGCGCAGATCGAACAGATTCCCGAGGTGGACAGCACCCGATATAACGGTGACATCGCCGCCATGCTGACCAAGGTGCGGCACGTGGTTATGGTGGTGGGCGGTTGGATCATCGGCATGCTGCTGCTGGTATCCCTGTTCATCATTGCCAACACCATCAAGCTGACCGTATACAACCGGCGGCTGGAAATCTATATTATGAAATCGGTGGGTGCCACCAACGGTTTTATCCGCGTTCCCTTTATTATTGAGGGCATGGTGCTGGGTCTTATCTCCGGCGGCCTGTCCTACGGCATCATCTATTATGTATATGACAAGCTTACCGACATGTTCCGTTTCGACGCGATGTACGGCCTGGTGAGCTTTGGCAGAATATGGGTCACCATGCTGATCGGCTTCCTGTGCGCCGGCGTGATCGTGGGTGTGTTTGGCAGCGCGCTCTCCATGGGCAAGTATCTGAAGGATGAAGGAGGAACTTCCGATGAGTAAGAAGAAACGCCTGATCCAGTGCGTATCACTGGTATCCGCCCTGATGCTGACCGTGATGATTCCCGGAGGCCTGTCCGGCATGGAGGTCTCCGCGGCGTCGGTGAGCGACCTGCAGAACAAGGTCAAGGAGCTGGAAAAGCAGCAGCAGGAGCTGAAGGATAAGGTCAGTTCCTACAGCAACGACCTCTCCAAGCAAAAGGAGAAGAGGGAAGCCCTCAACCAGCAGATCGAAAACGTCCGTACCCAGATCAACCTGCTGGCTGAACAGGCGAGCAGCCTGAACAGCCAGATCAGCACCATGAACAGCACCATCGCGCAGAAGGAGCAGGAGCTCACCACCAAGCAGGGGGAGATCGACGAGAGCTTCAAACTGCTGCAGGACCGCCTGCGCACCATCTTCAAAAGCGGCAACATGTCCGGTTTGCAGATGCTGATTGACAATGAGGAGTTTGCCGATTATCTCATCAAGGGCAAGATGATGGAGCGGATTTCCGCGAACGATCAGGAGCTGATGGATAGGCTGGAAGCCGATATGGAGCGCATCCAGCAGGAAAAGGATCAGATTCAGCAGGATAAGGCCGCGGTGGAAGAGCAGAAGGCTCAGGTCGACCAGCTGCGTGTGCAGAGCGACAATAAAAAGGCCGAGCTGGACAACCTGTACAGCCAGGCGAACGCGGCGGTGAAAAATCTGGAGGGCCAGATCAGCTACACCAAGGAAGAGCTGGCACAGAAAATAAAAGAAGAAGCGGCGCTGAACAATCAGATCAGCAGCCTGATCAATTCTACCACTTCCACCGGCAAATACGGCGGCGGCACCATGTTCTGGCCGGTGCCCACCGTGCACAATATTTCCTCTGGGTTCGGCCCCCGCTGGGGCACCATGCACCGGGGCATCGACATCGCCAACGGCCCGGTAAAAATCTACGGCCAGAATGTGGTAGCGGCGGCTGACGGCGTGGTCATCTACGCCAACTCCACCGATAAATGGGGCGGCGGCTACGGTTACTGGGTCATGGTGGATCACGGCCTGGACGACCAGGGGCGGAAGATCACCACTGTGTACGCCCATAACTCCAAGGTGCTGGTCAGCGTGGGCCAGAAGGTAGTCGGCGGCCAGACCGTACTGTCGCAGGCTGGCGATACCGGTGACGTGACCGGCCCGCACTGCCATTTCGAGGTGCGTGTCAACGGTACGGCTGTGGATCCCATCAAAAACGGTTATGTCAAAGTGAACTGACGGCTGATTCCTTTCGGAACGGCGTGTGATGGCAAGGCAGCCGGGCGGCAACGTCCGGCTGTTATGCCGCTTCTGACGGATAAGCAAGACCGTCTATCCTCCTGTGAAAACAGGCTGAAAGGCATGATCCTATTTGAATAAAAAAATACCGCTGGGGGCGACCATCGCCCTGATTATCATCTCGGTTGCGCTGACCATCTCGGTGACCATGGTTATCGCCATGCGTCAGTTCAATTCCAAGGTGAGCGACGTCGGCAAACGGCAGGTCATGTTCGAATATATCACCGATATCGACAAGGCGGTCAGGCAGCATTACGCCGGCGCCATCGACGAGGAAAAGCTGCGTGAGGCACTGACCAAAGGCTATATCGACGGTATCGGCGACCCGTACGCCTCCTATTATACGGCGGCGCAATACCGCGTGCAGGTGGACCGCATGGCGGGCAAAAAAACCGGCCTGGGCCTCCAGGTCACCCTTTCATCAGACGAACAGCTGAAAATTGCGGAGGTCGACAAGAATTCCGCGGCTGAAAGGGCAGGTGTGCTCCAGGGCGACGTCATCACCGCCCTGGACGGCACCCCGGTTTATCCTTCGGATTACGACCGGGTGACGCAACAGCTGGCAGGTGCCTCCAAAATCATCGTGACCGTGCAGCGGGGTGACCAGTCCACCGCTTTCGAGCTGTCGCCCAGCCCCTACACCACAAACAGTGTGGAGGGGCGTATGATCGACACCACCGGCTACATCCGTATCAGCGAGTTCAACGACCTGACACTGGACCAGTTCAAATCGGTATACGCCGGTCTGGAGGAGCAGGGAGCCCAGCAGTATATTTTTGATCTGCGGGGAAACACCGGCGGCCAGCTTTCCACCGCCAGCGGTGTGATCGAATATTTGATGCCACGCGGCGTTTACGCCCACCGTACCGACAGTGCGGGGACGGTTACCGATTTGACCGACGCAGACAGCTATCAAATGGATAAAGCTTCGGTCACCCTCGTCAACCAAAGTACGGCGGGGGAGGCGGAATTATTTGCCGGTGTTCTGCAGGAGTTCGGCAAAACCGTCGTTGTGGGAACGCAGACTGCCGGACGGGGACTGACCCAGGAGTATTTCAGCATCAGTTCCGACGGCTCCGCGGTACGTCTTTCAGTGGCCAAGCTTTCCCTGATTACCGGCGGCGAATTTGAAGGGGGCGGCATCACTCCCAACATGGTGGTGGGGATGACCGAAGAGCAGGAAAGAGACTTTGCTTTCCTGACCGACGCGCAGGATCCCCAGTTGCAGGGGGCGCTGACAGCGGTGAAGCAGCCGCTGCCCACGACGACCACCGCTGCGGCCACGACGGCTGCGACGGAGCCGGTGTCCACCGAACCAGCGCCGACAGAGGAAAATACATCGTCAGAGCAGTGAGGGTAAACGATCCCGCCGGGAAACCGGCGGGATCGTTTGTATATAGCGGCGGGGAGGAGGGTTACACTATCTTTTCATCAGCGCTCCCCTGTTAACAGGCGGCTCCACTGCGGATATTCCTCGTAAGAGCTTTTCCCCACGCTGTCATGTCCGCCCCCTTTTCGGCATATGGTTTTCCTAGGCAAGCGATGGTATCCTGACGTGTGCGGGATGCGCCCGTCGCTTGTCCAGATGGTCCGTATGGCCAGTGCGATGGCCGGCGGCAGGGAGGATTCGATATGCTGACGATGGTATGCGTTCAGAACCGGCAGCGGCGGGGACTCGTCCAATGGATTAAGTCGGGTTTCCATCGGCCAGATTCCACGGCCGCCCATTTTGTAACAGCCGGCAGCGGGCGTTATCTGCGGATCGACGCTTATGCCGATAAGAAAAGAGGGATAGACTGGGAGGCGGTAAAGCGGGCCGCCGGCCGGGAAGCGGGACGATTGCTGCTGACCGAGGGAGTTTTCCCCCCGGCAGGGTGCGGTCTTGGCGTCCTGCGCAGTGAGGGCCTGCTGCAGCGGCTGATGATGCAGCAGACGGCTTTATGGCTGCTCAAAAAGGGGACGGTAGACGTTTTGAATGGAGTACGGCGCATTGCTGCGGCCGTATACGATCCTGCCGGGTATATGCCGGACCTTCCCGTGTCGCTGGTTCCCTATGCCGCCGATGTGCGGGTGGTGACCGGTCGGCCCGAAGCCTACCGATACGCCCAGTCGCTGGCCATGGAGGAATACGGCGCCTCCATCGCCGTCACTGGCGATGCGGAGGCGCTGAACGCCGCACGGCTCATCCTGGCCCTTCAGCCCCTGGGCAAGGCGCGCCCCGCCGGGAAACGGCTGATCCTGGCGGCTTTTCCGAGTGACGAGGCGCTGGAAGAAGGGGTAGCCGGCAATTTTCTCCCGAACGGCGGGGGGCTAGTCGGTGATCTGCCGTCGGGCATCGATACCCGGCGGTTCCTGGAAGGTCTTTACGAGGTAAGCGGAGTGCGGGATATGGCCGCTGCGCTGCCGGTCGCCTGTGAGCTGGACGGGCGCGACCGGCCGCTCCGCGACCTGCTTCAGCGCCTGCCGGGGCTTGACATCACCGTGGCGGTTTAGTATAATTAAAAGACCGTTTGATCTGGATTTTCAGCGGAAATTCCGCGGTACAGATCAGGTGAGCATCCCATCAAAGCAATGGGGAAAGGGCGTCAGAGAAATGATCAAACAAACGGTTGTTACAGACGAAGGACTCAAGCGTCTCGAAAGCGAACTGGAAGAACTGAAAACAGTCAAACGCAAGGAAATTGCGGAAAAAATAAAAGTGGCGCTGTCGTTCGGCGACCTGTCGGAAAACAGCGAATACGACGAAGCAAAAAACGAACAGGCGATCATCGAGGGCCGCATAGCTGAAATCGAGGCGCAGCTGAAAAACGTCCGGATTCTGGATGAAAACGAGCTGAATAACGAGACGGTCCACATCGGTTCCACCGTCCGTGTGAAAAACGAAGATACCGGTAAGGAACTGACCTATCGCATCGTCGGCTCCACCGAATCCGATCCGCTGGAAGGTAAAATATCCGATGAATCCCCGGTGGGCAAGGCCGTTTTCGGCCGCGGTGTCGGCGACACAGTCGAAGCGGAAACCCCCGCGGGTACGGTGAACCTGACCATCCTGGAAATCTCGAAATAAGCTCCGGCTACAGATTGTCGGCCGGGCCGGCACCGGAGTCTATGTGTCGGGCGGAGCGGCCAGTGTGCCGCCCGCCCGCTCTTTGTATACAAAACGGAGGAGGAGCATTCGTGAACGAGGAAAAGAAGAACGCACCGCAGGCTCAGACGGGGGAAGCCGAGGAATTGACCTTGTCCGAGCTGCTGCAGCTGCGCCGGGACAAGCTGTCCGAGCTGCAGCGGGAGGGGCACGACCCCTTTGAGCTGACCAGCTGGGAGCAGGATCACCGCGCGGCGGAGATCATGGAGCATTTTGAAGAGCTGGAGGAGAAGGATGTCGTCATCGCCGGCCGTATCATGACCTGGCGCGACATGGGTAAAGCCAGCTTTATCGACCTGCAGGACGGCTCCGGGCGCATCCAGGTTTATATTCGCATCAACGACGTGGGCGAAGACACCTATGCCGCCTTCCGCAAATGGGATGTAGGCGATATCATCGGGGTGAAGGGCTTCGTGTTCCGCACCCGGCGCGGGGAGATTTCGGTCCACGCCAAAGAGATCGTTCTGCTGTCCAAATCCCTGCGGCCGCTGCCCGATAAGTTCCACGGCCTGAAGGACACCGACACCCGGTATCGTCAGCGATATATGGATTTGATTATCAATCCGGAGGTAAAGGATACCTTCGTCAAGCGCAGCCGCATCACCGCCCTTATCCGTGAGTTCCTGGACAGCCGCGGCTATCTGGAGGTGGACACCCCGGTGCTCCATACATTGGAGATCGGCGCCTCCGCCCGCCCCTTCGTCACCCATCACAACACGCTGGACCTGGATATGTATCTGCGTATCGAGACCGAGCTGTACCTCAAGCGCCTGATCGTCGGCGGCTTCGAAAAGGTGTACGAGGTGGGGCGTATTTTCCGCAACGAGGGTATGAGCGTTAAGCACAATCCCGAATTCACCACAGTTGAACTGTATGAGGCCTATGCTGATTACAAGGATATGATGAATCTGGTCGAGGAGCTGTATGCCGGTCTGACCCATCAGATCTGCGGCGGCGACACCCTCGTGTATCAGGACGCGGAGATTCACATGGCGGCGCCCTGGGAGCGCCTGACCATGGTGGAAGCGGTGAAAAAGTACGCCGGCGTGGATTACGCTGACTGGGCGACCGACGCGGACGCACAGGCAGCCGCCGATAAAATGAACGTCCATTATGAAAAGAACGCGGCGACCAAGGGCGATATTCTGGCCGCCTTCTTTGACGCCTTTGTGGAGGAGAAGCTGATCCAGCCCACCTTCATCTACGATTATCCGGTGGCGATTTCGCCGCTGGCCAAGCGCAAGGCGGACGATCCCGACTTCACCGAGCGATTTGAATTCTTTATCTATGCCCGCGAAATGGGCAACGCCTTCAGCGAGCTGAACGATCCCATCGATCAGCGCGAACGTTTTGTCCGCCAGGTGGAGGAGAAGCGCAGGCAGGGGGCCAATGCCGAGGTGGATGAGGATTTCCTGTGCGCGCTGGAAGTCGGCATGCCGCCCACGGGTGGGCTTGGATTTGGCCTGGACCGGCTGGTGATGCTGCTGACCAACAGCGCCTCCATCCGCGATGTCCTGCTGTTCCCTACCATGAAGCCGAAGAACTGACCGCTTTTTCAATTGACGCATCAAATGTGTGGAGGAAAGGAGCCTGCCGAACATGGCCAGAGAAATGTATCTGGTGGGGGTCGACGAAGAGGAACTGCGGCCGGAGCCCAAGCCGGAACCGCCGAAGGGGCCGGTGAAAAAGATAGCGAATTTCTGGTATCATTACAAATGGCCCGTTCTTATCACCCTGGCGGTTATTGCGCTGGTGGTGTGGCTCGGCTCCCAGTTTTTTACCCGCAATGAGCCGGATGTACGCCTGCAGCTGGTGACCAGCGCCAACCTGGATATGAACGATATCGGTGTACTGGAACAGGAGCTGGCCCGATACGGCACCGATGCGGACGGAGACGGCGCTGTCGAGGTGGATGTCGATTATATCCTGCTGGAAGGGGACGGCCAGCGTGACTCCACCAACCGCAGTAAGCTGATGGTCCATCTTGCCAGCGGCGACATTATGTTTTTTGCCTTCGATCCGGCGCTGTATCAGAGCATTATCGTGGAAAAAGAAAGCGATGACTACGTATTCTTCGCCCCATTGGACGGGGTGAGTCGGGATATCCCGGGCCTGTCGGACAGCGGCCGGTATTACAACTGGAAAGGCGATGAACTGCAGCAGAAGCTGAAGGACAGCGGTTTTCCGGAGGATCTGATCTTCGGGGTGCGGGATACCACCGGCACCGCTGCGGGAAAGAACAGCCAGAAAATGTACGAAGCCTGTATGGACCTGCTGACCGCCTATATCAGAGGCGAGCCGAAGAAGTAATCATACGGGTATCCGCCGGCCGGCGGGCAATCGATTAGGAAAGGAAATGCATTATGCGCAGCGATTTGATGAAAGAGGGCGCCTCCCGTGCGCCTCACCGTTCCCTGCTGAAAGCGCTGGGAATTACCGATAAGGAGATGAAGCGCCCCTTTGTGGCGGTGGTCAGCTCCAAGAGCGATTACATACCGGGTCATATGCATCTGGACAACATCGTCAAGGCGGTGGAGGCCGGCATCCGCAGCGGCGGCGGCGTCCCCTTCACCTTCTCCACCATTGGTGTGTGTGACGGTCTGTCGATGAATCACAAGGGCATGAAGTATTCCCTGTGTTCCCGTGAGCTGATTGCCGATTCCATCGAGGTGATGCTCACCGCCCACCCGGTAGACGCGGTGGTGTTTATCCCCAACTGCGATAAGATCGTGCCCGGTATGATGATGGCGGCCTGCCGGATGAACCTGCCCTCCATCTTCGTCAGCGGCGGTCCCATGATGCCCGGCCGGGACGGCGACCGCCGTATGGGGCTCAACGAGATGTTTGAAGCAGTGGGCAGCTATGCCGCCGGCAACCTGACCGCATTAAAGCTCCACGAGCTGGAGGACAACGCCTGTCCCGGCTGCGGTTCCTGTTCGGGTATGTACACGGCCAATTCCATGAACTGCCTGACCGAGGTGATCGGTATGGCGCTGCCGGGCAACGGCACCATCCCGGCGGTGCAGTCGGCCCGTCTGCGTCTGGCCAAGGACACCGGCGAGCGGGTGATGGAACTGCTGGAACAGAACATCCGCCCCCTGGATATCCTGACCCCCCGCGCCTTTGAAAACGCCCTGCGGGCGGATATGGCCATCGGCTGTTCCTCCAATACCGTACTGCATGTGACGGCGATTTCCTATGCCGCGGGCTGTCCGATCAATCTGCATCAGATCGACGATATCGGCAAGGCTACCCCTCAGATTTGTAAGCTGAATCCCGCCAGCCAGGTGTTTATCACCGACCTCAACGAGGTGGGAGGCATCCAGTCCATGCTCAAGGAGCTGGACAGGGGCGGTCTGATCCACCGCGACCTGCTTACGGTGGACGGTACGGTGGGCGACCGCATTGATGCGGCGCGGGAGCCGGACGGTGAAATCATCCGCTCCCTCGACAACCCCTTCCGCAAGGACGGCGGCATCGCCATACTGTTCGGCAATCTGGCCGAGGAGGGCGCCGTTGTCAAGCAGGGCGCCGTCAAGCCCTCCATGATGGTCCACGCCGGGCCGGCGCGGGTCTTTGACAGCGAGGAAGAGGCCAACGACGCTATCCTGGGCGGCAAGGTCAGTTCGGGCGATGTGGTGGTTATCCGGTACGAAGGACCCAAGGGCGGCCCCGGCATGCGGGAAATGCTCTCTCCCACGGCGAATATCGCCGGTATGGGACTGGACGACAGCGTGGCCCTGATCACCGACGGTCGGTTTTCAGGGGCGACGCGAGGCGCCTCCATCGGCCATGTCTCGCCGGAAGCCATGATGGGTGGCGTGATCGGGCTGGTGGAAGAAGGCGACCGTATCGAGATCGATATTCCCGCCCGCCGGCTTCAGCTCATGGTGGATGAAAAGACGCTCGAAAAGCGCCGCGCCGCCTGGAAGGCGCCGGAGCAGAATCTGACCGGCTATGCCCGGCGGTACGCCCAGCACGTGACCAGCGGTTCTACCGGCGCCGTATACGACGATATGTTATAATAAACGTAAAGGAAGAATCCGAAGGGATTCTTCAGCACCGGTTCCATGCCGCCTGTCCCGTTTTTAGAAGGGAAAGGAACCGGTGTATATGTTATAATGTCCGCAGCGCACCGTCCCGGCGGACCGCGGTTCCCCCTAGAAATATAGAAAAAGCCCCCCGATGAACATCGGGGGGCTTTTTAGCAGGTGCAAACTGTGATACAGTACCTGTTCTAGTAGGTGTAATCGCCGTAGTACAGGATATTGCTGTTCTGGAAGCACCAGCGTCCTTCTTCCTGCACGACGATGAGCTGGAAAGGACCAACATCGCCATAAGACGAACCGGGATACTGCAGGCTGGAAGATGTTTTCTCCTTGTTTCGTTCCGCTTTCAGATAGAGCAGCGCGATTTTACTGTGTTTTCCGTAGGTCAGGTCAACTACCGAGTAGGTGACCTCACTCTCCGGTACCCGAATGCGGCTTTCTCCGCTATTTTTGGACATCAGGCTGGCGAACAGCTCGTCGTCCTGTTCCTGCAGGGCGATATTCAGGCCTTCGATCAGGGCTTCCGGTGAAGCCTGGTATCCCATGGCTGCGCTGCGTATCAGGGGAACCGCCACGGTAAAGAGCAGGACCAGTATCACGGCGGCGGCCCCAATGGGAATCAGGATGCGGGGACGCAGGAACTGACGTGCCCCCTTCACAAAGGGAGAAGCCTTTTCCGTCGGGGGAACGGCATCGATCCGCTCCGTCTCTGCCGGGACATCTCCGGCGGCCGGCGGTCTTGAAGCGGCCACCCCCGGCGGGAGCGGCGCGGCGGCAACCGGCTCTCCCGAGCTGAGCAGCTGGTCGATACGGCTGCGCCGTTCCTCCTCACTGTGGCAGAGGGATTGGCCGCACCGGGTGCAATGGACGTTAAAGGCACTTTGCAGCGCCCCGCAGGAGGGGCAGTAGTATTGTTCCGTCTCGTTCATTGGCTGTATCTCCCTTTTTCATCCTGTTATATGAAACCGTAATCAGAAGGCCAGAGGGTTTCGGCGGTACGGCGCATCACTTACCGCGCGTACTGGGCAAAGGCGGCGATGAGATCGACCCCTCCGTCGATTCCGGTTTTGCCGCTGTCAAAGCTCAGATGATAATTGGCGACGTCGCCCCAGCTGTTGTTGGTGTAGTAATTGTAGTAATGGGCGCGCTTCTTATCGGTGCGGCGCATGACATCCGGCGCTTTTTTGGGATCGACGCCGTAAACGTCGGTCACGCGGCGAAGCCGGTCAGCTTCGCAGGCGTGGATAAAAACGCTGAGGCAACGGGGGTCCTCCTGCAGGATATAATCGGCGCAGCGGCCCACGATCACGCAGGAGCCGGCCTCCGCCTTTTCGCGGATCAGGTCGGCCTGCACCATATACAGCCGGTCGTTCAGCGGCAGTTCGCTGATGGTTGACATTTGGTTGCCCATCATATAGGCGCCGGCGGAAAGGGAATACAGCAGGCTGCTGGCCGCTGTCTCATCAATTTTCTGAAAATATTCTTCGCTGATGCCGCTTTTTTGAGAAGCCTCGGTAATGAGTTCCCGGTCTAAAAAGGGAATATCCAGTTTTTCCGCTAATTTGCGGCCGATTTCCCGACCGCCGCTGCCGAACTGTCTGCCGATGGCAAAGATGGTTTTTTTCATGAAGATCACACCTTTCCGGCCGAACTGACGGCCATATCGAAAGGCGGGTAGACCCGCCAATCAGACATTGCGGGGGAGTTCTTCGCGTATCTTCCGGTTGAGTCCGCGCAGCTCCAGCACAATCAGCACCGCGGCTAATACGAAGGCCAGCGTGTCGGTGACCGGACCGGCGTACAAAACGCCGAAGAGGCCGAAGCGCAACGGCAGCAAAAGCATCAGGGGAACGGCGAACACCACCTGGCGGGAGAGGGAAAGGATGGTCGCCTTCACCGGTTTGCCGATGGCCTGGAAGAAGATGGAGGATACCATTTGAAACGCGTTGGGGATGCACATGAGCAGGTAAATACGGAAGCAGCTCTCGGCAAACCGGTTGTACTGCTCGTTCGCCTGCCCGAACAGGGCAATGATTATCTGGGGAAAGAACTGGAACATCACGAAACCCACGCAGGATACTGCCACCGCGACGCCTACCGCCAGCAGATAGGTTTTTTTCACGCGGGACCACTGACGGGCGCCGTAATTGTATCCCATAATCGGCTGGGCACCTACCGACAGGCCGATAATCACCGACATCAATATCTGGTTGACCTTCATGACGATGCCCAGGGCCGACAGCGGAATGTCGCTGCCGTATTCGGTCATGGCGCCATAGTGGGACAGGGAATTGTTCATGACGATAACCACCAGCGTCAGGGCCAGCTGATTGATAAAGCTGGAGGTGCCGAAAGAGAGCAGGGTTCGTGTGGCTTTTCCATCGGGTCGAAGCCGCCGCCGGTTCATTTTCACCATATGGAAACGGGGCAGATAGCATGCAGAGATGCAGAAGGAGACAATCTGGCCGAGGATGGTGGCAATGGCGGCGCCGCGGATACCCATCCCGAATCCGAAGATCAGCAGCGGGTCCAGCACGGTGTTGATCACCGCACCGGTGAGCATGGATATCATGGCAAAGCGCGGACTTCCGTCTGCGCGGATGAGTGAGTTGAGGGTGATCCCAAGGATCACGAAGGGAAGGCCGAACAGGATGATACGGGTATACTCCAGCGCATAAGGCATCACACCGGGCGTGGCGCCGAACAGCAGGAGCAGGGGCTTTAAAAAGAGCAGGCCGGCAAGCATAAAGACGAAGCCGGTCACAGCGGCCAGGGTGATGGCGCTGCCGGCGCCGCGGGCAGCGCCATCGCTGTCCTTTTCACCCAGCTTCAGGCTGTAAAACGCGGCGGAGCCGTCCGCGATCAGCAGAGCGATAGCCATGGCGATGGTCACCAGGGGGAAAGCGACGTTGGTGGCGGCGTTGCCCAGATAGCCGACATCTTCGCCGATATGGCCGATGAAGATCTGGTCGACGATGTTATACAGGGAATTGACCACCATGGAAATGATGCTGGGTATGGCGAAACGGGGGAGCAGCCGGGTGATTTTATCCACACCCAGCGGGTTCTGCGGCACGGTGGATTCTTTGGTTGCAGGATTTGTCTTCATGGGTTTTAAACTCCCGGTGTAATGGATTTCCTTCTGCTTCCATTATACGGCTTTTTCAGCCGGATAGTCAAGGCAAAGGATGTATTTAAGGGGTGGGCAAAGACACAAGAGAGCCCCTGTCCGCAGGGGACAGGGGCGACGATTATCCGGCTCAGATATCGGAGCTGTCCAGTCGTTTGAGGCCGCTGAGAGAATAAAAAGGAGCAGGACGTCGTCCTGCCCCTTTTGGTAAGCGGAGCGAAGGGGATTATTTCTCGTCGTTCCAGCTGTACATTTTGCGCAGTTCCTTACCGACTTCTTCCAACTGATGCTCGCTCTCAATACGGCGGCAGGCGTTGAAGTGGGAACGGCCGACCTTGTTCTCATTAATCCACTTGGAGGCGAAGGTGCCGTCCTGGATCTCGGTCAGGATCTGCTTCATTTCCTTTTTGGTTTCGTCGGTGATCAGACGCTTGCCGGTCTCGTAATCGCCGAACTCCGCCGTGTCGGAGATGGAATAACGCATCATGGAGAAGCCGCCCTTGTAGATCAGGTCGACGATCAGCTTCATCTCGTGGATGCACTCGAAGTAGGCGTTTTCAGGGGCGTAGCCGGCTTCCACCAGCGTTTCGAAGCCTGCCTTCATCAGGGCGGTCACGCCGCCGCACAGCACGGCCTGCTCACCGAACAGGTCGGTTTCGGTCTCGGCCTGGAAGGTGGTCTCCAGCACGCCGGCGCGGGCGCCGCCGATACCAGCCGCATAGGCCAGGGCCACGTCAAGGGCGCGGCCGGTGGCATCCTGCTGGATGGCGACCAGGCAGGGCACGCCCTTGCCCTCGACATATTCGCTGCGGACGGTGTGGCCCGGGCCTTTCGGGGCGATCATGAACACATCGACATCGGCAGGAGGCTTGATCTGGCCGAAATGGATGTTGAAGCCGTGTGCAAAGGCCAGAGCCTTGCCGGCGGTCAGGTAGGGGGCGATATCCTGACGGTACATATCCGCCTGGCGCTCGTCGGGAATCAGAATCATGATGACGTCCGCGGCTTTGGCGGCCTCGGGCACGGTGGCGACCTTCAGGCCGGCGGCCTCCGCCTTCGCGCGGCTCTTGGAGCCTTCGTACAGGCCGACGATGACCTTTACGCCGCTTTCATGCAGATTCAGCGCGTGGGCGTGGCCCTGGGAGCCGTAGCCGATGATGGCGACGGTTTTGTCCTTCAGGATGCTGAGGTTGCAGTCGCTCTGGTAGTAGATCTTTGCCATGGTAGATTACCTCCTGCGCCGTTGTTGACGGCTGATTAATTATGTAAAGGGAGGGTTTCCCTTTGCCGTTTGGGTCAGCTCAATAATTTTTGGCGGTACGGGTGGGGTCGGGGCCCTTTTCGATGGCGATGACGCCGGTGCGCACAATCTCCTTGATGCCGTAGGGGCGCAGCAGTGCTTCCAGAGTGTCGGTACGCTCGGGGGTGTCGGAAAACTCGATGGTCATGGTGGTACGGGTGGCGTCCACGATACGGGCGCCCATTAGCTCGGCGATGCGCATGATCTCCGCCCGATAGCCCGCCGTGACCGATACCTTGAGCAGCGAGAGGGTGCGGGCGATAGTTTTGCCGGTTTGCAGGGTTTTCACCTTGATGACCGGGATCACCTTGTTGAGCTGTTTTTCCACCTGCTCGACGGTGTATTCGTCGCCGTCCACCACAATGGTCATACGGGAGATGGCCGGGTCCTCGGTGATGCCGACGGCCAGCGAGTCGATATTGAAGCCGCGGCGGGAGAACAGGCCGGAAACCTTAGACAGGACGCCGGGATGGTTCTCCACCAGGACCGACATGGTGTATTTCATTAACAGTCATCCTTTCACAGATGCCGGGAGCGATATCCCGCTTGAGGAAACGCCGCTTTACAGCGATGGGTAATCGGGCCATACCTCGCACACCAGCAGGAAGGGGCGGTCGTCCGCCAGCATCTCGTCGATAGCGCCGTCGATTTCTTCACTGGAGGTGATGCGGCGGGTGCGGATGCCGTAGGCGGCGGCCAGCGTGGTGAAATCGGGGCTGCCGTCCAGATACACGGCGCTGTGCACGCCTTTGTAATGGTTGTCCTGCAGCTCGCGCACCATGCCCAGGCGGGTGTTGCGCATGACGACGATCTTGACGCCCAGCTGTTCCTGACAGATGGTGCCCAGCTCCATCATGCTCATCTGGAAAGAACCGTCGCCGCACACCGCGATCACCTGACGGCATTCACCGGAGGCGGTGCTCTCCACTGCGGCCTTTTTGGCCCCCACGGCGCAGGGGATGGAATATCCCATGGTGCCCATGCCGCCGGAGGTGAGGAAGCGGCCTTCCCGAATGGCGAAGTGGTTGGCCGACCAGATCTGGTTTTGCCCCACGTCGGCGCACAGCACCGCATCGGGGCGCACCTTTTCCGACAGGGTGCGCATGAACCGCTTGGGTTCCACAAAGCCCTCGGTATCCGGTATCTGCTTGGCGGCGTACCGCTTTTTGCGATCGGTGACCCGCTCCACCCATTCCGGCGGGGCCTGCCAGTCCACCTTTTCGATGAGCGTGGTAAGTACGCTGTTAAGATCGCCCACAATCGGGATATGGGCGGGCATATTTTTGCCGATCTCGGCGGGATCGATATCGATATGGATGATTTTCGCGCGGCTGGCCACCTGGCCGGGAGCGGCCATCGCCCGGTCGCCCACCCGCGCGCCGGCCAGTATCACCAGGTCCGCGTCGCGGATTGCCTTATTGGCGGGAATACAGCCGTGAGAGCCCAGCATGCCCATGTTCAGGGGATGGGCAGAGGGCAGGGCGCCGATGCCCATCATGGTGCAGATGACCGGCAGATTGCATTTCTCCACGAAGGCTCTCAGCGGTCCCTGGGCCTCGGCGGAAAAAACGCCGCCGCCGGCGCACAGCACCGGGCGGGAGCAGGCGCGCAGGGCTTCCGCCGCTTTTTTGATCTGGAGCGGGTGCCCCTGGGTACGCGGTTTATACCCGATGATGTCGGGGGCTTCGCCGGGGGTGGCGTCGGGCAGGGTGCGCTGCTGCATATCCATGGGGACGTCGATGAGCACCGGGCCGGGCCGTCCGCTGGCGGCGATATAGAAGGCCTCGCGGAATATCCGGGGGATATCCGCGGTTTTCTTGACGATATAGCTGTGCTTGGTGAAGGGGGCGGCGGCGCCGGTGATATCTGCCTCCTGAAACACGTCGCGGCCCAGCAGGTCGCTGCGGACCTGCCCGGTGATGACCACCAGGGGGATGGAGTCCATATACGCCGACGCGATACCGGTCAGCAGGTTGGTGGCGCCGGGGCCCGAGGTGGCGATGCACACCCCCACCTCGCCCGATACGCGGGCGTAGCCGCTGGCGGCGTGGGCGGCGTTCTGCTCGGTGCGCACCAGCACATGATGCACCGAACCGGTGGCCAGCGCGTCATAAAAGGGACAGATGGCCGCGCCGGGGTACCCGAACACGGTTTTCACGTGCTGTTCCTCCAGGCACTTCACCATCGCGGCGGCTCCGGTCATCATAGTTATCAAATCCTTTACAGGGTAGTGATCGTGAAAATGGGGCTTCTGAGCATTCATTGTATACCCTTTCACATGATACGTCAACCGGTTTTTACTCGCTAAAGTGAAAAAGCGTCCGGGTTTGAGGTGAAAGGTACTCAGGACAGCGGGGATCAATGGTCACCATCTCCAATCCCTGTCGGCGGGCAAGGGATACCGTGCCGGCGGTGCCGCCACTCCCCCCGTCGTACACGGCGATCAGACGGGCGCTGTGCTCCACCATCCAGCGGTTGCGGGCGGCCATGCAGTAGGGGGTATACCGGTCGCATAGCACCTGTACGCCGTCGGCGCGGGACAGAAGCCGCCGGTACCGTGCCTGTTGCTCCCGGCTCCAGCGGCTGTCCTGGCCGGGACAGGGGAGGGCGGCGATCAGGCGGAGGGACTGCCCTCGTTCCCGCCGGCCGAGCACCAGCTCGGCTGCCAGGATATCTGTTCCCAGCGCCATCCCGCACAGAAAGGTGCGGTAACCGTCTTCCAGGGCCCCGCCGATGGCGGCGTCCATCGCGCGGCGGAGGGGCGAAAGGGCCGATGCCTCCTGCCGCCAGCCGGAGGGAAGCCGGTCGGGCCGGTGGCCGGTGAAGCTGCAGGCGGTTCTGCGGTCGAAAAGTAGGGACTCCATCCAATGCCTCCCTGTCGTATCGAACAAATGTGCTGTACTCAAAGTGTAGCACAGGGGATGGGTTTGTGCAACTGCCGTGATTGACATCGTTTCGGCAGGGGGGTAAAATATTGTCATTACACCTATAAGAGAACAGATCAAATACGAAACGATAAGAAGGAAACCACACCCATGCAAGAAAAACAACACACGGAGTATTTCACACAGCTTTATCGGGAGCTGCTCGCCCTATCCGTCTACAGGGGAGTGGGAAATCAGCCGGTGACCGGCGCTCTGCTGGAGCTGCTGGGGCGGGCGGCCCACGGGGACGCGGACGGTCTGTACGACCGGTGGGGCCATCTGTGCGCTCTGCTGGCGGAGAACGACGTCCTCGACAGCCTGCCCGCCGCGGTAGCGGCGGAGGTGCTGGAGGACGAGAACGCCTATACGTCGGCACTGGCGGCGGGACGCCGGCCATCCGCCGCGCTGGAGAGCGCGGCGCTGCGGGACCTGGGGGCGCTGTACCGCGCCGCTTTCTTTGACCGGGACGGTTTACGGGGGGAGGCCGCTGGTATCCTTCCACGCTGGGGGACAGCCGCCGCGCCGGCGCCTCTCGATTGTCCGTGGCAGGAGTGCGGCCCGGCCCTAGCCGCCTATCACCGGCGCAGGGGGTGCGGCTGTTTCACCCGGCATTACGCCTTCCTGTGGCGGGAGGGGCAGATGCTGCCGGTGGAGCATCCCGATCCCATCCGGCTGTCCAATCTGAAGGGGTATGCGTATCAGCGGGGCATTGCCGTCGACAACACCCGCGCCTTCCTTGACGGCTTCGAGGCGAACAATATGCTGCTGTACGGCGACCGGGGCACCGGCAAATCCTCCACGGTGAAGGCGCTGCTCAACGAATACGCCGGGAACGGCCTGCGCATGATCGAGATGCCCAAGGAATTTCTCCGCCAGCTCCCCGACCTTACCGGCCGGCTGGCAAAACTGCCGCTGAAGTTCATCGTCTTTATCGACGATCTGTCCTTCTCCGACGGGGACGACAATTTCGCCGCCCTCAAGGCGGTGCTGGAGGGGGGGCTGGCCTCCCGTCCCGACAACGTGGTTATTTACGCCACCTCCAACCGCCGCCATCTGCTGCGGGAGACCTTCTCCGACCGGAGCGGGGACGAGGTGCATCACGCCGACACGGTGCAGGAGGCGGTATCTCTCTCCGACCGGTTCGGCATCAGCCTGACCTTCCTCATGCCCGACAAGCAGCGGTTCCGGGACATCGTGGAGCAGATCGCCGCCGACAAAGGACTGATCGCCGGTCCCGGGCCGGCGACCAACCATGGGCCGGTCATTGACCGCCAGGCCTTGCTCGCCGCGGCGGAGCGGTGGGCGCTGGAACGGGGGGCGCGTTCCCCCCGCTATGCGCGGCAGTTTATCGCCGACGCGCAGGCCCGGCTGAGCCGCGGCGAGACGCTGTGATTAACCATTTTGCGGGAATGAGGTGTTCACATGTCGTTGTTCGGCGGGAAAAAGAAGAAGGAGGCGGCGCAAACCGCCCGACTGCTGGAGCGGCTGGACGGACGTGAGCTGCAGGCGGCGGTCCGGCGGGAACCGTCCGGGGCCGGTGAAACCATGATCGGCAAGGGCGGCCGCCTCAACACCCTCGGCGGAGAGATCGTCATCGTCTGCGACGGCGCGGAGGTGTTTCGCTGCCCGGCGGCTCAGACCCGCTGCGGCGAGCTGATGAGCCTGAACGGCCTCATGATCCGCCGCGCCCTTCCCGACGGGGGAGAAGAGGTTGTGATCGCCTACTATAAATATTATCGGAAGCTGTAACAGCGGGAGGATGCGATGAAACGAACGGGACTGCTGTCCATCTGTGTCAGTCTGGCGCTGCTGCTGCCGGGCTGTGGGTGGTTCGGCGGAGATACGGCGGTGAAAGAGCCGCAGGATTATCCGGTGGAAGCGGGCGGGGTCACCCTCTCCGCCCCGCCGGAGAGGGTGCTGGTGCTTTCGCCCTCACTGGCGGAGGTTGCGGCGGACATGGGGTTTTCCGGCCGGCTCTGCGGCCGCTCGGAGGAATGCGACGCGCCGCAGGAGGTGGCGGCCCTGCCCTCGGCGGGCCGGATGCAACTGCCCGACAAAGGGGCCGTCACCGGCCTGGAGGCCGATCTGGTACTGACCCAGTCCCCTCTCTCCGATACGGCGTCGGCGCTGTTTGAGGAGCTGAAAATCCCGGTGGCGGTGATTCCGGCGGCGGTTTCCTTTGCCGATATGGAGGAGATGTACCGGCAGGTGGGCCGTCTTTTCGCCGGGGAGCAAACCGGGACGCTGAAAGGGGGCGCCGCCCTGCAGGAGCTGAAGGGGCGCCTGGCCGCCGTCGCGGAGCGGGTGAGCCCGTTCCTGCCGGAAGAACGTCCGGCGGCGCTATACGCGGCGGATATTGTCGGCAGCGCCGCCACCGGCGATACGGTGGCGCAGACGGTCCTTCATGCGGCGGGGCTGGCAAACGGCGCACAGGAGGGCACCGGCTGGGTACTGCCGGAAGGCGCGGCAGCGGCCGCCCAGTGGATATTCTGTCCCGTGGGGCAGGAAGAGGCGGTCATAAGCGCCGCACTTTATGCGAATTCACCGGCGGTACAGAACGGCCGGGTGATCGGTGTGGACGCCGCCCTGTTCGAGCGGCAGGGCTGGCGGCTGTCCCAGGCTGCTCTGCTGATGGCGAAGACGGTGTATCCCGAAGCGTTTGCCGACGGCGGAACCGATGAACCCGCGCCGGAAGAGGAAGCACCCTCCGATGAGGCGCCGACGGAATAGCGGCGGTGTGTTAAAACAGAGGGGAGAAAACAGATGCCGACGCTATTTCGGCCGGAGATACGAGATGGGGACTCGTGGGGGGCGGTCTATCAGTCCATCGGGGACTGGAGACCGCTGATCCGTTACATTTTCGATAAGGAGGGGCTGGAATGCGGTCCCATAGGGCCGTGTACGCCGGGTACCAACGCGGTGTTTCAGGCAGGGAACCGGATTATCAAGATTTTTGCACCGGGGGAATCCGGCATGGATTCCGCATCCGACTTTCAAACCGAGCGGTTCGGCCTTCGCCGGGCCAACGGTCTGGGGATAGCGGCGCCGCGGCTGTATGCCGCCGGGCAGGTGGACGACCGTTACCGGTTTCGCTACCTGATCATGGAACGGGTGGACGGCAAAGCGCTGGGAAGTGTCGGGCATACCTTCAGCGATGCGCAGAAGACCAGGATAGGGCGGCAGCTGCGGCGGATCACAGAGAAGCTGAATACCGGCTGCGAAGCCTTCAACGAGGTGAAGGTGGTGGAGCGGGCCCTCGGCTGCAAACGGTGGCAGGATTTTCCTGATTCATTTACTGGGGAACGCCTGCGGTTTCTGCGGAACTATCCCCTGAACCAGAAGGATTTGGTATACGTCCATGGGGATCTGAACCCCGATAACCTGCTGGTGGGGGAAAGGCTGACGGTCATCGACTTTGCCGACGCTGTGCTGGCGCCGGCCTGTTACGAGGAAGCGGTGGTGGCCTGTGAGCTGTTCGGCTGCGAGGGGCCGTATATGCGGGGGTACTTCGGGGATTATGACGGCGCTGCACTGGCACAGCGGTGTCTGGAGGGCCTGCTTCTTCACAACTTCGGCGCCAATATCCTGCGGGACAACCTGGGAAACGTGTCGGAGCTGACCGGGCTAGACGTGCTGAGAGAACGGCTGTCCGGCTGGATACAGGCCGAAAAGGAATAGGACGGGTAACAGACGGGCGGTCTCGAACCGTCCGTCTGTTTTTTCGAAACCAGCCCGTACCCTTGCGGCCGTCCAGCGGATGTGATATACTGTTAGAACAGATGTTCTGAAAGACTGCTATGGAGAGGAAGGCCGCCGTGGAAAATCATATTACCCTGCCGATTCGCCGGCTGGTCGAGTTCCTCCTGCGGGGCGGCAGCATCGACAACCGGTTCGGCGGCATGGAGTCCGCTCAGGAGGGCGCCCGTATCCACCGCCGGATACAGAAGGCGGCGGGTGACGCTTATGAAGCGGAGGTGACCCTTACCCTCGACCGGGAAGTGGGCGGCATCCGGTATACGCTGGAGGGACGGGCGGACGGTGTTTTCACTGAGGAAACCGAGATACCGGGCGATTCCGCCGGAACGGAAAAACAAACGGTCCCCCTGCTCTATGTCGACGAGATCAAAACGGTGGCCCAGCCGCTGGAAATGATCGATGAGAATTTCAACCGCACTCACTGGGCGCAGGCCATGTGCTATGCCTGTATCCTCTGTATCCAGCGGGATCTGCCCTCAATGGGGGTTCGCCTGACCTACGCCCGGCGGGAACCGGGCCGGGGCCGTCGGGGACCGGAGGAGCTCAAGCACTTCCGCCGCCGGCTGTCCCGCGAAGAGCTGGAGAGTTTTCTGGACGGCCTGCTGGAGCGATACCGGCTGTGGGGAGAGGCGCAGCTGGAATGGATCCGCCTGCGTAACGAATCGATACAGGCGCTGCCCTTTCCCTACGGAGCCTACCGGGCGGGGCAGCGGGAGATGGCGGCGGCGGTCTACCGCACCATCGCGGCCTCCGGCCGGCTGTTCACCCAGGCGCCCACCGGCATCGGCAAGACCATATCCGCCCTCTTCCCCGCGGTGAAATCCATGGGGGAGCAGCTCAGCGACCGTCTGTTTTATCTCACCGCCAAGACCATCACGCGGCAGGCGGCGGAGCAGGCCTTCGACGGGATGCGCGGCAAGGGGCTGCGCATGCGGTCGGTCACCCTGACCGCCAAGGAAAAAATCTGCTTTCTGGGGGCGGAGCGGGCCTGCAATCCCGACGCCTGTCCCTATGCCAAAGGCCATTACGACCGGGTCAACGACGCGCTCCGCGACCTGCTGGACAGCAGCGACGCCATGGGGCGGGAGGTGATCGAAGGCTGCGCCCGGCGGCACACTGTCTGTCCCTTTGAGCTGGCGCTGGACGCCACCCTGTGGGCGGACGGCATCATCTGCGATTACAATTACGCGTTCGATCCCCAGGTATACCTGCGCCGTTTTTTTCAGGAGGTGAACGAACGGTATGTCTTTCTGGTGGATGAAGCGCACAACCTGGTGGACCGCTCCCGCGAGATGTATTCGGCGGGTGTGGCCAAATCCGCCTTTCGAGGCGTACTGAAGGCGCTGCCGAAAAAGGATACGCTGCGGCGACCGCTGAACCGGGTGATACGCGCCCTGAACGAACGGGCGGCGGCGATGGGGGAGGAGACAGATTTTTATACGCAGGAGGAGTCGCAGACCGAATTCAACTGCCTGCTGGAGGATTTTATCGATGACTGCGGCCCGTGGCTGGAGCTGAACGCAGGAACGGACGGCGCGGAGGAAGCGCTCCAGCTCTTTTTCGACGCGCTGCACTACCTGAAAATCGCCGAGCTGTACGATGAGTGCTTCGTCACCACCACCGAACGCAAGGGGCGGGACGTCGTCGTCAAACAGCTGTGCCTCGATCCCTCCCACGCACTGGACGGCTGTATGAAGCGGGCGCGGGCGACGGCCCTGTTCTCCGCCACGCTGACCCCCCTCGACTATTTTGCGTCGGTGCTGGGAGGGAACGACAACACGCGGACACAGGCGCTGCCCTCCCCCTACGACCGGGACCGCCTGTGTCTGCTGATGGCCGACCGAATCAGCACCCGTTACCGGGACCGGGAAGAAAGCGTCGAGCCCATCGCCGACGGTATCCGTCGGACGGTGGGCTCTCACAAGGGCAATTATATCGTCTATTTTCCCTCCTACCAGTACATGCAGACGGTGGCTGGCCGGTTTGAGGAGAAATATCCCGATGTGGATATCCTGGTGCAGCGGGGTGGAATGGACGAACAGGAACGGGAGGCGTTCCTGGCCCGCTTCGACGAGGGGAACGACCATACGCTGGTGGGATTCTGTGTGCTGGGCGGCATTTACGCCGAGGGGATCGATCTGAAGGGCAGCCGTCTCATCGGCACCATCGTGGTGGGGGTGGGGCTGCCCCAGCTCAGCGAGGAACAGAACCTGCTCAAAACTTATTACAGCCGGGACGGGCGCTCCGGTTACGATTACGCCTATACCTTCCCGGGGATGAATAAGGTGCTGCAGGCCGCCGGGCGGGTGATCCGCGGGGAAGAGGACCGCGGCGTGGTCGTGCTGATGGACGATCGGTTTACCACCGCGCAGTATCGCCGCCTGTATCCTGAACACTGGCGTGATTTCCGGGTGGTCCGAAGCGATGAGGCATTGGAGCGGGAACTGAAAGAGTTCTGGGACAGGCAGGGTCAGGCGGACGAAGGTCTGCCGCGGTAAAAATCACGATACGATGGCCGTTCCATTGCGCGTAGTATCCGTATGGCGCAGCGATATGGTTCCCTACCGCACCAACGGCTTCATCCCCTTACGGAAGGCGGGAAGGAACCAGATGTCGTCGATTTCAAATTCCCGGCCGTTGAGGTATTCCAGCTCACCCGCGGGGGTGCTGAAATCGAACGCCAGGCGATAGGAGCACAGCGCCTGTTTCTGAAAACCGACCCCTTTGTTGATGGCGTTGGTGCCGTATTTGCCGTCGCCTAGCAGGGGATGGCCGATGGAGGCCAGATGGGCGCGTATTTGATGGGTCCGGCCGGTCAGCAGCTCGATTTCCAGCAGGGAGCAATTATCCTTTTCCCCCAGCACCCGATAGCGGGTGGCGATGGTGCGTCCTCCGTCGGTTTTCCGGCTGGTGATATACACCCGGTTCTGTTTCTCGTTTTTTTCGAGGAACCCCTCCAGTGTGGCCTCCTTCTGTTTCAGGACGCCGTGGACCAGGCAGAGGTAATACTTGTGCAGCTCCCGGTTTTTCAGCTTGTCATTGAGGATGCGCAGGGAGGCCGCTGTTTTGGCCGCGATGACGATGCCGCAGGTGTTGCGGTCGATGCGGTTCACCAGTGCCGGGGCAAAGCTGTTTTCCGCCGCCGGATCGTATTCACCTTTCTCGTACAGATACCGCTGGACCCGTCCGATGAGGGTGTCCCGGTATTCCCGGTCGTCGGGATGCACCAGCAGCCCCGCTTCTTTATTGAGCAGCAGTATCTGATCGTCCTCATACACCACCGACAGGCGTTTGGAGGCGGTCAGAAAGTCGTACTGCGGCCGGCTTTCCCCCAGAAACTCGTCCTTTATGTAGAGGGTGAGCATATCCCCCGCCTGCACCCGGTCGTCGATATGGCACCGTTTGCCGTTGATCTTGATGTCCTTCTGCCGGATATGCTTGTACATGAGGGAGGACGGCAGGTCACGAAAAGTTTTTTGCAGGAACTTATCCAGCCGCTGCCCGGCGTCATTGGCGCCGATGGTGATGGTTTTCATGGGGATTCAGCCCTCTCTGATAGCAGGTTTCAAGTCAGATGACCGGTATCTGGCGTGTGAATTTGGCGGACAATAGTTTTTGTATGTCTTTCAGGTTCTCCTGGCAGATAACGCGGTATTGGATCCAGCCGCCGTTCCCGCAGGGATACTTTTCGTGGGTATATCCCCGTACTTTACCGTACAGGGATTGAAACTGCGCGTCGGATAGGTGGATCATTACGCTAAACGCCTGTTTCTCAGCGAAAACGCGGCATATCAGCTTTTGTCTGATCCTGTGCGCGATTCCCCAGCCGTAATGGTTGCCGTAGGGAAAGGATATCTGCTGAATGGTTCCATAGTTCTGGGATAACCATGTGTTGAGCCGGGCAAATCTGTCCGCGTTTTCACCGCAATAGGCTGCCAGATCCATTATTGCCGGCGCTTGCTGTTCATCAAGCATTCTTTCGTACACGACAGTCTCCCTCCATTCCGTTACCCTGTACAGGGCGGACAAACACAACGGAATCGTCTGTCATTCTAATCGCTGCCAATGGAAATGTCAAACGCCTCCTGCCGGGGGAATGCCGCTTTTCCGCTGACGGCGTCTCTTT
Organism: Clostridiales bacterium; assembly: GCA_022800315.1. Lineage (GTDB taxonomy): Bacteria > Bacillota > Clostridia > Oscillospirales > Acutalibacteraceae > Avimonas_A. The sequence continues at coordinate 25,713 of JAAWQC010000005.1, forward strand.
TGCGCGAAGTCGAGCGGGAACGACTTTTCAAAAATAGAATTTTGTGATAAGATGTGGGAGAATTCGATATCGCGCTGAAAGGAGGCGGAACAATGGCCAAAGAGGGGACCGAAAAGACCACTCCCATCCATGCGGGGCACCGTCAGCGGGTCAAGGAACGCTTCCTGAAGGAAGGGCTCGATGCTTTCGCTCCCCATGAGATACTGGAAATGCTGTTGTTTTTCGGCATTCCCCGCCGAGACACCAATGAGATCGGACACCGCCTTCTTGATACCTTCGGCAGTCTTTCCGGGGTGCTGGAAGCTCCCTACGGCGAACTGACCAAGGTGGAGGGGGTGACGGCGAACGCCGCACTGCTGATAGCTTACGCCGGCCGGCTGGCACGGGCGTATTACGACGACCGCAAGGCCTGCGGCACCATTTTGCAGACGGTGGAACAGGCAGGGGAATACCTGCAGCCCAAATTTTTGGGACGGAAGGAAGAGGCGGTGTATCTCGTGTGTCTGGACAACCGGGACCAGGTGATCAGCGGCGCTGTGGTGCGGGAAGGCAGCGTCAACGCGGCGGATATCAGCGTGCGCACCATCGTCCAGCACGCCTTGGCGCACAACGCCACCCAGGTGATCCTGTCCCATAACCATCCCAGCGGATTCGCCCTGCCCTCCCGGGCGGACGTGGCCACCACCACCCGCATGGCGGAGGCGCTCCAGGCGGTGGACGTCCACCTGCTGGACCATATTATCGTGGCGGCGGACGACTTCGTCTCCATGCGGGATACGCCGACCATGGCCCATCTGTTTTACCCCTACTGGAACCTGCCGGAAGGGCAGAAATAGCCGGCGATATCCGATGCCCGCGACTGATTCGCGGGCGTATTTATTTTCCATTGGCGGCAGAAGGCTTGTATTTTGTCGGAAAACAGCATAAAATGTGTGTATTCTTTACATGTGTGGGGGAATCGGTATGTTCTTGGCGGATCTGCATATCCATTCGAAATATTCCCGGGCCACCAGCAGGGAGTGCGTGCCCGAGTACCTGGAGCTGTGGGCGCGGCGCAAGGGGATCGACCTGATCGGTACGGGAGATTTCACCCATCCTGCCTGGCGGGAAGAACTGCGGGAGAAACTGGTCCCGGCGGAGGAGGGGCTTTATGTCCTGCGGGAGGAATTCCGGCTGCGGGACGATACGGCCCCGTGGGAGAAGCGTCCCCGCTTTCTGGTGACCGGTGAAATCAGCAATATCTACAAGCGTGACGGCAAGACGCGGAAGGTTCACAACCTGATGCTCCTGCCCGGCTTGGAAGAAGCGGAGCGGCTGGCCAATAAGCTGGAGGAAATCGGCAACATCCACTCGGACGGACGCCCCATTCTGGGACTGGACAGCCGCGACCTGCTGGAGATTGCGCTGGAGAGCTGCCCGCGCACCGAGCTGGTTCCCGCCCATATCTGGACCCCGCACTTTTCCATGTTCGGCGCTTTTTCCGACTTCAATACGGTGGAGGAATGCTTCGGCGACCTGACCTCCCATATCCACGCGCTGGAGACGGGGCTGTCCTCCGACCCGCCGATGAACTGGCGGCTGTCCCAACTGGACCGGTATGCCCTGATCTCCAATTCCGACGCCCATTCCCCCGCCAAGCTGGGGCGGGAGGCCAACCTGCTGAGCTGTGAACTGTCCTATCCCGCCCTGATACGGGCGTTGAGCGAGAGGGACGGTGGGCTGGCGGGTACGATCGAGTTTTTCCCCGAGGAAGGGAAATATCACTTCGATGGGCACCGGAACTGCGAGGTATGCCTGAAGCCCTCCGAAACGTCGGAGGACGGGCGCTGCCCCGTCTGCGGCCGGAAGCTGACCATCGGCGTACTCCACCGGGTGGAGGAACTGGCCGACCGGGAGGAGGGGTTTACCCTGTCCGGCGCGAAGCCCTTCGAGAGCCTGGTGCCCCTGCCCGAGGTGATCGGCGCCTCCACCGGATGCGCGGCTGCCGGTAAAAAGGTGCAGGCCCGGTATGAGGACATGCTGCGCCAGCTGGGCGACGAGTTCCGCATCCTGCGCGAGACGCCGCCGGAGGATATCGAGCGGGTAGCCGGCCCCTGTGTGGCCGAGGGCATCCGGCGGGTACGGCGGGGCCAGCTGGAAATGCGGCCCGGCTACGACGGGGAGTACGGCAGACTCCAGCTTCTCAGCGAGGGAGAAATCCGCGAGCTGTCGGGTCAGCTCAGCTTTTATGCCGCCGGGTCCGCGCCGAAGAAAAAGGCGGCAGGGGGAAAAACGGTGAAGCGCACGGCAAAGCGGGCGGAGCTGGCCGCCGAGATTCATCCGGCGGAGGCAGCGGGGCCGCTGGCGGGACTCAACGAGGAACAGCGGCAGGCCGTCACGGCGGAGGAGCCGGTGGTGGCGGTGGTCGCCGGGCCGGGAACAGGCAAGACCAAAACGCTGGTATCCCGCATCGCCTACCTGATCGGGGAGGCGGGGGTGTCGCCGTCGGAGATCACTGCGGTGACCTTTACCAACAAGGCGGCGGCGGAGATGCGCCAGCGTCTTATCAGGGAGCTGGGCGGTAAAAAAGCGGTCAGGGGGATGGTGATCGGCACCTTCCACGCCATCTGCCTGCGTCTGCTGGCCGAGGCGGGGGAGACTTTCACCCTGATCGGCGAGGAGCAGGCCCGCGAGGTGGCCGAGGAGGTATTGCGCGACGCGGGCGAAAAGCTGAGCGTCAAAGACTTTTTGCAGCAGGTTTCTCGAATCAAAAACGCCGCGCCGGATGAGGCGGGGACGGTTTCTCTGCCCGAGGGGCTTTTCGAACGGTATAACGACCGGCTGCGGGAATACGGCGCCTGTGATTTCGACGATGTGCTGCTGCGGGCGCTCGCGCTGGCGGAGAGCTCCGGGGAGGAGGTACCCCGCTTTCCCCGTCTGCTGGTGGATGAATTCCAGGATATCAACGAGGTGCAGTATCGGCTGGTCCGCGCCTGGAGCCGGTACGACGGCAGCTTGTTCGTCATCGGAGACCCCGATCAGTCCATTTACGGGTTCCGCGGCTCGGATTCCCGCTGCTTCGACCGGCTGCGGGAGGACTGCCCCGACCGCCGGCTGATACGGCTGACCAAAAACTACCGCTCCACACCGCAGATACTGGACTGTGCCCTGCCGGTGATCGGCCGAAACCCCTCGACGGAGGGGGAGCGGGTACTGGAGGCGCAGAAGGACAGCGGCGAGCGGGTCCGCCTGCTGAGCGCGGCGGACGATTTCGCCGGGGCGCTGTTTATCGCCAAGGAGATTAACCGCCTGGTGGGGGGGATGGACATGCTGGACGCACAGGCGTCGGGAAACCCGGGCGGCACCGTCCGCAGCTTTTCCGACATCGCCGTGCTCTACCGCACCCACCGCCAGGCGGAGGTACTGGAAAAATGCCTGCGAATCGAAAGCATCCCCTATGTGGTCACTGGGCGCGACCAAACGCTGGAGGACGCTGTTGTCCGCGGGACGGCGGCATTTTTCCGCCATCTGTTGGATCCTCGCGACCGTCTGTCCCTGAAGCTGTGCCTGCGCACGGTTTTTTCCTGTTCCGACGGGACGGTGGAGGAGTTGTTGGAGGCCCTGCACCGTCAGCCGGACAGGTTGGCAGAAGAGCTGTCCGAAGGACTGGGAAACGACGAGGGCTTGTTCAAATGGGCCGCCATGGCCCGTGAGTTCCGTCCCCGTGCGGCCGTGGACAAGCCCTGGGAGCTGGTAGAGGATTTCGCGCGGCAGGCAGGTCTTGACGGGACGTCAGCCCTCGGCCGGCTGCGGAATATGGCGGTGCTGCAGCCGGACATGTCCGCCCTGCTCCAGACGCTGGCGCTCGGCACCGAAGGGGACGTATCGCGCAGCGGCAGCCGTACGTATCAGGCCGACGCGGTATCCCTCATGACCCTCCACGGGTCCAAGGGCCTGGAGTTTCCCGTGGTGTTTCTCAGCGGGGTGGACAAGGGAATCCTTCCGCTGGAGGCGCCGGGACGCACCGCCGACCCGGAGGAGGAGCGCCGCCTGTTTTACGTCGGCATCACGCGGGCCCGGGAGGAGCTGCTGCTCCTGACCGCCGGTGAGCCGTCAGCTTTTTTACAGGATCTGCCGGGCGCCGCTTTGTTCCGGGGGGAAGCGAGGGAGCAGAAACAGCCTTACGGCGGCAAACAGCTGAGTTTGTTCGACTGATAGGGGAGGCCGCCGCGTTTTTTGTATCGGAAGGTCGATTTGTGCTATACTGTCCGCAGCGGTCGGACGGGCGGCAGCGAAAACGGTTAGGTATCTGTCCGCAGACCTCTGCGGACGGGAAGAATCTCCTTTCGGGACGAGGGTCCCTCCGCGGCATGCGCCGCTTCATAACAAATGAAACGACCGAGGTGTCATCATGGACGAACTGCAAACCTGTATGCGGGAGATTTTGGAAGAGAAACCGCTGCGTCTGATTCTCAGCAAACCAAAAGACAAATCTGCCGAATGTAAAAAAATCGTGGTCAGACGGCTGAAAAACGGCTATCAGGCGGAGAAGTTCATCGGCAAACAGGTTTTTCATGAGAATATGGAAGCGGAGGCTCTGGCGGCTTATATCGGCCGTCTCCTGCCGCAGGAATTCCGCCAGCTAAACGCGTTCGCGCAGGAGGGGGAGTTCTCTGTTTCCTTCACCAAAAAGGGGGAGCCGAAGTTTTCCCGCGTCAAAGGGAAAACTGCCGCCCCGGTACAGGAGGAACACAACCGGGAAAAGCGTTACCTGATCAAAGAGGGACAGGTGATCGAACCGCTGGTGGATATGGGCGTCTTTACGGCGGACGGCCGGGTGGCTGCCTCCATGCAGGATAAGTATCGGCAGATCAACCGTTTCATCGAGGTGGTGGACGACGTGATATCCAAACAGGCGATCACCGCGCTGAAGGTCATCGACTTCGGCTGCGGCAAGGGATATTTGACCTTTCTGCTGTACTATTATCTGGTGGAGATCCGCCATATCGACGTGACCATGGTGGGGGTGGACCTGAAGAAGGAGGTGATGGAAAACTGCCAGGCGGCGGCCGACCGGTACGGATATCGCGGGCTTCGTTTCGCCTGCGGGGATATCCGCACCTATGAACCGGGATTCCGTCCCGACATGGTGGTTTCCCTGCACGCCTGCGATACGGCCACCGACTACGTGCTGTATCATGCAGTCCGGTGGAAGGCGAAGATGATTTTCTCCATGCCCTGCTGCCAGCACGAGCTGAACGGCCAGATGGAAAGTGAAAGCTTGCCCATTCTGACCCGCTACGGCCTGCTGAAAGAGAATGCCGCCGCCCTGTTTACCGACGCGCTGCGGGGCAACCTGCTCATCCGCAGCGGGTATAAGGTACAGATGCTGGACATCGTCAATCCGCTGAACACGCCGAAAAACCGGCTGATCCGCGGGGTGCGCGGCTCGGTGTCCGCCGCCGCCCGCCAAAAGGCGGAGGAAGAGGTCCTCGGACTGATGAAAGATTTTCACCTGACCCCGACCCTGTATACCCTTCTTGAAAAACAGGAGGAAGAGGCCGGGGTCGAATAAGTGGGCTCGGGGCGGCGGCGTCTCTATCCGGCGGCGGATCAGATGCGGTACGAGGTAAAACGAACCGAACGGGACAGTTACGGCGCTGTCCGCCGGGAACAAGGGAGAAGAACGAGATGGATGAGATCAAAGCGGCCGGTCGGAACAAGGGGGGACTATCACGTCGCGCCTTATCCCCGCTCTGCTGATGGTGACCTTTGTGCTGCTGAGCTTCGTCTCCTTTATTTCCCTGTCCAGCCTGCAGGGTAATGCGCGTATCATCAACTATACCGGTATCGTGCGGGGGGCCACCCAGCGGCTGGTCAAGCAGGAGCTGGAGTATGAGCCCAATGACCGGCTGATCGTACGGCTGGACGGCATCCTGTCGGAGCTTCAGACCGGGCGGGGCGGCAACGGTCTGACCCTGATGGAGGACGACGCCTACCAGTCCCTGCTGACCCGGATGCAGAGCGACTGGCGGGAGCTCAAGGCGAAAATCCTCGCCGTGAGGAACGGGGTGGATCAGCGGTCGCTCTACCAGAAAAGTGAAGAGTATTTCGAGCTGGCGGACGACACAGTGTCCGCGGCGGAGGTATACGCGGAAAACAGTGTCCGCCATACGCGGCTGTGGCTGGTGGGGCTGATCGTGCTGTTCCTGGGTCTCGTCGCGCTGTTCCTCCTCTATAACAAACGCCAGAAGCGGCTGAGCGTCCAACTGGAGCTGGCGGAGAACGCCAGCCGCGAGAAAAGCGGCTTCCTCTCCAAAATGTCCCACGAAATCCGCACACCCATGAACGGCATCATGGGGATGACGGCGATTGCCAAGCTGTCGCTGGACGACCGGGACAAACTGGTGGACTGTCTGGACAAAATCGATCTGTCCTCCCGTTACCTGCTGTCTCTGATCAACGACGTGCTGGATATGTCCCGCATTGAAAACGGCCGTATGGAGCTGCAGTACAAGGAATTCGACCTGACGGCGATGCTCGACGGCATCCGGGCCATGCTGACCCTGCGGGCACAGGAAAAACACATCGGTTTTGAGGTGCGGGCGGACGGTCTGGATATCCGCCGGGTGATGGGGGACGAGCTGCGGCTCAATCAGATTCTGATCAATCTGCTGACCAACGCAATCAAATTCACACCGGAAAACGGCCGGGTCGTGTTGGAGGTCAGCCAGACGGTAACCAACAATGAAGAAATTCAGCTGGAATGCCAGGTTTTGGATACCGGGGTGGGTATGTCTGAGGACTTCATGCAGCGTATGTCTGAGCCGTTCGAACAGGAGATACGGACCGATACGCAGTCGTATATCGGTACGGGCCTGGGGCTCGCCATCAGTTATCATTTGATCAAGCTGATGAACGGGCAGATGACGGTGGACAGCCGCCTGGGCGAAGGGACCCGCTTTCTGGTCAGCCTGCCGTTGAAATACCCGACGGTGCAGGATCGGAGGGAAGCGGATACGGACGGGAAGGCCCCCCGCGGCTGCCTATGATTTTACCGGTGTCCCGATACTGATTGCGGAGGATAACGAGATCAACGCGGAAATCACCACCGCACTACTGGAACATACCGGCGCCGTCCTCACCCATGTGTGGAACGGCAAAGAGGCGGTGGAGGCCTATACCGCCGCCGATTCCGGGGCGTATCGGCTGACATTGATGGATATGCAGATGCCTGTAATGAACGGTATGGAGGCGGCGCAGGCGATCCGCTCCAGCGGACGGCCCGATGCGAAACGGATACCCGATGGCCGACGCCTTCCTCAGCGACTGCGACAGAGCGATGCAGAGCGGGATGAACGGCTATCTTTCGAAACCCATCGAGATGGAGCAGCTCTGTCAATCAGTCGGCGCTTATTTGTGATACCGGCAGCGATGACTTAACGGATGCATATGAAAGGCGGAGACCATTCATTATGGTCTCCGCCTTTGTTTATTACGATTTCAGCAGGACCGAATCGGTGAAATAAAGCGGCGGAGCAGCACGGATGATTGCTGCCAAAGAAGAACAGGCCAATTAGGGGCCTGTTCTTCTTGTATATTTATCTTGCTACAAGGCAGGTTGATTATGGATAGTTCTGCTTATCCGCTCATCGTTTATTACGATATATTCTAATATCCTGCCTGTTATATTTCGGAAGCCTGCAACGATAACCACATAATTGTACTAAAAAGATAGTATTATCGCCCAAAAAACAAAAAATATATGGAATATTGTTGATTATTATCAAGCTATATGTTATCATAAAATAGTAATAAATGTAATTTAAAGATTAACGTTAATGTAATTTAAAGATTAACGTTGTCGTTTTGAGTCGTGATACTAATTAAGAAACCATTTTATGGGTATGATTTGTGAATTGACCAAGGCAATTATTATATTAAGGAGCTGATATTGCATGGATTTTACTTTATCAAAGGAGCAAAAGGAGATTCGGCAGGAGACCATACGATTTGCACGGGAACATCTCAATCAAGATGAAGACCGTGACCAATTTTCATATGACTTATGGCAAGAAGCGGCGGATTTCGGACTTTACGGGCTGACGATACCGGAGGAGTTCGGCGGGATGGAGGAAAGCTATTTAACAGCTGCCGTTGTCACCGAAGCCTTAGGATATGCCTGCAATAACAACGGATTTGTTTTTGCCGTGAACAATCACGTATGGGTTGGACTCAACTTGATCCATTTATATGGTTCCACGTATTTGAAAAATAAATACTTACAGCGGATGATCCAGGGTAACCCGATTGGGGCCATTGCTATTACGGAAGCGGACGCGGGTTCAGATGCAGTGGCTATGCGGACATCAGCCGAAAAAACCGAGGATGGTTTTGTACTGAACGGCAGTAAAATGTTTATATCCAATGGGAGCATTGCCGGTGTTTTTATTGTTTTTGCAAAGACGGTAGGTGAAAAGGGCCATGAAATAACTGCTTTTGTAGTGGATAAGGACACACCGGGAGTTTATGTGGGAAAAGATATCGAAAAAATGGGACTCAATAGCTGTCCCATGGCGGAAATAACCTTTCAAAACTGCCGTATTGGTCAGGAGAGCATATTGGGTAAAATGGGTGCTGGCAATTCGATTATGCAAAGTGCTTTGGAATGGGAACGATGTTATGAATTTGCCTGCCATATCGGCGCTATGGAACGAATCATGGAGCGGTGTATTAATTATGTGAATCAACGAAAACAATTCGGTCAGCCAATATCCAGTTATCAAGGCGTTACACATAAAATAGCCGATATGAAAGCCGCCATAGAACTTTCTCGGTTGCTGCTATATAAGATTGCCTGGATGAAGGACCAGCATCGTGCGGCTTATCTGGAAACGTCCATATTCAAGCTGACTGTAAGCGAAGCTTATATTCGTACTTGTCGGGATGCTATGCAAATTTTTGGCGCTTACGGTTACACAAAAGAATATGGCTTAGAGAATGAAATGCGGGATGCGTTGGCTTGCAGTATCTATTCGGGGACATCGGAAATGCAGCGTAATACCATATTCCGAATGTCTCTTCTGGACGTCATATAATATGCGCCTGATCGGCAGCGGAATAAGGAGGGTTTTCACCATTGAAAATCGTCGTTTGCGTAAAGGCTGTGCCAAGCTGTTTGGCAGAGCCGGGGTTACCCGACGCACAGGTGCTGGCGCTGAACCCCTATGATACTTTTGCACTAAAAAAACTTGTTGAGAGAATACGTCCTCATGAAGATACGATAACGTGTCTGTGTATGGGGCCTCCACACGCCCGAGCGGCTTTAGAACGTTGCCTTGCCTTGGGTGCCGCCGAAGCTATTTTATTGAGTGACAGCCGTTTTTCTGGTTCTGACACGTTTGCCACCGCTATTGTCTTGTCCGCGGCGCTGCAACGTATAGATTTCGACGTGGTTGTATGTGGTCACGAGGCGGTAGATGGTGAAACGGGTCAAGTCCCTTATGAAACTGCCGTACGGCTTGGACTTACCTGCATAGGAGAGGTCATTGATTTTCAGTTTAGCGGACACACCATATTGATAGATCGGCAAGAGCGAAACATAGTCAATACCATACAGGCACATCCCCCCTTCATGATATGTTGCCGCGAACTCTGCTTGCAGACAAATGTAAGTCTTATGGCGCGTAAACGGGCCAAAGGAAAGGAGATTCCCGTTTGGAATGCCGATCACCTTTCTATGGATTTATCCCTATGCGGTCAGGAGGGTTCCCGTACAAAAGTGATACGGTCAACACAAAAAAGCATCACGCGTGTAAAAGAACCTCAATATTTTCAGGAGTCTCCTGAAAAGGCGGCTGAATTCCTGCTAAATCAATGCAGAGAGCATGTGAAATAAATGAAAGGCGTTGTTATGGAGCAAAAACAGGTAATTATGGTGGTCTGCGATTCTGACAACCGTCATCAGAACAGCGTTGACTTTGAGATGCTGGGCAAAGGCCGTGAACTGGCCAAAGCAAGGGGTTCCACTGTGGTGGCTTTAGCCGTTGGTAAAGATCCGCTTGCATATTGTGACGATTTGTCCCGGTATGGCGCCCAAAGGATTTTATATCAGCAAACAAAGGATTTCCTTACTTACCAATCGCTTTCTAATGCGGTGGAAACCGCTTTGAAAAAATATCCGGCAGAGTTGGTTTTGTTTGCGGGAACTCCCTTGTGCAAAGCAGCGGCGGCCACCGTTTCCGCGAGAAGGGAAGCCGGTCTTACCGCCGATTGCATCGATATTCGGGTAAGTGATGAGTGGCAATATGTATTCTATCGGGCTGCTATGAGTTCCTCTGTTGTCGCACAAATCGTCTGTATACAGACTACCCTTCGTATCTGTACGGTTAAACCAAATGTTTTTCGTCCATGTATACGTCTCTATTCGGAGAAAACCGTGCCATATGAATCGCTGCCGCTTGAAGACGCCTCTTATTTTTCTCCGCTGACACGTGTTGTTTCCAGCCGTCCGTTTGAAGCCGAAGAGGAAAACGGTCTTGTTAACGCTAGAGTTGTTTTTGCGGTTGGCCGTGGTGTCGAAAAAGAGGATTTAAAAACCGTATCGTTGATTGCGAAACAATCGGGAGCAGAAATAGGAGGTACCCGCATTTTGGTGGAAGATGGCCTGCTGCCCAAAACCAGACAAATCGGGCAGTCCGGTCTTACTGTCGCGCCACAGCTGTATATCGCGTTGGGTATATCTGGTGCCAGTCAACACATCGTTGGTATGCAGAACGCCTGCAAAGTAATCGCTGTGAACCGAGACCCCAACGCCCCCATATTTCAATATGCTGATTATGCAATAGTGGAAGATACCCATGAAATTATTGAGAATATGGCGCTGCAAATGAAAGGAAGGGACCAATCATGAATATTGGAATTATAGGGGCAGGGACTATGGGCTGCGGGGTAGCTCAGGTTGCTGCGGAAAAAGGTCACAGCGTCCTGTTGGTCGACATTTCGGACAAGGCACTGATAAATGCAAAAAAGGAGATATTCAATATTTGCCGGATGCGTTGTTTTCAAGTGAGTAAGGAGTCCTTTATAGCGCCGGAAACCGTAATGTCCAGAATATCATTTGATCAGGATATGGCGAATTTACAAAATGTGGACTATATCGTAGAAAATGTGGTGGAAAAAGTTGAAGTAAAAGAAGAAGTATATCGGCAGGCCGATCGTATTTGTGGGAGTCACGTTATTTTTGCCGCCAATACCTCCTGTATATCTATTACTAAACTGGCATCCTTCACTCGACGGCAAGAGAAGGTAATCGGCATTCATTTTATGAATCCGGTGCCTATGATTGCATCAGCGGAGGTCATCAAGGGGTATCACACATCGGCCGACACCATTAAGGAAACGATGGATTTCCTTGATGGCCTAGGAAAAACAGGAATTCTTATTAACGATTCCCCAGGCTTTGTATCCAATCGAATTTCTCACTTAATGATGAATGAGGCCGCTTTTCTCGTTCAGGAAGGATGCGCGTCCCCTAGTGATATTGATGCCATCTTCCGTGATTGTTACGGGCATAAAATGGGACCGTTGGAAACGGCTGATTTAATTGGTTTGGATACGGTAAAAGATTCCCTGGAAGTTTTATATGCCAGTTATCATGACGCAAAATTTCGTTGCTGCCCCTTGCTGACCAAAATGGTCGATGCCGGTTTGTTGGGGCGTAAATCCGGCGAAGGTTTTTATAAATATGAGTATTAATGAGGAGGAATTCATGATGAAAACAGAGGAAATTCGTTCCAAGGTTCAGGCTTTTCTCGAGAAGTGTTCCAAACAAACCGATATTGACCCCAACCAGGATATCTTTACCATGGGATTTGCCAATTCGCTTTTCGCCATGCAGATGGTCATGTTTATTGAAAAGGAATTTGATATTTCGATTGACAATCAGGATTTAGGCAGCGATGCGTTACGTACTGTTAACGGGATCTGTCAGTATATAACCGACAAAACTCAAATGGAGTAAAGGAAGAGAAACATGGTTAAATTCACCTTTTTATTTTCTGGTCAGGGATCGCAATACATACAGATGGGCCGATATTTCTATGATAATTTTCTCATAAGTAAACAGACCTATGATGAGGCATCCGAAGCGGCAGGATTCGACATAGCGCGTCTGTGCATGGAGGGGACGATTGGAGAAATCAATCAGTTTACTCATATGCAGTTGGCGGTTGCCGTAACCGGCGTAGCAATTTTTCGTGCTTATATGGAAACGTACGGAATCAGCCCTCAGTTTATGGCGGGACACAGCATGGGGGAATATGCGGCGCTGGTATGTGCCGGGGCGATCGAATTATCCGATATGGTTCGTATCCTTCTCAAACGAGGCGAATTGGTCATGCGTTTGCAGAAGGGCCGTGACGGCCGTATGACGATTGTGGATCAAATAGAAGAAGATGAACTTCGTAAAACATTGGTGGAATGCCAGGCGAACGACCAGGTTTTTATCTCCTGTTTCAATTCATACCATCAGTTCGCACTCAGCGGAACAGATGAGGCGCTGGACAGGGTGGAGAAGTGTTTGGTAGAGAAGAATGCTTTGATATCCCCCTTGTTGTACAGCCCGCCGATGCACTCACCGCTTATGTCTGAAATTACCGGTGAATTCCGGCAGTTTTTAAATACGATTACTTATTATCCTTTCCGAGTGCCGCTCTTATCGAATGTTACCGGCATGCCTTTCTCCGATACCAAACAATTACCCGACATTCTTACCCAACATCTGACGCATCCGGTTCAATGGGTTCGATCCATGAATCAGCTTGAGCGGTACGGTATTTCAGCGGTTATTGAAATGAGCGCTATGCGTGTGGTTTCCGCCTTTATGGAAGGCGACCACCCTGCCGTGAAGTGTTATTGTTACGGCGTAGTGAAGGATCGCCAGGAGCTTGACAGCCTTTTCCAGTCGGACGCAAATTATAGAAAAGACAAACCAAACTTTTGGGGCAGATGTCTTTGCCTGCTGGCCTCTACCGAAAACAAAAATTCCAATTCGAAGGAATATAAACGGGTTACCGATATATATAAAGATATTAAAAAACGTTACATCGCCTCTGCCGACAGCCAATTTGGAACGGGACGTGAACAATACGCAAATGGTCTGGAATTGACCTTGGAAGCGTTAAAAATTAAACATCTGGAGTCTGCAGAGATAAAAAACATAGTGAAAATGCTATTAGACGAAACCAATTGTATGTATCTGCTGAAAGATGTCTATCGACAGCTTTGAGGGAGGGATACCATGCTTCTTTTTACAATACCGCACGCAGGCGGTTCTTCCCTGGCTTACACCAAATGGCGGACCTTTCTATCGGAAGATATCGTTTTATATCCATTGGAATTGCCGGGGCATATGTCACGTGCGAAAGAACCACTGAGTACCGATTTTTCTGAGGTTCTCTCTGATCTGTCTGAACAGGTGATTCGGGTCGTAACGCAAAAGCCGGATGAACCGTATGCCGTGTACGGTCATAGTATGGGTTCTCTTCTGGCATATTATATGTATTTTTATTTACAGGAGCATCAGGTACGCTTGCCGATTCACCTGTTTTTTTCCGGTCGATGGCCGCCTTATATCCGCATGCCAATGGATGACATTGACTTGGACGATGAGCTTGGTTTTCAGGAAATAGCCATGTCCAAGGGTGGAATACATCGATCAATATCCGATAATAAAGAGCTGTTGCACTATTATGTGGAATTGATACGTGCGGATTTCCGTTTGATGAAAAATCGGACGATGGAGGACAAGCCGCGTCTGATTGATGTGGATTTTTCAGTTTTATGGGGGACGGAAGACGACGATATGGATTATACGAGCCTCGCTGAATGGAAATCGGCGGCCGGGGCCGGTATTTCGTTTTATCAGATCAATGGCACCCATTTGTTTACCACAGAAAACCCACGGGATACGGTTGCCGCTATTCATAAAGCGATCGGACGATGATTCCGTTCGAGCCAATTGTAAGAGAGGCAGGGACAAATATGTCAATGGCAGATTTTTTGATTAAACAAAAAGATAATGACGATAAAGGCGTAATGTTTGTTTTAGCTGAAAATAGACGGATCATGCTGACTTACAAAGAGTTATATCAACACTCCCTTACGTTGCTTTCCTATTTGAATGAACAAGGGATAAAAACAGGTGATGCCATAGTTTTATCCCTCAATAATAAAGACAAGTTCACCATTGCCTTTTGGGCCTGCGCACTTGGAGGCATCCGATCAATCCCCTCCAATGAAAATATACAGAATATCAGCAGCTTTCAATCGTTTTTTCCGCGGGACGATCAGCCATATTATCTGATGGAGTCAGATCAGAGGCCTGTTATTGCCGAGTTATTTGACACAGAGGATCAGGACCGTTTACTGACATATCCGGAGGACAGAGAATTATCCAGCCGGCCGGCACAGGGAGCAGTGGTTCCTATGGGGCCCAACGATGTTGCTACGATCCTCTTTTCATCCGGTTCCATCAGTGAACCGAAAGGGATTCCGCTGACCAATCGGGTGTTGGATAATTATATTGATATGCTGGTTAAAACGTTTGATTTCCAACCGAGCGACAGTATGTTGGGTTGGCTGCCGCTTAATCACAATACGTCTTTGATTCTTTTTCATCTTTATCCGGTATTTTTAGGTATGGACCAGGTTCATATGCAGGCGCATTTGGTGATGCGGGATATACGTTTTCTGTTCCAAATGGCGACGGAACTTCATACGACGATCAGCGGCACGATCAGTTCACAACTCGGACAAGCCGCGCAGGTAGCGCAAACCAGCCCTTCGTTGGAGTGGGACCTCCATTCTATTCACACTTTTTTCGTCGGCGCAGAGCCGGTTACACCCAAAGCCTGTATGGATTTCAACCGTGAAATGAAGCGGTATGGATTGAGGGAGTGCGTGGTTCGTCCCGCATACGGATTGACCGAGACAACGTCTCTAATCACCGTCCACGAAAAAGGCAGTGACATAGCCTGTCTGAACATTGACGGCGAATACTTATCAATGGGCCATACCGTCCGGTTCGTCGAAACAACATCGCCGCACAGCCGTGTTTTTACCTCTGTAGGAGTCCCGATTTCCGGGGCGGAAATCGCCATATCATCTCCTGAGGGAGAGTTTTATCGTGAGGATGTCATCGGCATCGTGCGAATCAAAAGTCCCTCCCTTGTGGAGAGTTATTACGGGAGTCAGCAGCCGCTGGCGGAAGACGGCTGGTTGGACACGGGTGATATCGGATTAATTCACGATGGTCGGTTGTATATCGTAGGACGTTATAAAGACATGTTTATCATCAATGGCAAAAACTATTACTGCAACGATGTGGAAAACGAACTCGTACTAAAGTTATCTCTCAACAATAACGAGATTGCCATAGCAGCGATCTCAGACGGTTCCCGCGAGATCAGTGAAACGCTTGTTTGTTTTCTTAAGCACTCCGGAGAAATTGATGCTAGTTTTATCGATTTATCCGTACAAATCTGGGAATATTGTACCGCGCATTACGGCATTTCCATAGAGGCGTTCGTCGCTTTGGAAGACTTCCCCAAGACAACTTCCGGTAAGGTTCGACGCCAGCATATGAAAGAAGGATATCTCAGAGGAGAAAAGGGATATCGTTGTTTCTATTGTATGAAACAGGATGCTCATGATGCCATGTCCGATACATCAGAGGAGATCGCGCAAAAGCTTCAGGAGATTTTTGAGAAGGATATCCATAAAAGTATCGATGAATATGAGTGTTATTTAAACTATATTGAAGATTCACTCAGCATCTCCCGCATTCATCTTATCATTGATCAACTTTATCCGGATACTCTTGAAGTCACCGATCTATTTAAGTATTCTTCGATTCAGGAATTATCACAATACATTAGTAAGACTCTGCAACGCGTAGGTTGATTCGGTCAATAGAGAATACGCGGTATAAGCAAATTGAGGGAGGATAATATGGATCAGTTCACATCGCGTTCTGTGGGAGATATCGCTGTTATTGGGATAGGATTGCGCATTGCCGATGCGGAGACGTTACCCCAATATTGGTCTTTATTCGATCGTAATCTGGATTGTATGCGGGATTTTCCGCAGAATCGCCGGGATCAGATAGCCGAGTACGCCCATCTTTTCCTTTCTGATAAAGAGGAAGCGCAATTTTATAAAGGCTGCTATCTGGAACGTATCGATGAGTTTGACGCCTCTTTTTTTCGCATGTCGCCAAGGGAAGCGCAAACGACAGATCCGGTGCAACGGATACTTTTAGAATGTATTTATCATACGTTCGATGATGCGGGCTATAGCTGCGGACAGATTAATGGGACAAAAACCGGCATTTTTATCGGTTATACCTCGGCGTCGTTGAAAGACAATTATTCAACCAATATTGCTTTTATGCATCCGGATTTGGTCCGTTATGCGATGGTTGGCAACATGGCGGCAATATTGCCTTCCAGAGCGTCTCATCTTTTGAATCTGCACGGACCCGCGATGGTCATAGATACGGCTTGTTCTTCCTCTCTCGTAGCCGTTCACCAAGCCTGTGAAAGCTTGCGCAACGGCGAATCGTCAATGGCCATCGCGGGAGGAATCAAGCTCAACGTACTTCCCCTTGTTTTAGATGATATGAAATTGGGCATTGAAGCGGAAGACGATAAAACACGGACCTTTGACGATTTTGCGAGTGGAGCTGCAATTGGCGAAGGGTGCGCGTGCGTTCTGTTAAAGCCGCTGGATCGTGCCGTCAAAGACAACAACCATATCTATGCGGTGGTAAAAGGTTCGGCTGTCAATCACGACGGGAATTCTACAGGAATCACCGCGCCCAATCCCGCCTCTCAGACTTCGGTAATCCTTGATGCATGGAAAAAGGCCGGCGTAACGGCGGCGGACATGCGGTATATCGAAACCCATGGAACAGGAACGTTATTGGGTGACCCCATTGAATTTCAGGGGCTATCACACGCGTTTGAAGCGTTTACTGATAAAAAACAGTTTTGCGCTCTCAGCTCTGCAAAAACCAATATTGGGCATTTAAACGAATGCGCGGGAATCGCCTCCTTTATCAAGGCGGTTGCCGCCCTTTATTATAAAAGGATTCCTGGATTATGCCATTTCCATGTTCCCAATAAAAAAATCGATTTCTGCGATTCTCCCTTTTATATCAACAATTTCACCTGTGATTGGAATACAGAGGAAGAAGGACGCAGAATTTGCGGTGTATCGGCCTTTGGATTGAGCGGTACCAATTGTCATGTCGTATTAGAGGAGTTTACTCAAACCAGAGAAATGCCTCTTGAAAGAAAAGGGGATATTCTTTGCCTGTCTGCAAAATCATCCGCCAGTTTAAGAAAAATGGTCGGTGATTATGCCGAGTGGGTGAAAGTCGAGGATTCGTTGGCGGCGGTGGTCGGCTGCACCAATTTGTATCGTGACCATTATCCTGTGAGAGTTGCCCTTACTTTTAGGGATAAAGAGGCGTTGGTCAGGACCCTCATGGCCTTGAGTGCTACGGAAGTCGAGAATTGGAATGAGATACCGGACGTTTTTTATCACCCGGGGGATTTTTCCCGGCAGAAGACGCCAAAGGAAGAGATAAATGCTTGTTTACATCGATGCAATCAGGCGATACATGCAGATGGTTTTAATGAGAGTTTCCAATCAGACTTGCGATATTTAGCGGATGGATATAGCCGTGGAATGAATCCGGAATGGGCGTTATTATATAAGAATTGTTTGATTCCACGTTTACCGCTTCCCCTGTACCCTTTTCAAAGGGACACCTTTTGGCTGCCAACGGACACCCCGGTCGTCAGCGAAAGACCTCGGCCGGAAGAGATACCCGAGACGCTCCCGCTTGAGAAAGATCGTCAACTATTTTATGAACGAGGGTTTTTACCCGTTTCATTAAATCAGCCGCAGACAGGCGTGTTGGGCAAGTGTCTGATTATCCAAGTGTCTTGTTCCGTTCCGTCTCCGTTTATTGATGCTCTACAAGAACGCTTTTCCGAAGTTGAAGTGCTGAAGGCTGACATACAGCAGGCGAGGGAGGATGGCATCGCGTATTATTTTCAGCATCTGTACGAGGGATTGGATTTTACGAATGTGGCAAACATCGTAGTGGCAGCTTATGTGTTTGAAAAGCCGTCTAAATCAGCCACGGACCTAAAAATAGCTCAGGAAGTACGGATGTTTTCACTGCTGAACCTGTATCATGCTGTTGAAAAACACGCGAATCAGTTAAATATTTATCCATTGTTTTCCTCCTGCTTTGCCGTAACAGGACAGGAAGTGGGTCTAAATCCCGAGAATGCGATACTCTTTGGCGTGGGAAAATCAACTAATCGGGAATATCGCCACATCCACACATGTTGTATCGATATGGATGATTCCACAGGATGGAAGATGGTGGTGGAAGAAATCGGTGCGAACGACAATGCCGATATTGCCGTATATCGAGAAGGTATCCGCTATTCGGAAGTGATTCGGGAAAAAGTAATGACAACCCCCAGCAAAATGACGGTAGTTCGCGACCGAGGTGTCTATATCGTCAGCGGTGGTGTTGGCGGAATCGGTTATGAAACCGCGAAGGAAATCACACGGCGCGCCGCCGATACAACACTGGTTTTGTTAGGAAGATCGGAATTACCGGAAGAATCACAGTGGGAACACCTGATAGATAATCCCAATCAAGCGAGCCTGTCTGAAAAAATACAGCGCTTGCTGGAGTTGAAGGCAACCGCGCGCAACGTCCGGTATTATTCTTGTGATGTTGCAGATGAAGCGGCTGTTCAGGCTGTTATTCAGGATGTCCACCGCCGATTCGGTCCCGTAAACGGGGTCGTTCACGCTGCGGGCCTTGGCGGAGGTTGCCCTCTTGATCAGCTGGATACCCCGCGAGTAATGGGGATGCTGTCGCCAAAGGTAAGCGGGACGTTTGTCCTCGACAAGGCAACCAGAGAAGACAAACCGGACTTTTTTGTCTTATTTTCGAGTATTGCCACCGTCTTCAGCAGTGCCGATCTTACGGATTATATAGCCGGTAATTTGTATTTGGATGTTTACAGCGCTTATCGTGCAAAGGAATGTCCCGGAGCCAGTGTTACGGTCAATTGGGCCACTTGGTCCGAAACCGGTATGTCTATCCAGAATAAATTTACGATTGATACCCTTTTTAAATCTATTAGAACCCGCGATGGTATCGAGGCATTGTTTACTGTCCTGGAAAACGGAAGCGGAAATACGATAATTGGTGAGCTTAATCTTGATAATGTCATAGCTTTATTGTTGAAAACCTATCCCATGAAATGGTCGGATAAGATTGCACAGTCATTGAATTTGCTGGAACGGCAACCGGATAGAGAAAAAAGCGTCGTATCGAAAAACGGAGCCTATAGTCAGGCGGAACATAAAATCGGAGCTGTTTGCCAAAAGGTATTGGGATATGAGGAAATAAACATACAGGACAATTTTTTTGAACTGGGCGCCGATTCCATCATGTTGGGGCTGATATATCAAGAATTGGATGCGATATATCCGGAGTTATTGCAGGCGACCGATTTATTTGCTTTTCCCACAGTACAAACACTGGCGGAGCATATTGTGGAATGCGGCGGTGAAAATTCAGCTGAGATATATCAGCCGGTAAATGAGGAGGAATTGACTGAAGGCAATTCATTGAACGAAGAAACAGAGACCGAGCAGCTATACGACGATGACAGTATCGCGATTATTGGCTTGGGGATGGATATGCCCAACGCCTGTAATCTCGAAGAATATTGGGTGTTACTGAATAATTCGATAAACACGGTGAGGGAAATTCCCGACACCCGAGTAGTCGATATTAAAAAGCATTTGCGCAATCAGGGAATGCCGGAGGATGCCATCCGTTTTCGTAAATGTGGATTTCTTGATGAAATCAACCGTTTTGATTACGGTTATTTTGGGATGTCGCCGCGTGAAGCTTCGTTGATCGATCCGGTGAATCGTTTATTTTTACAATGCTGTTCCCGAGCCATTGATGATTCGGGTTATGGTCAGGAGGGAGTAAAGGGAAGCAATACGGGTGTGTTTTTAGGATATTCGGCTAATTTAGGCAATGCCTATAGTCGCTTGCTGTATGAAACGGATACTTCCCTGTTCAATGATTCGCTCCCGTTGAATCAGGTCAGTATGGCCGCCAGTAGGGTGGCGTATGTTTTTGATTTGAAAGGCCCGAGCATGGTTTTGGATACGGCGTGCTCATCGTCTCTGGTAGCTATACATATGGCGTGCGAACAAATCCGCAGCGGTCAATGCCAAATGGCTCTCGCCGGAGGAGCCTCTATATCTGAAACTCCACTTTTGAACGGATTTGAGGTGGGTTTTGAATCAGCGGAGGAAAAGACACGAGCTTTCGCGGACAATTCAACGGGATCAGCGGTTGCGGAGGGGGTAGGTGTCGTCCTTTTGAAATCGCTGCGTCAGGCGCAGGCAGACGGAGACGCGGTTTATGCCGTTATCAGGGGCAGCGCCATTAATCAGGACGGAAGTTCCTTCGGGATTGCCGCGCCAAATTATCTTGCCCAGTCAGACGCCATACAAAAGGCATGGGAACACGCTGGCGTTAACGGCCGGGATATCAGCTATGTGGAAGCCCATGGTACGGGAACACAGTTGGGCGATCCCATTGAGATCAGCGGGATAACTCATGCCTTTTCCACCTGTTCAGAAGATAAACAAATATGTGGCATAGGATCGGTCAAGTCAAATCTAGGTCATGCTAACGAAGCATCGGGTATGTGCGGAATTTTTAAGCTGATTCTGATTTTACAGAAAAAATGGATTCCTGCCAGCTTAAATTTTGAGGTTCCTAATCTGAATATCGACTTTGTCAATTCACCTGTGTATGTGGTCAGTAAGGGAAAGCCGCTGCAACCTAAGGGAGATACGGCAATGGTCGGTATCAGCGGTTTCGGTATGAGTGGAACAAACGCGCATTTGGTATTGCAGGAAGCTCCCCGACCGTCAATGAAAACAGCAATATCGCCTAACGATCCGCTCGTAATGACCATCAGCGCGAAATCCGAGTCTGCGCTTTTCCGTCTCATCGCTGATTACGCCGCCTACTTAGAGGATCATCCGGAGGTGGACGTTCGGCATTTCTGCTATATACTCAACACTGGCCGAAGTCATTATTCGTATCGTCTGGCTCTGATGATGAAGGACCGAGAATCTCTCTGCCTTATGCTCAAACGACTACAGGCAGAAAACTTCGAAACGCTTAAAAGCGGCGCTGTAGAAGGCTGTGCCTGCGGACGATTTTCGCTTGTTCCCGAGAGTAAAAAGGAGAGGTACGATTACGAACTGACCGCCCGAGAGCATCTGGAACTGAACGAAAAAGCGAGTGAACTCATAGCGGGGATGACCGCTTCCGACACGTCTCAATTGAAGCGGCTTATCCTTATGTATGTGCGTGGAGCCGTAGTTTCCTGGGAGAAGCTGTATACGGGCAGCTATACCCGTCTGCATCTGCCAAGTTATTCATTTGAAAAGAATCATTGCTGGTATCCTCTCCCCGAGAGCGATCCCGCGGAAGAAAAAGAAGCACCCGAGGAACTGAATGGTTATTTTTACGGTAAACGATGGGTTCCGATGGAATCGGTTGGATATACCGTCCCCAATCCGGGGGAATTAACGGTGGTAATACGGAAAAACGAGGGCATTGATGATGGCATTTCCGCATCTCTGCGCGCATTGGGCGCCCGGGTACTGGATGTCTTCACCGAAAAATCGGATATAAGGGCAGAGGGCGCTGTCTATTATCTGGAACCAGGAATCGAGGGCTACCGGACGCTTTTTGAATCGTTGAGAGAGGAACGGGTGGGAAGAATCATCTATCTCACCTCTTATAACAGCCCGCCCGCGCGAAACATATCCTCTATTTACGATAGGGTTGAAGACGGCTTTTTTGGCTTGATCGATTTAATCAAGGGATTGGTTAAATCTCATATTGATTGTAACGCAGCCATATGTATTATATCCAATAACGCATATGCGGTAAACGGCCGAGAAACAGAGCTGATGCCTTATAACGCAGTAGGCCTGAGCCTGGGCAGGGTAATTGAGCAGGAATACACTAATTTGAATTGCCGGGCGATCGACACCGATATTTCGACCACTCCTGATACAATCGCACAGGAAATTTACGCGGAGAGTCCATATTACATGACCGCTTTTCGTGAAAACCAGCGGTATGTTGAAGAAATGGATGAATGGGATGTAAAACCAATAATTGACCGCCCCATCAGGGATGGCGGCGCATATCTAATTACGGGGGGCACAGATGGAATAGGGCTGGAAATAGCCCGCTATTTTAGTACACAAGCCCGGTGTCATCTGATTCTGATAGGACGGAGCGGTTTTCCCGAAGCATCCGAGTGGGAATCTCTGCGTTACAACGAGAAATATTCCACAAGGATATCTTTGCTGGAAGAAATAAGGAACAGCGGGTCGACGATAGATATTGTCGCTTGTGACGTCGGCGATTATGATGCGGTTCACTCGTTAATAGAGAGCATACATAGACAATACGGGAGCCTAAAAGGAATAGTCCATTCGGCGGGAATCAGCGGGGCGGGATATATTTTACGTAAAGAAAAGCCATCTTTCTTATCCGTATTCGCTCCAAAAATCAAGGGCTGTTGGTATTTGGATGAAATGACCCGGGAAGATTCTTTGGATTTCATGCTGCTTTGTTCATCCGCCGTAACCGATTCAGGTGAGGCCGGTCAAAGTGATTATATCGGCGCCAACGCTTTTCTTGACGCTTTTACCGATTATCGCAACGCTCAGGGTAGAAAAACATATACCGTCAATTGGGTCTCTTGGAAAGAGACGGGTATGTCGGTGCGTCATGGAATCAACGTGGATTCTGTGACAAAGGCGTTGACAACAGACGAAGCCATTCAGGCTCTCGATCGATTCTTACGGGGAGCACCGTCGCGCGTTATGATTGGGCAATACACTGTAGATCAAAATTTTTATACCTTGTCCCAGTATTCCCGTAATAAGGTATCCGACCGGTTCACCGCGAAAGTAAAAGCTATTTTTGAAAGGGATCAAATTTCAAACGACAGCCAGGTGCTTAACGACGGTAACCGAAATTTCGCTCAAATTCAAAACGGAAAAGTGGTTTTTATCCCCAAGTCGGATAAAGCTCTTAAACGCAAGGCTGCAGTAACAACCGTACAGTTAACCGGTGATGTTGCAGATAATTATACCGAAACGGAAAACCGTGTCGCCGTGGTATACAGCGGAATACTCGGTTACGATAGGCTCAACATTTACGATAATTTCTTTGAGATGGGCGGGGACTCCATTATGCTGTCCCAAATGCACGATCGGTTGGAAGAAATATACCCCGATATCATTCGCGTGGCGGATCTGTTTGAATATGTCACCATACGAAGCCTGTCAGAGTTTATCGATGAAAAAATCGGCCTTAGTCGAGAGCCGAACGCAATCGAAGCCTGCGATGAAACGAATCAAGGGGAAGAGACCCCATACAGCATGAGTTTGCCGCAGGAACGCATTTATTACGATTACCACTTAAGTAATAACAAACTCATCTATAACAACCCGTTTTTAAGTGATGTAACAGGAATCGCGGAAGAAAAAATAATTGCGATGCTTCAGGAGATAGTCCATCATCATGCAGTTCTTCGCACCTATTTCGATGTGGTGGATAACCGGCTGGTTCAGTGTATTCAGCCAGAAATATGTGTAACCATAAACCGTGTATCCGTAGAATCTTTCGACCACCTCGATTATCGTGAATATCTAACTGTATTTACACTGCATGAACCGCCGTTATTCCGGTTCGTCCTATTCCATGGCCCTGAAAAAAGCATCCTTTTATTTGATATTCATCATATTCTTTTGGACGGGTTTTCGTCCACTCTGCTGCAAGAGGATATGCAGGATTTAGCTGCCAGTGGGAAAATAGTAAAACCCCGTATCCCTTACCGGCATTATGTGGAGTTTGAAAAGAGTTTTATTCAGTCCAAGGAATATAAAAAAATGGGTGATTACTGGAGACGACGATTGGATAACTTCGATTACGCCTGTCCGTTTAAACGTCTGGAAGCTCCAGGACCTGACCGTTATGGTTCCTTGGATGTTTGCCTGTCTGAACAGATAGCTGATGGTCTATCCAGATCCGCCAGGGAGCACAAGGCGACAATACACGGTTTGTTACTCTCCTGTTTTGCACTGGCGGTATTCTTACAAACCGGCTCCCGGGATATCGCCGTTCTCACGCCAGTTTTAAATCGATATAAAGCGGAATTCAATCAATGCATTGGCGTCTTTACCAATCTGGTGCCCTTACGAGTGACCGCCGATAAGAAGGATACGCTATCTTCTTTTATAGATCACACATGTAAGCAGTCTGTGGAGGGCATACAGAATCAATTTTTTCAGTATAATGACTTCATAAAGGAAAATCGTGATAAAAAACCTCAATTTTTCCTTTATTTAGATTTTGAAGATGCTACAATGAAGAGAGACCTTCAAACGGAGGATATCGCTTTCCGACTCGAAATAGCAAAATACGATATCAATTTGGACATTAAAAAAAGAAATGGCCGGTTCGATTTGGAACTCGCGTACAAAGCCAATCTATATGAAGAAGATCAAATGAAACGGTTACTGGATTCCATAACACAAATGATCGATCTGGTTCTAGAGGGAGATTCCGGAAAGCGTCAGTTGGAGGAGTTTCTATAATTCTATCAGCGTGGTGTCAGTGTCTAAAAGGAGGAGATGTATTGAAAAATAAACAAATCGGCAGGAATATCAGGGGTATGCTATCCTTGGCATGGCATCATAACCGCAAATATCTCGTATTTTCTGCTCTGCAAATTATAGCCAGTTCGGTCTCTCCGTTTATCAATTTATTGTACATGAAATACTTAATCGACGGTATCATGTACGGAAAAGGATTTGACTACATCCTCCAGGCGACCCTAATTATGGTGGCTTTTAATTTCATTTTTACCAACTTAGGAACCCTCGCGAACAATTTTACCAAGCTTAACGCAAAAGCGCTCATGGTTCCGATGTCTTCAATGTTCTGCAAAAAAGCGGTAGAAATGGATTATCAGTTTACAGAGGACACAGAAGTGCTGGAGGAAATGAACCGTGCCTCTTTTGTATTGCTCAACGGCGACAATTTAGAAGTATATCTGGGAGCTATCAATGGAACGATCATCGCGTTTATACAATTGGTGGTGACCATTGCCATTGTCACCACCATGAATCCGCTTATCTTTGTTATGGTTCTTGTCGTATCGGTGGTGAATACGCTGATTAGCTTGTTTTTACAAAAGAAGAACTACAAGCTTCATCGTTTGATGATGCCGGTCGAAAGAAGATGGCGGTATCTCATTGAACTGGCGGTCGATCTCCAGTATGGCAAAACGGTCCGTATTTATGATTTAAAGGACTTTTTACTCGGAAAAAGCAGGGAGAACAGAAAAGAATATTTTGAAAAAAACGATGAGATCCTTGCGAACAATAAAAAAGGTCAAATGGTCATGGGCTTTATCAATGTAGCTCAACAGCTGGTTATCCTGATGTGGCTGATTTACGCTGTATTGAATCGAGCTTTGTCTATTGGTAATTTTACTGTCTTGATCAATTCAGCACAACAATTTTCCGCCAGTTTTTCAGCGATATCCAACCAATTGATCAATCTGTATCAGAACAATAATTATATAAATGATTTTTTTACCTTCCTTCAGCGGGAAAGCTGTTTGAGACATTCCGCTCTGCCGGATCGGCATCTGAAAAAAGAGGAACCCGGAATAATTGAGCTGCGGCATGTATCGTTTCATTATCCCAACAGCGATCAAATGATTTTGCGGGATGTTAATTTAACAATTGCTCCTGGGGAACACATAACGATCGTCGGCGAAAACGGCGCGGGAAAAACAACCCTGATCAAACTGATCATGCGTTTGTACGATGTAACCGAAGGGGAGATCCTATATGACGGGATCAATATTAAGGAATATGATTACGATGAATATATGGATATTTTCTCAACTGTCTTTCAGGACTTTAAAATCTTTGCTTTGAGTATTTATGAAAATATTACTTTCGAGCCGGACTCCCGTAAACGCAAGCAGGAGGTTGATGCGATTCTGAAGGACAGCGGCCTATATGAAAAGGTTCAGTCTCTGCCTCTTGCAGAAGAGACGGTATTGTCACGGCAGTTTGACAGTGAAGGAATGGAGTTATCTGGAGGACAGCACCAGAAATTAGTGTTCTGCAGGGCGGTATATAAGAATGGGCCGGTCGTTATTCTCGATGAACCCACCGCCAATTTGTCACCTGTAGCTGAACACGATATTTATGAACAGTTCAACCGTTTGGTCCATCAGAAAACCGCTATTTATATATCTCACCGTCTGAGCAGCTCTAAAATAAGCGATAAAATATGTGTTCTCAAGTCGGGGTCTATTGCTGAATATGGCACACATAATGAGCTCATGCGGCTAAATGGTCTATATGCGGAGATGTTTCGTCTTCAGTCACAGTACTATGAGAAGGAGGCCCTCTGATGACTGTTCATAAGAAAAAATTATCGTGCAATTGGATGAATAGGGAGGGTGGCGGCCATGAGTAATTTTCCAGGGATAATACGATCGAAAACAAAAGAGTGGCTGAATTGTTTTCGCAATATCGGTATTTTGTATCGGAAGATCGGAAAGAGCCATAAAGGGTATATAGTGGCCAGCCTTTTTATGATATTGGTACAGGCCGTTCAGCCATTTAACAGTATTCTTTTTCTGAAAATGATTATCGAGGAACTGACATTGGGTCAGAATTGGATGATGGCAACCGTTTATGCAGTGACTATGTGCGGGTTGGAACTGGTATTCCGATTGCTGAATTTGTCCTATGGCAATTATGAAGCGAAAAAAATCATTCAGTTGAAAACAGACTTTCTTCTGGAAATCGAAGAAAAAACCATGATATTGCCGTATCAGCAAATCGAGGATCCCCGTATGATTGATGAACGCCAGAAAGCCATGGAGGTTTTTTATCCCCGTCAGGCAGCGTTTATGGATATACAGAATACTATAGTCTGCTTTAAATTACTGATAACACATATACTTCAGATCAGTGGCCTTATCGCCATTATGCTGACCCTGAACCCGCTGATTTTTATAACCCTGTTGGTGATTTGCTTTATCAGCTCGATCTTGAATGCCATAGCCTCCAACAAGGAGTTTGAGGTATGGGATCAGTCACTTGTAAAAATTGGAAGAAAATTAGGATATTTTCAGGAAATATCAACGAATTTTACCTATGCGAAAGAAATGAGGATTAACAGGCTGGGTCAGTGGATTGTCGACAAAATGCAGAGTATTACAAAGGCAATTGTTAAAGGAATTAATAAGACAGTAGTGGTCTTCACCGTTACGGCGGTGCTGTCAAGCATCTTGATGATTTTGCAAAACGGAGGGATGTATCTTTATTTGGGATGGCTGGCTTATTCACAGATCATCACCATTGCGGATTTGACAGCGTATATCAGCAGTATTGGAACGTTTATCGCCGCTCTTACCGGCGTATCCGGGTGCCTTATCACCTTGCAGAAATCCGGTCTATATATTGATATCTATCTCCGTTACTTAAAAAATACCGATTTTCATATTGCTGAAGAAGAGAGTCCGACGGTTGGCCTTAACGGCCTCGAAGATTTCGAGCTTCACTTGGAAAATGTATGGTTTAGTTATCCCGACCAGGAGGAATATACGCTTAAAGGGGTTACCCTGACAATATCGAATCATATGAAACTGGCGATTGTCGGGGAAAACGGTGCGGGGAAAACGACATTGATTAAGTTATTGCTCCGATTGTATAAACCGACAAAGGGCTATATCTATCTCAATGGTGTTGACATTCAAACCATCAATTTTCAGTCGTACATACAACATATTGCCGCAGTCTTTCAGGATTTTCGTATACTAAATTTTACCGCAGACGAAAACATCCGATTTGGCAGGCAGGGTGATGAGGGGGAAATTGAGGAAATAATTCGCGAAATTGGGCTGACCGAAACGTTTTCTCAATTGCCGGCAGGTTTAGAGACGGTTATGGGGCGTCAGTTTAACAGCGATGGAACAGAATTATCCGGCGGACAGCAGCAAAAATTAGCGATTGCCAGAGCTCTATATAAACAAGCTTCGCTTATTGTTTTGGATGAACCAACCGCCATGCTGTCGCCGCGTTCAGAA
Organism: Clostridiales bacterium; assembly: GCA_022800315.1. Classification (GTDB taxonomy): domain Bacteria; phylum Bacillota; class Clostridia; order Oscillospirales; family Acutalibacteraceae; genus Avimonas_A. The sequence goes on from JAAWQC010000005.1 coordinate 54,035, forward strand.
TATGAAATTTATACTAATTTTTATACTCTGACAAAGGATAAGACAACTATTTATATCTCCCATCGCATGTCTAGCTGCCGTTTTTGCGATCAAATCGTTGTGCTGAATAGTGGCGAAATGATTGAAAAAGGAAGCCATGAAGAGCTGATAAAAGCCAAAGGGGAGTACTACCGTCTTTATACATTACAAGCGGAATTTTATCAGGACTTAAAAGACACGGAAACACATGCCGCGGCAGATTAGGAGAAAAGAAATATGGAAAGACGTAAAGAAATCAAGTTGGTTATATGGGATTTGGATAATACTCTGTGGAAGGGGATTCTCAGCGAAAATACGGTAAACGGGCTGAACGACAACATTCACGAAATCGTCGAGGAGTTGGATGCCCGCGGTATTTTACAATCAATTTGCAGCAAAAATGATTATGAAACAGCAGCGAGCGAATTGAAGAAATGGGGATTACACGATTATTTTTTATATCCTCAAATAAATTGGAATGCAAAATCCGACAATATTCGGGAGATATTGACACGAATCAATTTATCGGCAGACGCCACAGCCTTTATTGACGATCAGGCGTTTGAAAGGGATGAGGTATCCTACCATCTACCGGACGTATTATGTTTGGATGCACTGGAAATTCAGGGACTGCTTGACCGGCCTGAAATGAATCCGCGATTTATTACAGAAGACTCACGGCAGAGAAGAAAAATGTATCAAAGCGATATTCTGCGCAATCAGCAGGAGGAAAGTTATCAAGGTACCAAAGATGAATTTTTAGAAACGCTTAATATGCGTTTGACCATTTCAATGGCACGGGAAAACGATTTGATGAGAGCGTCGGAATTGACGGTACGGACACATCAGTTAAACTCGACGGGCTATACGTATTCGTTTGAGGAATTGCGTTCCTTTCTTTCCGATGACCGCTATATCCTGCAGGTGGTGGAGCTCACGGACCGATACGGCAGTTATGGAAAAATCGGACTGATACTTGTGGAACAGGACCAGTCAATGATGCGTTTAAAACTGCTGCTGACTTCCTGCCGCGTCATGTCACGGGGAATTGGTTCCGCTCTTTTAGGGACGTTAATCAATCGTGCTCTGGATACCGGGCGGGAATTGCAGGCAGAGTTTGTTCCCACTAATCGCAACCGTATTATGGCACTGACATATTCTTTAATGGGTTTTCGCATCATTGAAGAAAGAGATGGAGTACAGCTCATGCGTTATGAAAAGAATGAAAGATGGTCGCCTGCGCATCATCTGCATATTCAGGAGGAGGTCAAAATTAAAGACGTATAAGAAAGGATGACAGAGTTATGATCGAGATGTTGAAATCAAAAATTCACCGTGCAACCATTACCGATGCCGATATTCAATACGAAGGGTCCATTACCATCAGCGCAGACTTAATTGAGCAGGCAGATATACGGGAATATGAAAAAGTATTGGTGGTTGATGTTAACAATGGAGCTCGTTTTGAGACTTATGTTATTCAAACGGATAAGCCCGGTGTTATCTGTGTCAACGGCGCGGCAGCACGTCTAGTCAGCATTGGCGATAAGGTAATTATCATGTCCTTCTGTTTTTGTGAGGAAATACTTCAGAAAGACTACCGTCCGCGTGTTGTGATTCTGGACGAGAGGAATTGTGTAAAAAAGTAGGTTGATGGAAATGGTGAGTATTTATCAGGCTTTTTATAATCAAGTGAATAAGGTCCCGGATAAAACAGCGGTGAGACAGGGCGATAAAAAGTTGACTTATCGTCAGCTTTACCGTGAGGTCGGGCAACTGGCTTCTTATTTACATCAAAAAGGGGTCGGGCCTGGGGAGCGAGTGGTGGTGTATCTGCCCGAATCCATTGAATTAGTGGTATCGGTTTTCGCCGTATTGGCGGTTGGCGGCACAGTTCTTCCTCTGGATATTGAGTGTCCTTCTCAACGGGTAGAAAATACTTTTTATAGTAGCCGGTCGCGGAATATCATATGCACTGGTGAATATACCTCTTCTCTTACGACAATTGACGAATCTTTTAAAACAGTGGTTGGACAATATGGGCAAGGGGTCAACGAGTTGTGGGAGAAAGCGCCTGCCTCCGCTTGTGCTTTTTGTATTTTTACATCCGGGTCAACTGCCAATCCCAAGGGTGTCATATTAACGCAGGAAGGGATCGTAAATCATATAGAAGCAAAAGTAGAGCTCTTAGGACTTAACCAGGATAGCTTGTTCTGTCTGAGTCTGAGTCCGGGTTTCGTGGCGTCGATATGGTTAGTGCTCACCCCTTTTATTCTGGGTGCGCAGCTGATAATATATGACGCGGTCACACGAAAAAATCCTCTGCGTTTTTTCCAGAGGGTGGGGCAGGATCAAGTATCGGTAGTCTCTTTGACGCCCCGTTATATTCAGCTGTATTGTATGCTGGCCGAAACAAGCCATACGCCGATTTTATTAGATCATTTGAAAGCGGTTATCAGTACCGGTGAAAAACTGACGCCGGATGTTGTGAAAGCCTTCTATAACCTGTATAAAATACCACTATTCAACGCCTATGGACAGAGCGAATGCTCCGACGATGTTTTTCATTATCCCATTCCATTTGATTTTAGCGGTCATGACGTTCCCATCGGTGAACCGATCAAGGGTATCGAGGCATATGTACTGGAGCCCGAATCACAACAAACTGTTTCGTCGGGAGCGACGGGCGAATTATGTATAAACGGAGTTTGTTTGGCAGAGGGTTATCTGTTCGATCCTGTTTTAACAGATACAAAATTTATACAGTATAGCGCGGCAAGCCAAAACATTCGTCTGTATCGGACGGGTGATATTGTCCGCAGAGATTCGCAGGATAGATATTATTATGTGGGACGGTTGGATCGTCAGCTAAAGATTAGAGGATATCGCGTATCACCTGAGGAAATTGAATGCTGTATATCCGACTATCCGGATATACATACGGCAGCGGTAGTTCCCATTGTCAAAGAAGAGGAATCGTTTTGGCTCTGCGCTTTCTATCAATCGGATACTCCCATCGACTTAATCGCCCTTAAACAATATCTGCTCGAACGGCTACCCACCTATATGGTACCAGTTAAATATATATCTATCGATCAATTCGATACAACTTCCTCCGGTAAAATCGATTATCAAAAACTCAAGGACATCGTAGCCGGGATAACTGTACCTCGGACAGCGGAAGGGGGGATAGAGGATACCATAACCACGGTATTACTCTCCAATCTGAACAGTGAACCGACGTTTTTGGTTGGACCGGATACCTTATTATCGGATATAGATATGGATTCCCTTCAATTCATAAAGGCAGTTGTTGCGTTGGAACGAAAATATAATATATCTTTTGACGAAGAGATGGTAGTGTTTACGGCTTTTCGAACTATTGGCGACGTCACTCAGTATATTGCGTCTAAACTGCTTGAGTAAAACTTGATTTTATACGAAGGGTGGATGCTGTTATGATCGAATATGACGGTGGAAAAATGTTAATACGAGAGTATATACGTCTGGGTGAGATAAATTGTCCTGATTCTCAATATACGTATTTTTCCACAAAGCCGGATCCTTCTTTATACGAAAAATTAAGACAATTGGATAACGAGGGAGAGGAATCGTTTGGAAAAGTTTTGTTACTGGACAGAGAAGGTTTTAATACTTTTCAATACTGTGAGGAACCACTGTTCCAACAATTGTTTTTGAGTGTCCGGATTTCCAGTCCACGGCAACAAAAGGTTCAGCTCAATCTTTATTGTCCACCGCGATTTAAACTGTGGATGGACGGCAAATGTATCTTTATTAACACCGAGATAGAATGCTGTCAGCAGTTGTTTTTGCTGTTCAATCCGGGAATTCACGTTTTGCTTATCGAGCAGTATTCTCCCGGTCAAGGTGATAAATTTGCGTTACAGCTAGATGAAGTTGAATCCAACGAGGAACCACTTGTTTGGTACCAGCGAGTCAACAGACCCCAATGTGTGTGTGAGGGAGTATACTGTCCTGATAAAAATGTATTTCGCCTAATGTATTTACTGGATGGCCCCACCAAACTGGACGATGTCTATCTTCTTTATATTTTTGATAAGGTAAAAGAAAAAATCTTTCATCAGAAATTTCGATTCAACGAAGTGGTGGAGATTTCTTTGTCCGATATACGTAACCTTTGCACAGGCGCGTATTGGCATGAATGGATTTTAGCTCAATTTACAGTGAATGGGACTGTCATGTGCAATAACCATTTTGAAATTTATCCCTTTCCCTTATCTATTTATGCCGATATTATCAATCGACGGGTTGCCGCGCTGCCCGATACTCTATCACGTATCGATAAGATACAGATACAGGGACGAATGGAACGGTTATCGGATGGCATGGAGTCGGCTGAATACGTTCATGCGTATAGACTTATGAATGAAATCGAAGAACTGTGCGGTAAGGCGGAGCATGGCGTCTCTTTCACGCCTGATATTATGGCGGGGGGAGTGCATGAGTATTATATCCTTTCAGAACTGGACGGATCTATTGTCTGGATGCTTTTGAACATTCCCGAAAAATACGATGATAACCGTGCTTATCCGCTTTTTCTGTTTTTATCATATAACCAATACTCTTGGAATGGCTGTGATATGGACCGTACCGCTATCAAGGAGGATTTTATTCATGTAGATGTTTCCGGCAGAGGAGCGGGAAGCGGGAGCTACATGTCCGAAGCCAGTATTATGGAAATTTATACATGGGTAACATCCGTTTATCATATAGATGTTAACCGAGTATATTTTGCGGGTTTCTCTAGCGGTGGTTTCGCTGCGTGGAGTATTGCGCAAAATTATCCGGATTGGCCGGCAGCGATTTATCCGCTGGCTGGATATCCCGACCTGACGCGTTTATCCAATTTGTCGAATCTCCCGATTTATAATCTGATTTCTGAAGATGATTACATAATTGGCAGTCATAAAACAGAAATTACCAATGTATTACAAAAATATGGGAATTATCATCAGGTGAGTATGGATGGGATGCTTCATGCTCACTTTAGGCAATACAGTGCCGAGCCTTCCGTCTATAACGCCATGCTGGAAAATATCCGCGACCCGTATCCGGACCGCATCATCTACAGCACCTATCGCAATCGTTATTTATCAAGTTATTGGCTTACTGTAAACGGTATTCAATTTGGCGAAAAAGTGGCGCAGGCGGACATACACTTGACGAATGCGCATAGGATATCCGCTCATATCTCCGGCGCAGAAGGATTTACCTTGCGGCTGCCGCCCAAGGTAGATAAAAGGGATTTTCAGGTAAATATTAACGATGATTATCTTTTTATTTATCACGGAGAATGTGCAGACCAACTTCATTTTCAATGCAACGGGGATCATACATGGTCGGAGGTCGATGCGCCCGCTTCCGCTATCGATTATCGAAAGGGAACCGGTTTGCTCGACATCTATCTGGGTCCTTTATCCATTGTTTTGCCTGATAATACGGACGATGCGATTTTAAAGACGGCTCGCTCTCTTTCTCGTCCTTCAGTCAATGGTTTTGATTCGGTGGTTTATACCCATTATCCTTTATACGATTCCTCTTGTTCTTTTGATGTTTTAGAAGGGCGTCATTGGGCAGTTATCGATGTGATGGGAAATAACTCATTTCTTTCGCGATGTGGGCTGTCACTTCCTGTGGAAGCTCGTTCAGATGGCGTTGTTTATCGAGGGGAATTCTTGTCGGGCAGGTATTGTCTAATGCAAGCGGTACCTCAGGCCGATTCGTCCCGGACATGCTTGGTGATTCAGGCCAGCGACAGTCAATCGCTTATGGAAAATCTATTCACACGCCGTATTGTCATTCCAACGTATAGCACAGGACTTCATACGTATTGGAATAACGAAACACTGTTGTTTCTTGACGGAGTTTATTATAGCATATACGAAGCGAACGGGGATTTAATCAAGATTTAGCAACGAGTGTAGATATGATAAGAGGAAGTCCCCCCGAAACTGCTCCATAGTTTTAAGCTGGATTACAAAAGCCAACGCATCCCAGAGCAAGACGGCACGGACGGAATATAGCATGCGCTATAGGCTGAATCCTTCCGATAGGACCTGTGTTTTGCACTGTACGGATGGGGATTTGACGTTGCCGGATTATTGTTTGGATTTCGAGATTGTGAAACCTCATGGTTGAGTTTTTGATTTTACTGGGCCGTTTTGGTATCGTCCGCAGTCAGGATAAAGAGTTGTTCCATCAGGTGCGTCAGAAGCTCACGAACATGCGCCGCACGCTCAGAGCGCAATATGGCTGGGAGACTATCCGATATAGATGCCGTACCTCACTTGTACGGGTATTGTGTTATGCTGAGCGTATGGGTCTGCTGAAAACCTGCGAAGGGGATACCGATGATATTTCCGGGCATACCGTCCAGATCAGTTTAATCTTGCTGGATAAGCAGGGGGAGAATGCATTGGATTTGCCTCTTTTCGCAGGCGGCAAGAGATGTGTCTGTTAACCATTGCGCGGTTAACCGGGATGTCAGGAGCACAAAGTCCAAGCGGAGGATTATCAGCGGGCTAAGTCGCAAATGGCCTCTAACGCACGCCTGCAGCAGTTGAACGCCATTCAGTGTTCCGCACTGCGGGCTACCGTACGAGCCATACAAAAAGAAAAACTGGCGGGATATCAGGGGCATTTGCAGGAGTATTATCTTCAGAATCTGGTCAGTAGGGATTAGGGTAGGGGGGAATATCTGCGTGAGCTGAACTTGCTTGGGTGTGTAATGGCTCTGCCTTATGCGGAGTTATTATTGGAAGAGTTAAAATAGGCAACTGCATATTACAAATATTCAAGACGGCAGCAAGGCTTTTATTCCCTGCCGCCTGATTTTCAGCCTTAAGCGCGTAAGGTTGCTCGGAATCCTGGGAAAAAACTGCTTTAAGTAAAACACAACGAGTTTGGCAACAAAAACGGAGAAACAGCGAGCGTATCGGCTTGTTGTTTCTCCGTTTTTTACATCGCTTCCTGCATTTTCAGCAGAAACTTTTCCGCCGCTTTGGTATACATCGGATATTTCTTCCAGACAAGGCTCATTTTTATGTCTACGTGCTGAGACAGCGGCTTAAAGCAGAGGTTGCTGCTGCCCGAGGTGTTGATGATTCTATCGAAGGATATGGCGTAGCCCATCCCCTCGTCCACCATGATGGAACCGTTGAACACCAGGTTGTAAGTGGCGGCGATATTCAACTTATCCGCACGACATCCCAGCAAGGCGCTCAAGTTGGAATCGCAAAGGGACTGCCTGGAAACGATCAGCGGTTTATCCCGCAAATCCTCCGGTGTGATCACGTCCTTTACGGCGAGCGGATCATCCTGCCGCATCAGGACGCCAAAGGCGTCATTGCAGGGAAGCTTCAGACATTCGTAGCGGGAGGTGTCGATATCCCCGAACAGGAGTGCGAAGTCGATCAGCCCCTTATCCAAGTCCTCGAGCACAGTGGCTTTGTCACCGCTGATAATGTGAAAATGCACAAGGGGATATTCCCGCTGCAAATCACGCGCGCTCTTTGCCAGATAACGGACACCGTCCGTCTCCCCCGCGCCAATGGATATGTCGCCGGCTATCGTTTCATCCGACAGAGTGATCTCATCCTTTGCTTTTTTGACAAGCTCGGTAATTTCCTCTGCCCGTTTGCGGAGAAGCATGCCTTCCTCGGTCAGCGTGATCTTGCGGTTGCTGCGAATAAAAAGCGGCTTGCCCAGTTCCTCCTCCATGTCCCTGAGCTGTCTGGAAAGCGTGGGCTGGGACAGGTGCAGCGCTTCGGCGGCCCGGGAGATGCTCTGTTCCCTGATGACAGCCAGGAAATACTGTAAAACACGAAATTCCATACAGATAGCCCCCTTTTCTGGAAGGGCAGTATAGCACATTTATCTATGCCTGTAAAGCATGAATTCGTATAAACTATAAGTATTTGTTATTTATAATCGTTGTTGGTACAATTAAGACAGATTTATCAGGGATAGCGGGAGTGCGGGGTAAGAGACAGATATGATCCCGATGCTTCAGCAAACCTGCCGATCCCTAGGCTGCCGGCCGGATTGGACGAGCGAACGACGCGGCGGTTCTCTGGAAAGCCATACGAATGAAGAGGAGGAGTAAAGGTCATGTCTCAAACGATTCTTATCCTTTCAACCAGTCTGCGAAAGGGCGGTAATTCCGATGCTCTGGCGAATGAATTCTTCCGAGGAGCAAAGGACGCGGGACATCGGGTGGAGAAGGTGCGTCTTTCCGATAAAACGATCCGTTTTTGCACAGGATGCCTAGCCTGCAATCGGACCCACCGATGTGTCATACACGATGACGCGGATAAGATCGCACAGAAAATGCGGGCGGCCGATGTCCTTGTCTTTGCGACGCCGATTTATTACTACGAAATGTGCGGGCAGATGAAAACCATGCTGGACAGAGCGAATCCGTTGTATGGTTCCGACTATCGTTTCGGTGATATCTACCTGCTTTCCACCGCCGCGGAGGACGGGGATGACGTACCGCGGAGAGCGGAAAACGGTTTGCAGGGATGGATTGATTGCTTCCCGAAGGCGCGTCTGACCGGTACCGTGTTCGCGGGCGGTGTGGATGCGCCGGGTTCTATTCAGGGTCATCCCGCACTGAAAAAAGCGTATGAAATGGGAAGGGCCGTCTCTGCACGAAAGGAGTAGGGATATGAAACGGATTTTTGCGGCTGCCGGCGGCTTTCTGCTGGCCCTGTCCCTGGCAGCCTGTACCAGCGGCGCGGGGAACCAGCCGTCTGCGGGCGTACCCGTTCCATCCGCCACTGCCGATACGGAAAGCGAGGGCCCGTCCGATACCGGCAGGCTCATCCGTATAACGACCAGGGACGGGGATGCAATTGTTTTCTCTCTGAATGATTCCCGCGCGGCAAAGGGGCTCTGCGATCAGCTGCCCTTAACGGTTGAGGTGGAGAATTACAGCAGCGATGAAAAAATATGGTATCCGCCGGAGAAGCTGGACACCGGCGACACGCCCTTGGCGCAGGGGCCGGCGGGGACGCTTGCCTATTTTGCACCATGGGGTAACGTGGCCGTCTATTATGGAGACTGCGGCGGGGCCAGCGGGCTGTATATGCTGGGGGAGGCCGTTTCAGGTATCGAATATCTTCCGGGAATAACGGGGGAAATCCGAATAGAGACTGTCGGCCCGTCCGTATCTTGGTCGGAACCCGCAATATCGGTCAGCGGAACAACATGAAAGGAGTTTACATGGAATTACAGGATTTTTTGAAACATATGATCAGCGGCAAACCCGTCGCGGCCGGCTCGGAGATTCACCGGTATATGTGTGAGCTCTCGCAGGAGGCGCTTCGCCTGACCGCTGAACTGAACAGTCATTACCATACCCCGGAGGAAATACAGGAACTGTTTGCACAGCTGACAGGCAGGCCGGTGGACGATAGCTTTGGGTTATTTCCGCCTCTTTACACCGACTGCGGCAAGAACCTTACGGTGGGTAAAAATGTGTTTATCAACAGCGGATGCAAACTGCAGGATCAAGGCGGCATCACCATAGGAGACGGTACACTGATCGGTCATAATGTGGTGTTGGCGACCCTCAACCATGATTTGAATCCCGCCCGCCGCCGCGACCTGCATCCGGCTCCAATCCGCATCGGGAAAAACGTCTGGATCGGCGCGAACGCGACGATTCTTCCCGGCGTCACCATCGGGGACGGGGCGGTGGTTGCGGCAGGTGCGGTTGTATCAAGGGATGTGCCGGCCCATACCGTTGCGGGCGGCGTCCCGGCAAAAATGATGAAGACGCTAAAAGAGTAAACCATACAGTTAAAAGGGAGGAAACAAATATGTTGGGAAATTTTCGATATGCCAACCCGACCACGCTGTATTTCGGAGAGGACGCTCTCGAGTATTTAGGTGAGGAGCTGTCCCGGTATGGCAAGAGGGTTCAGCTTGTTTATGGCGGCGGTTCCATTCAGAAGAATGGTATTTATGACAAGGTAATCGAAATCCTGGAAACCAACGGGAAAACCGTGTTTGAGGATGGAGGCGTCATGCCGAATCCCACGGTGCAAAAGCTCTATGAGGGCTGCAGAATTGCCAGGGAAAACAGCATCGACCTCATTCTCGCCGTGGGCGGCGGCTCGGTATGCGACTATGCCAAAGCGGTATCCGTCTCCGCTTATTGCGAGGAAGACCCGTGGGAAAAGTATTATCTTCGCATGGAGGATGTCTCCTGCAGAATTCTCCCCGTAGGCTGCGTTCTCACCATGGCGGGTACCGGCTCGGAGATGAACGGCGGCGCGGTGATCACCAACCGTGAACAAAAGCGCAAAATCGGCCGTATCTTCGGCGACAATGTGTTTCCGAAATTCTCGATTTTGAACCCGGCCTTTACCTTTACGCTGCCAAAGTACCAGATGGCAGCCGGTATTTACGATATATTCAATCATATCTGCGAACAGTATTTTTCCGGCGCGGACGACAACACCAGTGACTATATCAGTGAAGGTCTGATGCGCTCGGTCATCCATTCCTCCCGCATTGCCATAGAGAATCCAACCGACTACGAGGCCCGCAGCAACCTCATGTGGACGGCGACATGGGCGCTGAACACGCTGGTAGCCAAAGGAAAAAACGCGGACTGGATGGTCCACATGCTCGGCCAGTCGGTTGGCGCGTATACCGACGCCACCCACGGCATGACCCTTGCGGCGGTATCCATGGCCTATTACCGCCATATCTGCCCATTTGGTCTTGCCAAATTTGTCCGCTTTGCCGTCAATGTGTGGGGCGTTGATTCACGGGGAAAAACAGACGAACAGACGGCTTATGAGGGTCTTGCCTGTATGGAGCGTTGGATGAAGGAGCTCGGCCTGGTGATGAATCTCGAGGACCTGGGCGTTACCGGGGACATGATAGACGGTTTGGCCGAGGGCGCCTTTGTTATGGACGGCGGCTACAGGAGGATGACCCGCGAGGAAATCGCAGACGTGTTCAGGGCGAGTATGCGATCGGAACAGGAGAAGGCGAAATGAGACGAACAGGGGTCTGTTCCTGTCGGTCTGACTGCTGTTTGTGCGTGCTTTCTGTACCCCGCATAATTCTCAGTGAATGAAAGGAGAATCTGTCGGATGAAGAAACGGGTAATCGGCCTGTTGTTTTTAGCTCTCCTGAGTTTTACCTTCACCGCCTGCGGAGATGCCGCCGTATCCGGCACCACTCAAGCACGGCCATCAAAAGATACGGGCGATACGAATCAGCAACCGGACGCGGAGGATGGACAGGAAGCACCGACTAAAACAGTGGTCGTCTATTTTTCCTGCACGGGAACGACGAAGCTTCTTGCGGAATATGCGGCGGAGATTTTAAACGCCGACCTCTGCGAAATAATGCCGGAAATCCCCTATACAGAGGAAGATCTGAATTACAGCGATTCCTCCTCACGCGCCAGCAAAGAACAATACGATCCTTCTGCCAGGCCGCCCATTTCTGGAACCTTCGAAAATATGGAGGAGTATGACATCGTCCTGCTGGCTTATCCCATTTGGTGGGGACAGGCGCCGCGAATCATCAGCACCTTTCTGGAAAGCTATGATTTCACGGATAAAACTGTGGTTCCGTTCTGCACGTCTCACAGCAGCGGAGTTGGTTCGAGTGCGGTTAATCTTCACGGTTTATGCTCCGATTCAACAAAATGGCTGGAGGGAGAGAGGTTTTCCTACGGCATGACAAAGACAGAGATAGAAAAATGGATTGACGGGATATTGATTTAAACTCGGAATTTTGCAGCAAAACGACAGGTATAACACGGGCAAGTCTGATTTTGTCAGCACTTGCCCGTTCTTTTTATCTACTGAAACCTGGGATTCCCTATTGCAGTCGTTACCGTGATTAAACGACAGAAAATATTGGTACAGATTTTTGTCAAGAATTTCAGCGGCGGCAAAGGGTCTGGGTAAATTGAAAGTTTGATCGACTATGATTTTTGCCGTATTGCTTCTAAGTCACTCGGAACGGAAGTCGAGCATGAATTGTTTAAAACTCATTCAGCATATGACCGCCATGCTTTCGTATGGGTAACGCAGCGGATATATTTTAAAGACATTCATTTATTGTTTACTGATAATGAATATAGAACGATACTCTTCTGCAAATAGCCTGAATTTAAAGATTAATAAGTATAAATTGTATAAATGCTGCATTGACATTCAGTAAAAAAATGTTATATTATGTTTATATTACTGCTATAGTGTTAGATTTAGGCGAATAGAGGGGGATGTCAAGGCCAGCAAAGTTGAAGTGCTGTTGGAACCCCGAATATATCAAAATCAAACTTAGCAATAGTTAATATAATATTTTTAGATGATTAGTAATCAGTAAAATGTGTTTTTCTAAAATGGAGATAAACAAATTTTATTAAAGGAAGGCTTGCTATCATGAAAAAAATATTACCATTAAATTATAACCCCTTTATTAAATCGGAATGTTGGACTTTCTTTAGGGTTTCAATTATTCAAGCTTATCCGAATGTATTAAATTGGTTTACGGAGCATTTTGACAACTTAACTATGAATAATGAGTATGAATGTGATTTTGGTGAATTTGGGAAAAGATATAATGTAATGAAGTATTATGATAGTATACTTCAGACAAACGAGCATACAATCAGTGATTTGGATGAAGATAAATTAATTAAATTTATAAGAAATAATATTGATAATAATAAATATATTATTATTGAAATTGATAGTCAAAAAGTATATAAAAATTTTGAGGATTCCTATATTGCTGAGTTCCTCATATATGGATATGATGATGAAAAAAATGTTTTTTATACTCCATCTATATATACTGGTTCATGGCGCGAAGAAGAAATCAATATTGATGATTTTAAAGAAGGTTATAGAGTCGTAAAAAATTCGGATAAAAATGAGCTCTTTAATAGAGTGCGCGGAAGAGAAAATAAATTTTATTTATTAACCTTAAGCTTAAGAAATGATTACAGCAAAAATCTCTCATTAAGCAATTTTTATGAAGAACTTAAATATTTATCTTGGGATAGTTCACGGCATTTTGAATGCATTGATGACGATTCTTTAGATCGTCTTGCCCAATATTACAATGGGATAGTGGGAGTTTATAATTGTTTTATACTTATGTTTTCAGATATTATCCATAATAAGTATAATATGCAGGATGCAACACATACACATGAACTTCCAAACTTAATAAATAGATTAATAGAATATAATGTTATGTTTTTATGGAAGGTTAATTTATATAATGACACATTTAATTTAAATATTGACAATAAAATAAACAATGATATAAAAAAGATAATTAAAAATATTAAAATTAGTCTAAATATAGCTATAAAATATGATTTTAATAATGAAGTAAAATACATTATTAAGATTAATGATTATATATTGGATTGTATTAATCTTACAAAATGTATCCTAGCATCGTTGATACAAACACTTAATAATTATTTCTTAAATTGACGACTAATGGAGTAACTGGAAAACCATGAAAAACATCGGAAGAATTAATCACATCACAGTATAATTAACTACACACTGCTAACTGGGCCCAGGCCCAGGACGGCTGGATGAACATGTTAACAGGAAGGCGTGTATGGGGGTAAATCCTGTGAGCTTTGGGGTGATCTGTATACCTATGATTATTAAAATTTGCAAATTATCACGATAAATTGGAATCCGCGCGTCTGAAAAGTCTGGAGGATGAAACGGCTGTCGTCGAATTTTTAGCCGCTGTAGACCGCCGGCTCAAAACGGGTCTGTTGCATCAGAGGTATCCCTACAACCATTTAATCAGGGATCTGAAGCTGGGAGCCGATTCGTTATACCGGGATTGTGTAAATTATTATAATACCGCTGTGTGCAAACAATTTGCCGGCTATTCCATGGAGAATGCAGAGTTTTACAACGGCGAACAGTCGTATGATATGCAGTGGATTGTCCGGGACTGGTCGGATAAAGATGAGATATACCTCGACATAGACTATAAAACGTCTTTGTACTCGGCGGAATATATCCGGGATATGGGGCAGAATATCGTCCGCTTGTTGGACTGTATTTTAGATTGGTCCGAACAGACGATCCGTAACCTGCCCCTGCAGGTCTAAAACAGCCGCCGGGAAATAGTGACTTATATTCACATAAAAAGAATGCATGTCGTTCTAGATAATACGCTCGTGGATATGTTTCGGGAGTCTGTTGAAGGCTCCCCGCAAAAAATAGCCGTGTCGGACGGCGACCAGAGCTGCACATGTGCACAGCTCGACCAACGTTCCAATACCATTGCGGAGCTTCTGAGGAGCCGCGGATTGGCCAAAGGCGATGTTGTCGGTATCCTCTTTGAGTATACCATCGACGCTGTGGCAGCCGTCGTCGGTATACTCAAAGAGGGATGCATCTATGTTCCGCTGGACGTTTCCTGGCCACATGAGCGCATGACGTATATACTGCAGGATACGCAGGCATCCCTGATCCTGACCAACTGGTCTGCGTACTTCCTGGAGGAGGTCGGATTCTCCGTAGCAGATATACGGGACGAAAAGAGTTTCCACGGCAAACCGCGGCGATTTGTCGGCCCATTTTCTGCCGACGCTGCCTATATCATGTACACGTCGGGCTATACGAAACAGCCCAAGGGCGTTGTCGTATCCCATCGGTCCCTGGCAAACTATATATCGTTCGCACGGCGCCAGTATATTCATGGACCGGAGGCTGTCTTTGCCTTGTACTCGCCGCTATCATTTGATCTGACCGTCACGTCGCTGTATACGCCACTGTCATGTGGAGCATCGGTACGGCTTTACCGCGACGACGACAGGGAGGCCCACATATTATTTCGCATTATGCGGGAAAATTTTTGTTGGAGGCTAAAATCTGACAGCGAAACTTGCCGGGAAAACCCTTGAAAGCTTTGGGGGAAACGTTGTCATATATAACGAATACGGGCCGGCCGAGGCCACTGTAGGCTGTATGATTCATTAGTATGACCCCGCAACGGATACTGGGAGTTCGGTACCCATTGGCATTCGGATTGAAAATTTGCGCATATATGTACTGGATACTCATCTTGAGCCGTTGCCAATAGGTGAAGACGGTGAAATATATATTGCGGGAATGGGTTTGGCGAAGGGGTATGTCAATCAGCCCCTTTCTACGAGCCAGCGTTTTATCCGCAGCGACCGATGGGGATATACTCTATACAAAACCGGCGGCCGGGCGCGTTTTATCCGGGAGGACTGCATAGAATACGGGGGCTGGACGGACGATCAGGTCAAGATAAATGGCTGCCGGATCGAACCGGCTGAAATACAAAACTGCATGTAAAAGATCCCCGGTTTGCAGCGAGCCGTCGTCGTGGTTCATAATTTATCGTTGTGCGGTTATTATACGGCGGACAGTCCCTTCCCGGATTCATGGATCCAACAGGAGCTGGCACAGTATTTGCCGGATTATATGATACCGCCGCTGTTTCAGTATGTGGAGACAATCCCCCTGACGCCAAATGGGAAAGTGGACAAGCAGGCCCTTGCGCCGCCGCAAAGCATGGCCGCTGCGGAGGGGGCGCTTTCCACGGCCGCGGGCGCCGAGAGGATTCTTCTCGAGGAATTGCGCGAAGTTCTTGGAAAGCCTGTTACGATGGAAGACCATTTTCTCTATGCCGGAGGGGATTCCATTCGGGCTATTCAGCTGGAGGCAAGGCTGCAGAGGAAAGGATACCGGTTAAAAGCGAGGGATATCCTGCAATTCCCAAACCACCGCGATATGGCCAGCCATCTTGAGATCAATCCGCAGGCAGGAGAAACACACACTACCTTCGCCGGCAGCGCACCATTTCTTCCCATCCATCACTGGATCAAAAGTCCGTACTCTGTTAATGGAAAAGCATATGTACAGCCAGCAGAATCCCTTTGCTTTATGGAAAAGGCTGTGAATGAGGACAATTTTGATCTTTTCATGAACGATTGGCTTGAAGAACTGAATGAAATCGATCAGCAGTTCAGGCTCGGTGAAAAACAACTCAGAGAACTGGGAAGGTGAAGGAATTGAAGTATAAAAGAGTATGGGCCTGTATGAAACCATTTACAGGTATTTTAATTGCCACACTCTTCATAAACCTGGTGATCGTATCGCTAAATTTAGGAAACGCCTATGTTTTTGAAAACCTGATTGATTCCATTTTACATAGTCAAACGGTAGTATGGCTCATTCTGGCGTTGTTATTTATCATACTGATGACCGGAGCTCTCCAAATCGGGTACGGTCGCCTGATTTTCCACTTGAGCGCCGGATACACCCAAAAATTGAAAAACACCATGTTTCAAGTTATATCGACCTGTAAGCTGAAAGATATAAACCGGCATGGTGAGGGGGAACTAATCAGCCGATTCAACGTTGAAGTGAGCGGAGTCACCGGCTTTATGAGCGGTCAGCTTCCCCAGGCTTTGTTTCAGCCGCTGATGTTTTTGACTGCTTCTGTGTATATGCTCATCATCGATTGGCGGATATATCTCCTGTGCTATGCGGTGATGCCCTTGTTTCTCCTAGGGATCAATTTTTTAAGTAAAAAAAGCGCCCGGTATACGGAAGAGTATTACGAGCATCTGTCCGATGCAAATTCCATGATCCTGAACAGCATACAAAACATTGAAACTATCAAATCGTTTACCATGCTGGATTATTTCATACGCAGTTTTGACCGGCAATTTCAGAATATTACCCGGCTTGTTTTCCGCAGCGAGAAACTGGATTCCTGCCAGCTGCCTCTTTATTTTTTTATACGGGAATATCCTAAGATCGTCTGCCTGATCGTCGGGGGGATTTTTACAATCAACGATCAAATGACCCTCAGCCAGCTGCTGGTTTATATCCAATTGCTTGCATATGTCAATCAGCCGTTTTTGTCATTGAGCAGCATTTTCGGTTCGGTTCGGCGACTGCTGGTTCAGCTCCGTACGGTGGACAGTCTTCTGGGCCTGCCGCAGGAACGTCTGGAGACGGAAGACGTAGATGCGGATAAGGGAGATACCGGTGCTGCTGTAGAATTTGAGAACGTGTACTTCCGGTATGACGAGAAGTCAGAAGGGGAAGAGGACGTTCGCGGACGGTATGTCCTGAGCAATATCAATATGCAAATAGGGAAAGGGCAAAAAATTGCACTGCTCGGCGAAAGCGGTGCGGGAAAGAGTACCATGTTCTCTCTCCTTTGCGGTTTATATGAGATCAACGAAGGGCGTTTGAGAATCAACGGGTGGGATCCAGCCAACACCGGCGTTCATCAGCTGCGTTCACAAATCACGTATATCTCTCAGACCCCTTTTCTTTTTACCGGAACCATACGGGAGAACCTGCTGTTCGGCAGAACCAATGTGACCGAGGAAGAAATGATGGAGGCTGCGCGGATTGCTGAGGTGGATTCATTTATTCAGACTTTACTGGAGGGGTATGATACGCTGGTTGAGGAAAAGGGCCGAAACTTTTCTGGAGGGCAACAACTTCGCCTCAGTATTGCCCGGGCGCTGATTCATCCGGCGGACATTATTCTGATGGATGAACCCACTTCAGCTTTGGACATGAACAATGAACGGAATATCATCGATAACATTTACCGCCGGTTCCAGGCGTACACGATGATTATATCCTCTCATCGTCTGTCCACGATCCAGCACGTCGACCGCATATTCTACCTGTCCAACCAGACGATTGTAGAACAGGGTACGCACGAGGAGCTCATGCGGCTGCAAGGAAAATATTATCAGTTTGTCATGAACAACAATTTGATTGGGTGATGGACATGGAAAAGAAAACACCGTCAGCATTTCGAAAGGTTTTTAATCTATTAGGAAAAAACAAGGCGAGTTTCGCAACGGCGCTGCTTTTGTGCTCCGCTACCGAGCCGATTTATCAGATTGGGTTTACCTTCGGTTACAAATATATCATCAACGGCATTGAATTCAAAAATGCTTCCATGCTTATAAACAGTGTAATCGCTTTGATTGCTGTCGTTGTGGTTTATAATATCATCCAGCCGATAAGCGGTTATTACTACGAACGGGAAGTATATAAACCGACCATTTCCATTGAACGCGATCTGCTCAGAAGCGTCATGCAGATGCCTCTGTCCTTTTTTACAAAGACGCACAGCGGTAACATCCTGTCGCGCGTTACCAATGATCTCGGCTCCGTCTCACAATTCTTCAAAGAGCATTGCTACGATATCGCCAATCAGATTATTCTGGGAATTGGGGCGCTGGTCTCTCTGATACTGCTGGATATTCGGTTTCTGCCAATCATCGTTGCATTCGGTTTGATGTCCTTGTTCATCAATAACCGGTTTAAAAATCGTTTTTATCGGTTGAATCAACAGCTGCAGATACGAATGAGCAAAACCAATGAATTGATAAACGACCTGGTCGTTGGACTGCCCATTATCAAAGTCTTCCGCGCGGAAAAAGCCTTTCAGAAAAAATATCAACATGGCTATCAAGATGTCACAGATACCAATAACACGCTGAATAAAACGAGCATCAAAAAAAATGCTGTCGACACCCTGATCAGTTCCATGTCCTTTTTTACCATTCTGGCTCTAGGCGTGCTGTTCTATCATCAGAAAAGTCTTACCCTGGGCGATTTGTCAGCCATTCTGGCTCTGCAGGGCAGTGTCGTCGGCCTCTTTGTAAACTTGGGGAATTATATCAATAATTACAAAAGCTCTTTAGCTGGAGCACAGCGTATATTTGAATTTCTGGATATGGAAAAGGAAGACAATACGCCCCGCCTTCGCGATGTACGCCGGTTGAGCGGCGATTCCGCTGAGGGAATTGTGTTTGATCATGTCTATTTCCAGTACGATAAAGAAAAACAAACCTTGCAAGATGTTACCATGAATTTCAATAAAAACACCTTTACAGCGATTGCCGGCATGAGCGGCGGCGGCAAAACTACCTTGCTGAAACTGCTGTTGAAGTTTTATCCGCCAGAACAGGGAAACATTCGCCTGTTCGGCCGGGATATAACCGAATTCGGAGCGGACGAACTGCGTTCGATGGTGGCGTACATCGAACAGACGCCCGTATTGCTTCACGATACCATCTATCGGAATATTTGCTGCGGACTCGACAATGTCCCCATGGATGAGGTTATAAACGCGGCGCGTCAGGCCGGAGCTCATGAATTTATTGCAGAGCTGCCAGAGCAATACGATACAGTCATTGGACCAAAAGGTATGCAGCTGTCCGGTGGGCAGATGCAGCGTATCGCCATTGCACGCGCCATCATTAAAAAGGCGCCGGTGGTTATTTTTGATGAACCTACGTCCGCTCTTGACTATGAATCCGAAGCGACAATCATCTCATATATCAAGAGCTATTCCCAAAACCACATAGTACTTTTAGTGGCTCACCGAATGACCAATATTATCCAGGCAGATTATATTTACGTGCTGGAGGAAGGCACTGTGGCCGAAGAGGGTACCTATAAGCAGCTGATGGAAAGCAAAGGCCGGTTATATGAATTGCACAAGGCGGCAAAAAAATGAAAAAAACCATCAATCTGGGGATTTTTGCGCACATCGACGCCGGCAAAACCACATTGACGGAAAACATTTTATTGGAGTCCCGCCTGACTAAAGACCTTGGTAAGGTGGACAAGCAAACATCCCATGTCGATACCATGGATTTAGAAAAAAGCATGGGCATCACGATTCAATCCACCTCTGTGCGCATCGAGTTGGAAAACGCTGTGATTAATTTGATCGACACTCCAGGACACGCCGATTTTTACTCCGAAGTGGAGCGAGTGATCCCGGTTATCGACGGGGCTGTTGTAGTCGTTTCCTCGGTTGAAGGCATTCAGGCGCAAACGGTAAAAATTTTATCGTTGCTGCAATCACAAGGTGTGCGGATCCTGTTTTTTATCAACAAGCTGGATGCGGCTGGTGCAGATGTCTCCGCGGTGATAAATCACATCCATGGACAGCTGAACATGGAAACACTGGTGATGCAGACCTGGGATACCAATGGAAAGTCTCCGCTGGTGAAACGGCGTTCGGAGGCGTCGTTATTCGAGGCGTTGCAGGTAGAATATGCGGAAAAACAGCTGCCTTTTTTAAGTGACCTTCTTCTTGAGCGGCATATTATGCCGGTATTCGTCGGTTCTGCGAAGCTTTCGCTGGGCATCCGAGATATTTTATGGGGGATTACCCATTTCATACCGGAGCAGCAGCCGCTTGCTGTGGATTTCTCGGCGCTTGTGTACAAGGTTGGGTTTCAAGAAGGAGGCGGTAGGCAGTGCTATATACGTGTTTTTTCAGGAAGCGTTCACTTATTGAAAAAGATATACAATACGCGGACCGGACAGTTTGAAAAGGTAATGCGCCTATACGGGTATGACGGTTTGAAGCTCAAGCAGGAGACAGAGCTCAGAGCCAATGAAATCGGGGTTTTATGCGGAATACAAGCCAAAGTCGGCGATATTCTCGGCACTGCCGACGGGATCCGGACACTCCCTCATAAGACCCAGTCACTGTTTCAGATTAACGTGATTCCGTCCGATGGGAGCCAGAGCGTCCACCTTTACCAGGCCCTGCGTAAACTGCAGGAGGAGGAACCGTCCATCAACATCCGCTGGAACGCGGCTGTAAAAGAAATCTGGATGGATGTTCTGGGCGAAATTCAGCTGAAAGTATTACAGTACAAGCTACTCAAACAGTACAACCTGGCGGTTTCCTATGGAAAGCCATCCGTTATTTACAAAGAAACGCCGCGAAAAAAAGCTCCATCTCGCTGTGTGCGAGCATATACACCTCCATTGAGCTGACAGTCGAGCCAATCGAGCGGTGCAAAGGTGTCCTTGTTCAAACGGAGGTATCCACCGACAAACTTTTCAAGAAATATCAGAATGTTGTGATCACAAACATTTACAAAGCGCTGCAAACGGGTACACAAGGATATGAAGTCACCGATTTACGGGTGACCATTACCGGCGGGAAATCCACGCCCGTGGCGTTCAATTCTAAAGATTTTGCCAATCTCGCCTATCGGGCGACCGTATTGGCTTTGCAGAGGAGCTGCATTCAGCTGCTCCAACCGTATCTGTCATTTGAGGTGACGTATCCACCGTTCTATAACCAAAATGTTATGAAACTTATCGCGGTTCATCAGTGCATCATCGCCGATATCCGGTACGATCAACAGCGGATTACTGTCCTGGGATCCGTTTCGGCCAAAAACGAACGGGAAATAACCAAAAATTGGTAACAGTTACTGAGGGCTACGGCGATTGGTTATCGGCGTACTCTCATTATGATGTATAGCGCGTCGTTCAGCCCGTTTTACCTCATCTGAGTCCGGTACAGGCCGTCATTAGGAAGGAGATTGAATATGACCGATGGATATTATCTGTTTGCCTATCTGGAGATCGATCCGTTAGGTAGTGTCTACGGACTATCGCAGCGCCATGACTGTAATGTTTCATAATGGGAGAAAAACGGGGAAACTGTCAGCTTGAAGCGATATTGGGAATTGGAACGGCTTACTGGACGCAAAGAGTATCGTGGTGCTTTTCGTGATGTTGAACAAGCGCTCTGTTTTTTGAACACGCTTTTAGATGAATTCGGACTGACCACTGATGATATAGAAGCGATATTAGGTACGCCGGGCCTGGATACAGCCGATACATACGCAGATGACGAATGCATGTGGACCATCTCGTATCACAGTATATGTCACTTGTTTTCCGGCATATTGGCTGATACGGATATTTTTATCACCGGATAATTAAAGGAAGTATGTCCGGCCTTTTGATCTGGCGGAAGCGCCATTGCTCCGCGTCATGGTGGCAATAGCCGGTGAGCGGCATTTCTATTTGTTGGTGGACATGCTGAGGACACGGAACCCCAGGGGCGGACCGTCCAGTACAGCATCCAAAAATTAACCTGATGGTGTATCCTCGCTGAATTGGCTTAATTTTCCACCCGATCTGTGCTGTTAGCTAAAAACAAAAAGTGTCCTTCATTTCCTAGCTTTATGATCATCCTTCTTTTGGCGGCTATGCGACAATATATGGATAAACAGTATCCTTTTTTCTTTTTCCGGTTGACAATACGAACAGCAGGCTTAATAATAAAGCATAACCGTTTTGATTAACAGGAGGAAAACCGATGCATTTATTCAATGCCAGTTCCTTGTTTGATGAGAATGCCAAGGGGGAAATCGCCCGTTTGGCTGACCAGCCGGATGAATTGAGAGCGCGGCTGATTGAAATAAAGAAAAAACTGTTGGAAACCTATCGCTTTCAGGTATACAACGTGCCGGAGGATTTCACGATGACTTCGTATATCCTGGCGACCAATCACCTGACCGATTCGGATGCCCCGCTGATTATCAGCTTTTATTATGCGCTGATGCAGCCCCTCCGGGCCTCCTATCCGGAGATGTTTATCTTCGCAAAGGAAAACTGCTTTAACGGGGTTTCCCTGCCCCAGGAATTCCTGCCGATCCTCGAGATGGAGAAAGTGTATGGGGTCGACCGCAAGAGTTTGGGGGGAGCCAAAGCGGCGATGAGAGCGGCGGGAAAATGGTTTGCTGAGGGGGAGAAGCCGAAGCATTTTCTCATTTTCCCTCAGGGGACCATCTACGATATCAATAAGGACAAGGCAGAGGATATCGAGCCGGGTGCCTTCTGGCTGGCCCGGCTGCTGGATATCCCGGTTCTGCCGGCCTTCATCGAGCAGGCGGTCGAAGGGAGTGAGAACCGCCTCGTATTCGGGGAACCAATGGTAATTCCGCAAAACTGCCGCGATTTCAGCGGCTACAAACAGCTTTGGCTGGAAAGGGTGATCGAGGCGCAGGATTCCCTGGAGCGTCTGACCGGAACGCCCGCCAGGGAGGCGGCACTCGACGAGGAACACCAGACAAGAAAACGGTTTACCGCCGCGAATCCTTAAGGCGGAGTGCGATAACAAGGCCGGTTGCCATCGGGCAACCGGCCTTGTGCTGTTTGTGCCCCTTATCGGATCACGGTAAAGGGAGCTAAAAATAAGCAAATCCTTGAAAAATATCACGTAAAGAGATAAGATGGAGAAAAGAGGTGATGACAGATGAAAACGGAAATCAAGAAGCAGCCGCCCCTGAGGGCGCTGGATGGTGAAGCACCGGACACAGTGATGGGGCAGAAACGTACCTGTTTTGTCATCACGCCCATCGGGGGCGAGGCGGACCCTATCCGCCGGCATATCAACGGCATCATCGACGCGGCGATCATTCCGGCGCTGGATAAACAGTTTCAGATCAAGGTGGCCCACCGCATGCCCGACCCGGGCTCGATCAACAAGCAGGTGATCCAGCAGGTCTACGGCTCAGACCTGGTGGTCGCCAACCTCACCGACAAGAATCCCAACGTGATGTATGAGCTGGCACTGCGCCACTGCACAGGAAAGCCGGCGATCATCATTGCGGACGAAGCCAGCCGTCCGCTGCCCTTCGATATCACCACTGAGCGAACGATATTCTATCGAAACGACGCCCAGGGAGGGCTGGATCTGTGTGAAGCACTGAAGGAATGCGTCGGGAAAATCTGTTTCGACGAGGCGTCCCAGCAAGGGCCGGTTTACGACGCGCTGCGGGAGATCGGTGTGACCGACGCCATCATCAAGGAGGTCAGCAGGGAGGCGGAAGGGGAGGATAAGGCCGACGCCATGCGGTATATACTGGAGCGTCTGGACGCCATCGACGGGTTTATTAAAATGGGCGCCGCCCGGGATGCGGTGATACAGGCGAGGGGACGTTTCAGCCGAAAGGCCAACACGGTTCGTCTGGAAATCGAATTAGCTGAGGAAGAGGATATCCAATGGTTTAAGGATAATGATGACCCCTATGCCGGTATTCTCATTTTCCTTTCTGAAAACGATATTGATTTGAAGCTGGAGACTATTGACACAAAGTCGAAAATTTTGGAATTCATTTGCCATTATCAGGGAAGCCAGGACGCTCTGATTGATATGCTCTTTGGCACATTTGAAAAGAATGGATTTCATGTGGAGAGTGTGTCAATCCGCAAGGACAATTAAAAGAATCGCTGTAAAAAATGGCAGCTACCGATTCAGCTTAAGAACCGTAATCGTCGCCGCGCCGTCGGAACTCTGTGTGTTGCTGTTGAAGGTCAGGGAGAACCGCGTCTGCTCCGGGACGTTGATAATGATGGAGTTGGAGCCGTACGCGCTGACCACGTTGGAACCCGTTTTAAAATAGATGCCGAACTCGATATGGGCGTTGCCGCTGTAGAAGGGCGTCACCTGCATATAGCCCGGTTCCCTAAACAGGGTTGACACGTGATAGGAAATCAGATAGTATCCCGGTGCCAGTGTGATATGGGTGGGATCGGTCAGGACGATTTGCCCGCTGGGATCGGCAATGGATGTTCCCAGCGGTATCTGTGCGGCGTTGACAAACCCGATGGCAAAGGTGACAAAGGAAGCGAAGACATCGGAAGGAGCCGTTCCCGTGGCGCCGACAGGACCTGTTGGGCCGGTAGGACCAGTTGCTCCAGTTCGTCCGGCGGGCCCTGTGGGTCCGATTGTCCCTGTCGCGCCGGTAGGGCCCGTGGGGCCGGTTGCGCCGGTATTTCCAGCAGCACCGTTCAGCCCGGATGCGCCGGTGGGTCCGGTGGGGCCGATTGGTCCTGTCGCACCGGTAGGGCCCGTGGGGCCGGTTGCACCGGTATTTCCAGCAGCACCGTTCAGCCCAGAGGCGCCGGTGGGTCCGGTGGGGCCGATTGGCCCCGTCGCACCAGTAGGGCCCGTGGGGCCGGTTGCGCCGGTATTTCCAGCAGCACCGTTCAGCCCGGATGCGCCGGTGGGGCCGGTCGGCCCAGTAGGTCCTGTGGGTCCGGTTTGACCGGTTGTGCCGGTCGGTCCGCGCATTGGGCAAAAGTTACTGTCGCAGCAACAGGGATAGGGATACGGACACATGGAAAAGCCCCCTTGACAATACTAACTCACGAGTTATCGTATGCGTGTCCGGCTGCCTTTGTCCGTAAAAGAGAGAGGGATTTTCGCTTTTCTCTGTTCCCTATGTTATATTATATATTAAGAAGAATTCGGAGGAATTCTTCAGCACTGGTTCCCTGCCGCCCGATTTACTGTATAAGGGCAAGATCTCAGCCGATTTATGTCGAAAAATCTCGATTTTTGTAAATTGAAATTTCCTCCCGCTTTGGTATGATAATCCTGCGAAAGACACTACAGTATTATTGGGAGGGATATGGGTGAAAAAGAAAGAGATTGTGTTCGAAAGGCAGTTTTCAGCGTTGGAGGGGCTTCAGGAGGAGCGGTTGACGCGGTACATCATCACAACAAATCCCGGAGCGGAAAGCATTCTGTACGGCATTGAGCTGGAGGAAACGGATCAATGGGGCGTCCGCCGGGCGGCGATGGAGCCTCTCTCGGATTCAAGGGAACAGGTAGCTCTCCTGATCACCTTTTTGTACGAGCAGGCCGTAGGCCTCACCTCCTTCCGCGATGTCCTTTCTGATCGAGTGTAAGCAACGGGTGTTTGGCGACAAGGAGTGAACATATGGGGGAAAAGCCGATCCGGCTGCTGATAGCGGAGGACAACGGTCCGTTATGTGAGATACTGAAAACGTTTTTCAGCATGACGCCGGAGGTGGAGCTGTGCGGTACCGTGGGCGACGGCGAAAGCGCCCTCAAACAAATCGCCCGCACACAGCCGGATGTTTTGCTGCTCGACATCATCATGCCCTCGATGGATGGGCTGGCAGTACTGGAAAAGCTCCGGCAGACCCCGATGGAGAAGAAGCCTTTTGTCATCGTCACATCGGCGGTGGGGCAGGAGGCGGTGACCAACCGGGCGCTGTCTCTCGGCGCCAGCTATTACATGATTAAGCCGTATAATCTGCCGGATTTGCTGTCCCGTGTCTGCCTGATCGCTTCGCGGGAGGAAAATCCGGCGGAAACATCCGGCCCGATGCAGGAGCTGCGGCCGGTCATCGCCCGGAAGATCATCGAATGCGGTATGACCACCAATACCAAGGGTTATCAGTACTGCATCGAATCGGTGGATATTCTGGCCCGCAGCGAACAGCATTGCCCTATCGTCAAAGAGGTGTATTGGGCGGTGGCTCGTAAATACGAGACCACCCCCCAATGTGTGGAAAGTGCCCTGCGGCAGGCGATACGCCGCGTCTATCAGCTGAATAACGCGGCGTTTCAGGAGCTGGTCCGGAGCGAGGGAAGCCTGCTCACCAAGCCGCCGTCCAACGGCCGCTTTCTCACCATGCTCAGCGAACGGATCAAAATGAATATCCGCTAAACGGGAGTCCGACAGGAGGAAGGGGATGCCAGATGACTGCGTATGATGAGCTCATGGCCGATCTGAAACGGCCGCCCCAGTGGTTTTCCCATGAGCTGCAGCGCCAGTGTCATATCGGCAGCTGGATCTATCTGTGCGATACGGGGGAATACCGCTGGTCGGATGAAGTATACCGCTTATACCGGCTGAAAAAGTCTGAACCTTTGACAGGCGATCTGTTTTTGTCCAAGGTCCATCCAGAAGATTTGGAAATGGTCTGTGCCGCATACGACCAGGTTGCGAAAACCGGCGGTTATCACGTCATCCACCGCGCCGTTGTCCGGGATAAGGTGAAGTGGCTGGAGCAGACCGGCCGGTATTACGTAGGGGAGCAATACGGCCGGCCTTTTCTGCTCGGCACTGTGCAGGAGATTACCCGGCTGAAGGAACGCCAGAACCGTTTGGAAGCCAGGGAGCAGGATTTTGCGGCCATCAACCGGTATCTTTCTGAAACCACCAATACCACCGAGCTGGAGAGCATCGTCGCCAGTGCCAAACGGACCATCCGGGAGCGGATGGATGTGGTGATGATCGGCGTTTTTGTCAGGCGGGAGGGGGAAATCGTCCGCATCATCCCCAAAGGCACCTACAATCCGCAGACCTTCCTCTTCCTGGACGAAAAGGATTACGTGGGGTATGAGGCGATACAGACAGGTACCATGCAGCACTGCGTCATCGATACCTATAAGGACGAGGTGTGCCGGGAAACCCTGCGGGAGCTGGGAGGACACAGCGTGGTGTCGCTGCCGATCCGCTACGAAGGCAAAACGGTGGGGGCGCTGTCCATTGTGCTGAAAAAACGGGAGGGCCTCGACCGACGGGAATGCAGCTTCTGCCGGACCCTGTGCGGATACCTGTCCTCCCAGCTCAATAACGCCCTGCTGTACGACCGGCTGAAAAAGGAACTGGCCGACCGGACTCGTCTGGAAACCGATATGGACCTGATTTTCAGAGAGAGCATCGACTGCATCGCCATCATGGATACCGAGGGGCGGTTCTCCCGGGTCAGCCCCGCGTTCGCCGCCAAGCTGGGGCATTCGGTACGCAGGCTGACGGGACAGCCGGTCTTCGATTATGTCCATCCCAACGACCGGGAGTATCTCCGTTATATTTTCCGCTCACTGCCGCAGACCGGAGTGGCGCGGGGTATCTGCTGCCGGTTTCAGTATCCCGGCGGCGGTATCGGCTATTGGGAGAGCAACCTGAGCTATGTGCAGGAGAATCAAACGACGGTTGCCGTGGCGCGGGATATCACCGGTATGCGCGAGGTGGAAAGCCGCAATCTGGAACTGGAAAAAACCATTGCCATCGAACGGCTGAAGACCTCTTTTCTGTCGAATATCTCCCACGAGTTCAAAACGCCGCTGAACGTTATCCTCTCCTCTGCGGACCTGATCGAAAAAAAGCTGTCGATGGAAACGGAAGCGCCGCGGCTGGAGGAATACGAACGGTTCCTCAGTTTTATTTCTCAAAGCAGCTATCGGCTGCTGCGCCTGACTCTCAACCTGATCGATACCTCCAAGATCGAGAGTGAGCACGTCGAACCAGTCTTCGCCCCCTGTCAGGTAAAGCAGCTGGTGGAGACGGTGGTGCTCGGGGCGAGGCCCTATGCCGAGTCGCGGGGCATCGCCTTGCGGTTCGATTCCCCGGCGCCCGACGGTCTGATCCTGAACTGCGACGGGGAAAAGGTGGAGCGGATTCTGCTCAACCTGATATCCAACGCCATCGCCCACACACCGGATCAGGGGTGCATCGAGGTAATCCTCAGGGAAAAGAACGAGGCGGTGGAAATATCGGTAAAAGATACGGGCACCGGCATCACCCAGGAGATGCTGCCCTGTATTTTTGAGAAATTCACCACGGAGAAGAGTCTGAGTACCGGCGGAACCGGCAGCGGCATCGGCCTGTTCATCGTCAAATCCCTGGTGGAAATGCATCAGGGGCATGTGACGGTCGACAGCCGCGTGGGGGAGGGCAGCTGCTTTACCTTTACCCTCTCCCGCAATCTGCCGATCAGCGGCAGGGCGGAGGCTGCAGCATATACGTCTTCCGCCCGCATGGAGCTGGAGCTTTCCCCATTGGAATAATCGCGGAAAGGGAGTTTGTTATGACCGCTGTCACCCTGTGGGAATGGTCCTGTATGGCTGTCCCCCTGATCGCCGCCTGCTATCTGACCATGATCCTGATGGGCGGAGGCGGGCTTAAAAAAGCCAGCGTTCTACCCAAATGTACGGGCAGCTTCGTTTGCGCTGTTACCACCGGGCTGGCGGTACTGCAGAGCGGGGGTAACCCGCTGGCTTATCCGGTGTTTTGGGCGCTGCTGCTCTGTATGGCGGGGGATTACCTGATTGAACAACAGATGGTCGCCGGCGGGCTCGCCTTTGCGGCTGGGCATATGGTACTCACCGTATGGGCGCTGGGACAGGCGCCCTTCCACTGGGTCAGCCTGCTGATTTGGGCGACAGCCCTCGCGGCGCTGACGGCGTATCTGTACGGCTGCCGCCGGCAAATGGGAGGGATGGCCCTTCCCCTGCTGTTGTATGGGGCGATTCTCACGGCGGACCTAGCGGTGGCGGCGGTGCTGCCCTTTACCGCCGGCGGGGCGTTCTGGACGCTGGCGGCGGGGCTGCTCAGCTTTGTGCTGTCCGACGCCATACTCGGCAGGAACGTGTTCGGTGAGGCGAAACCGTGGCGGAGCAAGCTGCTGATGGCGCTGTATTATCTGGCTCTGTACCTGATCGCGGCTACGCCGTGGCGGATATAAGCGGTGCTGCCATACAGAAAAAAGCCCCGTGTCAGTGATTGGCACGGGGCTTTGCTATATAGCCGTTTTATTTCAGAAAATCCGCCGCGAAAGCGCCCAGGCGCTTCATCCCCTTCACCATGTCCTCGTCGGTGGGAGTGGAGTAGTTCAGACGGAAGGACTGACACGGTTCGTTTTCATCCGGCAGGAAAGCGTTGCCGGGAACCACCGCGACCTTGTGTTCCGCCACGGCGAGGGTGCAGAACTTCGGCATATCCGCCCCGTCGGGCAGGGTGCCCCAGACGAACAGGCCCCCCTGCACCGGGTTGTAGGTGACGCCGCAGGGGACCAGATACCGGTCCATCAGGGAAAGCATCAGCTGCGCCTTGTGACGGTACAGGTCACGCAGCCCTTTCAGATGGGCCTCGAAATCACAGGTTTTCATGAACTCGTCGCAGATCATCTGGCTGAGTATGGTGGTGTGGACGTCCTCGCCCTGTTTGCAAACCACCATCTTCTGCAGCACCGGCTTCGGCCCGATAGCATAGCCCACCCGCAGGCCGGGGGAGAGCACCTTGGAGAAGCTGCCGGCGTACAGCACCAGGCCGTCCTTATCCAGCGTTTTGACCGCTGGGACATTCTCTCCTTCGAACCGCAGCTCGCCGTAGGGATTGTCCTCCAGGATCAGCACACCGTACCGTTTGGCCAGCTCATACAGGTGCACCCGTTTTTCCCAGCTCATGGTGACACCCGACGGGTTCTGGAAGTTGGGGATGGTGTAAATGAAACGGGCGTGGGGATGGCTTTTCAGCGTCTGCTCCAGCGCGTCCATGTCCATGCCGTCGGGCATGACCGGTACGCCCACCAGCTGGGCGCCCAGCGCGCGGAAGGAGTTGAGGGCGCCCACGAAGCTGGGGCATTCGCAGATGACCGTGTCGCCGCGGTTGACCAGCGCTTTGGCAGCCAGCCCCATGACCTGCTGGGCGCCGGCGGTGATCAGGATTTCGTCGTCGTCGCTGCCGACGTGATGTTTGTCCGACATATATTCCCGCAGACGTGCCCGCAGGGGACCGTAACCCTCGGTGGTGGAATACTGGAGCGCGTCGATGGGGCGCTCGGCGAGAAGGCGGGCAGTGATGGTCTGAATTGCCTCCACGGGAAACGCCTCAGGGGCCGGGTTACCGGCGGAGAGGGACACCACCTCGGGATCGGCGGCGTATTTGAGGATTTCACGGATGGCGGAAGGGTTCAGCGACCGCACGTTGTCGGAGAATGGATAGTTCATGAAAATAAGGCCCTTCTTTCTGAGATAGTGGGTATGGCGGGGACGTTACAGGGAAAGCTGGAAACAGTCCCGAAAGCGTACTTGAAAAGTCGTCCTTCAAAGATGTCCCCGCGCGTGGACCAAAAGAACGGGGTCCGTTCTTTTGGTCCATTATACTTGGATTTATTGACATTTTCAACGGGAGACGGTAAAGTTATAGGAAGAATCTGTGAAGAAACGGAGCGGCACATATGACGACATGGGAAGACCTGGCAAAACGGATTTTTACCGACGTCCAGCACACGCCGGAGCAATATGAGGAACTGTATCCCGTCCGCGGGCTGCCGGAGGGGGCACGTGTAACCCGCCTGGCTCCCAGCCCCACCGGTTTTTTGCATCTGGGGGTGTTTTTCGCCGCCATGATCAACCGCATGACGGCCGACGCCTCCCAGGGGCTATTCTATTTCCGTCTGGAGGATACCGACCGCAAGAGGGAGGTGGCCGGTGGAGAGGAAGACCTGCTGAGGGGGCTTCGTCTCAACGGCATCGCCATCGACGAAGGGCTGACTGCCCCCGGCGAAACGTCGGGAGATTACGGCCCCTACCGCCAGAGCGAGCGGGCCGTAATCTATCACACTTATGTCAAACGGCTGATGGAGCAGGGGCTCGCCTATCCCTGCTTCTGTTCCGAGGAGCAGCGGCAGGCGGACCGGGATCAGCAGGAGCGGGAAAAGCAGCGCACCGGTTACTACGGCCCGTATGCCCGCTGCCGCGACCTGACGCCGGAGGAGGCGCTCCGCCGCATCGAAGCGGGAGAATCCTTTGTGGTGCGCCTGCGTTCGCCGGGGAGCGAGGAGCGGCGCATCAGGTTCGATGACATGATCCGCGGCACTATCGAAATGCCGGAGAACGATGAGGATATCGTCCTGCTCAAGTCGGACGGAATCCCCACCTACCACTTTGCCCACGCGGTGGACGACCACCTGATGCGCACCACCCACGTCATCCGCGGGGAGGAATGGGTGTCGTCGGTGCCCAAACACCTGCAGCTGTTCAGGGTACTGGGTTTCAAGCCGCCGAAATACGCCCACATCAGCCCGATCATGAAGGCGGAGGGAGAAAGCCGGCGCAAGCTGTCCAAGCGTAAGGACCCGGAGGCTGCCATGCGGTATTACGCCGAACAGGGCTATCCGGCGGACAGTGTGCTGGAGTATCTGATGACCATCGCCAGCAGCGAATTCGAGGACTGGCGGCGGCGCAATCCGGACGCCCCCCGGAAGGAATTCCCCTTTAATCTGAAAAAGATGAGCGTATCCGGCGCACTGTTCGACATGGACAAGTTCCGCGATGTGAGCAAGACGGTGATCTCCCGCATGGACGCGGCGACGGTGGCACGGTCCGTGATGGACTGGGCGCAAACCTACGATCCGGCCTTTTACGCGCTGTTGGCACGGGACCCCGCTTATGCCGAGGCGATCTTCTCCATCGACCGGGGCGGCAAAAAACCTCGCAAGGATATTGCCTGCTGGTCGGAGGCGAAGGAGTATGCCGCCTATTTCTACGACGAACTGTTCCAGCCCTCCCTGGACGGACTGCCCGACGGCCTGACGGACGAGGATGTACGCGGGGTGCTGGAGGCATATTCCGCCGTGTACAGCCCGGCTCACGACCAGCAGGAATGGTTCGCTGCCATCAAGGCCCTTTGCCCCGCGCTGGGGTTCTGTCCCGAGGTGAAAGAGTATAAGCAGAATCCCCAAGGATGGAAGGGTCATGCCGGCGACGTCAGCACCCTGCTGCGCCTGGCAGTCACCGGGAGGCGCAACACTCCCGATCTGTGCGCGATCATGCGCCTGCTGGGTACGGAGCGGACACGACAACGTCTGGCGCAGGCGGCGCAAAGTCTGTGAGCCTGCGCGCTCCGTCCCACATCAAACGAAAGGCGGGAACGATATGCCCGACACCATAGAAAACGAAACGTCTGTAAAGGCTAATAACTTTATACACGATATCATCGATGAGGAGCTGGCCGAGGGCGGCCGGTGCGAGGGGATGAGGGTCCACACCCGGTTTCCCCCGGAGCCCAACGGACGCCTGCACATCGGCCATGCCAAGGCCATATCGGTGGATTTCGGTACGGCGGCCAAATACGGCGGCGTGTGCAACCTGCGTATGGACGACACCAACCCCGATAAAGAGGGGGAAGAATTTGTCGACGCCATCCGGGAGGACATTCACTGGCTGGGCTACGACTGGGCCGACCGGTTCTATTACGCATCGGATTATTTCGAGGAGATGTATGCCGTCGCGGTCCGTCTGATCCGGGAGGGGCTGGCCTATGTCTGTGAGCTGACCCCGGAGCAGATGCGGGAAAACCGGGGCGACCTGACCCATCCGGCGGTCAGCCCTTATCGCGACCGCCCGGCGGAGGAAAGCCTCGATCTGTTCGCCCGTATGCGGGCGGGGGAATTCGAGGACGGCCGCATGACCCTGCGGGCCAAAATCGACCTGGAGAGCGGCAATTTCAACATGCGGGACCCGGTGATTTACCGGATCAACCACACCCCCCACCACCGGCAGGGGGATAAATGGTGCATCTACCCCATGTACGATTTTGCCCATCCGTTGGAGGACACCCTCGAAGGGATCACCCATTCGCTGTGTTCGCTGGAGTTCGAAGACCACCGTCCCCTGTACAACTGGGTGCGGGATCACGCGGGACTGGCAGGCAACCCCCGCCAGATCGAATTTGCACGACTCAATATCACCCACACGGTGATGTCCAAGCGCAAACTCCGCCGTCTGGTGGAGGAAGGCCTGGTGGCCGGCTGGGATGATCCCCGCATGCCCACCCTGTCCGGCCTGCGCCGACGGGGTTACACCCCCGCCTCTATCCGTGATTTTCTCGAGCGGGTAGGTGTGGCGAAAATGCCCAATATGGTGGAACTGGCGTTGCTGGAGCACTGCCTGCGGGAGGACCTGAACAGCACGGCCCGCCGCGCCATGGCGGTGCTTCGGCCGGTGAAGCTGACCATCGTCAATTATCCCGAGGGAAAGACCGAGGCCTTCGAGGTGGAAAACAATCCCGAAAAGCCGGAGGAGGGCAGCCGGCCGGTGACCTTCTCCCGTTCGCTGTGGATCGAGGCGGACGACTTCCTGGAAAATCCTCCCGGTAAGTACTTTCGGCTGTATCCTGGCAACGAAGTGCGGCTGAAATCGGCGTATGTCGTCCGGTGCACCGGCTGCGTGAAGGACGCGGACGGACAGGTGACAGAGGTGCTGGCCGAATACGATCCCGAGACCCGCGGGGGTAATACTCCCGACGGCCGCCGTATCAAGGGCACTATCCACTGGGTGGATGCCGCCACCGCGGTGGACGCGGAAATCCGCCTCTACGATACCCTGTTCACCGATCCCAATCCCGAGGCGGGGGAGGGGGATTTCCTCGAGCTGGTCAACCAAAAATCCCTAGAGACCCTGACCGGCTGCAAGGTGGAGGCTTCCCTGAGGGAAGCGGAGGCTCCTGCTTTTTTCCAGTTCCTGCGGCTGGGATATTTCTGTGTGGACAACCGCGACAGCGCGCCGGGGCATCTCGTATTCAACCGATCGGTATCGCTGAAGGACGGATTCAAAAAGGGTAAATAAACCACCAATCCCCCAGCGTCAGACGCTGGGGGATTTTTCCATATCAATCTGCCGTTTACCGATTGTGCGCCGGCGGCAATCTATGCTATACTGCCTCCATAAGGTCTAAAAAAACGATGTTTGTCGGATAAAGGAGGCGGACCCATGCGGTATGACGCGCTGCGTTATTTTGTCGAAGTAGTGGAGCAGGGAAGCATCAATAAAGCGTCGGAGGCCCTGTATATTTCCCAGCCGAACCTGAGCACGGCGATTCGTCATCTGGAAGACGATTTTGGCCTGAAGCTGCTGGACCGGACCAATCGCGGTATTCGTCTGACCGAAAACGGCAAGGAGATTTATTTCTACGCCAAGCGCGTGTTCGAACAATTGAAAAAAATTGAGAAGTACGCGGACATCCATACCTACGAGTATCCGATCAAACTGGCTATGTCCATCAACGGCATTTTCCTGTCCGCCGACCTCTTCAACGGTTTTTACGGCAAGCGGACGCACAAGCGCATGGAATACAGCGTACGGGAGGTGGGATTGGAAGAAGTGCTGCAGGATGTGGCCCACCTGACTGCCGATCTGGGCGCCGCAGTGGTTAACGAGGCACAGATGCCGGATTTTAAACGAGTGGTGAGCATCAAAGGGCTCGCCTTCGACGTGGTAGAAGAAGGGCGGCTGCTGGCGCTGATGGGCCCGAAAAACCCACTCTATCAGCAGGAAACGGTGCGGATGGACCAGTTGCTCGAACTGACCGCGATCCGGTTTCCCAGCGATTATTTTACCGAGCTGAACCACAAATTCAGCATCGGCGGCCACGGACTCGGCGAGTTCCAGTCGACCATCACCATGAACCACTGCCACAGCATCGTCAACCTGCTGAAAAACAGCGACGCTTTCCTGTTCGGCAACCGGTGGGAAGAGGACGATGTGCGCGGCGCGGGTATCCGCGGGATACCGGTGGAGGGAAGCACGGTGCGCCAGCAGCTGGTGCTGGTCCGTCGGGCGGCGGAAACGCTCACCCCTTCTACGCAAGCATTCCGGCAGAACTTTATCGACCATTACCGTTCGATCCCGGTATAGACGGTGTATATAGCCGGGCTAGATACTTTTCGTATGAACGTTCCCGGCGTACGGATGCTATAATGTAGACAGTGCAAACGATCGGTTGTCCAATCGCGGACAACGATAATTTTAGGAGGAATTCAGTCATGAAAGTCAAAGCGTTGCTGTCCGTACTCGCCGCCGGCGCCATCGTCACCACCGCCGGTGTTTCCTATGCCGCGTGGGATCAGCTCAGCGAAAGCAAATCCGCCACGGCGGGCAGCCAGATCACCATCGCGGATCGTACGGTCGTCACCCTGAATACCGATACCCTCAGCTGGACCGGTACGCTGGCGCCCACCGATGCGGAAGCGCTGAAATATGGGGCCAGTGATTCCCTCAACTCAACTTTCACCGTGGCGATCACCAATACGGATAACCTGTCCGCGCTCAAGCTATCTGCCACCAATGTAAAGGTGGATAATGCGACGGCTCCCGAAGGACTGGTCAAGATCGCCTTTTCCGAGGATAAGGAGGGCGCCGACGATCCCATTCCGGAGTCCGGCGACACCACCCTGTCCGCCACCAACACCTACAAGGTGACCGTTTCGCTGGACGCCGCGGTGGCGGAGGCCAACCCCTCGGTAGCGACTAAAAACATCACCTTTGATATCACGGCGGCGGCTACCGGCAAAACGGTGTAAGTGATCATTTCTATTTGCTATTTTCCTGTGATGCTGTTATCCTGATTGAAAAAATACCATCTTCGGATGGTATTTTTTCATATTTGACGCGGGGCGCGGCATTGTCTATAATGAGTTCAGCAAAAAGGAGGGAGCGACATGAACGGCAGGCCGGTACCCCTCTGGCGGCGTGTATGGCGGGTGGTCCGCACGGTGGTTTTTCTGACGCTGGCAGCGCTGCTGATCGGCTTTATCGTGCTGAACCGTGTCGCACCCGACCTGGCGGGGAAATGGTTCCCTTACCGGCTGTATACGGTGGTCACCGACAGCATGGTGCCCACCATCCCGGTGAATTCGCTGGTGGTCATTAAAAATATTGCCCCCGATCAGGAGCTGGTACCCGGTACCATTGTCACCTTCAAAGCCAACCGCTTCGGAACACCTATCGTACTGACTCATTATCTCGACAGCGTCGAGGAATACGAGGGGCAGGCCCGGTATCGCACCCACGCGGAGGGAACCGATTACAAGGACGACTATGTCACCCTGCGCGGCGATCTGCTGGGGACCTATGTGACCCACATCGCCGGACTGGGCAAGCTGTTCCTGTTTCTGACCAGCACCTACGCGCTGGTGATGTACGCCGTGATTGCCGTCATCCTCATTGCCTACGGCATTGCCCGCGCCCGCTACAGCAGGGGGGGAGGGGCCGAGGAGCGGGGCCTGCGTTTTTCTACTTATGCTGTACC
>JAAWQC010000034.1 GCA_022800315.1 Clostridiales bacterium
ATAGTACACGCGGAAAAATTCCAATAGGAATTTTTTAAGACCACCGCCGGAAAGCGATGGAATACCGAGGCGATGGGCGGTGGTTACCGTCAATAGTACACGCGGAAAAATTCCAATAGGAATTTTTAAGACCACCGCCGGAAAGCGATGGAATACCGAGGCGTTGGGCGGTGGTCACGGACCGGAAGAAATCCCAGGATATGGTCGCAGAGGCATTCTTGTTTAGAAGGCTTTGTATGTTTGGAGGTGCGGTATATGAAAATGGGACGAAGCATCCTCGCTTTTTTCGGGCTGATGGCTATTATCAACGCCCCGCTCCTGCTGATGAAACCGTTCCCATGGGCGGCGGGGCTTCTGCTGATAGCGGTGGGCCTTGTCGTCTTCTGTCTGCCCTTCCGTCGTCCGGGGGAGACCCGGCGGCTGCGTGGGGTCAGGAGGGGCGCCCTGCTGGTGACCCTGTCCTCCTTCGCCTTTGTGGCGCAGCTGGCCTGGTACCTGCCGTACAGCCTGCTCAGCTGCCGGGAGGTCCTGCCGCTGGTGCTCTGCGCTGTCTGGGCGGCGGCCGTGCTGTTTGCCGTCATGGCGGACGGGGTGCTTCGGCTGTTCTTTCTGTCCGCCCAGGCGGGCGTCGTGCGGCGGGGCCTGCTGCTGCTGTTCTGGTGGGTGCCGGTGTTCAATCTGGTGCTGGTGCGGCAGATGTGCCGGGCAGCCCGGCTGGAATGCGCACGGGAACTGGCGCGCATCGACCGGGACACCGTACGGCGGGAGAGCGAGGTCTGCCGCACCCGGTATCCCCTCGTGCTGGTCCACGGTGTTTTCTTCCGCGACTGGCAGCTGTTCAACTACTGGGGGCGGATACCCAGAGAGCTGCAGCGCAACGGGGCGGCGGTGTATTACGGCGGGCAGCAGTCCGCGGCCCCGATAGCCCAAAGCGGAGAGGAGCTGTGCCGTCACATTGAGGAGCTGGTGGAACGGACCGGCTGCGGCAAGGTCAACATCATCGCCCATTCCAAGGGCGGACTGGACGCACGCTATGCCGTCAGCTGTCTGGGGCTGGCGCCCTGTGTCGCCTCGATCACCACCGTGAATACGCCCCACCGAGGCTGTGTGTGGGCGGAAAAACTGCTGGCTGCCGCGCCCCCGTCGCTGGCCGGCTGGGTGGCGCGGCGGTATAACGGCCTTTTTACCAAGCTGGGGGATACGGCCCCCGACTTCCTCGGCGCGGTGAACAGCCTGACCTCCACCGCCTGCCGGGAACTCAACGAGCGGGCGGCCGACCAGCCGGGTATCCTGTACCAGAGCGTGGCCTCGGTCATGAGCGGGCCGTCGGGGGACGGCATGCCGCTGAAACTCACCTACCGGATCGTCCGTCACTACGAGGGGGACAACGACGGGCTGGTTTCCCCCGCCTCGGCAGTGTGGGGAAACAGCCTGGGCCTGCTGGAACCCCGGGGGCGGCGCGGGATTTCCCACGGCGATATGATCGACCTGCGCCGCACCGACCTGCCCGATTTCGACGTGAGAGAGTTTTACGTGAAGGTTGCAGCGGGACTCAAGGAGCAGGGACTGTAATACATATAGTAAAATATATTGACCAATATACAGATAATCGGTCGAAAGGGGGCTCATCCGCAGGATGAGCCCCCTTTACTATCCGGTGTGCCGCCGCTAGTGGGGCGCGATCAGCAGGGTGGTCAGCGACCGGCGCTGTTTTTCGGCCGGCGGCTGTAAACGGCCGCTTTCCAGCCATTCGTGGAGGGCGTAGAACAGGAAATTACTGTCGGCGCTGAGAAGGTACTGGAGGGAATAGCGCCGAGCGGTATGCATCTGGGGAGGGGTGCGGTCGAGCAGCGCCTGCCGGTACCGCTGGACATAGGGCCGCAGGGCGTCGCGGTGGCCGCTGCGGACCCGCCGTCCCAGCTCCAGCAGGGCGTCACGGATTTTGCCGCCTCGCAGCGCGGCGACGGCGGGAGAGAAACCGCCGGGGACCGTGTGCCGAAGCAGTCCCTGCTCCACGAGGAAGGCGATGTCGTCGGGGGACAGGGATTCACCGGCGTAAAAACGCCGCATCAGGGAAAGGCCCCGTTCGCACAGGGAGACATAGGTGTGGAAATCCACCAGGCGATCGCACCAGGGGGTGTTGACCTGCCACAGGGTCAGGCCGTCCCGCTCGTTCCACATGGGCCCGCACCAGCCTTCCATAAGCAGCCGGGGCGGCGCCTCCCCTGCCTCGTCCACCACGCAGGCGCTGGCGATGTAATGGCCGCCGTCGGGCCGCAGGGTGGCCGCCTGTTCGAAGGAGACGGTATCCTCCTCTTCGCCGGTGTTGGCGAGGAGGTAGAGGGGAAGGGTCCACATCAGGAAGTTCCGGTCGCCGTCAGGATAGCAGAGGCTGGCGTCCGACAGCAGGGAGCTGCTCGACAATTCGTCGAACAGGGCGTTCGCCGTCAGGCGGGCGGCGGCGGTGTAGAGTTCGTCCTTCAGCCGCTCGACCTCGGCGTCGGGTTCGTCGATGAGCAGGTTCGCCAGATACCGGTCCCCCTGCCGCAGCAGGAAGCCGTTGTCCGCCAGACAGGCGGCCTCGCTCTCCACGTAGACGGGGGATACCCCCAGCAGGTCGGCTATTTCATTGATCGTTCGGGCCTGCCGGTAGACGGCATAGGCCAGGTTTTGGGCCAAGGCGCCGCGCAGGTAGGTATCGGTGCCGCATCCGCTGCTGCCAACCGAACCGCTGATACCCAGCATGCACAGCCGGACGGGGTCAAATTTTAGATGTTCCACTGTTTTCATGGCCTTCATTCCTTTCCGCAATTCATCCTTCGCCCGGCTGAGATGCCACTTGACCGTGCCTGCCGGTATCCCCAGCAGCTCCGCGATTTCCCGTTGTTTTTTCCCGTGGTAGTAATACAGCAGGACGATCCGGCGCTGCTGTGACGACAGGCGGGCAACGCTGTCCCGCAGCCGTTCGGCTGATTCCTCCCGCTCCAGCCGGTCGCCGGGGAGGGGGAGGTCCCGGTCGGGGAGGTTTTCGTCGGGCGGGCCCGCGCCGATGAAGCTGCGGGACCTCCCGCGGTAGTAGTTGGCGAGGGTGTTCCGCGTTATAATGCGCAGAAAGGCCTCCGGCGCGGCGATTTTCCGCCCGTCGTCCGCCGCGGCGCACAGGGCGCGGTAATACCGCATCAGAATTTCCTGGGTCAGGTCTTCCGCGTCCTGCAGACAGGCGGTTTTTCCCCGCAGATACCGGTACAGGGGGTTCAGGCAGGCGGCGGCCGTCTCTTCGGGCGATTGTCTGTGTTCCATGAGGTACCTCCGTGAAGCGCTTCTGTCTGATAAGACACCGGACGGGAAAAAAGGTTGGAAAGGAACAGGTTTTTCTTAAAAAGCCCCCGGCGGCCCGCGCAGCGCGTCGGACACAGCCGGGGGCTTTCCTTGCAGTTGATCTTGCCGGGAATCAGCCTTCCACCGTCACGGTGCCGTCGGCGGCCACCGTGATGGTCATGCCATCCTTCACCGTGTCGAGAAAATCCTGTCCCAGATTGTCCACGGTGGGCATGCTGTGCTCGGTCCACACGTCGGCCAGGATGGCGCCGGCGGCGGCCAGGGAGTCGATGGGCTCGGAGAACAGCATGGCGGCGGGAGCCACCCCCATGGAGCAGGCGGTGTGCAGCACCAGCCCGCCGGTGGTGGAGCCGATGGTCTGGGGCAGGCAGAGAGCCTGGCCGGTCAGGGGCTTGTTGTACAGGTCGGCGTTGTTCTGGTCGCCGCAGACGGCGTTTTTCGACTTGGCCAGCAGGCTTTTCTGAAAGCTGGCGAGGGTGTTGAAGCCGCCGTGGGACACCACGCAGGGAGCAGTCACCTCACCGGGGACGACCGGACGGCCGACAAAGGTTTTTTTCATCTATCATCCCACCCTTCTTATTTCGTACCGCCGCAGATGAGGGCGGTGATCTCGTCGCTTGTGTAATAGCGGGAAGAGGTATAGGTGCGCAGCTTGTTGGAATTGGTGATCACCGGCAGGGTCTTGCACATCGGGTTGTTCATGTACATCAGCGGGCAGATATAGGACAGCCGCGCGCCGGTGGCCCGCAGGCGGCTGAAGTAAGGGGTCTTTTTGAATTCCTCCAGCACGGCGGGGGCGGCGGTGAGCACCGTCTTGATGGTCAGGCGGGAAGCGCCGGAAGCCTTCAGCCCCGCCTCCACCCGCTCGGTCCACTCCTCCAGTTGGGAGAGGGACAGATGGGGGCAGCCGATGAAGCACAGCTTGGGCCGGGCGTCCGGGTTCTCCCAGATGACGGGATAGCTGTCCTTCACCCGTTTCAGCTCCGCGTCGTCGATGACGTAGGTACGGGCGCCGTCGGCGATGAGGGCGTCGCCCAGCTCCGCCGCTTCGGGGGTGAGGCCCGCCACGTGGTACAGACCCACCGCGCCGTTGGAGGCACTGGCCGCGCCCATATCCTTCAGGTAGGCCTTCGCTTCGTCGTTCAGCTCGCCGCCGAGGAAGACGTCCAGCCCCCGGATATAGGGGACGGCCTCCATCACCTTGAGGCCGATGGCGCTGCCCAGCACCTGCGCCTCCGGCTTTTGGGAGGTCTTCACCTCGATGACCCAGCGGGCTTTCCGCCCCTCGTCGGTGAGCAGGTCGAAGTTGGGCACCTTGCCCACGATGGCCCCGAACAGGTCCATGAAGGCGGAGTTGCGGTTGCAGCGGGCGCCGAGCACCGAATTGGCGTACACCACGGCGGAGGATTCCGACCAGCTGAGGATATCCCCCCGCTTCGGCTGGTTGCCCACCTCGGGCATGTAGCAGGTACAGGTGAAGGAGTCGGCGCTTTTCAGTCCCAGCTTGGTCAGCTGGTCCTCGTAATACTTCTGCTTGCCGTACATGACACGGAACACGACATTTTGCAGCAGGCTGCACGGGACATTCTCGAAGTCCAGGGGACGGGGGTCCACCGTGAAGGGAAATTTTGCCTTCACACCGGCGGCGATCAGCTCATCCATCACATCGAAGGTGGCGGACATCACCGAAATGCCGAAGGAGGTGACCAGATGGCCCGGCCCGGAGACCGGCACCAGCTTATCTGCGCCGAAGGTTTCGCCGTACATGACGAGGGTTTTCAGGATTTTGGCCATGACCTCGCCCTGACTGCCGTTCAGAATTTCGGTTTCCTCCGGCGTCAGGGTCATTTTGGTCCGGGTTTCCATGGCGGTACCCATGAAAGATCAACCTTTCTCTATGTAATAGGCAGCGGTTCCTTTTGATGGGGAGGAAAAGCAGGTTTTGAGGAACCTCTGAGAGAGGATTCCTGCGGAAATCCTCCCGTTGTATTTCACTTGATATAAAATCAGAGGGACAGGGCGAGGGCGTAGGCGGAACGGACCGCCTCATGCACCTTGCCCACGTGGAAGCTGTCGCCGATGTTGTACACTTCGTCGGCCAGGTGCAGGCGCTGCGCCTCCAGGAACAAAGCGTCGTCGGGGCGGCCGCCGGCGGCGATCACCACCAGGTCGGCGGGCAGTGTCAGGGGTTTTTCCTCCACCTTCAGCCGGGGAGCCAGAGGGTTTTCCACATTTTCGGGCAGGATGGGGTGCCAGGTGACGGTGGGGTCGGGGACGGTAGTAGATTCGTTGCACATCACCTGCACACCTCCCTTCTCGAAACCGGTGACACGGGTGCAGGTGAGCAGATCGACCCCCGCCTCGTCCAGATAGTGGATCAGGTAGCCCCGGTTGGCGGTGCAGACCCCCTTCATGATATGGGGGGTCATTTCTACCAGCTTGACCTCCTTATCCAGCTCCTTGCGCAGCCAGAAGGCGGTTTCGCAGCCCACCACGCCGCCGCCGATGACCACCACTTTTTTGGCCGTGGCAGCCAGCTCCGGTTTGACCAGCAGCTCGGTGGCCTGCACCAGATTGGCCTGTTCCACGCCGGGGAGCTTGAGCTGAAATTCGGAGGAGCCTACCGCCATCACCACCGCGTCGTAGCCCTGTTCCTGCAGCCAGTCGGCGTCGGCGCTGACGCCGGGCAGGAATTGCAGGTCGTATTCGCCGCCGGTGCGCTCCACCAGCCGCTCCAGATACTGGCGGTAATTCTCCACGTCGAACTTGATTTTCGGCACTCCGCCAGGGATGAGGCGGCCGCCGATCCGGCCGCTCTTTTCGATAAGCTGGACATGGTGGCCCCGCCGGGCGGCGGTGACGGCCAGCATCACCCCCGCCGGGCCCGCACCGACCACACCAATCCGCTTCGGCTGTTCCGCCGGCGTCAGCTGCTCGGGATACACGTCCTCGAAAGCGGTGCGGGGATTGACCGCGCACTGGGGATGGCCGCCCTCCACAAATTCGTTCAGGCAGCCCTCCTGACAGCCGATGCAGGGGATGATCTCGTCCACCCGGCCGCTGTACACCTTATTGGGCCACTGGGGGTCGGCCAGCAGGGGACGGCCCAGCATAACCATGTCGCACAGGCCGTCCCGCAGGGCGGACTCCGCCAGGTCGGGGTAGCCCAGTTTGCCCACGCCCACCACCGGGACGTCCTGACCGGCGTTGGATTTGATCTTATGTTTTGCAAAGTAATCCTTGACGATCTTGGAAACCTCCAGGAAGCAGCCGGGCGGCATGGCTCCCGGCGGATGGGGCAGCCACCAGTTGTCGTAACAGCCCAGGTCCACGTCGAACATATCCACGCCGGCATCCACCAGATTCTTCATGTATTCCAGGGTCATTTCGATGGTGCGTCCGTTGCGGAATTTCTTCAGGTCGCCGCTGTTCATCCGGTCGCCGTAGGTCTCGTTCAGCGCCAGT
Source organism: Clostridiales bacterium (assembly GCA_022800315.1). GTDB lineage: Bacteria > Bacillota > Clostridia > Oscillospirales > Acutalibacteraceae > Avimonas_A. The sequence goes on from JAAWQC010000034.1 coordinate 6,805, forward strand.
GACAGGTCGATGCGGTACATGATGGGGTAAGCGTCGCCCACCCGGTGGCGGATTTCCTTCACCATGTCGATGCCGAAGGCCTGCCAGTCGGCAAAATGCCCCAACTTGCGCCGGTTGAAGGCGGGGTTGGTCAGCTGTTCCAGCAGATAACCCTCGTGTCCGTGGAGGTATACGCCGTCGATATGGGCGGCGTGGGCGTCGGCGGCGGCCTGGCCCGCGTTGTGGATGATCTTTTTCAGCTTGTGGCCCGACAGGCGCAGGCAGGGCACCTGCGCCATATAGAAGTTGGGGTTAAAGGAGGCGGAGACGGGGAATTTCAGCGAATTGATCAGGCACTGGGGATTGCCTACCCGGCCCAGGCCGGGGGTGAGCTGGATAAAGAACTTCGATCCATAGGAGTGGACGCCGGCGGCCAGATCGCGCCACGCAGCGAACACGGTACGGGACCGGTCGATACGGGGGAAGTAGGACAGCTTATCCAGCTCGATGATGGAGTGATCGATGCCGAAGCTGACCGGCACCAGCCCCGAGGTGATCAGGCCGGCACCGCCCTTGGCCCGCTCGATGAAATAGCTGATCATCTTCTGGTTGGGGCGTCCGGTTTCCTCGCACATGCAGATGTTGCCCATGGGAGCCATCACAATGCGGTTTTTGATGGTGGTGCGATTGACCGTCATCGGGGTGAACAGCTCCCGGTAAGGGGTGTGCCGACCGGTCATACGGCCCAGCTCCATCCATCGGTCGTCGTCGAACCAATGGCCGTAATCGTCCATCAGCTGCTGAATTTTCGGTTCGGTCGTCAAGATATTTCCTCCTTTTATTTACAGAATACTTTGATTTTCACGAAAGGGCGGAAGAACCGGTTCCACAAGCAGAGGAAGGGGCATCGTTCCGGCAGACGATTCTTCCAGCTGGTAAAACACCGGTACGGCGGTTACACCGACAGTATACCGCATCCCATATCGAAAGGGAAGATGTGGAAGGCAATATTTAGACATTCAAACAAAAAGCCGGCCCCATCGGGGGCCGGCTTAGATGCCTGTTGCGGCAGGAGAGCGTCACAGGTGAAAGACCTGCTCCAGCCAGTCGCAGCACAGGGGGAACCAGTGGGAGACTGATCGGCTCATCAGGCCATCACAGCCGCAGCTGGTCTGACGATTAGCCAGAGCCAGGCCATGACGGCCGGAGGCGAAGATATGCAGTTCAAAGGGAACGCCCGCCCGGTCGAGGGCGGCGGCGAAACGCTGGGGGTTTTCCACCGGCACCGCATCGTCGTCCCGTGTGTGGAAGAGAAAGGTGGGCGGGGTGTCCTTGTCCACCGCCTTGTCGAGGGAGGGCGCCGTAAAGGGGAAAAGGGCGCTCATGCTCTCCAATATACAGGGATAGCACAGAACAAGGGCGTTGGCCCGTTCCTGTGCGACGGTGCCCATGGCGGCGGCCAGATGGCCGCCCGCCGAAAAGCCGCAGACCGCGATTTGATCGGGGATGACCCGCCATTCCTCGGCATGGGAGCGAATCAGGCGCAGGGCGGTTTCCCCGTCCCGCAGCGGGTCCTCGAATCGCTTGCCCTCCCCGATGGAGTAGTGCAGCACGAAGGCGTGGTATCCCTGCGCCAGAAAGGACAGGGCGATGGGCTCCCCCTCCCGTTCACAGAGGACGCGGTAGGCTCCGCCGGGAAAAATCAGCACGGCGGGACGGGTGTGATAGTTGGGGATGTCGGGGCTGTCCACCTGGAGATACGCGGTCAGCGTGACCGCGCCGTCGGCGGAGAGGGTTTCGGTAAAGACCTGCATGGGAAATCCTGCCTTTCCTTCTTATAATGCAATGACGTTCGCGGCTCACTGTCTCATGACGGGAAGCCGGATATGGTTTCATTATACACGAATGACGGGAAAACCGGTAGGGTAAAAATCAGCGTCCTGCCGTTTGCCGGCAGGACGCTGAATATGGCGGGGAACATGTACCACGGCCGGTTTATTCCGAGCGGCTCTCGCGCAGGGTGAGCAGGCGGGGCAGGTGCTTTTTCACCTGCTGCTCCATTTCGGCATCGCCGATGACGGTGGTGCGGCCGTCGGCGTATTCGCCGTCGATCCACTCCTTGATACGCTGAACGCCCTCGTCCCGTTTGTCGATCACGTCGCCGTCCGACAGGGAGTAGTAGGTGTTGATCCACGCGGCGATGCCGGCGGCGCCGGAATGAGCGTCCACCACCACGATTGGCGGACGGCCCAGAATGTCGGTGGTATTGAAGATGTTGTAGATTTCCTCGTCCTTCAGCAGGCCGTCGGCGTGGATGCCGGCACGGGTGGCGTTGAAGGCGCGGCCCACAAAGGGGGTGCGGGGCGGAATCTCGAAATGCTGCTCGTTCTCAAAGTAGTTGGCGATGTCGGTGATGACCCGCAGGTTCATGCCGCCGTTGTTGCCCTTGAGCTGGCAGTATTCGATGACCATGGCCTCCAGTGGGGTGTTGCCGGTCCGCTCGCCGATGCCGAGGAGGGAGGCGTTGACCGAGGCGCAGCCGTACAGCCAGGCGGTGACAGCGTTTGGCACCGCGTTGTAGAAGTCGTTGTGGCCGTGCCACTCGAGGTACTCGGAGGGCACGCCCGAATAGTTGGTCAGGCCGTACATGATCTGCTGGACGCTGCGGGGCAGCACCACGCCGGGGATGGAGGAACCCAGGCCCAGCGTGTCGCAGGCGCGCACCTTCACCGGGATACCGGCGTCGCGGGACATTTCCATCAGCTTCTCGGCAAAGGGCAGCACAAAGCCGTAAAAATCGGCACGGGTGATGTCCTCGAAGTGGCAGCGGGGCACGATCCCCGCCTCCAGCGCGGACTCGACCACCGACAGGTAGTTTCTCAGCGCTTCGCTGCGGGTCCAGTGCATTTTCTTAAAAATATGATAATCGGAGCAGGAGACGAGGATGCCGGTCTCCTTCAGCCCCATATCTTTGACGATCTGGAAGTCTTCCTTCTTCGCGCGGATCCACGCCGTGATCTGGGGGAAGTCATAGCCCAGCTCCTGACATTTTATCACCGCCTCCTTATCCTTGGGGGAATACAGGAAGAACTCGGTCTGGCGGATGATGCCGCTGCCGTTGTCCAGTTTATGCAGCAGGGTGAAGAGATCGCAGATTTCCTCCACCGTGTAGGGGGAGCGGGCCTGCTGTCCGTCGCGGAAGGTGGTGTCGGTTATGTAAATCTTCTCCGGCAGGTTCATGGGAACGATGCGGTGGTTGAAGATCAGCTTGGGGATATCGTTGTAGGGATACATGTTGCGGAACAGGTTGGGGTTCTGAACGTCGGTAAACTGGAAGCCAAGCTCGAGCAGTCCCGATTTTTCATTGAGTTTAGGCAGCATGCTGGCCATAAAATTCCTCCTTTTTCTCTGTGGTCCGGCGAGTACGGTTCGCGTCTTCTAATTTTAAGGTAAACCATAGTATACCAAAATTATGGCAGGCTTGTCAAATCCGACCCGTTTGGCAACCGCCGCCGTCCCGCTTCCCCCGCGGCCGGGGAGCGGGACGGCCTTTTGAGCGAAATCAGGGGAAAAGTAAATGATTACCAGGAAAGGCCGCCGCTTGGCTCAAAGAAGAGCAAACACTGACGGTAAGCCGGTCTTTTCGGCGGAACGCCCCGTCATAAAAGTTGGACGCGCTACTTGCAATTTATCAGTAGAGCCGGTATAATGACAAAGAAGTGGCGGAAAGTAGGGCTAAGTGGTGGAGAGTGGTGAGTTTCAACTCTTTCCACCGAGTTTTCCACCATCCGGGTGTGAAGAAGGAAACGACACCCGTCCGCAAAGGAAACCAGGGACAACAGAGGAGTCTCCATGCTGTACGGACGATACCAACACAATATCGATGCCAAGGGGCGCCTGTTCGTGCCCGCGAAGCTGAGAGAGAAGCTGGGCGATGCCTTTATCGCCGCGGCCGTGATGGATCATTGCGTCAGCCTGTACTCCCTCGAGGAATGGGACAAGCTTCAGGAGGGCCTGGCGGCTATGCCCATGACCAAGGCCCGCAAGCTGCAGCGCTATCTGTCCGCCAACGCCGCCGACGTGCAGGTGGATTCGCAGGGGCGCATCCTGCTGCCCCGCCACCTGCTGGCCTATGCGCGGCTGGAGAAGGAGGCGCTGGTCATCGGCGCGGGCAACCGGGCGGAAATCTGGAACCCCGACGCCTATGAAGAGGACAGCGGCAGCATGACCCCAGAAGAGGTAGAGGCGGAGTTTATGGAGCTGGGCTTCTGATGGCCGCATAGACGGTGTCGGACGCAGGGGAGGAAAAGCGATGAACCGGGAGAAACCCGGCGGCTATCACCGCCCGGTATTGCTGGGGGAAACCCTGCAGGCGCTGGCGGTCACCCCCGGCGGCCTGTATCTTGACGGTACGGCCGGCGGCGGCGGACACTCCCATGCCATCGCCTCTTTGTTGGATAAAAACAGGGGAGGGCGTTTGATTGCCCTCGATCAGGACCCCGACGCCGTGGCAGAAGCTTCCGCCCGGCTGGAAGGGCTGCCTGCACGGGTGGTGCGGGCCAACTTCACCGAGATGGAGACGGTGCTGGGCGCCGATGCCGGCATGGTGGACGGTATCCTGATGGATATCGGAGTCTCCTCCCACCAACTGGACACACCGGAACGGGGATTCTCCTATCACGACGACGCGCCGCTGGATATGCGGATGAGCCAGGAGGGCGCCACGGCTGCCGATCTGGTCAACACCCTGCCGGAAAGCTCTCTCAGTGATATTTTCTTCCGCTACGGCGAAGAGAAGTTTTCCCGTCCTATCGCCCGCGCCATCGTGCGGGAACGGGAGCGGGAACCCATCGTGACCACCGGCCGTCTGGTCGCTGTTATCCGGGAGGCGGTGCCGGCCTTCGCGCGGCGGGAGGGACATCCCGCCCGCCGGGTATTTCAGGCGCTGCGCATCGAGGTCAACGGTGAACTCACCTGTCTGTCGGCGGCGCTGGACACCGCCTTTCGCTGCCTGAAGGATGGGGGAAGACTGGCGGTAATCACCTTCCATTCCCTGGAGGACCGGATGGTGAAGCAGCGGTTCGCCGCTCTGTGCCGCGGCTGTGTCTGCCCGCCTGATTTCCCCGCCTGCGTCTGCGGACGCACCCCCGCGGCCCGTCTGGTGCTGCGTCGGCCCGCACAGGCGGCCGAAAACGAACTGATGGAAAATCCGCGCAGCCGGAGCGCCAAACTGCGCTGCATCGAACGGCTGCATGCCCCTTATGAGGATCAATAGGACGAGAAGAGGAAAGGAAGGACTGCCATGGCAGGGATGAGCCGGGGGAGCGAGGCCTACGATCTGTCGCTGTTTGAACCCAAACAGGCCAAGATCGTCAAGCTGGTGCCCAACAAAAAAGAAGACAAAGCGCAGATGAAGCGGACCCGCATACAGTCGATGGTCAACACAGCCACCACCCTGCTTATGGCGGCGCTGGCCGTGCTGGCGGTGGGAATGATCATCGCCTGCCGCGTCCACCTGACCGAAATGGACAGCCAGATGCAGGCAAAGCAGCAGGAGCTGAACAACCTGCAGAGCGAGCATGTGCGGCTGACCTCCGAACTGGCAGCCAAGACCTCCGCCCAGCAGGTGGAGGACTACGCCACCCAGGTGCTGGGTATGCAGAAGGTGGACCCAGGTCAAATCCAATACATCACCGTTCAGGGCGGCGACGAGGTAGAGGTCGCGGAACCGGAAAAGAAAGGTTTGTTGGAATCCATCGGGGACTCAATTTCAAATTTTTTCAGCGAGCTGGCATACCTGTTTCAGTAGTCCAATAAGAATGTGGTGAGGAACCCGGCTGGGTATTGAGGATGAAAGCGCGGCATAAGGGGTGAGAGTTGGGATGACGGTCTTGACTCTCTCCTTGTTCTTTCCGGGGAGGATAAACAGGCAGCGGTGCGGTACGGCGTCGTCCCTCGGACGACAGAAAGGATGACGGATATCGATGGCGAAAGCGGGAAAAAAGGAGATCACCACCAAAGCGCCCACCCGGCAGATGTGGCGCCGCTCTGTGGTGGTGCTGGTGATATTGATCGGATTTTGTTTTACCGCCATTACCGGCCGTTTGGCCGTGCTGCAAATCGCGCAGGGGGATGAATGGCAGCAGAAGGCGGTTTCTCAGCAGCTCAGCGACAGCATTATCTCCCCGAAAAGGGGATCCATATACGATACCAATATGACCCCGCTGGCCCAGTCGGCTACCGTGTGGACGGTCATCATGTCACCCAAGGATATCCCCGACGACGCCACGCGGCAGAAGATTGCCGACGAACTGTCGGTCATGCTGAATGTGGATCACGACAAACTGCTGGAAAAAACCCAGAAGGTTTCCTCTCAATACGAGGTGGTCAAATCCAAAATCGAGCTGGCGCTGCGGGATACCCTGTCCGACTGGATTCAGAACAACAAACTGACCGGCGTGTTCCGCGTGATCGAGGATTACAAGCGCTATTATCCCAACGCCACCATGCTGTCCCCGGTGCTGGGCTTTACCGGCACCGACAACTATGGCCTGTACGGGCTGGAGGCGTATTACGAGGAGACGCTGGCGGGCAAGCCGGGGCGGATCGTCACGGCGAAAAACGGGTGGGGGGACGACATGCCCACCGCCCTGAAATTTGAAAAGACGGTGGATGCCGAGGATGGCAACAGCCTGGTGCTCACCATCGACAGCGTCGTCCAGCGATACGCGGAAAAGTATCTGGCCAACGCCGTGAAAGAGGTCGGAGCCACCAACCGCGGCGCTGCCATCGTCATGGATGTGAATACCGGCGCTGTTCTGGCAATGGCCACCGAGGGCGGCTTCGACCTCAACGACCCCATGACCATCGCCAATCCCGACACGGCGGCAGCTATCGCTCAACTGGCGGGGGACGAACAGGCGGACGCCCTCAAGGCGGCGCGGCAGGCGCAGTGGGTCAACAAACCCATCTCCGATTTCTATGAGCCAGGCTCGGTATTCAAGGTGTTCACCGCCTCCATGGCCCTGGAAGAGGGTGTGGTGGACGAGTCGACCACCTTCAACTGCGGCGGTTTCCTGATGCGCGGCGGCGCCCGCATGAACTGCCACAAAACCAGCGGCCACGGGCTGCAGACCTTCCCCAAGTGTATCTCCAACTCCTGCAACCCCGCCTTTATTCAGATCGGTGAGCGGGTGGGGGCAGAAGCCTTCTTCAAATACTTTACCGGCTTCGGCTTCACTGAAAAAACCGGTATTGATATGCTCAGCGAATCCAAGGTTACCGATATCCTGTACCACGACGCGAACGAACTGGGCGAATCCCAGCTGGCGGCGTCCTCCTTCGGCCAAACCTTCAAGGTGACCCCGATCCAGATGATTACCGCCATGTGCGCCGCGGCCAACGGCGGCAAGCTGATGCAGCCTTACGTGGTCAAACAGGTGATCGACTCGGACGGCAATGTGGTCAAAAACGTGGAACCGGTGGTCAAGCGGCAGGTAATTTCCTCCGACACCTCCTCCCGTATGGCTAAAATCCTGGCTGACGCGGTCAACGGCGGCGGCAGCAAAAACGCGTATGTGGCCGGTTACCGCGTGGCGGGCAAGACCGGTACCTCCGACAAGACCGACCAGAAGGTGGCGGAAGGCGTCAAAAAGGACGTGGTTGCCTCCTTCTCCGGTTTTGCGCCGGCAGACGACCCTCAGGTGGCGATTCTGGTGCTTCTCGACGAGCCCCACGCGCCGGTGAATTTCGGCGGCACCATCTCCGCCCCGGTGGCACAGAAGGTCCTGGCCGACGCGCTGCCCTATCTCGGTATCGAGCCGGTGTATACCGAGGAGGAGCTGGCCAACATGAACCGCACGACCCCCGATGTCAAGGACAAAGAGGTTTCAGCAGCCCAGAACATGATAACCAACAGCTCCCTGAACTACACGGTGGTAGGTACCGGTTCCACCGTACTGCGGCAGGTGCCTGAAGCCGGTTCCTCCATCCCCAAAAACGGCACGGTGGTATTGTATACCGAGGAAAGTGGCGCTGAAAAGAAGGCCGTAGTCCCTGATTTCAACGGTAAAACCCTGTCCCAGGCTAATCAGGCGGCGGCGGCCGCGAATATCAACCTGCAAATCTCCGGTGTCATGTCCGGCGCGGACAACGTCGGCACCCAGGGGGAGGCCAAGGGCGGCAGCCAGAACATCGCGGCCGGCACCGAGGTAGAACCCGGCACGGTGGTTGAGGTCAAATTCATTTACGAGGACAACATCGCCTGACGACGCCGGCCCGGACGCCGTCAGGTGGAAAAACAGCTTCGGCCTTCAACGGCCGGAGCGGAGGATGCGGGTGCACAAACCCGGAAGAGGCCGTTTGCGCCCTGCCGGGGAGAGAAAGGTTGTGGCTTATGAAGCTTTCACAGTTGATGCGGGATATTGTACGGCCGGATTTTGAACAGGACATCGAGGGGATCACCTGCGATTCCCGCCGGGTCAAACCGGGGTGGGCCTTTATGTGCATCAATGGCGTCAAAATGGATGGCCACGACTATGCGCGGCAGGCGTCCGAAGCGGGCGCCGTGGCGATCATCGCCGAACGGGACACCGGGTGCCCCCATCAGGTGCTGGTGCCGGCCTCCCGCTCCGCTTGGGCGCGGATGTGCGCCAATTGGTTCGGCCGTCCCGCCGAGCGGCTTCATTTGGTGGGAATCACCGGCACCAATGGGAAAACCACCGTTTCGTATATGCTCAAGGGGATTCTGGAGGCCTGCGGCCACAAGGTAGGGCTGGTGGGCACCATCCAGAACATGATCGGGGACCGGGCACTGCCATCGGGACACACCACGCCCGATCCCTACGACCTGCAGAGCATGCTGGCGCTGATGCTGGCGGAAGGCTGTACCTACGCCGTTATGGAGGTTTCCTCCCACGCGCTGGATCAGGACCGGGTAGAGGGCTGTTACTTCGACGCGGCGGTTTTTACCAATCTGACCCAGGATCATCTGGATTACCATGGGACCATGGAAAACTATCTTCAGGCTAAAAAGCGCCTGTTCCGCATCTGCCGCACGGCGGTAATCAATCGGGACGATTCCTGGAGCAGCCAGATGACCGAAGGGCTGGAATGCCCGGTGGTCACCTATTCAATTGGTAATGACAAGGCGGATTATACGGCGCGTAATGTGTGCCCGCGGCCGGACGGCAGCGATTTTGAGCTGGTGGGCGCCCGCGACATCGGCCGGGTCCGGCTGATGATCCCCGGCCAGTTTTCGGTGTATAACGCCATGGCGGCCGCCTCCTGCGCCTGTGTGCTGGGGCTGCCCCTACGCCGTGTGGCGGAGGCGCTGGGAGAAATCAAAGGGGTGCGCGGCCGCGCGGAAATTGTTCCCACTGGCCGGGATTTTACCATCGTCATCGACTATGCCCACACGCCGGACGGTCTGGTCAATATCTGCAGGACCATGCGGGAGTGCTGTGCCGGCCGTCTGGTGACCCTGTTCGGCTGCGGAGGCGACCGGGATAAGGGAAAACGGCCTCAGATGGGACAGATCGCCGCCCAGTGGTCGGATTTTCTGGTGGTTACGTCGGACAATCCGCGGACCGAGGAGCCGCTGAAGATCATCGAGGATATCCTGGCGGGCATACAGGGCGGAAAAACCCCCTATAAAGTGGTGGAAAACCGTCCGGCGGCTATCCGGTGGGCCATCGAAAACGCCCGTCCGGGGGACACCCTCCTGCTGGCGGGCAAGGGCCACGAAACCTATCAGGTGGTGGGAACCGAAATCCACCACATGGACGAACGGGAGATCGTGTCCGAAATCCTGGAGAGCCTTTCGGGACCGCCGGAGGGCGGAACGCCCGCGGCAAAGGGCTGAGAAACAGCTGAAAGACGGGCATTTGGGAGTTATTTCCTCCCTGAATGGGGGAAGGTGCCCTGTATACTGAAGGGGGAGCGGACGAGAGGGCCGCTTTTCCCTGCGGAAAGCGGTGGAGGTTTCAATGGATATTACGGGAATGACGGTGCTGATCGTTTCGGCGCTGGCGGCTTTTCTGCTGGCGGCCCTGCTGGGCAAGCTGATGATACCGATGCTGCACCGGCTGAAGTTTGGACAGGTCATCCGGGACGAAGGGCCTTCCTGGCATAAAAAGAAGCAGGGGACCCCCACGATGGGCGGTTTACTATTTATCGTATCCACCGTGGCGGTGCTGCTGATCGCCTGGCTCGTCTGTGAGTGGTTCCTCCCCCTCAAGGTCTCCGCGGAGATGGCCCTGACGCGCACCCGTATGTTCGCCGGCCTGCTGATGGCGCTGTGCTGCGGCGGTATCGGTTTTCTGGATGATTATATCAAGGTGGTTAAAAAACGGAACCTGGGCCTGACCGATAAGCAAAAGATGTTCTGCCAGCTGCTGGTGGGTACCGCCTATGCCCTGTGGCTGTATATGGCCGGCGGCACGGTGATCGAAGTGCCTTTCGTCGGGCAGGTAGACATGGGACTATGGTTCATCCCCTTCTGTGTATTCGTGATCGCCCTGGGCACCAACGCGGTCAACCTGACCGACGGCGTGGACGGCCTGTGCGGTACGGTGAGCTTTGTGGCCTGCCTGTTTTTCGTGGCGGCGGCCGGTCTGGTGGGGTATTTCCAGATGGGCCTGATCGCCGCGGTTTTCGCCGGTTCTCTGGCGGGATTCCTGATGTGGAACCTCCACCCGGCCAAAGTGTTTATGGGGGATACCGGCTCCCTGTTCATCGGGGGGGTGCTGTGCGCGCTGGGCTTCGGCATGGGCCGGCCTTTGCTGCTGATCCCGGTGGGAATTATTTATCTGGTGGAGGCGGCGTCGGTGATTTTGCAGGTGGGGTATTTTAAAATCACTCACGGCAAGCGCCTGTTCAAGATGAGTCCCATCCATCATCATTTTGAAATGTCGGGATGGAGCGAAAACCGCATCGTCACGGTGTTTTCCCTCATCACCCTGGTAGGAGCGGCGGTGTCCATGCTGCTGCTGTATGTATGACAGCGGGATAGGACGCATATTTTAGAAGAGGCGGACATAATAAACCAATAGGAAATTCTGGATATACAAAACGGGAGCGATAGCAAGAAAGGGGGAATGGGAATGGCGTCACGAACGGGCGTGTCCGGCGGAAACGGCAGCGGAGGAAGGGCCGGCAGCGCCGGTACGATGCGCCGGGCGGCGGTGCCGGAAAAAACGAAAAAGAAACGGCGCTTTTTCGCGGTAGCCAACGGTTTTGACATGCCCTTTCTCATCATTCTGATGATTATCCTGGCGGTGGGGCTGATCAGCCAGTTTTCCGCCAGTTACGCGTATTCCTTTTACTGGAACGATGGGGACAGCTTCTTTTTTATCAAGAAGCAGCTGGCCTTCGCGGTGCTCGGCGTGGTCGCCATGCTGGTGGTCTCGACGGTGGACTACCACATCCTGCACCACTTTGCCATCCCCATCATGTTCGTGTCCTATGTGCTGCTGGCGGTGGTGCTGTTCCTGCCCGACAGTTCGGGGATCCATCGCTGGATCCGGCTGCCGGGATTGCAGTTTCAGCCCTCGGAAGTCGCCAAGTTCGGCATGATTCTGCTGTTCGCCCACCTGATATCACTCAATCACCGAAAAATGAACACACTGACCCGCGGATTTCTGCCATTCATTGCCATATTGGGTGTAACCTGCGGATTAGTGTTTCTCGAACCCCACCTGTCGGGTACCATCCTGCTGCTGGGCATCGGCATGATCATGATGTACATCGGCGGTACGCGGGTGCTTTATCTGCTGCTGACCATGGGCGGCGGCGTGGCGGCGGTCATCTACATGGTGTTCATCAAGGGGTATGAGCAGGACCGCATCAATGTGTGGCTGCATCCCTTCGAAGCCTACCAGACCAATCGGGACGAAGCCTGGCAGACCATCCAGTCGTTGTACGCCATCGGCTCCGGCGGCTTTATGGGGCAGGGTCTCGGCAAATCGCGGCAGAAGCACCTGTTCCTGCCTGAGCCGCAGAACGATTTTATATTTTCGGTCATCTGCGAGGAGATGGGCTTTGTCGGTGCCGTTCTGGTAATCGTCCTGTTCGGTTTGCTGATATGGCGCGGCTTTACCATCGGCATGAAATCCCCCGACAAGTTCGGTTCTATGCTGGCAATCGGCCTGACCACCCAGGTGGGGGTTCAGGTGCTGCTGAATATCGCCGTGGTGACCAATACGATCCCCAATACCGGCATCAGCCTGCCCTTCTTCAGTTACGGAGGCACATCGCTGGTGATGCTGCTGACCCAGATGGGGGTCGTACTGTCCGTCTCGCGGAATGTGAGCGACGAGAAGACGTGACAGCCGGGTACGGCCCGGCAGGCAGGCGATATCTCCTGAGGAACAGCCACAGGGGACGGAAGGAGAAAAGACGATGCGCGTACTGATGACCGGCGGCGGAACGGCGGGGCACATCAATCCCGCACTGGCCATCGCCGGCAAAATCAAAAAAGAAAATCCCGATGCTCAAATCCTGTTCGTGGGGGCAAAAGGCCGGATGGAAACCCGGCTGGTCCCTGGGGCGGGATTTCCCATTGAAACAGTGGATGTGCGGGGATTCCAGCGCCGGCTGTCGGTCAGGAATGTGGGGCGGAACGTTTCCGCCGCTTTTCACGCCGTGACCTCTGGGGCGGAGGCTTCCCGCATCATCAAACGGTTTCGGCCGGATATCGCCATCGGTACCGGCGGCTATGTCAGCGGGCCGGTCCTTCGGCGGGCCGCCAAAATGGGCGTCCCCGTGCTGGTCCACGAATCCAACGCCTTCCCCGGCGTGACGGTGAAAATGCTGGCCAAATGCGCCGACGCCGTCCTCATAGCGGACGAGGCGGCCCGGCGCTACCTGCCCGAGGACTGCCGCGTGGTGGTGACAGGCAACCCGCTGGGCCCCGGCTTTGTGGACCCGGACAGGGAGAAGGCCCGGCGGGAACTCAGTCTGGACAGCCGGCCGCTGATTCTCTCATACGGCGGCAGCCTAGGCGCTGACCGCATCAACAGCGTGATGGCGGAGGTGCTGGAGCGCAGCCATCGGGAGGGCGAGCTCCAGCATATCCACGGAGCGGGCCGCGGCGGGTATGAAAAAATGTGCCGTGGGCTAAAGGAACGGGGCGTCCCCCTTGACGGCGAGGGGATCCGCGTGAGAGAATACATCGACGATATGTCCCGCTGCATGGCGGCGGCCGATCTGGTGATCTGCCGCTGCGGCGCCATGACGCTGAGCGAACTGCCTGCTGCAGGTAAGCCCTCCATCCTGATCCCATCGCCGAATGTGGCGGAAAATCACCAGTATCACAACGCCATGGCGCTGGTGAAGAAGGGGGCGGCGCTGTGCATTGAGGAAAAGGAGCTGACGGGGGATGCCCTGTGGGAAGCTATCCATTCCCTGATGGACGACGAAGGACGGCTCTGCCAGATGGGGGAAAATGCCCGTCGGTCCGCTATTACCGACGCAGACGACCGCATTTACGCCGTGGTGAGTCAGACGCTGGAGGAGCACGGCGTATCCGGTAAGCATTAGATCCCCATTTCAAAAAAAGAGGGTTTCAGCCGGATTATTCCGTGGATTTTTTCTTATTTTCACCCGTATACCCCTTTTCGCATAGGATGGCTTGCAAGGCGTATCCGAGACGGACGCCGTTTCAATGCGAAAGGGTGCATGCTATGTCAAGGCTGATAATTGAAGGCTTACATAAGCTGGACGGCGAGGCCGTTATCCATGGGGCGAAAAACAGCGTACTGCCGATTTTGGCGGCCACCATCCTCGCCGGGGGTACGAGCGAGATTGCCAACTGTCCCCGTCTGTCCGATGTGCGGGCGACGTCGGCTATTCTGCGCTATCTCGGCTGTTCGGTCACCGCGCAGGACGAAGTGGTCACGGTAGACCCGTCCGGCCTGTGCCGCAGCGATATCCCCGATGACCTGATGCGGGAGATGCGTTCCTCCATCGTTTTTTTAGGGGCCATCGCGGCGCGGATGGGAGAAGCCCATCTGTCCTTTCCCGGCGGATGTGAGCTGGGGCCGCGACCGATCAACCTGCATCTGGCGGCATTGCGCCGCCTGGGGCTCGTCATTGAGGAAGAGCGTGGCAGGCTGAACTGCCATATCCGGGGACAGCGTCTGAAGGGAACCACCATTACGCTGGAACAGCCCAGCGTGGGGGCCACCGAGAATATCCTGCTGGCCAGCGCCACGGCGGAAGGCGTTACCGTGATCGTCAATGCCGCCAGAGAACCCGAAATCGTGGATTTGTGCTGTTATCTCAACGCCTGCGGCGCGAGAATCACCGGTGCGGGGGAAGGAACGATAACGATAGAAGGGGTGGACCGTCTGGGCGGTTGCCGTCACCAGGTGCTGCCCGACCGCATCGAGACGGTTACCTATATGGCCGCGGCGGCGGCAACGGGAGGACGGGTGGTACTCTCCCGCACGAATCCGGCCCTGATTGCCTCGGTTTTACCCGCGTTTGAGGAGGCGGGCTGCCACACCGACTGGTCGGAGGCCTCCCGCCTGCTGACCCTGGAGGCGCCGGAGAGGCTTAGCCGGGTCACCAGCGTGCTGACGATGCCCTATCCCGGATTCCCCACCGACGCGCAGGCGCCGGTGATGGCGATGACCTGTGTAGCACAGGGCACCAGTGTGTTTATCGAGACGATTTTCGATAACCGCTACCGTCACGTGGATGAACTCTCCCGCCTGGGCGCCCGCATCAAGGTGGAAGGCCGGGTAGCGGTGGTGGAAGGGGTCCCCCGGTTGTCGGGAGCGCAGGTGGAATGCACCGATCTGCGGGGCGGGGCGGCGCTGGTGATCGCAGCCCTGGCAGCGGACGGTGAAACCGAAATAACGGCGCTGCAGCATCTGGACAGGGGCTACGACGGCCTGGAGGAAGGGCTGTCAAACCTCGGCGCCTCCATCCGGCGCGAGGAGTAAATCGCCGGACGTCGGATCATCATCTGTGAGGGAGGCCGCCTGTAAGCGGCCGGTTGCTCGCAGGTGGAGGGAAAGGCAGGGACGTACATGAAAAAAGACGATAAGAGCCGGCGGCCGGCGGCTTCCGGCCGCCCGGATGTCAAAAACGCGTCGAATACCGGACGCGGCACTGCCGCCCGCAAGCCTTCAGGCCAAAAGCGGACGGCCGGTTCCGGCGCGCCCGGCAGGGCACAGCCGTCCAGAGGAGCACAGGCGCCGGGGCGGCAGACCGCCTACCGGGATACGGCGGCCGCCGGTAAAAAGGTGCCGAAAAAGAAAAAGCGGCGGCGCATCAGCCGGTTTCATATGGCTGTCGCGGTCGTGGTCGCCCTCCTGCTGGTGGCGGGAGCGGTAACCGCCTTCCTCCTGCTGGCGCCGCGCACACCGGTGCCGGGAGCGGAGGATGGACGCAAGACAGCCGTTTTCGGCGTCAGCAACATAACGGTGGAGGGGGACACCCGGTATTCCTCGGAGGATATCATCGAGAAAAGCGGTGTGTTTATCGGCCAGAGCGTCTTCTCGGTCAACAAGAAAAAAGCGGCGGAAGAGGTTTTGGAGGCTTTCCCCTACATAGAGAAGGTGGCGGTCGACAGCCCCTCCTTCGATCATGTGCGCATCTCGGTCACCGAGGTGACCCTGCTGGGCGCGCTGTCCACCGAGGAGGGCTTCCTCATGATCGGGGCCAACAACAAGCTGGTGGAGCGGCTTGCCCCCGGTGAAATGCCGCCGGAGGGGCTGATGATGTTACAGGGCAGGATCGCCTCCACTGTGGTCGGTGAGCAGGCGCTGGAGGAGCGGTCGTACGCCGCCGCGCTGAAGCTGCTCGAGTCGGTCCGCCAAAACGAGATGGAGGGGATCGTGGGGCTGGATGTCACCGACTCCAGCAATTTACAGCTGAACTGGAAAAACCAGATCACCATCCTGCTCGGCAGCGACGTCAACCTCGATTATGAGATGGGGGTGGCGGCCACCACCATCCGCACCATCATCGGCTCCTATGGGGAAAGCGCCAAAGGGCAGATCGACATGCGCAGCTATTCCGACGCGGATTCGTCAAACGACGAGGCGGTCTTTATTCCCCAGGATCTGTTGGATAGAAACAGGGCTGCTGCCGCCGGATGAGACAGGCTTTGGCCGCCGGCGCATCCGCAGGAGCTGACGTTCAGCCAACGGCGCTGTCGACCGACCGCAACATCTTGCGGCGTTTTTTGGTTTCGACGAAAAAGTTCATAAATATAGAGTAAAAACCAATGTTTACGGTTGAATTTGTTTTTCGCCCGTGGTAGAATCATATTTATCAGATGTAGAATAGGTATGAGAAGGATATTAAACGCTTGGGAGGAAGTTTCATGGGGTTTCAGTTCGATAACGATACCGTGGACAACGTTCAGATAAAAGTAGTAGGGATCGGCGGCGGCGGCGGCAACGCGGTCAACCGCATGGTCCGCTCCGGTGTTCAGGGAGTGGAATTTATTTCGGTCAATACCGATCATCAGGCGCTGTATCTTTCTCAGGCGACGCAGAAAATACAGATCGGCGACAAGCTCACTCACGGCATGGGCGCGGGTTCCAATCCCGAAAAGGGCCAGCGCGCCGCCGAAGAGAGCCGGGAAGAAATCACGGCGGCCCTGAAGGGCACCGATATGGTCTTTATCACCGCCGGCATGGGCGGCGGCACCGGTACCGGCGCGGCTCCTGTCGTGGCGGAAATCGCACGGGATCTGGGGATACTGACGGTGGGCATCGTCACCAAGCCCTTTACCTTTGAAGGCCGCAAGCGTATGGAGCAGGCGGAGAGCGGCATCGCCATGCTGCGTGAAAACGTCGACAGTCTGGTGGTGATCCCCAACGAGCGGCTGAAAATGGTCAGCGATCAGAAGATCACACTGGCCAACGCCTTTGAGGTGGCGGACGATGTCCTGCGCCAGGGTGTGCAGAGCATTTCGCAGCTGATCAAGGTGCCGGGGCTGGTCAACCTCGACTTCGCCGACGTGACGGCGGTCATGAAGGACGCCGGCTATGCCCATATGGGCATCGGTCGCGCCGGCGGCAAGGAGAAGGCGGAGGCTGCCGCGCAGGCCGCCATCGCCAGCCCGTTGCTGGAGACCTCCATCGACGGGGCTCACGGCGTAATTATCAACATCACCTCTTCTGCCGACATCGATCTGGAGGACGTCGAGCTGGCGTCTTCCATGATTTCTCGTGCGGCCCATCCCGACGCGACCATCATCTGGGGCGCCGCTTTCGACGATACGATGGAGGATGAAATCTGCGTGACGGTGATCGCCACCGGCTTTGCCACCGACGGTTCGTATAAGGCGCAGCCCTCCGCGACCCAGAAAAACGCGCAGGACTCCTTTGCGCCGGCGGCCGACAAGGGCGCTGTGGCGGATGACGACGACTATATCGACATCATGTCCATCTTCAATAAGAAGAAGGATTGAGTGTGTAAACAGAAAAGGCCGGAGCGGTAAAGCCGCTCCGGCCTTTTTGCTTAGTCCCATCTGTCGTATCGCCGTTCATAGGCTTTCAGGGTTTTCTCCCGCATCTTTTCGAGCTGTTGGTCGGAGGCGGATATCCAGAGACACTCCTGGCAGCAGCCCCGGTCATCCAGGTATATGTCAGTGAGCGAACAGACGTTATCCGTCCAGTAAACACACAGCGTATTGTCACACATCATTATTAATACCCCCACGCGCATATACTAGTAAGTCATCTGTCCAATAAAAGACCATCTTATGTATCCTCCTTCTTTTTCTTTAGTATGCCATAATATGAGTAATTAGTGTTATGAGCAATATTGGTCATAACAGATCAAGAAAGGCGGGAGTGCATAATGAAGGACTGTCGCGCATTGTAAGCGTATCATATCGGGAATTCGCGGGAGGGGACATGCCCCTCCCCTACGAAAACAACGGGTGTTTTAAGTTGACGACCACATCGACTGGTTTACAAAGCGGCAAAAGAGGGACGGCTCAAAGAGGCAGGTTGACGAGAGTGGGAGCCGGGGGAGATGTAGAAGCCGCTGAGGGGGGAAGAAAGGCCGCTGCGGCGGAGCCGCGGGAGGGCAGTGCCCGAGAGGCGTTTCTTCCATAAATCGACGAGAGCGGGAGCCGGGGGAGATGTAGA
>JAAWQC010000035.1 GCA_022800315.1 Clostridiales bacterium
AGCGCGGTCTCTTGCGGCAAAGGTCGCCTCATTTCGGCGGACACGCCGCCTCATGACGCTCCCGCCGCTGCGCCCACCCCGTCTCCCTGTTTCCGCCGCCGGCGGCGGTCGACGGCGTTGCTCTTGAGAATCCCCCGATCATCACAAGAATAGCGTTATATGCTGTGTAGCGGGATGAAGAACCTTTGGTCATTGCCATGTGTGACCAGCCAGGGTCCAGGGACGTAGTCCCTGGTCGTGGTGGGGAGGGGGTTTTAAGGGGAAACCCGTTTGAAAGGTTCCCCCTTAACGATTCTTTCCCACCACTTTCTCATCGTCGAGAAAGTGGTGCCCGCGGAGCGAACCATGCGGAGCGAGTCAGGCGCAAAAGATAAACAAATCAGACATCTGTTTTTTCTCGAAGAATACACAGCAAAGAGAGGCATGGCTGTAAGCCATGCCTCTCTTTTATCACCGTTTCGTGATTAATACATGCCGTCCATGCCGCCGGCCGGAGGCGCCATGGGAGCCGCCGGCTCCTTCTTGTCGGTTACCAGCGATTCGGTGGTCAGGATCATGGCCGCCACCGACGCCGCGTTCTGCAGAGCGGAACGGGTCACCTTGGTGGGATCGACGATACCGGCGGTGAACATGTCCACATACTCGCCTTTGGCAAAGTCGTAGCCGAAGTTCTCCTTGTTGGCGGTGCGGATCTTATCGATGATCACGCTGCCCTCCATGCCGGCGTTCAGAGCGATCTGACGGACCGGCTCCTCCAGCGCCTTCAGCACGATCTTCATGCCGGTCTTGACATCGCCCTCGGCCTTGTCGATCATCTTCTGCAACTCACCGGAAGCGCTGATGAGCGCTACGCCGCCGCCGGAGACCAGGCCCTCTTCCACAGCCGCCTTGGTGGCCGCGAGAGCGTCCTCCATGCGGAGCTTCTTTTCTTTCATCTCGATCTCGGTAGCCGCGCCGACCTTGATGACGGCTACGCCGCCGGACAGCTTCGCCAGCCGCTCCTGCAGCTTCTCGCGGTCGAAATCGGAGGTGGTGTTTTCGATCTGGGCGCGGATCTGGGCGACCCGGTTCTTGATCTCGTCAGCGGCGCCGGCACCATCGACGATAATGGTGTTTTCCTTCTGCACCTTGACCTGACGGGCGCGGCCCAGCAGTTCCATGGTGGCGTCCTTCAGCTCGAGGCCGATTTCCTCGGAAATCACCTGGCCGCCGGTCAGGATGGCGATATCCTGCAGCATCTCCTTGCGGCGGTCGCCGAAGCCGGGGGCCTTGACCGCGACACAGGTGAAGGTGCCGCGCAGCTTGTTGACGATCAGGGTGGACAGCGCCTCGCCCTCGACGTCCTCGGCGATGATGACCAGCTTCTTGCCGGCCTGCAGGATTTTCTCCAGCAGGGGCAGGATGTCCTGGATGTTGGAAATCTTCTTATCGGTGATGAGCAGATAGGCGTCGTCGATGACGGCCTCCATCTTCTCGGTATCGGTGCACATATAGGGGGTGATGTAGCCGCGGTCGAACTGCATGCCCTCGACCACCTCGGAATAGGTTTCGGCGGTCTTGGACTCCTCCACCGTGATGACGCCGTCGGCGGAAACCTTCTCCATCGCCTCGGCAATCAGCTTGCCGATGGTCTCGTCGCCGGCCGAAATGGTGGCGGCGCTGGCGATGTCATCCGAGCCGTTGACCTTTTTGGAATGGGCGATGACCGACTTGACCACGCAGTCCACGGCGTCCTCGATGCCCTTTTTCACGCTCATGGGATTGGCACCGGCGGCCACGTTCTTCATGCCCTCGCGGACCAGAGCCTGAGCCAGCAGGGTGGCGGTGGTGGTACCGTCGCCGGCCACATCGTTGGTCTTGGTGGAGACTTCCTTCACCAGCTGGGCGCCCATGTTCTCAAAGGGGTCGTCCAGTTCGATTTCCTTGGCGATGGTCACGCCGTCGTTGGTGATCAGGGGCGCGCCGAATTTCTTATCCAGCACGACGTTGCGGCCGCGGGGCCCCAGCGTGATTTTCACGGTATCGGCCAGCTGGTCCACGCCGGACTGCAGCGCCTTGCGGGCGTCCTCGCCGAAAAGAATCTGTTTAGCCATGATTGATTCCTCCATTACATGTTTGATTCAGAATGATTGCCGTCTTATTCCACGATGGCCAGGATATCGCTCTGACGGACGATGGTGTATTCGACGCCGTCCAGCTTGACCTCGGTGCCCGAGTATTTGCTGGTCAGCACCTTGTCGCCGGTCTTGACATACATGGTGACGTCCTTGCCGTCCACGTTTCCGCCGGGGCCTACCGCCATGACTTCCGCCACCTGGGGCTTCTCCTTGGCAGAACCGGCCAGAATAATACCGCTCTTGGTGGTCTCTTCGGCCTCTACCATTTTAATGACGACTCTGTCAGCAAGAGGTTTGATGCTCATACCGAAATCCTCCCTATTGAAATAGTGTGTTAATTTTAGCACTCCTTAAACTTGAGTGCTAACATAGTCTTATTGTAATCGGAAAATTGGAAAAATCAAGAGGGAAAAAGGCGATTTAACAAATCTTCACAATTTCTTTACAAACACGTCCCGTTTTCTAAGGCAAAACGAATTTCCCCCGGACAGAAAAGGGCATCCTCGCCTGCACCGATTTCGGGAGACCTTATTTGTAATACAGATACAGCTGGCATTCGATCATACCGTTGTACAGCTTGCGGCGCTTGTCCGCCCGCCGTCCGAACAGGGTCTCAAATTCCTTATGAGGGCTGATAATGGCGTAGCTCCATCCCTTCCGCGGCACGAACCGCTGCCCCATCACCCGGTAGAGACGCTCCGCCTCCTTCACGTCCAGCAGGCGTTCGCCGTAGGGCGGGTTGCACAGCACCACCCCCTGGTCCCCCTCGGGAACGAAATCCTCCAACCGGCGGTTCGCCGCCCGGACAAGGGAGCCCACTCCCGCCTTGGTCCCGTTCTCCAGGGTGAGCGCCACCGCCTCGGGATCGGCGTCGCCGCCGACGGCGGCGAAGACGCGGTCGGGCCGCTCCATGTCCCGTGCCGCCTCCCGCTCGGCCTTCCACACCCCCGCGTCGAGGCTGGGCCAGTCCATGGCGGCAAACCGGCGGCGTATGCCGGGGGCGATACCGGAGGCGGACAGCGCCGCCTCGATGAGCAGGGTGCCCGAACCGCAGCAGGGGTCCATAACCACAGGAGCCAGCCTCGCCCGTGAGACATCCACCATGGCGGCCGCCAGCGTTTCCTTGATGGGCGCCCCGCCCGACCGCGCGCGGTAGCCGCGCTTATGCAGGCCGGGGCCGCTGCTGTCGATCAGAAGGGTCGCCTCGTCCTTATGGATGGTGAACTGAATTTGAAACAGCGGGCCGGTTTCCTCAAACCATGGGATGTGATAGACGCTTTTCAGCCGTTCCACCACCGCCTTTTTCACGATGGACTGGCAGTCGGGTATGCTGTGCAGCTGGGAGTCCAGCGACCAGCCCTTGACGGGAAAACGGTCGGCCTTCCCGATCCAGCGCTCCCACGGCAGCGCCTTCACCCCCTGGAACAACTCCTCGAAGCTGCGGGCGGGAAAGGAACCCATCAGCACCTGCACCCGCTCCGCGACGCGGGAGCGGATGTTGGCCCGCGCCAGCATCTCCGGCCCGCCCGTGAACAAGACACGGCCGGTCTGCGCGGACACCTCTCCCGCGTCCATCCGGCGCAGTTCGTCCCGCAGAATCCCCTCCGCGCCGAAGAGGCAGGGGGCGCAGTACTGGTTCGTCTCCATGGCTGTCACATCCTCTGCGTAATAGTGGCCTTTCACGGCACAGAAGAGCCGGCCGCGGAGACCGCGGCCGGCCCAAATGGTTCTCATTCAAACAGCCGTCGTCAGTCAGCATCCGGCTCCAACAGGCCGTAGTCACCGTTGTGGCGGCGGTAAACCACGTTGATTTCCCCGCTGTCCATGTTGCGGAACATAAAGAACTGGTGGCCGGTCAGATTCATCTGCAGAATGGCCTCCTCCACGTCGAGAGGCTTCACCGGGAAGGTCTTGGAGCGCACCACCCGGTAGTCGCCCTCTTCCGCTTCCGCCGGAGGCTCCTCCATAAAGGCGCCCTCCCGCAGCCGCTTCTCCAGCCGTGTCTTGTTCTTACGGATTTGGCGGACCAGCTTGTCTACGAGCTTGTCCAGCGCTTCCTCCAGCTCCTGCGCCGTTTCCTCGGCGCGGAAAACCATGCCGCCCTGACGGATGGTGATCTCCATCTTGCGCATATTGCCTTCGGGGACCACTGTCACGTCCGCCTGGGCGGCGTCCTCAAAAAATTTATCCAGTTTGGCGAGCTTTTTTTCCGTTTTCTCGGTAAAAGAGGGACGCAATGAAATTTTTCTGCCGGTAATGTTGACCTTCATACGAAATCCTCCTTTTCTTTTCCATGCGGGTTCGGCATGGAGCCACATACGTGTAACGGTATGGGAAAGCCACCAGGGGTGGTTTTCTATTTCCATTTTACCCCATGCGAATAGAAAAAGAAAGAAGAAACTGTAAATATTGACCGACAGAACCCCGTTTATTTTTTGACCGGTTAGCTGATGCCGACAAGATATATCCTTTTTTCTTAGGCGGCGGCTCCCCCGCTCCCCTTTACAGCACCGCGGAGGCGTGGCGGGTCACGTGACAGCCCACGTTGACAGCTACCGGCAGGCCCGCGATGTGGGTGGGATAGGCTTCGATCGCTACCGACAGGGCGGTGGTCAGGCCGCCGAAGCCCTGTGGGCCTATGCCCAGCCGGTTTACCCGCTCCAGTGCCTGACGCTCCATCTCAGCGTAATACGGATCGGGGTTCGGCGTGTCCAGCGGACGGCACAGGGCCTTTTTCGCCAGCAGGGCGCACAGCTCGAAATCGCCGCCGATCCCCACCCCCAGCACCATAGGAGGACAGGGATTGCTGCCCGCCACACGGGCGGTCTCAAGAATATAATTTATCACCGTCTCCCGATCGGCGGCGGGGGTCAGCATCTTAAGCCGGCTCATATTCTCGCTGCCGAAGCCTTTGGGCGCCACCGTCAGCGTCAGGCGGTCCCCCTCCACCAGCCTCAGGTGGAGCACGGCGGGGGTGTTGTCGCCGGTGTTGACCCGGCGCAGCGGGTCACCCACCACCGAACACCGCAGACGGCCCTCGGTATAGCCGGCGGCCACCCCCCGGTTCACCGCGTCGGACAGCAGGCCGCCCGTGATATGGGCGTCCTGTCCCAGATCGGCGAAGACCACCGCCATGCCGGTATCCTGGCACACCGGCAGCTTCAGTTCCTCGGCGGCGCGTATATTCTCCTTCAAATCCCCCATGATGTCCCTTGCCAGCGGCAGCGTTTCCCTGTCGGCGGCTTCGGCCACCGCCCGTTCCACATCTCCCGGCAGGCGGTGGTTGGCCTCGATGCACAGGTCCCGCACCGCCCGCCTAATATCGGCGGCTGCTATTTCTCTCATTTTCCTCATCCCTTATCTGTCATCCTGCGGCGTGTCAGAGCACCCGGCGGCCGCCGGCGATCACCGCCTCCGGCCGGGCTGCGATGGTCAGCGGGTCCTCACGGAACAGCACCAGATCCGCATCCTTGCCTACGGTGAGGGAGCCGACACGCCCCTCGATACCCAGTATCCGCGCCGGTCCGATGGTGATGGCCCGCAGCGCCTCGTCGTAAGAGAGCCCCTCCCTCACCGCCAGACCGGCGCACAGGGGCAGATACTGCTCCGGGATCACCGGGTGGTCGGTGATGATGGCGATGTCCACCCCCGCCTGACGCAGCAGGGCGGGGGACGCGGGGGTCAGCTCCCGAAGCTCCGGCTTGGGCCGGTCGCACAGCAGGGGGCCGCACAGCACCGGTACCGGTTCCTCGGCCAGCAGGTCGGCCGCCTTATGTCCCTCGGTTCCATGGACAATCACATAGCGCAGATCGAATTCCCGCGCAATCCGCCGGGCGGTAAAGATATCGTCCAGCCGGTGGGCGTGGAAATGAACCGGCAGCTCCCTCCGGATGACCGGCAGCAGCGCCTCGCAGCGGGTGTCGAACTCCGGCTCGTCCACCTCGTCGTCTTCCTCCGCTTTCAGGAGGTCCTCGCTGTACCGCCGGGCGCGGGCCAGCTGCTCACGGATCAACGCGGCCGTAGCCATGCGCGTCACCGGCGTCTGGTTCTTTTCGTGATACACGCCTTTGGGATTCTCGCCCAGGGCCATCTTCATCGCCACTGGGGCGGCGACGATCATATCGTCGATCCGGCGGCCGTAGGTTTTCATCGCGCACAGCTGCCCGCCGATGGGATTGGCGCTTCCCGGCCCGGTCACCACCGTGGTGACCCCCGCCTCCAGCGCCTCCCGGAAGCAGCGATCGGTAGGGTTCACTGCGTCCACGGCCCGCAAATGGGGGGTAGAGGGATCGGTGTCCTCGTTGCCGTCATCCCCCTCGAATCCCAGGCCGTCCTCCCACATCCCCAGATGGGTGTGGGCGTCCACAAAACCGGGCAGCAGCAGCCCACCCGCCGCGTCGAGCGTTTCGGCGGCGGGAGAGGCGAACGCCTCCCCTTCCATGGTCCCCAGTCCCGACAGGATACCGCCGGTGATCTCCACATAGCCGTTGGGTATCTCCGGCCCGTCCATGGGCAGGACACGCGCGTTGACGATTCGTATATCCACCTGCTGATTCGGTCCCATACCGACCTGCCTTCCTGCGGCGTCTGAGGCCGCGTCGTCTTCATCATCCATAGCACAAAAGGCGGGCCATCGGAATGGCCCGCGACAGTCTTTGGAAAAGGCGTGATACCGTCTGCGCCAAGCGCATCGGCATCACGCCCCTATCATGACTTGCTTGAGCCGCCGCCCCCGCCGCCTTTGCGGGAAAAACCGCCGTGGCGACCGTCTTTGGACCGCTTGAGATCCAGCATCTTCTCGTCGCTGGTCTGCTTGAAGCGGGACATCATATCTTCAAAATTGCCCGATTCGTTGCGGCTGCTCTGCCATTCAAACCCGCCGGGGCGGCCGGGAGAAACCGCCGGACGCCGCTGTCCCGCGTTTCTGCCGCCAAATCCGCCGCGGCCGGCGTTTCCGACGTTTTCCATGGCCTTCTTGATCGACAGGCTGACCCGGCCGTCATCGCCGATGCTCAGCACCTTGACCTTGACCGTTTGATTTTCGGTGACGTAATCGCGGATTTCCTTGACATAGGTGGGCGCCACCTCAGATATATGTACCATGCCCGTCTTTCCGTCCGGAAGCTCCACAAATGCGCCGAATTTGGTTATACCGGTAACCTTGCCTTCCAACACCGCTCCCACTTCAAGTTGCATATGCGCCTGTTTTCCTCCTAATTATTCTACCCTCAGTTTTCAGGGATTTCCTTATAAATCACTTCACCCGGACGCGCCATGCCGCGTTCGCGCGCACGCTGTTCGAGATATTGCTCATAGTTATCGGTCTTGTTCTGGATATCCTCGTTCAGGCTGACCTGACGCTGTATATCCTCGTCGAGCTTGTTCAGCCGCTGCTGTTCGTTGCCGATTTGGAGCTGGAGCTGAACCAGCGTGACGATCACATAGACCGAAAAAGCCAGGAGGGCGATCCGAAGAAAAATGCTCTTTTTCTTCTTTTTTACGGCTTTCATGGCTGCACATCCTGCCTTTCCGCGCCTTTCCCCCATGAAAGACGCCCGATTTCCCGTGGCGCGCCGCCTGTCTCCGGTTTTACGCGTCCGGCCCTTCGTCCTCCTCGATGGAAGCCCTCTTCCACCTCTTTAAAGGATTATACAATAGAGAGCCGGCATGTTTCAAGCCCTTTTTCAAAAAAGAGCGCGGTTTTTCCGTGATTTTGCCCGTCAGATGCCCCAATTTTATCATCAGGGGGCGCAGCAGGCGGTAAAGCCATCGAAAAGGGAACAGAATGACCATCCACAGGATGTGCCAGACCTTCAGGATCAGGCGGATGGCCGTGCCGGCGAATTTCATAACCACCCGGCCCAGGGTGAAGTAATAGGCAGCGAAGCCCGCGGCGCTGCCCAGGAAGATGTACAGGCGCAGCTGACCGGCGGTCACGGCCAGCGCGAACAGGAAGGTGATCACCGCCGAGGAGGCGAAAAAGAACAGGTCCTGAAAAAAGATGGACCGCTTTCCCGACCGCAGCGCGAGACGGGCCACGCGGAACACATCGTAATACACCCCCAGCAGAAATCCCAGTCCGCAGGAGAGAAAAAGGTTATAAAACTGGCTGCCATTCGTCAATTCCACGCCGCGGCACCCCTACTTGAACAGACGGCCGAAAAAGCCCCCTGAGCGGGACGGTACCTCGGCATAAATCAACGAATCGATATTGCCCTCCAGCGTCAGCTCCCCTGTTTCGATATTCAGGCGGTTGATATGGAGACCTTCCCCCTTGACGGTCAATTCACCCATATCGGTGTAAATGGTCACGCTCAACTCGTCAAAGCTGTCCACATCCGACACACCGGATACCGTGAGGGCACGGCGGTCCTCCAATATGAGCTGGTGGGGCATCTGCACTACGTTTTTATCTTCAGTCATGGCGCGGTCATTCCTCTCGACAGAGGCCGCCCCCGCCTGCTCCGACCCTGTCCGGTAAGGCGGGGCGCGTACGCCCCTTGTTTCTCATCTCACTATATGAGAAACTGGTCGGGTTTATGTCCGCCTGCCGTGAAAAGCCGAACAGGAACGTCCATGACGATTTTCCCGAACTAATGATTCTCAACCCGTCCCCCTCATATGTCAGAGAATCCGTATCAGGCAGGGAATACCCGTACGTTACTCCTCAATCAACCGGTACAGGTCCGATGCCTCGTCCTTGCCCGCCGTTTCCCGCACCGATACCACCTGCGCCCGCACCGCGCGGGCTCCCAGCTCGATGGAGATGATATCCCCTTCCTTTACGTCATAGGAAGCGCGTGCCACTTTATCGTTGACCTGAATGCGGCCGGCGTCGCAGGCCTCGTTGGCCACCGTACGCCGTTTGATCAGTCGCGATACTTTTAAAAACTTATCCAATCTCATATACACTTTCTCCTTTTTGTGACTCGATATTTATCCCGCTTATTACCTTGTCGTATCGCATGATACTTTTATTCCATAATTATTTTTCCTTCATTTATGGCTCGGTATTTTTCGGTGCTCCTTCCGTTTGGCCTGAGACCCTCCGATAAGAAAAAGCCGTCCCTGCGGACGGCTTTTTCGGTATCCGATTCCAGTTTATTTCGCC
This sequence comes from Clostridiales bacterium, assembly GCA_022800315.1. Taxonomy (GTDB): domain Bacteria; phylum Bacillota; class Clostridia; order Oscillospirales; family Acutalibacteraceae; genus Avimonas_A. The sequence goes on from JAAWQC010000035.1 coordinate 9,229, forward strand.
ACAACGTCCTTAAAGGATTTGCCTGCCTTGAAGACAGGCTGTTTGGAAGCCGGGATAACGATCGCTTCCTTGGTGCGGGGGTTGCGGCCGGTTCTCTCGCTGCGCTCACGAACCTCAAAGGTACCGAAACCAACCAGCTGGACCTTGTCGCCGGCGGCAACCGCGTCGACAATCGATTCCAGAACCGCGGCAACAGCCTTCTCCGCGTCTTTTTTCGCCAGACCGGTCTTCTCAACAACAGAAGCAACCAATTCCACTTTGTTCATGTTACTAACCTCCAAAGATTTTATACACCAGCGGGTTAAACCGCGCATGGATTGTTTTAACGGCCTCTCTCCGCCGCTTTGGCCAGGTCCCATAGCTTGTCCAGCTCTTCCAGTGAAGCGGAAGACATGTCCACACCGGCCTCCGACGCCATTCGCTCCACCTCGGTAAACCGGCGGATGAATTTATCGGTCGCACCGGTCAGCGCCTGTTCCGCATCGGTATGCAGAAAGCGGGAGACGTTCACGGCAGAAAACAGCAGATCACCCAGCTCCTCTTCCACCGCCGCGGGTTCTCCCGCGGCGACAGCCTCCTTCAGTTCGGCAAGCTCGCTCTCCAGCGCCGCCATGGCGCCGGTGATATCCGGCCAGTCGAACCCGACCCGCTTGGCGCGGGTCTGCACCTTGGCCGCGCGCATCAGCGCCGGCAGGCTGCGAGGCAGACTTTTCAGCAGATCAGCCTGGGTTTTGCCGCCTTTGGTTTCCCGTTTGATGGCATCCCAGTTTTTCAGCACCTGAGAGGAATCGTCCGCCTTGATATTCCCGAACACGTGGGGGTGGCGCACCACCAGCTTGCGGCACACGCCGTCCACCACATCGTCGAAGGTGAAGGAATTCTGTTCTTCCTCGATGCGGGCATGAAACACCACCTGCATCAGTACGTCGCCCAGCTCCTCCTGGAGCAGGCCGGCGTCCTCCAACTCGATGGCCTCCAACGCCTCGTGGGTTTCCTCAAGGAAATTGGAACGAATGCTTTTGTGATCCTGTTCGCGGTCCCAGGGGCAGCCCTCCGGCGAACGGAGCAGGCGCATGATCTCGATAAGGTCATCCATGGTGTATCGCTCTTTTATCGTAAACGAAACCGTTTTCCCCACCTCGAGCTTCCTTATTTTCCCCCGGAATCAATCCTATATTACCCTATCCAATTGTGTTTTTCAAGTATCTGCGCTATTTTTTGTCCCTTGGGCAGCATCAGGACGTCTTCTTTTGTCAGCGCCTGCGCCAGCAGGAGCACCACGATATACACCAGTCCCGCGATGCACACCGCCGCGACGGTGGCCAGTTTTCCCGGTATCGCTCGGGAGAGCAGCCCGTTGGCGGCCCAGGCCGCCGCGCCGCAGCACAGGGCCGAAATCAGCGGTTTCAGGAATACGGTGCGCCATCGCATGCGCACCCCCACCACCCGGCGCAGGGCGATCAGGCTGATAAACACCATCACCACATAGCATACCAGCGTGCTGTAGGCGGATCCCATGATGTTGATAGAAGGCTGGAGGATCAGGATCAGGTTGAGCGCCAGCTTGATCGCACCGCCCACCAACACCACCTTGACCGGGATATCCGCCCGGCCCACCGCCTGCAGGATGGAGTTGATCGGCGCGATCAGGCAGATGAAGACGGTGGACAATCCCAGGATGGTGAGCAGGCGGGCGGAGGCGTCCGCCATATCCGAAGCGTAGATCAGGTGCATGATCGGACCGGCCATCACGGTCAAGCCCACCCCCGCCGGCAGCGCGATCAGCAGGGTGATGCGCAGCACCGATTCCACCGTACCCTTCAGCTGGCGCTTATTCTTGGACACCCAGGCGGCAGTCACCACCGGCAGGGCGCTGATGCCGAAGGTAAGGGTGAAGTTGGGCACCAGATTGACGTAGGTCAGGGCGGTGCCGCGGATTGCGCCCAGCCACGCCTGGAAGTCGTCTGCGCTCAGTCCCGCAGTGGAGGCGTAATTGTAGATTTCCCTCAATTGTCCCTCATTGCTGCCAATCACTGTTTTCAGGCACCACTGAAGGGATACCGAGTCGATCAGATTGGTCACCTGGGTAGCCAGGGAGCCCAGCGCCACCGGAATAGCGATGGCCAGCAGGGCGCGGAATATCACCCGGGTGCCGCGGGGGCGCGGGCTGGCGGCGATCTCCTCCCGGGTGAGCTGCATCCCGGTGCCGTGTTTGTGATGGCGTACAACCATATAGATAAGGGCCAGCAGGGACCCCAGAGTCACGCCCAGCATGGCGCCCGCCGCCACAAAGGGGAAGGTCTGGGAATCCGCCTGTTCAATCGTCTCCACCGCCTGGCCAAACACCGCCATCCCCTGATGGAACTGCCAGCGGCCCAGCATGAGCATACCGTAAGCGCCGCCCAGACCCAGCAGCAGCTTGCCCAGTGCCTCGATGACCTGGGAGGTGGCAGTGGGCGCCATGTTGCGGGTACCCTCGTACAACCCCCGGTGGGCGGACATCAGACAGCAGAAGAAGATGGTGGGACTCATCACCAGCATGGACCCCAGCGCGCCGGTCAGGCCGGTCACCTGTACATAGACGAAGGACAGAATGAACATCAGCAGCGAACCCACCGTGCCGGTGATCAGGAACACCTTCACCGCCACCCGGTAGATCATACGGACATCCCGGTAACGCCCCAGCGTGATACTCTCCGACACCATGCGGGATACCGCGATGGGCAAGCCCGCCATGGCGATGGTGGAGATAGGGACGTAAATCTCATAGGCCGCGTTGAAATACCCAAAGGCCACCGGACTCATCATCTGCAGCGGTATTTTGAACAGGGCGCCGACAATTTTGGATATGATCACGGCTAAGGACAGGATCAGGGCGCCCTGTACAAAGCTCTGTTTTTTTTGTTTTCCCAAGGAATTCCATCCTCTCGTGTGTGGATTGAAACAAAGGCCCGATTGACGGGAGGGTTTCCCCTGCCGCGTCCGCCTACAGCGACGTCAGCACATCCCGTATCAGCCGTCGGAAGGGCTCCGAGGACGCACGGGCCGTCAGGCCCACCTCCTCGTCGCTCAGGACGGCGTCGGGCAGCATACCCGCCCCCAGGTTGGTGATGCAGGACAGACCCAGCACCTCCATGCCGCACTGGGCGGCGGCGATAGCCTCGGGTACGGTGGACATCCCCACCGCGTCACCGCCCAGCAGACGGATCGCCCGTATCTCAGCAGGGGTTTCGTATTGGGGGCCCGGCATGAAAAAATACACGCCCTCCCGCAGGGGGATGTCCCCCTTTGCAGCGCAGCACCGCGCGATATCCCGCAGACGGGGGGTATAGGTGCGGGACATGTCAAAAAAGCGTTCTCCCAGTCCCGTCGGGGCGCCGCCCCGGCTGGGTCCGTCGGAAAACAGCTTGATATGGTCGGTTATCAGCATCAGGTCGCCGGGGCGGAACCCCTCGTTCACCCCTCCGGCGGCGTTGGTCAGTATCAGGGTTCGTACCCCCAGCAGGTGCATGACCCGGGTCATGTAGGCCACCGTCGGCATATCGTACCCTTCATAGTAATGCACACGGCCGGACAAAACGACCGCCGGGCAGCCCGCCAGCCTGCCGCAGGTCAGGGTACCCGCGTGATTGGGCAGAGACGGCTGGGGAAAATGGGGAATGTCGGCATACGGAAGCCGGACAGCGGACTCCGCTTCCTCCTCCAGACCGCCCAGGCCGGAGCCCAGTACCAAAGCGGCGCGGGGCGTTTCCTTCAGATGCCCGCGGATAAACGCGGCGCTTTCCTCGTAGGCGGCCAATGGAATCGGCCCCGATGCGTTCGGCATAGATAGCGGCATGTCCAGCCTCCTGTTCCCACACTCAGTGTTATATATACAAAAAGAGGGCGGGTGGCCCCATGCCGCCCGGCCTCTTCCGCCGTCTGGCGGACCGCCGGAGGATTATTCAGTCCCCCAGCCGGCTCCCGCATTTCTGACAATACACCGCGTCCCGCGGGCTCACGCCGCCGCAGGCGCGGCAGCGAACCGTATGCTGCACCGCGCAGATTTTGTCGCGCAGCTGATTGATCCGGACATTCAGCTCATCTGCCCGCCGGACGCCCTCCTCCATCTGCTGTTCCACATCGGTCCCGTTTTTACGCTGGTCATACAGCAGGCGGCCCAGTCCCTCCATCGTATAAGAGAGTTCCTTTTCCTGTTCGGCGATATCCACCTTCAGCCGGGTGACTTCGATGAGATCCGAACCTTTTTTGCCCATCGTTTCCGCCGCGCTGCGCGCCTTATCTACAAAATCATCAAAGGTCGCCATCGTTCATCGCTCCTTCATGATGTCAGTATTGTAAACGCTTACACAAATCCCTCGCCAACGATAGCCGTATACCCTGCCTCCTCTTTTACCGTTCCGGCGGAATCCACCGGCGGCACGCGGAGTGACTCTTTACGGTTTATCGGTATGGGGCAGCGGCCCATTATACCGTGACAGGCTGGTTTACGTAACAGGAACCCTGCACATGCCAGCCTGATGATTCGCATCCGCCTTTATCAGCGGCGGACAGCTTTCCACATTGTTCCAGACCGCTTATTTCATATTATAGCGCAGGGATCCGTTTTGTTCAACACTTCCCGAAACTTCGTCATTTCGTCTCCCCCACGAATTCCCGCAGCAGGGAATCGCCGGGCATGAGAGAAAGGGGCAGTTCAAGGAACGGTTCCAGCGCCGCCGCCAGTTTCTCCGTCTCCTGCCGCCACGGACTGTCGGCGGGAACGGCACGGAGAAGGGGCAGCAGCTCTCTGCGAAAAAAGGCGGGTTCGCACGCCTGGGTGGTATCCACCACATAATCCACCGTATCCACATAGGGGAACATGTACTCGTTCTCCCCCCGTATCACCTGCGGCCACATATCCATGGTGTTGTCCACCGGGCTGGCGCGGAAGCGTTCGTCCCGCAGCACACGGCGAATCAGACGCAGACTGCGGCGGGCCAGCAGTTTATGCTCCCGGTCGTAAATCGGCGTGATGGTGTTGACGAAAACCTTTACCATGCTCTCCTGGGGCAGGTGTTCCTCAAATACCGGATTGATGGCGTGGATGCCTTCAAAAATAACCACCGACCCGTCCTGCGTTACCAGTTCATCCCGCTGCTCCGCCGGCTTTCCCGTAATGAAATCGAACCGGGGCAGACGGGTCTTCCCCGTCTGGACCAGCTCCAGCAGACAGCACTGCAGCTGATCCAGATCGAGCGCTTCCAGCGCCTCGTAATCGAAGCGCCCGTCCGGCAGGCGCGGGGCACACTCCCGTCCGCGGTAAAAGTTGTCGAGGGAGACGACGTGGGCGTCGATCCCCATCTCTCGCAGCATGGCCGCCAGCTTCAGGGCGGTGGTGGTCTTTCCCGAGGAGGAGGGCCCGGACAGCATCACGATTCCGTGGTGACCCAGTCCCACAGCCAGCGTACGGGTCAGCGCCTCCAGTTCCCCCTCATACCGGCGGTTCTCCTCTTCAACAAATGCTGTCGGATCGGCCTGCACACGCCGGTTGATCGTCTCCAGCTTCAGGTCCCGTTTGGGCAGGGTTCTCTTCATAAAAGCCGGTCACCCGTTCCTTCCTTGCAGCCATTTCGGCAAAACCTCTGTTGTATTCGTATGGAAATTTATAATTGAATATACGCTCGATGTACTCCCCGCCCGGCTGTTTGAGCTTGGTTACCGCGCCGGCACCGCAGGCGAGAATGGTGTGGGTTTCGTCCATAATGTAGACGTTGTACAGCCCCTCGTGTCCCGGCAGGCACCATCCCACATTCTCCTGATTGCCTGCGGAGCGGCTTTGCCGGTAAAGATAATAGGGGCCGTATCCCGCGTCACTCAGCCGGCGGCGGGAATAGGCAGTCATCGCCACCGCCGTGCGGCGGGTTTCATCCTCTGCCGCCATTGTCCGGCGCTCCACCACCAGATTGGAGGCCCGTTTCATCGCCAGTGCGTGTACCGTTATACTTTCCGGCCCCAGGTCAATTATACCGTCCAGGCTACGGCGGAAGCCCGCCTCGCTGTCCTGGGGCAGGCCGGCGATCAGGTCGGCGTTGATATGGCCGAATCCGCAGCGCCTTGCCAGTGCGAATGCTTCGTAAAACTGAGCCGCCGTATGTTTGCGCCCAATGGCCTCCAGCACAGGGTCACTGAGCGTCTGAGGATTGATGCTGACGCGGGATACCCCCGCCGCCCGCAGAGCGCGGAGCTTGTCTTCGGTCACGGTGTCGGGCCGGCCGGCCTCCACCGTATATTCCCGCAGATGGGACAGATCGAAGCTCTCCTCCACCGTCCGCAGCAGCAGGGCCAACTGCTCCGCCGTCAGGGTGGTGGGGGTCCCGCCGCCGAAATAAACCGTTTCCAGCCGCAGGCCCAGACGGCGGGCAATCGCTCCGGTCAGGGCAATCTCCTTTGCCAGCAGCTCCACATATTCCGGGATCAGCCGCGCCGCCCGCACCACCGTCTGGGAGACGAAGGAGCAGTAATCGCACCGCGTGGGGCAGAAGGGGATGGATACGTAAAGGCTAAAGGAGTCAGAACGTGACAAGCTCAATACCTTGTCTTCCCGTTCCAGCGTCTCCCGGCACAGGGACAGCTTGCTCTCCCCCACCAGCAGCTGATCCCGGAACCAGGCCAAGGCGGCCGTCTCTCCGCACTCGCGGGTCAGACGGCGCAGCAGCTTGATGGGCCGCACACCGGTAACGATGCCCCAATCGTGCGTAAAGCAAAAAAGCTTCACGAGCAGGCCGTACAGCAGCTGGGCCATACGCAGCTCCTGCGGGTTGCTCGGCCCCGCCCCATCGGCGGCTCCTTCCGTTTTCCCCTGTACCATCCACTCTTCCGCCGTCTCTTGGAAATCCTCCAGCGCGACGGCGCAGCGGATGCAGGACCGCTCCCCCTCCTGTTTAAGCGAGGTTATGACGGTGATACCGGAAGGAGAGGACGTGCCCTCTCCTTCCGGTATTTCTGCTTCGTCACGGCGTATGTTTACCGTTATCTTTTCCCGTGGGACGAACAGCCGGCAGAGATTCTCCATCTCAAAGCGAAAGCTGTGCCCGATAATCCATAAGGTCATGTGTTCCTCCGTCAGCGGGCCATATACGGGTTGACCGCCCGTTCCCGCGCAAGAGTGGTATTTTCGCCGTGCCCCGGCAGCACGCGGTAGTCCCCCGGCAGGTCGCAAAGCCGTTGCAGAGAGCGCCTGAGCAGTTCGAAAGAGCCGCCGGGGAAATCGGTACGCCCGATATCACCGTCGAACAGAGTGTCACCCGAGAATATTACCTCACCGGCGAGATAACAACAGCTCCCTGCGGTGTGTCCCGGCGTGTTCATCACCGTAAAACGCAGGGGACCCGCCGTAATCTCTTCCCCGTCGTCCAGCAGCCGGTCGGCGGTCAGGGAAAACTCTTCCCGACCATCCATCTGCAGCAGGCTGAGCTGAGGGTCCCCAAAGGCGGCTTCCTCGCCGCGGGGTGCCAGCACATCGGCCCCGGTAGCCTCCCTGACCTCGGGCACCGCCAGAATGTGGTCGAAATGTACGTGGGTCAGCAGAATGTGCTCCACGCGGATCTCTTCCCGCCGCAGAAAGGCCAGTATCCTCTCCGCTTCCGCGCCGGGATCGATGACGACGCCAACCTTCCGTCCTTCCTCTTCGGTAAAGGCGATATAGCAGTTGGTCCCCAGAGGTCCAACCTCCAGTCGTTTGATTTCCATGTTTTCTTACTCCTTTCCGCCGCGGGTCAAATCGTGGGTGTCCAACAGGAGGGTCACCGGCCCGTCGCCGGTCATCGCCACCCGCATATCTGCGCCGAATTCGCCGGTCTCGACCGGCGCCACCCCCTCCGCACGCAAAGCGGAAACGAAGGCCTCATACAAAGGGAGGGCCTGTTGGGGGCAGGCGGCGGACAGAAACTCCGGACGCCGCCCGTGGCGGCAGTCGCCGCACAGGGTGAAGTTGGATACCACCAGCGCCCCGCTGCCGCTGTCGAGAAGGGAACGATTCATCCGCCCCTCTTCGTCCGAAAACACACGCAGATTCGCTGTTTTCCGCGCCAGCAGAAGGGCCTCCCCTTCGGTGTCTCCCTGCTCCACCCCCAAGAGGATGAGAGCTCCCGGCCCGATGGCGCCGGCTGCGTGGCGCCGGCCGTCTTCCTCCGCCACCTGAACCGCGGCGGATAATACCCGCTGAAATACCGCTTTCATCCGCTCAAACTCCCCCCGTTTATTGATTGCGCCGCTCGATGTGTCGGATTCCTTCGATACGGGACAGCCGCTGGATCACCGATTTGAGATGCTCCAGCCCGTTGACCCCCACCGTCACCAGCATGGTGGCGGAGCCGTCCCGTGGCTCCCGCGCGTTGATGGCATGGATCATGACATGCATGGAGGCCAGCTGGGTGGTGATATCGGCCAGCAGGGCCTGCCGGTCGGTGGCGTCGATGTGGAGGGTTGCTTTGAATTCCTCCTTGACCGCTTCTTCCCAGCTGACGTGAACCCACCGTTCGGGCTCCTCCGCCATCGAGAGGTCCCGCGGAACATTGACGCAGTCCCGCTTATGCACCGACACACCGTAGCCCCGGGTAATGAAGCCGATGATGTCGTCCCCCGGCACCGGGTTGCAGCAACGGGCGAATTTGACCAGGCAGTTGTCCATATCGTCGATGATGACCCCGCCATTATTGCGATGGCGGGCGGGGGCGGTGATCAGCCGCTCGGGATGGAGGTCCTCCGCCTTCACCAGCCGGAGATAGTCCTCCTTGAGCCGCGGCATGATGCGGGACAGCAGGACTCCTCCGTAGCCGATGGCGGCGTAGAAATCCTCCATACTCTCACAGTGCTGCTTTTTGCACTGGGTCAGGAGGAATTCCCTCATCTTGTCATCGGGTAGGCGGATGCCGTTGCGGGAAAGCTCCCGTTCCAGCTCGGCACGGCCCTGCTGGACGTTTTCTTCCCGCCGCTCCTTTTTGAACCAGGCGCGGATTTTGTTGCGCGCCTCCCCGGTGCGCACGATGTTCAGCCAGTCGCGGCTGGGACCGTGGCTGGGAGCGGCGGTGGTCAGCACCTCCACGATCTCGCCGGTTTTCACCACATAATCCAGCGGTACAATACGGCCGTCCACCTTGGCGCCCACCATGCGGTTGCCCACCGCCGAGTGGATGGCATAGGCGAAATCGATGACCGTGCTGCCCACCGGCAGGGAAATCACGTCCCCCTTGGGGGTCAGCACGAACACGTCTTCCGAGGACAGGTCGGTCTTGATGGAGCGAACGATGTCCTCCGCATCGTCCACATCCTTCTGGTTTTCAATAAACTGGCGCACCCATGCCAGACGTTCCTCCAGCTTATCCCGGCGCTGGATACCCAGCTTGTATTTCCAGTGGGCGGCAACGCCGTATTCCGCCGTATAATGCATCTCCCAGGTGCGGATCTGCACCTCGAAGGGGATTTTCTCCTTGCTGATGACGGTGGTATGCAGGGACTGGTACATATTGGCCTTCGGGGTGGAGATATAGTCCTTGAACCGATTGGGGATGGGACGGAACAGGTCGTGGACCAGACCCAGCACGTTATAGCAGTCGGTAACCGTGTCCACGATCACCCGCACAGCGTAAATATCGTATATTTCATCAAAAGCTTTGCCGTGGACGTACATTTTGCGGTAAATGCCGGTGATGCTCTTGATCCGCCCCTCCACATAGGGCTCCATCTGATAGTCGGAGAGCCGCTCCCGTATGCGGCCCTTGATGCTGTCGAGAAAGCTGGTGCGTTCCCCCTCCCGCAGGGCGAGAGCCTCCTCGATCTCCTGATAGGCCACCGGGTCCAGGATACGCAAGGATAAATCCTCCAGCTCCTCCTTGACCGTGCGGATACCGAGGCGGTGGGCCAGCGGCGCGTAGATATCCATGGTCTCCTTGGCCTTGTCCCGCCGCTTCTGATCGGGCCAGCCGCTGCTGGTGCGCATATTGTGCAGACGGTCGGCCAGCTTGATAATGATAACACGGATGTCCTGGGACATGGCCAGCAGCATTTTGCGCACGTTCTCCGCCTGCTGCTCCTCCCGCGTGGTGAAGGGCAGCTTGCCGATTTTGGTGACACCGTCCACCAGGGCGGCCACCTCCGGCCCAAATTCTTTGGATACCTGGTCCAGCTCCCAGTCGGTGTCCTCTACCACATCGTGGAGCAGCGCCGCCTCGATGGTCTCGCTGTCCATGCCCAGGTCCACCAGGATACCCGCCACCCGCAGGGGATGACAGACGTATTCCTCCCCCGAGGCACGGGACTGTCCCTTGTGCGCCTGACAGGCGACCACGATCGCCCGGTCGATGGTGGGAAGGTCGTAACCCTTCTCACTGTCGGCCAGCCGGGCGCGCAGCTCCTTAATAATGACTTCTTTATCGCTCTCTCTCATCCTCGTCACACCTGTCTGCCGCCTCCGCGGCGGTCTCTCTATTGGGCGGCCGCCCCGCCGGCGGCGGACAGCCTTCTCATCACGGGGGTCGCAGCCAGGTCGGCTTTCCCCGCCGCCGGCAAAAGGCCTATCGCCATAGTATCCCCCTTTTCGTCAACGGATATGAGCGCCGCCTGACGCAGCGTTTCCAGCGCCAGCCGGATGCGCACCCCGCCGAAGCCGTCGGCCCTGACGGTATGTATCAGCTGTTCCAGCGACCCTCTCCATTCCCTCTTCTGCCGGAGGAAGCGGTACAGGATGGCCACCTGGTCACGGCCGGGAGTCCACTGCGCCGCCTGTTCCGCCGTCAGCGCCTCACCGCGGGCAAGATGGTCGGCGGCCCGCATGGCCGCCAGCACCTCCTCCTCGTCGGTATCGGCGTAGCGCAGATCCCGCACGATGGCGGAGATGGAGACGTTGCCCTTGTACTCGTTCTTCTCCAGCGTCACCGCCAGATGAAGCAGGGCCCCGCACTCGACGGGGAATTCCTCCGCCGTGGTTTTGAATTTCATGGCGCTCAGCCGGGCGCCGTCCCGTGACAGCGACAGGCGCAGATGCTTGCCTCCGCCTACCGGCGTGACATTGTCCAGCCGCATATTATAAAGCCCGAAGAGCGGCGGCGGGTTCCCCGTACCGCAGGGCTCCAGCGCAGTAAGCAGGCTGATCTTTTCCAGATCGATCTGGGACGGCTTCAGCCGGCAGTCCAGCCGCAGCTCGGGGACGGGCATGATCGCATGCCGTGCGGCGGCGTATGCGTTGATTCGCCGGCGGAAGGCTTCGATGTCCGCCGCTTTCAGGCTGATACCCGCCGCCAGCTCGTGTCCGCCGTACCGCTCCAGCACATCGGCGCATTCCTGCAGCGCCTCGAACAGGGAAAACCCCGGGATGCTGCGCCCGCTGCCCTTGGCTTCGCCGTCCTTCACGGTCAGAATCAGACAGGGTTTGCCGTATCGTTCGGTGACGCGGGCGGCGATGATGCCGATCACCCCCGGGTGCCATTCCTCCCCAGCGACGACCATCACCCGGTCGCTGAGAAGCTCGGGTCGTTCACGGAGCGCCTGCTGCACCTGCTTTTGTATCTCCGCCTCCACCGCCTGCCGGGCGATATTGGTGTCGTTGATCTGCTGTGCCAGCGATTCCGCTTCGGTTTCCTCCCCGCACAGCAGCAGGCGTGCCGCCGCCTCCGGGGAGCCCATCCGTCCCGCGGCATTGATCCGCGGCGCCAGGGTGAAGGCCACGGAGGTGGAGCTGAACTCCTTCCCCCACGCCCCGGCGGCTTTGGCCAGCATTTTCAGCCCCGGCCGAGCGCCCTCGGTGATCCGGCGCAGGCCCAGCCGCACCAGCTTGCGGTTTTCCCCCTTCAAAGGCATCACGTCGGCCATGGTGCCCAACGCCACCAGGTCGGCATACCGTTCCAGCACGGCGTCGGTGTCGCCGTCCAAAGCGCATACCAGCTTAAAAGCCACCCCCACGCCGGCATAATCCTTGCACACGCTGCCGCAGTCGGCCCGATGGGGGTCCACCACTGCCACGGCCGGCGGCAGCTCCTGCGGCGGCATGTGATGGTCGGTGACCACCACATCCATACCGAGCTCCGCCGCCAGCTTCACCTCTTCCGCAGCGGATACGCCGTTGTCCACCGTAACGATGAGCTGTACGCCCTTTTCCTTCAGGGCCTGCACGCTCTCCGGATGCATACCGTAGCCTTCGCCCTCCCGCTCGGGGATATAATACAGCGCGTCGGCACCGTTCTCCACGAGGTAGGAGTACAGCAGCGCGGTAGAGGTCACGCCGTCGCAGTCATAGTCGCCGTATACGGCGATCCGCTCACCGTTGTCGAGTGCCCGCTGAATGCGTTCCACCGCCGCGTCCATATCCGCGAAAGCGAAGGGATCGTCCTCCAGCTCGCCGCCCATCAGGTAATCGGCGGCGGCCTCCATGGTGTCGATACCACGTATGGACAGCATGAGGGCGAGGAAGGGATGCATTTCGCATTCCTCCGCCAGCGCGGCGGCTCCCTCCTTATCAAGCGGGGCGATATTCCAGCGTTTGAAACTCATCGGCGGTACCTGACCTTTCCAGCGTCAATTTTGACAGGGTATTCAGTATATTTTAACATTTCCTTTTGAAAACTTCAACACAGTGCGGCAAGGTGCGGCTCCGACTCCCCCGATTTTCTGACTGGCTGCCGCCAGGACCCCACCGCTGTCCATCACAGGGAAAAACCCGCTGTTTCGCAGGACGAAACAGCGGGTTTTCCTTAACAGTATACGCTATCGGAGCAGGGGCAGATTCCCCGTCAGCCGGTTAACCTTCTTTTTACTCCCGCCAAGCGCCAATCCGAAATATCGGTGGTCGTTTTCGGCAGTTTCCGCCGCCTTTGCGAGATACTCGTCATACTGGTTGCAGCACTGCGCCACATCGGAAAAATCGACGTAGAGCAGGTCGGCGAATTCTTCCTCCAGCAGGCGGGCGCGCAGCTCACGCAGCCCGTCCCCGTTCGTCCGCAGGATGGGCACCGGCAGCTGAACGATGCCCGGATGCCTGACCCCCGATTTGTCCACGGCGTCGGGTCCGACCAGTTCCGGCGCCAACCTCCCCAGCGTCATCCCCAGTATGGCCGCGGTATTGGCCTGTACCCCCGCAGGGAGCGCCTCGTCCACGATTATCACACATTTCTCAATAGATATCCCGGTCATTTTTCTTATCTTCCTTTCTGTTGCCCTTCCACTCGGATAAAAACAGCCCGGCCAGAGTGAGCGCCGTGCCGAGAGCGGCCGTCAGCGTAACCGGCTCCTGCAAAAACAGAGCGGACGCCAATATGGTCACAACCGGCACCAAATAGATGTAGGCGCTGGTTTTCACTGCGCCCAGTACCCTCACCGCCCCGTTCCAGGTCACAAAGCACAGGGCCGATGCCCCCAGTCCCAGATAGAGCAGGTTGAGCAGGTTCACCGGTTCACCGAACGCTTCCCATCGTGGGCTGAAATCCATCAGGAACAGGGCGGGGATCATGAAGAGCAGGCCGTAAAAAAAGACCCGGCGGGTGCACAGGAGGGTATCGTATCCCCAGCCGCCGATGACCCGCATCAGCACCGAATAGACGGCCCACACCACCGCCGCCAGCACCGCCAGCAAATCCCCCAGCGGGTTGAGTTTCAGGCTGAGGCTGCCGTTCAGGCCGATCAGGGCGATGCCGGCGATCGCGGCGGCAAATCCGATGAAAAAACGGCCGCCCGGCCGTTCATTCTTCAGAAACGGCCATGCCAGCAGCGCGGTGAAAAAAGGCGCGATGGAGATAATCACCCCCACGTTGGATGCCAGCGTATAGGTCAGGGCCACATTTTCAAAGAGGAAGTAGAGGGTCACCCCGCACAGTCCCGCCGCCATAAGTACCAGCTCCTGCCGCCAGCCGGCAGTTTTCAGCTTCCGCGGCCTTGCCAGCAGCAGGGCGGCGAATCCCAGTAAAAAACGCAGAAACAGCACCTCCACCGGCGCGAAGGAGCGCAGCAGCACCTTGGTGGAGATGAAGGTGGTCCCCCACACCAGAATAGTCATCAGTGCGGCGAGATGTCCCCGCGCCGTTTCTTTATCCTTCATGCCGTGCCTCCCCCGGCTGCCGGAAAATGGCGCGGTATTGACCCGGAGTGAGTCCGATCAGCCGCTTGAACACCTTGGACAGATGGCTCTGGTCGGCGAAGCCCGACGCGAGAGCCGCCTCTAGAGGCGACGCGCCCCGCTCCAGCTGTTTTTTGACCTCCCCCACCCGGACGGCGGTCAGATAGGCGTAGGGGGTGATCCCCTTCCGGCTGGTAAAGGCCCGTATCAGGGCATATTTATTGAAACCCGCTACCGCGCTCAGTTCCTCCAAAGCCACCGGTTCAGCATACCGTTCCTCCAGGTAAGCGCACACCTTCTCCAGGGGCTCTTCCCATCCCATATTGTCCGATTTGGCCATCTCCTCCCCTGCTGATGAGACCGCGGGCCCCTTGTCCAGCCAGCGCTCCACCAGCAGGAGGAACAGCTCCTCCTTGCGGAAATCCCGATCCTCCTTGAGAATCAGCTGATGCAGCTCCCTGAGCAGAGGGACCAGTTCGCTGCGGTAGTCCACCAGCGTGTCAAAGCGCAGCGGCGGCGAAGCGGGATCTCCCGTAACCTCCCGCACCGCGCGGGTCATGACCTCTTCCGGAATGGACAGGGTGCGAAAGTCGAAGCCGTCGGCGGATACCGGTTCACAGCCGTGGGGTTCCTTCGGATTGAGAAGAACCAGGTCCCCCGCCGCCAGATCATACTGGCGCGGATGTCCCGCCGTCTCCTGCCCGCAGGTCAGCCGACGACGGCCCCTGTCCAGAAAGATCACCATATACCCTTCGTGAAAATGATTGGGAAAAGGCTGCACCACCCCCCGGAAGCGATACGCTTCTATCTGCAGACCGGGGTCGTACCGCACCAGACGTTCTTCCTGCCTCACACCGGTTCCTCCTCTGTCCTTTCACCGGTTCCTTTCCGCTCAATAAACGGTATACCTCGCCTGGAACCGGTGCTGAAGAATGCCTTCGCCATTCTTCCTCTTCCTTTATGTCTCCTTCACCGGT
>JAAWQC010000036.1 GCA_022800315.1 Clostridiales bacterium
CCCACCGGTTCCTCCACCTTTCCTATTACTTTTGGCTACGGGGAACCGGTGCTGAAGAATTCCTCCGGATTTCTTCCTTTTCGTTTCATCTCTAACCCATCGGTTCCTCCACCTTTCCTATTACTTTGGCTACGGGGAACCGGTGCTGAAGAATTCCTCCGGATTTCTTCCTTTTCGTTTCATCTCTAACCCACCGGTTCCTCCACCTTTCCTATTACTTTGGCTACGGGGAACCGGTGCTGAAGAATTCCTCCGGATTTCTTCAGCCGACGCGTTACCCCCGTTCACCGCTGATATAAGGCACCGGCCTTGTGATAAACTGAAATTTATGATCGGAAAGGATGTCCTCAATGAAACTGCAATATCTCGGCACCGCCGCCGCGGAAGCGTTTCCCGCGATCTTCTGCCACTGTGATACCTGCCGGCGCGCCCGCCTTGAGGGCGGCAAAAACATCCGTATGCGCGCGGGACTGGTCGTCAACGACACCGTGCTGATCGATCTGCCGCCCGACATTTATGCCCTGTCCCTTTCGCTGAATCTGGATCTGGGCAGCGTGACCGACGTTTTCATCACCCATTCCCATTCGGACCACTTCGCGGTGCGGGAATTGGGGATGCGCGGCAACGGCTGTTTCTGCTATATCGGTGAGAATGGTTCCGCCCCCGCCCTCAATCTTTACGGCAACGACGGTGTAGAGGCCCTGCTGAACACCATGCCGGAGGAGGACCGCGGCGGCAAGGACGTCAAGCTGACCCGTGTCTCCTACTTTGAAACCTATACGGCGGCGAACGGCCTGCGGTTCACCTACCTGCCGGCCAGCCATAAATCGGATGAGCACAGCGGCTTCTATCTGGTGGAGGGCGAGGGTAAACGGCTGGTTTACGCCCAGGATACCGGCCTTTTCCCCGAGGAGACGCTGGCATACCTTGCGGGAAAGCCTCTTGATTTCCTCAGCCTCGACTGCTGCTTCGGACGGCGTTCCTCCGGCGGCTGGGGCCATATGGGCCTTCCCGAAAACCGGGAGACGGTATCCCGTTTGAGAGAAAAGGGGGCCGTTACCGACGGTACGATCATCGTGGTGAACCATTTCTCCCACAACTGCGGCCAGCTCCACGAGGAACTGGAGGCGGAGGCCCGCCCCGACGGCTTCCTTGTCTCCTACGACGGCATGACCGTGGATCTGTAAACAGGGTGATCTGAGTATAAAGGAGTGTCGTACCCCCTTGAACAATGCAATCGCCGCGTCTGATCCGCGGCTGCAGGAACGCCGCCGTATCCATTTCATGGACGAGGTGCGGGGCCTGGATATCCTGCTGATGGTCGCTTACCATACGTTTTATATGGCGGGCTGGGTGTTTGATCTGGAGTGGGGACGCTCATTGTTCCTGTTTTTTATGCCGGTGGCCCCCTTCTTCGCGGGAGTCTTCATCTTCATCTGCGGCGTGTCCTGCCGCCTGTCCCACAGCAACTGGAAACGGGGCGGCCTGCTGGCCCTGCTGGCGGCAGCCGTCTCGCTGGTGATGTGGCTGGCCGATGTGACGAATATCCTGCCGGGAGAAACGATCTGGTTCGGTATCCTCCATTTTCTGGCGGCGGCCATCCTGCTTTTCGCCCTGCTGCGCCCGCTGCTGGACAAAATCCCCCCCTGGGCGGGTATTCTCGCCTGCGTGGTCCTGTTCGTCCTCACCTACCACATCCCCGCGAAGGACGGCAGCTATTTCGGGCTGCCTGGCCTGTTCCAGTGGGAGCTTCCCAGCTCTCTGGTCCAAAACACCTTTTTGTACCCGCTGGGCATCGGATATGTGGTCAGCTCCGACTATTTCCCCCTGCTGCCGTGGATTTTCTGTTTTCTGGCGGGGGCTTTTATCGGGGTATGGGCCAGGCAGCAGCGCTTCCCTGACTGGATGTACCGCCGCCGGGTGCCTTTCTTCTCCTTTGTGGGCAAGCACACCCTGCTGATTTACATCGCCCATCAGCCCATCGCCTACGCACTGTGTTTCGCCGGCACCAGCCTTGTTTCCCTGTTTGCGGGACGATAAACGGAAAATGGAGAACCGGAGGATAGGGATACACCCTATCCTCCGGTTTTACTTAGTCGGTGTAACTCTCCACCCTAGAGGCCGCGCTCAGAATCGTGCTCATATCCGTTCCTCACATCCCGCCAGCAGGCCCAGCATGGTCAGCAGTTTGACACAATCCCGATAGCCCTGACGGTAAAGCTCGTGCTGTAAGCTGGCCGCCACGACAAATTCCTGATCGAAATATTCGCGGAAATTCAGACAATCTCCCGCGCTGATCGTGATATCGCTTTCGCTCTTGATGATCGGGTCGATGTTCATAAACAGGCTCTTTCTTTTTTCAGCCGCCAGCAGGTATTCGCCGTTGTTTTTGCGAAGGGTCTGGGCGATCTCCTCGATACGGTTGTCTAAGAACTCCGATACGCTGTTATACACACTAACCTTCCTTTCGAAACAGGTTGTCCAACAACGCTTGAAAGGGGATGCGGCGCATGCTATACTATTTACGTCGCACCTGCCTTCGGGCATGTGTTGGCTTGGAAGTGGTGTTTACTTTGACGAGGAGGCACCACTTCCTTCATTTTTTGAGGTCATCCTTCAACTTTTTAATCCCACGTCGAGCAGCTTCTGCTTTTGTAACTTGTTTTTGTTCGCAATAGGTTTCTAATACTTCGCTGCTTTCACTATCCAGACGAACGAAAAGTGTTTTGTCTTTGGGATTATCGGTAGGACGCCCCATTTTTGGGCTTGTCAAATGTTCACCTCCTTTTGATATACATAACTATATCACTTATGTATATCAAAAGTCAACCCTATACTTTGAAATAAATATGGCGGATGCTGTTTTCAGCATCCGCCATATTTGCCTAATCCAGATAAAGAATAAATCCGAACCCTTCGCCAATCGTAAAGATTGTGGAATGGTTCGGATTATCCGTGTTTGGTGGGGGAAGGTGGATTCGAACCACCGAAGTCAGTGACAACAGATTTACAGTCTGCCCCCTTTGGCCGCTCGGGAATTCCCCCATATGAAATCCGGGCCGTCGGAACGCAAGGCTTAATATACCAGATTCCGCGGGGCTTGTCAAGATCATTTGCACTTTTTCCCGCCGAAAATGTGTCGAAATCTCTCCGGGGAAATAAATGGACAGGCCGGTTTTCATTCGGTTCAAAATCTGATATACTGAAACGGTCAGAGCGCCCCGGACGCCGCCGCCTGTATACTCCGGCGGTTCTTTTATGACCGGGGCGTATAAGGGTTTCCCCGCGGGGTGAATACTATCTCTGTCCCCTATCGTTAAACAGACAAAGGATGTTGCATATGTGCGGTTTCTGCGGTTTTACCGGCCAATTGATGAATCGGGAAGAGCTCCTGAAGGAAATGACCAAGCGGATCACCCATCGGGGGCCAGATTCGACCGGTGTGTATATGGACGACGACATCGCCATGGGCTTCCGCCGGCTGAGCATCATCGACCTGGAGGCCGGGCACCAACCGCTGTATAACGAAGATAAATCGCTGGTACTGATGTTCAATGGTGAGATATACAACTACCGCAGCCTGCGGGCCGAACTGTTGGAAAAGGGCCATGTCTTTGCCACCGAAACCGACAGCGAGGTACTGCTCCACGGCTATGAGGAATGGGGCGAGGAGCTGCTCCCCCGCCTGCGGGGCATGTTCGCCTTTGTCATCTGGGATACGCGGGACCGGTCCCTCTTCATCGCCCGGGACCCCTTCGGCATCAAACCGATGCACTATACCCTGCTGCCCGACGGCCGCCTCATTTACGCCTCGGAGATCAAATGCATCCTGGCCCATCCCGATTTCGTCCGCGAATTCAACGAGGCGGCACTGGATAGTTACCTTTCCTTCCAGTATTCGCTGCCGAAGGAAACCTTCTTCAAAAACGTATATTGCCTGCCCCCCGCTCATTTCCTGCGCTATCGTGAGGGTGAGGTGAGCGAACAGCGGTATTGGGAGTCCACCTTTGCCCCTGAGGAGGACATGACCCTCGAAGAAGCGGTGGACGGCATCGACCGGGCCTTCACCGACTCGGTGGAAGCCCACCGCATCAGCGACGTGGAGGTGGGGTGTTTTCTCTCCGGCGGCGTGGATTCCAGCTATGTCGCCAGCTATTTCGGCGGACAGAAGGCCTTCACGGTGGGCTTCGACAACGGACAGCATTACAACGAGTGCAACTACGCCGCCGAGCTGGCGGAGCATGTGGGCATCGAGCATTATACCCATCTGATCAGCGAGGAAGAATACTGGCAGTCCCTGCCCGACGTCCAGTACCATCTGGACCAGCCGCTGGCCGACCCGGCCTGTGTGGCGCTGTATTTCGTGTCCAAGCTGGCGGCGGAACACGTCAAGGTAGTCCTGTCGGGGGAAGGCGCCGACGAGCTGTTCGGCGGCTATCGCATCTATCACGAACCCACCTCCCTCGCCGGTTACCAGAAGCTGCCCCGCTGGCTCCGCAAGGCGGCCGCCGCCGTGGTGTCGGCGCTGCCCTTCGACTTCAAGGGAAAGTCCTTCCTCATCCGCGGTTCCAGGACGCTTCCGGAGCGGTTTATCGGCAACGCCTACATGTTCAATCAGAAGGAGAAGGCGCGGTTGCTGAAGGATATCCCCGCCACCGACCCGGCCGCGCAGACCGCCGCCTGGTACGAGCGGTGCGAGGGTCAGGACGACGTCACCCGGATGCAGTATCTGGATATCAACCGCTGGATGGTGGGCGATATCCTGCTGAAAGCCGACCGGATGAGCATGGCCCACTCGCTGGAGCTGCGGGTCCCCTTCCTCGACCGGGAGGTATTCGGCGTGGCCCGCCGCATTCCGGCGAAGCACCGCATCGCGGGCGGCACCACCAAATACGCCATGCGGCTGGCCGCCGAGCGCCACATGCCCCGGGAATCCACCGCCCGCCCCAAGCTGGGCTTCCCAGTGCCGGTGCGCATCTGGCTGCGGCAGGAGCCATATTACAACCGGGTGAAGGCCGCCTTCCAGTCGGAGGCCGCCCGCCGCTATTTCAACACCGGGGAGCTGATGAAGTTCCTCGACCAGCATTACGCTGGCCAAAAGGACAACAGCCGCAAGATATGGACCGTGTATATGTTCCTGACCTGGTACGAGGTGTACTTCGGCGAAAACGCCCGCGTATAGGGCATCCTGATCACACAATAGAGATAAAAGCCGCCCTGCCGGACGATCCGGCAGGGCGGCTTGTTTACAATATGCGTGAGCGGTCTCAGAACCGCAGCTTGTTTTCAATATAGGCTTCCAACCCGTCGATGGCGATACGCTCCTGCTGCATGGTATCACGATCGCGGACGGTAACGCAGCCGTCCTCCGCGCTGTCAAAATCATAGGTGATGCAGAAGGGGGTGCCAATCTCATCCTCCCGGCGGTAGCGCTTGCCGATGGAGCCCGTCTCGTCGTAGTCGATCATATATTTGGCTGCCAGACGGTCGTACACCTCACGGGCGCCGTCGCCCAGCTTTTTCGACAGGGGAAGCACCGCCGCCTTGAAGGGGGCTAGTGCGGGATGCAGACGCAGCACCACACGGGTATCCTTTTCATCGATCGCTTCCTCGTCGTACGCTTCGCACAGGAAGGCGAGGAGTACGCGATCGGCGCCCAGCGACGGTTCGATGACATAGGGAACATACCGCTCGTTGGTTTCGGGATCGAAGTAGTCCAGTTTTTCGCCCGATACGTTGCTGTGCTGGGTAAGGTCGAAGTCGGTGCGGTCGGCGATGCCCCACAGCTCGCCCCAGCCGAAGGGGAACAGGAATTCAAAATCGGTGGTGGCGGTGGAGTAATGGGACAGCTCCGCTTGCTCGTGATCGCGCAGGCGCAGATTCTCCATGTGGATACCGAGGTTCAGCAGCCAGTTCTTGCAGTAGTCCTTCCAGTAATGGAACCATTCCATATCGGTGCCGGGCTTGCAGAAAAATTCCAGCTCCATCTGCTCGAATTCACGGATGCGGAAGATGAAGTTGCCCGGCGTGATCTCATTGCGAAAGCTTTTGCCGATCTGCGCGACGCCGAAGGGCACCTTTTTCCGCGAGGTGCGCTGGATGTTGAGGAAATTAACAAAGATCCCCTGAGCCGTCTCAGGCCGCAGGTACAGCTCGCTTTTCGCGTCCTCGGTCACGCCCTGGAAGGTCTTGAACATCAGGTTAAAGGTGCGGATATCGGTGAAATCGTGTTTGCCGCAGTTCGGGCAGTCGATTCCGTGCTCGTCGATGTACTGCTTCATCTGTTCGAAGCTCCAGCCGGCGGGAATCACGCCGGTGTCCTCGATCAGCTTGTCCGCGCGGTGGCGGGTTTTACAGCTTTTGCAGTCCATCAGCGGGTCAGAAAAATTACCCACATGACCCGATGCCACCCACACCTGGGGATTCATCAGGATGGCGCTGTCCAATCCCACGTTGGTGGGGCTCTCCTGGACGAATTTCTTCCACCAGGCGCGTTTGATATTGTTTTTCAGCTCCACGCCCAGCGGACCGTAATCCCATGTGTTGGCAAGGCCCCCGTAGATATCCGACCCGGGATATACAAAGCCCCTGCCTTTGCATAGGGCGACGATTTTTTCCATGGTTTTTTCACTGTTGTGCATGGGGTTCACGCCTTTCCTGCCCGGTTCAAAGCGCCGGGTGCTGTTTTCCTTCTATACTAATATGCGCGGCCCCAATTGTCAAATGTTTTCCTGCCGGATATCCTCTCTCCGCCAGGTACTGCGGCATGCTGTTTCCAATCCAAATAATTTGTTCCGATTGGATACAAATCGTCTCATTTTTGTTACTTTTCGTATGGAACTGGCAAAAATAGCAACAGATTTGTTATCGAAATTGTAACCCGCCTGTTCTTGCGTTTTTGTCACAGCGAATTATACTAATACTATCTTCGGATTCTCCAAAAAAGAATACATCTGTGCAAAATGGGCCAAACAATCGCAATTTCCGTCCATAACAAGCCATTTTACACCGCACCTATTTCCCCTTTAGCAACATCAAGCGGTATAGGCGTTCGCTCTCATCCACCCCCTCATTCTCCAGCAGCATATCGGTCGTAACCCCATACAGCCGGGCAATCGAGCGGATCAGATACAGACTGGGCATGATGCAGCACCTTTCATAATCGGCGTAAGTGGTCCTGTCGATACCCAGCGCTTTTGCCGTCTGCTCCTGCGACCATCCCCGTTGCTTGCGCAGCATGCGCAGACAGGCGGCGAATCTTTGATAATACTCCCTGTGTTTTTTCAATTCCGGTATCCTGCTCACTGCGTTCCAGCCCTCAATCCTTTATTGAATGGGACGGCAAGCCGCTGCGGTGCCCTCTCCGAAGATGTGCGCTGTTTCACCGCTTTTCCAACGGCGACTGACCGCCTTTCGCTGCCGCTCTGCGGGTATCATCCCCGGTGTCTCCGCCGGAATAAGCCGACACCACACCCATCAGCCGTTTCCGTCCGGGTACCGGCCCGTTCCAACGATCGTATTTAACCAGCAAATCTAAAATCGCTTCATCCAGCAGCCGGGTAATAGGAACCTGCGTCTCAGCGGTTAACTTTTTCAAGCCGGCCAATATCTCGTTGTCTATCGTAGTCGTCAGTCGACCTCTTGTTTTTAAGTGAGAATCCGACATGAAATACCACCTCCGTGCTAATAAGTATACTTGTTTTTATCCACATAACAATTGGCATAACCTTACGCAACGTTACGTTATTGCGTATAATTATACTTTTTATGGTATAATAACCATTTATTTATTTCCAAATAGTGTGTTTTTTCGTTTCCCCTCTATTGCGTTAATTGATGTAAAAACCTGTGTAAAATAAAAATTTAAGAAAGAAGAGAGGATTATGAGAACTCGTTCCATCCCAACCGGCAATAAAAATACCGTCGGCGCCCGTATACAGGACCTGCGTAAAAGCAGGCACTTGTCGCAGCAGGCCCTGTTGGCACGGATACAGCTGACAGGCCTGGACATGGGCCAATCTACCTTATCCAAAATCGAGGGACAGCGGCGGTCGGTCAGTTCGGAAGAGCTTTTCGCCATTGCGGAAGCGCTGGAGATATCACTCGACGAACTGCGACCCATTACACGGCGTATGAAAGCCATGTAATGACAGTTATTCTTACAAGTCCCTGTGACAACCTCCATTATAACTCTATTTTGAAGTTATAAAAATTTATTTACGTGCCATACTCTTTTTAAGAAAACATGAGTGTGGTGTCAGTTATGCGTATACGTCGTAAACCCTTCGGCCACAAAAACAACATTGGACGCAAAATCATTGAACTGCGCAAACAAAAGGGATACAGTCAGAAAGACCTGCTGACCCGCATACAATTACTCGGTTGGAATTTGGACGATGCCGTCCTGTCCAAAATTGAGGGACAGGATCGTGCCATCAAATATGAGGAACAAAAAATTATTGCCAAAGCCCTGAACGTAGACCCGGACGATTTGTCATCTGATCCGACTGCTTATTAAAATTATATTCACATCTGAATATGTATATTATTATAAACCATTGATAGGTAACTATCAATGGTTTATCACTTTATTCCCGTGGTTTGTGTTCACTCGCCCTTGTTTCACTGCCCTCTTTCTTTTTTCATCGGGCGGGACCCCATCGGGAATCGGTTTTCCGGCGGGCCTATTTTATTAAGAAAGGCTTTCAATTCTGTTATTTTTGGTTCTCAGCGGGATAATCATGATATAATACACAGGTTCCTATTCCGTTAATATACGGATATGTGTTGTGGAACCTGTGTTTTTCCTGCACGATATACTGTCCGCAAGCGCCGGGCATTCTACAGGCAAATGAAAACGAAATACCTGGCTGATTTTCAGCGTCTTTTTATCTCCGCAAAGGATGGATGCGATGTGAAAAAAACAATTGAAAAAGAGGATACAGCCCCGTCTGACGTGGAACGGTATACCCCCGATCCTTCCCACGGCCTGACCGCCGAACAGGCTGCTCAGCGCTGCCGGGCGGGACTGGACAACCGGGCGGTCAATCCCCCCTCCAAAACGGTAGGGCAGATCATCCTGAGCAATATTTTAACCTTTTTCAACCTGATTTTTTTTGCCCTGGCCGGCTGTTTGATTCTGGTGGGTTCCTATAAAAACCTGATGTTCCTGCTGGTGGTCGTGGCGAATATCCTGATCGGTATTGTTCAGGAAATCCGCGCCAAACGGGTGATTGACCGACTGACCCTGCTGACCGCCCCCCACGCCACCGTAATCCGCGGCGGCGCCGAACTGATCCTCCCCACGGAGGAGCTGGTACTGGACGACGTTGCCCTTTTCGCCCCCGGCAGCCAGATAGCCGCCGACGCCGTGGTGCTGGAGGGGACCGTACAGGTCAACGAGGCCCTTGTAACAGGCGAATCGAGGCCCATTACCCGGGGACCGGGCGACCCCCTGCTTTCGGGTTCCTTTATCACGGCGGGGACCTGCCGTGCCCGCCTCGACAAGGTAGGCGCCGACTCCTACGCCTCCCGTCTGACGGTGGAAGCGAAAAGCCGTGGGCGCAAACGGGAGTCGGAGATGATGCGTTCCCTGACCCGTCTGGTGCAGGTAATCGCCGTCATCATCCTGCCCATCGGCATCACCATGCTGCTCAAGCACCTGTTCATGCTGGACATGCCCCTTCAGCAGTCGATGGAAGCCACCATCGCAGCGCTGGTGGGCATGATTCCCGAGGGGCTGTATCTGCTGACCAGCGTGGCGCTGGCGGTGGGAGTCATACGGCTGGGGCGCCGCCACACGCTGGTGCACGAGCTGAGCTGTATCGAAACTCTGGCCCGCGTGGACGTGCTCTGTGTGGACAAGACCGGCACCATTACCGAAAATGAGATGCGGGTCGAACAGGTGGTGCCGCTGGAAGAGGAACGCATGGATTCCGAACGTATCCGCGCCGTCCTCGCCGCCTACTATCAGGCGGCGGACGCGGACAACAGCACCGCCGAGGCGATGCGGGCCGCCTTCTGTCCCCACCGGACGGATCCGAATCGCCCCCGCTGGAAGACAGAGGCCCTGATCCCCTTCTCCTCCTCCCGCAAATGGAGCGCGGTCACCTTTACCGCGGAGGGCACCTATCTGGTAGGGGCGCCGGAGCTCATTCTCCGCGCTGGATACGAGGCGCTGCGGGAGCGGGTGGACGCTCTGTCCGCCGGCGGCAGCCGGGTACTGCTGCTGGCCCGTTACGGGCATACCCCGCAGGACGATATCCTCCACTCGCCGGCGGAACCGCTGGCCCTGATCACGCTGGGCAACCCGATCCGCGAGACCGCCCCCGCCACCTTCCACTTTTTTGCCGAACAGGGGGTGGCGGTCAAGGTGATCTCCGGCGACAACCCCGTTACCGTCTCGGAGGTCGCACGGCGGGCAGGCATCGGCGGTGCGGAAAACGCGGTGGACGCCTCCGCCCTCTCCGACGAGGAGCTGAAGGCGGCGGCGGAAACCTGCAGCGTCTTCGGGCGGGTCTCCCCCGATCAGAAGCGGACGCTGGTGGGCGCACTGAAGAAAAACGGGCACACCGTCGCCATGACCGGCGACGGCGTCAACGACGTCCTGGCCCTCAAGGACGCGGACTGCAGCATCGCCATGGCGGCGGGCAGCGACGCCGCCTGCCATGTCTCCCAGCTCGTGCTGATGAATTCCGACTTCGCCTCCCTTCCCGCCGTGGTGATGGAGGGCCGGCGGGTAATCAACAATATCGAGCGGGCGGCCTCCCTGTTTCTGGTCAAGACGATATTCTCCCTCCTGCTGGCACTGGTGACCCTGTTTGTCGCCATCCCCTATCCCGTCCAGCCCATCCAGCTGTCGCTGATCAGCAGCCTGACCATCGGCATCCCCGCCTTCTTTCTTGCGCTGGAACCCAACCACAGCCGGACCAGGGGCCATTTCCTGCCTAATGTCATCGGCCGGGCGCTCCCCGGCGGGCTGACCGACCTGTTCCTGCTGCTGGGCATTCAGTTGTTCACCGCCGTATTCGGCTTTACCGCGGATGAGCGTTCCACCATGTCGGCCGTTCTGCTGGCCACCGTGGGGCTGCTGGTGCTGTATCAGGTGTGTAAGCCCTTCAATGCGAAACACGCCCTGATCTGGACCGCCATGGCGGCGGGGCTGGTGGTTGCCATCTTCGGCTTTGCCGGCTTCTTCATGCTCACCCCCCTGTCGCTGAAGGCCCAGCTGGTGCTGGCGCTCTTCCTGCTGCTGGCCTACTCGGTCATGCATTTCTTCTTATGGTGTTTCGAGCGGTTGGAGCAGTTCGGCGCCTATCTCAAAAAGCGCGTCCAGGCCCGCCGGTACTTCGGCAGGCGGTGGGGAAAGAAGGATTGAAGAACCGGGACAGAGGATATGGAATAACCTGGGCCCGATGTGTTTGTGGGGATTTCTTTGGGACCGTATCCAGCTATAAACAAAGAGGGGGCGTACTCCTGATGGAGTACGCCCCCTCTTTGTTCTATAAATTAGGAAACGGAAACCTTGACGTCTCTGCCCTCGAGATAATTGTTCATCTGTGTCAGCAGATTTTCCACCGCGCTGGCGTTGACCATAAAGGTGTCGCCGTCCTGCAGCCGGCATAGATACTGGGTGGCCGTCCCTTTGTAGAAGGCGGCGGTCACGGCGGCGCCGCCATTCTCGGTGGGGTCCACCGTCAGGGTCAGATAAGGCTCGCCCTCCGGTTGGCCGGCAGCTTTGCCGTTGCGCTTGACCAGCATGAGCACGCGGTACAGGTCACGGAAATCGTCGGTGGGATACGTTTGCCCGTCGTGGGTGACCTGGAGCTTATCATCGGAATTCTCTTTGTCGGGATATTGGGCCAGGTCGAATCGGGTCTCACCGTCCGCCGTCCGGATGGTGATGGCGGACACGTCGGTGATATTCTTATTGAACAGGCTGGTGGAAATGGCGTTTTCATACACCGCTTCCGCCCACGGCAGGGATGCCGCGGATACCTCGTAAATGGAGACCATATCGTCCACCATCACGTAGTAGTTGCCGTCATCGTTCTTACTGCCGATCACCACCTTATGGGGCTGCACGTTGTAATAGACGGCCGGTGCGACGCCGGAACCCGACGAACCGGAAGCGGTGGTGGTGGTCGATGAGGTATCTGTCCCCTGCAGCACCGCCAGATTCAGCTCCGCCACCGAATAGGGATTGTGAAACCCGTATTTTTCCAAATCCTCCGCCGTAGGCCGCGCCACCACCGCGGTGGTGGCGTTCAGGGCGGTGGAATTGGTCAGCAGAGACTGAAGCATGGTATCGTTGAAGGAACGGACGTAAGGGCTGGTGATCACATAGGTGAACATCTGGATTTCCGCCGTATCGGTGTCGGCGGTACGCCGGAAGCTCAGAGGCTGGCCCTCCCGCAGGGAACCGGTCAGCTTCATATCCCGCAGAATGGCTTCACCGCCGGTATCGTCGCTGCGCACCGGCGGCGCGGTGATCAGGGTGGTGCCGATGTAGTAGAGAGAATCCTGGAAAATGGTCTCGGTTACGCTTTCCTCCACCAGATACACCGGGGATTGTCCCTGTACCCGCAGGTAGACGCCTTCCTTCAGCGGGTCTTCGCTGCCCAGCTCCAGCACCGCGGTGCTGTCGTCGTGATAGGTGACCGTCGCGGTGGCGCGGGGCTCCGCCAGGCCGAAGTCAGCGGGGTTCTCCGGTTCGTCCACCACCTTGCGGGTAGCGGATATGGTGGTCAGCGACTTGACCAGCGACTCCACCCGGGAGGTGTTGACCGGCAGCCCGTCGTAAGCGGCCACCTGCAGGTCGCCGTCACCGTTGGGCTCCATGCTAAAGGACACGTCGCCCGACTGAATGACGATCTTTTTGACAGGGTCCGCCACCGTGCTGCCGCCGGCGTCCTTGGACTTGTCGAGTACGGTCAGCGCAGTGCTGCTGGATGAGGAAGAAGAGGAGGAGCCGCTGTCCTTACCGGGATCGGGCAGGAGCAGCAGCACGGCCAGCGAACCGCCCAGCAGCGCGAGCACCACACAGACGATGATGAGGGTACGCACCCGTTTACTCATAAATGACGCCTCCTGAGGAATACGATCAGGCAGATGACCAGCGTGATGACCGGCAGACCGATGGTAAAGACACCGAAGCCCAGCCACAGCGCCAGTTTGCCGTCGATTTCCAGCGTCTCCCGCTCCAGCGACAGAGTGGAGATATTCACCGAATCTTCATTGCCGGTCACGCCGTTCATCACGCCCAGCACCATATCGCCGTTATACACGGTGCGCATCTGGGAGATGATGGAGGAGTTGACCAGGTCGGCGCTGCCGCTGACGAAGACACGGGTGGACAGTTCTTCATTGTTTTCGCCGGTATCCCACTTGGTGGCCATGGCGGCGCCGATCACCGGGGTTTCCTCAGGATCAAAGGCCAGGCTGGACAGATTGTCCCCCGCCGCCTGTGATTCGTCGCTTTTACCGGTGGCGTCCTGCATCTTCATCAGTCTCGCTTTGTCGGAGAAGGTGATCAGGTCGGTATTGAACAGGGTATTGCTGGTCGAGCTGTCCTTGTGGGTCAGCAGCTGGCGGGTCACCATGGTCAGCACCTTTTTGGAGCCGCTGATCTCGATGGTGTAATCGCTGTCCGCCACGTCGGCATAGGTATAGAAGGAGTTGTAGCTGTACTGCCGGCTGGGGTCGCTTTCCATCACGACATTATCGGTGACCTCAATGCCGTATTCCACATTGAGGAAGTCGTACAGATTGGGGCATTCTCCCGTATAGTTGACGAACACCATCAGGTTGCGGCCCATTTTGCCGTCGTTGTTCAGCCACTCCCGGATACGTTTGATTTCATCGCTGGTGAAATCCTTGGTGGGACCGGCGATGACCAGGGTATTGACGTCGTCCCCAATATCCTCCGAACCGGTGATATCCAGTTCCCGCACCTCGTAGTTGTTGCTGCCCAGCAGGGACTGCACGCCGCTGACAACCGCGCTGGCCTCCTCGTGGCCGGTCAGGATGGTCACCACCGGGGTATACTCGCTCGAAATGATGTTCAGCTTGGAGGCCACCGTCTTCTCCACATTGGAGCCGGTGATCGTCTGGCTGTAGCTGTAGCTTGAGCTGCTCGTCTGCGCCAGGTCGTTCAGGTTGGCCTTCTGGTATTTGCCGCTGGCGGCCAAGAACAGGATATCCTGGGTCGCCACGTCGTATTTCGAATACTTGGTGGCCAGGGTGGGGTTGGCCGTCAAATCGATGTAGGTGGTTTTGACATGGCCGCCCGATTTGGCCTCAACCTGCGGCATCAGCTCATAGAACTGGCGCAGGATGCTGCTGGCCGCCGTGTCGGTGGTGGAAGAAGCAAAGTACTCCTCCGGGTAAAAAACCAGCACCTCTACGTCCTCTTTGACGTTTGCCGCCACCTTGGCGCTTTCGTCGGACATAGAAAACAGTTTTTCCTTGGTCAGGTCGAGGCTCAGCGGATACCGGTCGTTGAGTATCCCCGCCACGATGTTGAGCAGGAACACCGCCACGATGACGACCACCGTCACGATGGTGGAGGTGCTGCCATAGCGGAATTTACGCGACATCCCCTTTTTCCTGGGGGGGGGGCCGCCGGCCGCCGGTGCAGGGGCTTCCCCGTCGCCGGATTCGGTCAGGGCGTCGATCTGCGCCTCGAATTCCGCGTCGCTGACAGCGGCGGTTTCGATTTCCGCACCGCCGGCGGGCTGACTGTTCCCATTCTCCTGAGTAGCCGGCTGTTCCGGATTGTCCCGGTAATTGTCTTTATTCATTACGGTCCGCCCCCCTTAGCTCCATCTCTTGTGATCCAGCACGCGCACGGTCAGGAAGAGGAACAGCGCCTGGAAGCTGAGAAAGAAGATGATGTTGTCGTAATTGATGATGCCGGTGGTAAAATCGTTATACCGCCCGGTCACGGATAAAAAGCCGATCACGTCGGTCAGGATCTTATTGCTGGAGAACATATAGGACAGGCTGTCCAGCATGGTGAGCACGAAAGCCGTGGCGGCCGTGCCCAGCGCGGCGATGATCTGGCTCTCGGTCAGGCAGGAGATCAGCAGACCGATGGCGATCACCATGCCGCCCATCAGCATCATCCCCAGATAATTGCCGATGATGACCATCCAATCCGGCGTCACCTGGAAGGCGATGATGAGGGAAAACACCAGAGTGATGGACATGCCGATGGCAAACATCAGCAGCGCCGCGAAAAATTTGCCCAGCGTAATACTGGTCAGGCTGACCGGCGAGGTCAGCAGGGCCTGATCGGTGCGCTGCCGTTTCTCATCGCTGAACAGGCGCATGGTCAGGATCGGCAGCACCAGTACCAGCACCAATGAAAACACGCTGCCGTAAACACCGGACAGCTCGCTGCTGCCGCCGACCAGGTTATAGCCGGTGAAGAAATAGCCGGACAGGGCGAGGATCAGCGCCAGGACGAAATACCCTACCGGCGAGGTAAAGAAGGACTTGAACTCCTTCTTGAAAATAGCACCCATCAGTTAGTCCCTCCCTTTTTCGATGCCGGCGCCCCCGGCAGCCGCTCCCTCGTCAGGAGGATGAAGATATCCTCCAGCGACATTTCCATGGACTTGAGGCCCATCAGCGGCCAGCCGCGGGACGCCAGCCGGTCGAACAGGTCGCGGCGCACATCGGCGTCCTCTTTGGGGTCCAGCGCGTACTCAATGACGCCCGGCTCCCTCTCGCCGAGGGAAACGGCTTTTTCCACCCCCGGCAGGTGGGACAGAAGGGACAGCACGTCGGCCTCCGGCCCCATGATGCGGGCCAGCAGGCGGCGGTCATCGGAGTAGCGGCGGGACAGGTGAGCGGCGGTGTCGTCAGCCACCAGTTCCCCCTGGCTGATGATGATGATCCGGTCGCACACCGCCTCGATCTCCTGCAGGATATGGGAGGAGAGGATGATGGTGTGGTGCTTGCCCAGCTTTTTGATCAGGGAGCGGATCTCGATAATCTGGTTGGGGTCGAGGCCCACGGTGGGCTCGTCGAGGATGAGCACCGGTGGATTGCCGATGAGCGCCTGAGCCAGTCCCACGCGCTGGCGATAACCCTTGGACAGGTTCTTGATCAGGCGTCCGTAGACGTTTTCGATCTTGACCAGCCGGCAGATCTCGGCGATGTGCTGCTGACGGTCCAGCCGGCACCTTTTCAGATCGTACATGAAGCTCAGGTATTCCCGCACCGTCATGTCCAGATAAAGCGGCGGCTGCTCGGGCAGGTAGCCGATATTGGCCTTGGCTTCGTTGGGCTCCTCCAGCACGTCGTGCCCGTTCACCTTGACGATGCCGTCGGTGGCGGACAGGTAGCCGGTCAGGATGTTCATGGTGGTGGATTTGCCCGCGCCGTTGGGTCCGAGGAAGCCGAGGATTTCCCCTTCTTCCACCTGGAAGCTGATATCGCGCACCGCGTAATTGCTGCCGTATCGCTTCGTCAGGTTTTGTACCTCGATCATGGTGTCGTCATCCCTCCTGTTTGACTCTCGCGGGCCAAAACCCGCGCTGCTCACATAATTTCATTGTATAAGGGGCCGCGCAGCCATTTGTAAACAGTCTATAAAGGATTGTGTACATTGCGTGATTTTACAACCACCGCATTCTCTGCTCATCACGGCGAATTGGATGTTCCGTCATGATTTACCCGCGGCTGGCGGAATTCACGGCTCCTGAACCTGTCCAGTATAGCATTTTCGCCCTATCTTTTCAATCCCGGCGGCGGCGGCCGGCTTGCCGACGGCAAACATTGCCGTTATAATAAGAAGAAAGCTGTTACGTTGCCGGCTGCCGCGGATGTCGGTACGATTCCATCTGACGCGCGGGAAAGGAGCTTTCATGAAACTGCTGCATCTGGCCGATCTCCATCTGGGGAAAACCCTGATGGAGGCTCCCCTTCTGGAGGAGCAGGCTGCTATACTCGACAGCCTGCTCGACTATACCGGCTCGTACGAGGTAAACGCCATCCTGCTGGCGGGCGACCTCTACGACCGGTCGGTGCCCCCGGCGGAAGCGGTGGAGCTGTTCGACCGTTTTCTCAGCGCTCTGGCGGAGCGTGGGATTCCGGTGCTGGCGGCGGCGGGCAATCACGATTCCCCCGAGCGCCTCTCCTTCGGCAGCCGGTTGTTTACCAAAAGCGGCGTCCATATCGCGGGCCGGTACCACCCTGCCCTCACGCGGGTGCGTCTGTCCGACGGGCATGGGCCGGTGGATTTCACCCTGCTTCCCTTCCTGCGGCCGGTGGAAGTGCGTGCGGCGCTGAATGCCGCGCCCTCTCTCTTTCCGCAAGGGGAAATACCCGCCGTCGTCCATACGCAGGAAGCGGTGAAAACCGCCCTGTCCCTCTGCCCGCCCGAACCGGGGGTGCGTCAGGTCCTGCTGGCCCATCAGTTTGTGTGCGCCGGCGGGCGGCCGCCGGAGACCTGCGATTCCGAAACACCCTGTGTGGGCGGGGTGGAAGCGGTGGACGTGTCCTGTTTCGATGGTTATCACTATGTGGCGCTGGGCCATATTCACCGCCCGCAGAAGGTGGGGTGGGACACCGTGCGTTACGCCGGTTCACCCCTCAAATACTCCCTGTCGGAGGTACAGCATCACAAGAGCTTCCCCGTCGTCACACTGGGCGCCGGCGGGGTGGAAGATATCGAACTGGTCCCCTTCCGCCCCCTTCACGACCTGCGGCGCATCCGGGGCGGGCTGAACGACCTGCTGCTGGCGGGCCGGGACCAGGAGGACGCGGAGGATTTTCTGTGGGCGGTGCTGACCGGCGAACGGGTCGCCGATCCCGCCGAACGGCTGCGCGCCGTCTATCCCCGTCTGCTCCACGTGGAGTATGAACGCACACGGCGGGAAAACGGGCCGGATGAGGAAGAAGAAACAGACGCCCTCCCCGCCAAGTCCCCTCTCCAATTATTCGAAGAATTCTACGCTGCCGCCGCCGACCATCCCCTGACCGACCGTCAGCGGGAAATCCTGCGGGAAACGGCCGCCGGCCTGCAGCGCCGCCAGGACTGACCCCGTCCGCGCCTGAGAAAGGAAGGAACGATGGAAACCAGAATCGACGTGGCCCTGAAGGGACTGATCTGCCGTGACGGCAGGGCCCTCCTCGTCCGACGTTCCCTCGATGACGAGCTGGCGGCAGGAGCCTTTGAGTACCCCGGCGGCAAGCTGCAGTTCGGCGAAGGGCTCCACGACGGCCTGAAGCGGGAAATACGGGAAGAAACCGGCTTGGCGGTTTCGGTGGGGCCGCTGCTCTATGCCTCCACCTTCGAGGCCAATCCCCGTCGTCAGGTGGTGGTGCTGACCTACCGGTGCCGCCCCCTCTCCGAGCAGGTGATCCTGTCAGAGGAACATGGGGAATACCGCTGGGCTCCGGCAGAGGAGCTGCGTGAACTCCTCCCTCCCCCCCTCCGGCGGGATTTTGAAACCTACCGGCTGTTCGAGCAGCTGTCCTGCGGCGCCGGCGAGAAAGGCGGTTCGATCCGATGAAACCCCTCGCACTGACCATGTGCGCCTTCGGCCCTTACGCCGGGGTATGTACGGTGGATTTTTCCCAGCTGGGCGACCAGGGCCTCTTCCTGATCACAGGAGATACCGGCGCGGGCAAAACCACCTTGTTCGACGGACTGACTTACGCCCTGTATGGTGAAACCAGCGGAGAAACCCGCAGCGGCGACGGCCTGCGCAGCGATTTTGCTGCCCCCGAGACCGAAACCTCCGTTACCCTGCTCTTCGATCACCGGGGGAAACGGTATACCGTGACCCGTCGCCCCTCTTACAACCGCCCCAAACGGCGGGGGGAGGGCTTCACGCTGCAGGCGGCCTCCGCCGAGCTGCTCCTTCCCGACGGCACCACGGTATCCAAGCTTCAGGAGGTTACGGCGAAAATCACCGACATCCTGCGGCTGAACTATAGGCAGTTCAAGCAGCTGTGCCTGCTGGCACAGGGGGAATTCCGCCGCCTGCTGCTGGCCGGCAGCGACGAACGCGCCGAGATTATCCGGCGTCTGTTCGACACCGGCATCTATCGTTCCCTACAGCTCGAACTTTCCGAGAAGGCGAAAGCGCTGGCGGGAACCCGTTCCACCATCCGGCAGCAGATCGCCGACGCCTGCCGGCGCATCCAGTTATCCTCCGATGAGGGCACCCTTTCCGCTTTGCTGAGGAGGCAGGAGGAGGACGATCGCGCCGATCTGGCCCCCGATATCGCCGCCGCCCTCCGGGAGCAGAACGACGCAGACCGCCTCCTGCTCGAGGGGCAGCAGGAACAATTGTCGGCATACGACCGACGGCGGGAAGAGACAGCCGCCGCCCTGCAATCACTGAAAGAGCAGACCGGCCGTCTGCTTCGCCGACAGGAGGCGGAGGAACAATGGTCGCTTCTGCAGGAACGCCGCGGAGAGATGGCGGAACAGGCGCGCACGATGGAAACGGCCCGTCGGGCTGCCGGATTGGACACTGTCTGCGCTCTTCTGCGGGAAGCACGGGCGCGGTATGCTGCCCTTGCGTCGGAACAGGCCCGCCTGACGGCGGAGCTTCCCGCCCTGTTCCAGCGGGAGGACGCCGCTCACCAGCGCTTTATCGAAGAGCAGGAACGGGATGGCGAGCGCGACGCCCTGCAGCGCCATATTCTGCGCCTGGAAGAGCTGTTTCCCCGCTTTGAGCAGCGGGAAACCGCCCGGGGCCAACTCGTTCGGGCGGAAGCCGCCGCAAAAGAGCTGGAGGAGCGCAGTGCCATTGTACAGAGGAATATAGAGGACCTTCAAACAACCCTCAGCCGGCAGGAGGAAGAAGCCCGCGGGCTGGAAGGCGTCGAGAGTTCCCTGGCCCTTTGCCGGGAACATCGCCGCCGACTGGGGGAACGCCGGCAGGAGTGGGAAGCCCTTGAACAGCTGGCCCTGTCCCTCCAGGCAGACCGGGAGGCGCTGGACCGGCGGCAGCAGGCTTTCCTCGACGTACAGGAAACCTATGCCGCCGCCAAATCCCGCAGCGATCGGGCGGAAGCCGCCTTTTTGGCCGCACAGGCGGGGCTGCTGGCCAATCGCCTGGCCGAGGGAGCCCCCTGCCCTGTCTGCGGTTCCGCGGAGCATCCCTCCCCCGCCGTTCTCCCCGCCGACGTTCCCACAGCCGACGAACTGGAAACCGTCAAAGCCGAGCGTGACCGCCTCGCCGGGGAGGCCGGCGAGTACAGCCGTTTGGCGGGGGAACAGCGGGCGGCAGCGGAACAGAAGGCGCAGGAATTGAAGCGTCGTGCGCAGGCGTTGGAGACCGAGCCCACCATAACCGCCCTGGAAACCACCCTGACAGCTGTTTGCCGACAGGAACGGGAGGCCCAGGCGGAAGAAACCCGCCTGAGCGAACAATTGGCGCTCCGCCGACAGCTGCTCCACCTTATCGAAGAGGGGCGGAATAAGCGGGACAAGTATGAGATAGAAGGAAAATCCCTTTCCACACAGCGTGCCGACACACTGGCGGTTTTGGCGGCCGCGCGCCAGGCGCTGGAACAGGCGGAAAAAGAAATTCCCGACGAGCTTTCCTCCCTCGACGCGGCCCGTCAGTCCCACGACCGCTGCCTTTCGGAAAGCGCCGCGCTCCTCCGCGCCCGGCAGGAGACGGAGGCGGCGCAGCAGTCCGCTCGGCTGGACAAGGAGCGGGCCCAGGTGCGCCTGTCCTCCCTGGAGGAACAGGCGGCACAGGCCGAAAACCTGCTGAAGGAACGGCAGGCCGCTTTTTCCTGTGCGCTGGCCGACGCCGGTTTTGCAGACGAACAGGCAGTGCTCACCGCCTCCCGCACCGCCGAAGAAATCGAACGTATGCAGGAAGAACAGACCGCTTACACCGCCGCCCTCGCCGAAAAACAGGCGGAGTTAAACCGGCTTCAGCGGGAAACCGAAGGGCTGGACCCTCTCACTCTGAATGACACGGTTTCCCTTAAACAGGGGGAGATGGAAAACCTGCAGCGGGAAGCCGACGCCCTGCGCGAGACCATGGCGCGCCGGCATTCCCGTCTGGACGCCAACGAAAAAACACTGGGGGAGCTGGAAATCCGGCTGAGCGAGGCCCGCGAAAGCGCCAGCGAATATCAGGCAGTCCGGGAGCTGTCCGACACGGCAAACGGCCAGCTCCGCGGACGGAAAAAAATCGCTTTTGAAGCTTTCGTACAGGCGGCTTATCTGGACGATATCCTGCGGCAGGCCAACCATCGCCTCGACCGGATGACCGGCGGGCGGTACGAGCTGGTGCGCAACGATTTTCAGCAGAACCTCACCGACCGCGGTCTGGAGCTGGGGGTAATGGACAACTTTACCGGCAAAGCCCGATCGGTCAGCACCTTATCCGGCGGCGAAAGCTTCAAAGCCTCCCTCGCCCTCGCCCTGGGGCTCTCCGACGTGGTACAGCGCCGCTCGGGCGGCGTATCCGTCGATATCCTGTTCGTGGACGAGGGGTTTGGCTCACTGGACAGCGAAAGTCTGGACAGCGCCATCGGTACGCTGCTGTCGCTTGCCGGTGCCAATCGCCTGGTGGGTATCATCTCCCACGTGGACGAGCTGCGCTCCCGCATCGATCGAAAAATCGTGGTGCGCAAATCCCCCCGCGGCAGTACGGTGAGTATCGAGGCCTAGTCATCCTCTGTACGGACAGTCTGTCGGGATGCCGCGGGGAATTACGGTTCTCCCGGTTGACAAACCCCCGTTCATCCCCT
This sequence comes from Clostridiales bacterium, assembly GCA_022800315.1. Lineage (GTDB taxonomy): Bacteria > Bacillota > Clostridia > Oscillospirales > Acutalibacteraceae > Avimonas_A. Next base: position 21,739 of record JAAWQC010000036.1, read on the forward strand.
ATAATAAAGAGCGCTTTGGGGCAGGTCTGCCTATAAAGCGCTATAGGGAGAAGTATCGAAGTGGTCATAACGGCCTCGACTCGAAATCGAGTAAGCCCTTAACCGGGCCCGTGGGTTCGAATCCCACCTTCTCCGCCACGTCGCCGCAAGCTACAAAACGCTTGCGGCGATTTTTTTACAAAAGTCACCGGCGCGCTCATTCCGTAGCGTCTCCTTTTCCGAAAAAGGTCACGCTGCGCCTTTGCTGCACGCTTGCGCCCTCGCAACACTCCGGCTTGCTACCAACCTTTTTCGGGGACGCAAGGGTCCGAATCCACTCACCGAAAACGCAAAACATCTTTTTTGTAGCCCTTACACAATGTCTAAAGAAGTCGATTGCTTTACAGCGATCGACTTCTTTCGTGTTTTGTGGTAAGATGTGAGCAAAATTATGGATATTCGCTTCATTCGCCTTTGGCGGATATGGCGTAGCAACAATTGAAACTTGAGAGGGTCAAACAATAATCAAGATAAAGTAAAATAACGAGCTTGATTCAATTGATTATTTTAAATGAAAGCTGGTGGAGTGGATTATCATGAGGTCAGAAGAACAAATATACGCGCGGTTACTTTAGAAGGTTCCAGAATGAATGTCAATATTCCGCCAGATGATTTTCAAGATTACGATATTACATTTTTCGTGACTGACATACAATATTTTATTGCAGATGACACGTGGATAGATGTCTTTGGTGAAAGGCTGATTATGCAGAAGCCGGAGGATATGGAACTGTTTCCTGCAGAAGGAAAAGGGTTCTCGTACCTCATGCTATTTAACGATGATGTGAAAATCGATTTGACTTTATTACCGGTAGAATTGATAGACGAGTATTTTACATGGGACAAACTGGTAAAACTTCTTTTAGATAAAGATGACCGCGTTAAAAAGCATCCTGCTCCTACGGATATTGATTATCATTTGCACTGCCCGACGGAGCGGATGTTCGATGATTGTTGCAATGAATTCTGGAATACCGTACCATATGTGGTGAAAGGATTGTGCCGCAAAGAAATTTTATTTGCAATTGATTATATGAATGATATAGTTCGTAAAAGGGTAAACAGCATACGAAGCACGTTTGATATAGATCGACAATGAGTATTTGCAAAAGACGTTCCCAGTTTATCGGGTCCGCTTAGCTTCGTCATATTGCGCTATTGTGAACAGTGTGAGCATAATCCCCACTGCGAGAGTTCAATTCAACCCCGAAAAACGTCAGGCGGTTCTTTTTATCTCACCGTTACACATCGGGGCATGCTTTATATCGCTTGCTCCGATTTTTTATTCATCTATTCATCATCAAAATAAAGGAAGGAGGACGCCGATGAACTGGGAGCCATGGACCGGCTGCTACAAAGCAAGCGACGGCTGCACCAACTGCTACTTTTACGGGCCTCACGCCAAACGCTGCGGCCAAAGCACGATAGAAAAAACCGATAAATTCGACTGGCCTGTCCGAAAAAAGGCAAACGGTGAGTATAACATCAAGGGAAACAAAATCCTCGCCACCTGTTTTGCAACCGACTTTTTCCTGCCCGAAGCGGACGAGTGGCGCCAAGAGGTTTGGGCGATGATAAAGGAACGGCCGGATATCGACTTTTTGATTCTGACCAAGCGAATCGACCGCTTCCTTGTCTCGCTGCCTGCCGATTGGGGCGACGGATATGACAATGTGAACATCGGCTGCACGGTCGAAAATCAAGAGTTGGCCGATTACCGGCTGCCGTTGTTTTTGTCCTATCCGATCAAGCGGCGGTTTATCGCCTGCGCCCCGCTTCTGGAAGCCATCGATTTAACGTCCTATCTGCATGGCGTACAGCATGTCACCGTCGGCGGTGAAACGGGGCGGGAAGCCCGTGTGTGCGACTATGATTGGGTGCTGGCAATCCGCGAACAATGCGTAAAGGCAAACGTCACCTTTTGGTTCAAAAACACCGGCTCACTATTTAAACGAGACGGCGTAGTGGAAAAAATCAATCCCTTTAAGCAAACCGGTGCGGCGAAAGAGCTCGATATCGATATTTCCGATGGAAAACGGCTGTTTTAAGCTGAAACTGACATCGCCGGCACTGCCACGCCATCATGCGTTTACAAAGCGATACGTTTTACTGACGAATACAGGCCGTCCGCTGTACAGCGGAC
>JAAWQC010000037.1 GCA_022800315.1 Clostridiales bacterium
TGGCGGCACAGGTCCGCCACCGCCTTTACCCGCTCCTCCAGCCGTGTCTGAGCGATGGCGGCGGCCTCCTCCTCGGTATATACCACCTCACGGGGCGCCAGCAGGGTATACAGCCGGTCGCTGAAGCCCACGGGCAGCTTCACATCGCCGGCGGTGAGGGGATGCTGCTCCTCGGTCAGGGTGTATTCGCCGTCGATGGGCCCATCGGTATACAGCGGGATTTTCAGGCCGAACAGCTGGAAGGTGGGCCGGTAGATGGTGCGGCCGGTGGGGAGCAGGCGGGTTTCCGACAGGGGAATTTTCACGGTCAGCTCCCGCTGGGTCTGGGCGAGGATGCGGGCGCGGGAGCGTTTGAGCACCGCGCCGGAGTTGTTGTCCACTACCCCGCTGACCAGCAGCATATCCTTGACCACCGCGTCTCCCTTCTGCGCCACTGCCTGGCCCCCAGTGACCTCCATCTTAACAATGATGCCGTCCCGGGCCGCCTTGATGTTGGAGGGGCGGTCAGGGTCCTCCAGCTCGGGTGCGGGGATGCGTTCGCTGACCTCCACGTGGGCGGTGCTGCCCTCCAGATTGACGGTCAGCCAGGCGAGGCCGGGCAGCTTCTGCAGGGCGGCCAGCTGGATGGTGGGGATGTCCAGCGTTTCCCCGTCGCCGCCCTGGACCACCCCCATCTGTTCCACCACCGCGAGAATGTCCTTGTCCGGCACCCGGCTGTTGCCATTCACGTCAATGACCCAGATGCGCTGGGACAGCACCTGCAGCAAAACGATGTAGACGACGGCTCCCACAGCGATGCCTGCCCGTGCCTTGTATTTGTGCAGGAAGAAGGGGACCCCCCGTTTTTCCCGCAGCCGCATACGCATGCCGGATTTGCGGGCGATGGGGCGCAGCTTGCGATAGCTGCGGGCGAAGCAGCAGGCGCTCAGGTAGGCGCCGTGCCGCTCCACCCCCCATAACTGGATATTGTTGCGCGCCGCCAGATTGAGCAGCCGCTCGGGAAAACCGCCCTCCGCCTCCCAGCGGACGAAGCCAAACAGCCAGCGCAGAAAATGAATGAGAAACATCCGCAGTCCTCCTTTTACTTAAACACCGGCCGGCGTCAGGACATAAATTCCAGTGAAAGAATCGAACCGACCACCACGGCGCTGTCCTCGGTCATACAGCTCATGCTCAGGCCGGTTCCCGTAAAACGGATGACCCCGCTGCCGGTATTCAGGCGGATCACGCCCTCTTCATATTCCAATATCCCCTGGCAGCCTTCCACCACGGCCCGCCGGTTTCCCGACATTTCAATATGGGCGGCGCTGGTCAGTGTCCCCGTGGGCAGCTCAAAGGTCTTTTCCATCTGTTCCGACAGGCGGGGAAAGAGGGTCCGCCCCTGTTTTTTTCTCGGCATGGATGTTTCACCGGCCCTTTCTCTGTCATTGCTCCGTTTATAATCCTATGCGCCTTTCCCGCCGGCAAGACCAGTTGAGGACCGCTTCACCGTCCCGGTTGAAAAATTTACGGCAAAGGGGGCAAGTATGGGGCGGGACAGGCATATGTATGAGTGAAAACGAACTTACAGGTTCCCTGTAACGACACAGAATCTACAGGATAAGGATGTCGATGTATGTTTATCAAAACCATTCGCAAATCCAGCGTTGTATCCGCCCTGCTGCTGGCAGCGGTGGTGGCGGGCGGGATTGCCCTGTTGATGTGGCCGCAGGCCGCCGCCACCGGAGTCAGCCGGGGTCTGTCCATCTGTTCTTCGGTCATTATCCCGTCCCTGTTTCCTTTTTTGGTGCTGTCGGGCTTTCTGGTCCGTTCGGGGCTGAGTGTCAAGCTGGGCCGCCGTCTGGACCGGGTCACCCGGGCGCTGTTCGGCCTGCCGGGCTGCTGCGGGGCGGGTATCCTCATCGGCTTCATCGGCGGATATCCGGCGGGGGGGATGGCCGCCGGCGAGCTGGTGGAGCAGGGGGCCATCACCCGCGAGGAAGGAAAAAAGATGCTGCGGTTCTGCGTCAACGGCGGGCCGGCCTTTATCATCAGCGCGGTGGGGGCGGGGCTGATGGGGGACATCCGCTACGGCGTCATGCTGTACGCCGCCCATATCGCGGCGGCGGTACTCATCGGCCTGTTCGGACGTCTGTGGGAGGGCCGCAGATGCCCGCCCTGTGACGCTTCCCAACGGCAGGGGAGGGGAACCCGCCCGCCCGCGGGGAATAAAAGGAAGGGCAGCGGCCTTCCGGCACCTGCCGCTTTTGTGGAAGCGGTCAACGCTGCCTGCCGTTCCATGCTCTATATGTGCGGTTTCGTCGTCTTATTCGCGGCGGCCCTGTCCCTCTTCGACGCCACCGGCGTCACCGCCTTTATGAACCATCTGCTCTCCACCCCCTTCCGCATGGCCGGCGGGGATACGGAGGGTCTCGACTGTCTGTTCCCCTGCCTGCTGGAGGTAAGCTGCGGCTGCGTGGAGGCCGCCCGCGCCGGTGTGGCGGCCCCCCTGCTGCTGGGCATCGCCATGGGCTGGGGTGGTTTGTCGGTTCACTGCCAGCTGGCCGCCACCCTGCGGGAACATAAGCTGATGGACAAGAGCTTTTTTGCCGCGCGGGCGGTGCACGGCCTGCTGGGCGGCGCGCTGAGCCTGCTGCTGTTCCGTTTCGTTCCCATAGCGGTCAGCACCTTTTCCCCCGCTGCCGACGCCATGGTGGTGCCTTTCTATACCTCGGCCACCGCCTCCCTCGCCCTGCTGGCCATGTGCGCTTTGCTGCTGCTGACCACCACCCGAAAAAACTGCAGCCGGAAGGATTGATTTCCCCGCCGATTTTACATGCGGCGGCATTTCCTTCGCACGGCAGTTAAAAACAGACGGTTCCATATTTATGGTAGATACTTTCAAATGTATATGTTATAATAAACGTAAAGGAAGAATCCGAAGGGATTCTTCAGCACCGGTTCCATGCCGCCTGTCCCGTTTTTAGGAGGGAAAGGAACCGGTGTATATGTTATAATAAACGCAAAACACCGGGTTTCAGCATCGAGGAAACCCGTGCAGATGATTCAGGAGGCAGCTGACGTGAAAAGAAAGTTGTACGGCAACAACATACAGCCGTCATGCGAGCACTGCGTATTCGGCCGACGCTCATCCGACGGGCGGGCGGTGCTGTGTTCTCGCAACGGGGTGATGCCGCTGTACCATTCCTGCCGGCGGTTCGAATACGACCCTCTTAAACGGGTTCCCTTCCGGCAGCCCGCCGTGCCTCAGTTCAGCGAAGAAGATTTCGCCATCGATTAAGAACAGGGAAAGGGATAGACAGGATGGAAAATAACGATTTACGGCTGGCGGTGCTGATCGACGCGGACAACGTCCCTTACGCCCACGTACAGGCCATGATGGAAGAGATCACCCGTTACGGGACCCCTACCATCAAACGTATTTACGGCGACTGGACCAGCATGGGGCTATCGGGCTGGAAAAAGGTGCTGCTGGAAAACGCCATCAGCCCCATCCAGCAGTACGGCTACACAGTGGGGAAAAATTCCACCGACTCCGCGATGATTATCGACGCCATGGACATCCTCTATTCCAATAAGGTGGACGGGTTCTGTATCGTGTCCAGCGACAGCGATTTCACCCGGCTGGCCATGCGCCTGCGGGAGGCGGGGATGCGGGTGATCGGCATCGGCGAGCACAAGACGCCTACCCCCTTTATCGTGGCCTGCGACCGGTTCATTTATCTGGAGATCCTGTCGGACCAGAAGGAGGAGCAGAAGCCGGAACCCAAAACCGCCCGCCGCCGCCGTCCGCGGGGCAAGGCCAGCGCCGCGGAAGCCGACAGCAGCGTTCAGGAACCGGCGGAGTCCGCGGCGGCCAGCGAACCGGAAGCGCCCTCCGCCGAGGAAGCCCGGCCCAAGATCAGCAAGGTGGATGCCTCGGTGCTCAAGCTCCTCACCACCTCGGTGGACGATATCGCGGACGAGAACGGTTGGGCCTATCTGGGCGACGTGGGGAATCTGATCCAGAAGAAAAAACCCTCTTTCGACAGCCGCAACTACGGTTACCGCAAGCTGTCCTCCCTGATCAAATCCACCGGTAAATTCGAGATGGAGAGCCGGGAGACGGCGAACGCCCATGTCAAGCACATTTTTATCCGCGTGATCGGCGTGACCGATGTGCGGTGACCGATTGACTATGCGTTATCGAAGCGCCGGCCTCATGGCCGGCGCTTTTTTTCGTCCAGGGATGAATAGGGATATTCCCGCTTGACAAATGGAAGGTTTTGCGGTATAATCGCTGTAAAGTAAATTGCTTTACACTTTTGCGTATAAATACCAAAAGGGGGAGAGGCGCCGGTGGCCAAGAATATGGAGATCGCCCTGCTGTTCGATTTTTACGGCGACATGCTGACAGACAAACAGCGCGATGTGGTGGAGCTGTATTACAACGACGACCTGTCCCTTTCCGAAATCGCGGAAAACGAGGGCATCACCCGGCAGGGGGTACGAGACTCCATCAAACGCGCTGAGGCTCAGTTGCTGGAAATGGAGGACCGGCTCGGCCTGGCTCGCCGCTTCCGCGGCATGCGGGAGGGGCTGGAGGCGATCCGTGCCGCCGCCGAGGAGATACGGGAGCTGAACGACCGGTACGGCTACTCCCGCGAAATCCACGACCGCAGCGGTCGTATCCTTGAGCTGTCCAGCCGTCTGGCCGCCGAGGGCTGAGGGGAGCCTGACGACGATTTCACTGCCGATAAAGGAGAATGTTCGTGGCATTTGAAGGTCTTTCCGACAAATTATCCGCCGCGTTCAAGCGGCTGCGCAATAAAGGAAAGCTGACCGAGGCCGATGTGAAGGAGGCTATGCGCGAGGTGCGCCTGGCCCTGCTGGAGGCGGACGTCAACTACAAGGTAGCCAAGGATTTCACCGCCTCGGTTACCGAGCGGGCGGTGGGCGCCCAGGTGATGGAGAGCCTGACCCCCGCGCAGATGGTCATCAAGATCGTCGACGAGGAGCTGACCGCCCTGATGGGCGGCCAGGCGGCCCATCTGGCCAGTGCCAACCACCCGCCCTGCATCGTGATGATGTGCGGCCTGCAGGGCGCGGGTAAAACCACCCACGCCGCCAAGCTGGGCCGCCTGCTCAAAAGCCAGGGGCACCGGCCCCTGCTGGCGGCCTGTGACGTCTATCGTCCCGCCGCTATCAAACAGCTGCAGGTGGTGGGCAGCCAGGCAGGCGTCCCGGTCTTCGAGATGGGGACGGCCAATCCGGTGGACATCGCGAAAAAAGCGGTGGCCCACGCGAAGGATTACGGCAACGATTATGTGATACTCGATACGGCGGGCCGTCTGCATATCGACGAGCAGCTGATGGACGAGCTGAAAAATATCAAGGCGGCGGTGAACCCGCAGGAAATCCTGCTAGTGGTGGACGCCATGACCGGCCAGGATGCGGTCAACGTGGCTGCGGCCTTCAACGACGCGCTGGGCATCGACGGCGTGATGCTGACCAAGCTGGACGGCGATACCCGCGGCGGCGCGGCGCTGTCGGTGCGGGCGGTGACGGGCAAGCCGATCAAATTTGCCGGCGTGGGGGAAAAGCTGTCCGACATCGAGGTATTCCACCCCGAACGCATGGCTTCCCGCATCCTCGGCATGGGGGACGTGATGTCCCTCATCGAGAAGGCGCAGGAACAGCTGGACAACAAGCAGGCAGAGGAAATCGCCCGCAAGATGCAGCAGGATAAGTTTGATATGAACGACATGCTGGACCAGCTGCGGCAGATCCGCAAGATGGGCGATCTCAAGGGTATGCTGGGGATGATCCCCGGCGTGGGCAAGCAGCTCAAGGATGTGGATATCGACGAATCCCAGTTCAGCCGGGTGGAAGCGATCATCCTGTCCATGACCACCGCGGAGCGGGGCAAGCCGGAGCTCATCAATCCTTCCCGCAAACGGCGCATCGCCGCCGGCAGCGGCGTGAAGGTGGAAGAGGTCGGCCGCCTGCTCAAACAGTATGAGTCCATGCGCAAGATGATGAAACAGCTCAAGGGCATGGGCAAAGGGAAAAAAGGCGGGCGCGGCATGGCGGCGCTGGGCATGATGGGCGGCGGGCGCCGCGGAGGCCGCTGAGGCGGACGACGAAGAATTCATACCAGAAGGGTTCCCTTTTTGGATGAAGATATATTATCGAGGGGCGCTCGGGCAGAGGCCCCAGACAACTGTGGAGGTATCCGACAATGGCAGTGAAGATCAGACTGCGCCGCATGGGCGCAAAAAAGGCCCCGTTTTATCGTATCGTGGTGGCGGATTCCCGCTATCCCCGCGACGGTCGGTTCATCGAGGAGATCGGCTATTACAATCCGCTGGAGGAGCCGGCTGTGATCAAGGTGGATTCCGAGAAGGCTCAGAAGTGGATGGCCAACGGCGCCCAGCCCACCGATACGGTGAAGGCGCTGCTGAAGAAAGCCGGCGTGGAAAAGGCGTAACTCTTTTGACACTGGTTTAAGTGGGCGGGGTGTTCATTCCATTCAGTTATGAGATAGGCCCGCGTCTGTCACGGGGGCGGCAGCGCTCCCGGCAAACGCCGGCCGGAAAGGCTGGTATAGGTATGAAAGAGCTGTTGATTTCCATCGCGCAGGGTCTCGTAGAGGACCCGGAGGCCGTCGCCGTCGATCAGGACGAGCCCGATGAGGAAGGCGTCGTCGTCTTCCATCTGCATGTGGCTCCCGACGACATGGGACGGGTGATCGGCAAACAGGGCCGCATCGCCAAGGCGATCCGTACCGTGATGCGCGCCGCCGCCACCCGTCAGGAACTGAAGGTATCGGTCGAGATCGACTGATCCCTCTCAGCTGGCCGCAGGGCTGTCCCAAAGGGAAGCGCCACGCCCCGGCTTTTGCCGGGCGGGGCCGCCGCTTTTGGGGCAGCTTTTCCGTTTCCCGCCGCTGTCAGCCGCGGGCAGAGAGCTTGTCCGAAAGGGTGATCGAGAGTATGCCGAAAAAACGATATTTGGAGGCCGGCCAGGTGGTGGGGACCCACGGTATCCGCGGGGAACTGCGGGTACAGCCGTGGTGCGATTCGCCGGAAGTGCTGGCCTCGCTGAAAACGCTGTATTTTGACGAAGGGCGCACCCCTCTCCGGGTGAAATCTCGCCCCCATAAAAACGTGACCCTTATTCAATTGGAGGGGGTGGACACGGTGCAGGACGCCGCCGCCCTGCGCGGGCGCATCCTGTATCTGGACCGCGGCGACCTCAAGCTGCCGGAAGGCCAGTATTTCATCCAGGACCTGATCGGGCTGTCGGTGGTGGACGCCGATACCGGCGAAACCTACGGCACCCTCAGCGAGGTCAGCCCCACCGGTGCCAACGACGTCTATCATGTGGACAGGGGAGACGGCGAGGTGCTGATCCCCGCCATCGCCGACGTGGTGGTGGATACCGATCTTGATGCGGGCGTCATGCGCATCCGGCCGATCAAAGGACTGTTTGACGATGAGAATTGACATCATGACCCTGTTCCCCGACATGTGCGAGGCGGTGATGGGGGAGAGCATCCTCGGCCGCGCCCGTAAAAAGGGGGCGCTGGAGGTACACTGCCACCAGATACGGGATTACACCGACAACAAGCAAAAGCAGGTGGACGATTATCCCTATGGCGGCGGACTGGGGATGGTCATGTACGCCCAGCCCATCGACGCCTGCTTCCGCGCTGTCTGCGAGCAGACGGGAGAGCGGCCCCATCTCGTGTATCTGACCCCACAGGGGCAGGTGCTGACCCAGCAGCGGGCAAAGGAGCTGGCGGGACTGCCGAACCTGTGCCTCCTCTGTGGCCACTATGAGGGGGTGGACGAGCGGGTGGTGGAAGCGCTGGTGGACGAGCAGATATCCATCGGGGATTATGTCCTCACCGGCGGGGAGCTGCCCGCCCTGGTGCTGGCCGACTGTATCGCCCGCCTGACCCCCGGCGTGCTGTCGGAGGAAGCCTGCTTTACCGAGGAAAGCCATTTTTCCGGCCTGCTGGAATATCCCCAATATACCCGTCCCGCCGTCTGGGAGGGGCGTGAGGTGCCCGCTGAACTGCTGTCGGGCCATCACGCCAATATCGACCGCTGGCGGCGGGAGCAGTCCCTGCTCCGCACCCGCCGGCAGCGCCCCGATATGCTGGAAAGGGCGGAACGGGAAGGCCGCCTGTCCGAAAAGGACAGGGAATTCCTGAAGTTGAATCCTCTTGATTAAAGTGGAATACAATGGTAAATACTACAGATGAGGGATGAGAAACAGCCTGTCCTCGTTTTATGTCACTAAAAGTTTTAAACGTACTTGTGAAAATTACCAAAGGGGCTCCCGGCCCTGCATACAAAATAGGGCAGGCGTCCAAAATTACGTTTTTTGGCGTTTTCTGTAGACAAAAGCGATTGACGGAGCATACATCTGTGGTATAATACCGTTATCTGATTTCAAGAATATCCTGGTATATGACGGTCCAATGCTACTATGTGAGAGGGAGATCGAACATGTTCGTTAAAGACGTTAAGGTACAGAATCAGGTTGGGCTGCACGCCCGCCCCGCCACGTTTTTTATCCAGAAGGCCAACGAATTCAAATCCTCTATCTGGGTGGAAAAGGAAGAGCGGCGCGTTAACGCGAAGAGTCTGCTGGGCGTTTTGTCCCTCGGCATCGTGGGCGGTACGGATATCCGCATCATCGCCGACGGCGGCGACGAGGTGCAGGCGGTCAACGGCCTGGTCGAGCTGGTGGAATCCGGTTTCGCCGAATAAGCCATTTTATTTCGCATCAGAACTGGACAAAACGCAGCCGTTTTCACGGCTGCGTTTTTTGCTTCCCGTTTATATGGCACCTCTGTGAATGGTGCATTCCGCCAAGATCCGTCATTTCCGTAGGGGCGTGTCCCTCCCTTGTCCGCGGCATCTGGTCCGACCATCGGCATGCAGCCGACGCGGATACGGCGGGAGGGGCCATTCCCCTCCCGAAACCTGAGAGAATCATCGACATATGTGGGAGGTATCCTGTGGATAAGAACCCGAAACTGGCCGAGCTGCGGAAAAAGGCCATGTCTCTGCCGCTGCTGCCCGGCGTATACATCATGAAGGACGATCAGAACAAGATCATCTACATCGGCAAGGCGAAGGCGCTGAAAAACCGGGTCAGCCAGTATTTCGGCTCGGACACCGGCCATCCCGAAAAGGTGCGCCAGATGGTCAGCCGGGTGGACCACTTCGATTATATCATTGCGGACAGCGAGTTCGAGGCGCTGGTCCTCGAATGCTCGCTGATCAAGCAGTATATGCCCAAGTACAACATCCTGCTCAAGGACAGCAAGGGCTACCACTATATACGCCTGTCTCCGCCGCCCTATACCCGCATATACGAGGCGCGGCAGAAGATGGACGACGGCTCCCGCTATCTGGGGCCCTATGTCAGTTCCATGGCGGTCCAGCAGTCGGTGGATGAGGTCAACCGGATTTTCCAGCTGCCCACCTGCAGCCGGGTGTTTCCCCGCGATATCGGCAAAGGGCGCCCCTGCCTGAATTACTACATCAAGCAGTGCTGCGGCCCCTGCACCGGGCGCATGTCCCAGGCGGACTACGCGGAGCGGCTGGAGCAGGCGCTGGAATTCCTCACCCACGGCGGCAAAAACACCGAGGAGCTGCTGCGCCGCCGGATGGAGGAAGCGGCAGAAAACCTGGAGTTCGAGAAGGCGGCCCGTCTGCGGGACCGCATCACAGCCATGCGGCGGATCAGCCAGAAGCAGAAGGTGGTCATGTCCCGTGTCGAAGAACAGGACATCATCGCTCTGGCGCAGGGGGCGGGCGGGGTCTGCTTCGAGGTGTTTCGTTTTACCGGCGGCCAGCTCCACGACCGGGAGCATTTCCTGTTGGACGATATCGACACCCCCGCCGCCGCCCGCACCGAATTCATACAGCGTTATTACTCCCTGCGGGACACGGCGCCCCCGCCCCAGATCACGGTGGACGGTGAGCTGGAGGACGAAGAGCTGCTGGAACAGTGGCTGAGCGAGAAAGCGGGCCGTCGGGTACATGTCGTACAGCCCCAGCGGGGGGAACAGGCCCAGCTGGTGGAAATGTGCCGCAACAACGCCGCCGAACGCATCGCCCAGCAGGCCGGCATGGCCGGCCGTGACGCGGCGGCGCTGGATGAGCTGGCCCGACTGCTGGGGCTGAAGGAGCCGCCCCTGTATATCGAAAGCTACGATATTTCCAACACCGGCGGCAGTGAGAACGTGGCCGGTATGGTGGTGTTCGAAAACGGCCGTCCGCTGAAATCCGCCTATCGCAAGTTTGCTATCAAAACGGTGGTGGGACAGGATGACTACGCCTCCATGCGGGAGGTGCTGACCCGCCGGATGGAGGAATACCTCAAGCACAAGGAGGAGGGGAGCGGTTTCGGCCGGCTGCCCGACCTGATCCTCCTCGACGGCGGCAAGGGCCACGTATCGGTGGTCAAGCCGGTGGTGGATTCCTACGGTCTGAACATCCCCGTGTTCGGGATGGTCAAGGATCAGCACCACCGCACCCGCGCCATCGCAGAGGACGGGGGCGAAATCTCCATCACCGCCAAGCGTTCGGCCTTTACGCTGATCTCGGCGATCCAGGAGGAGGTCCACCGCTATTCCATCGCCTTCCATCGGCAGAAGCGGGCGAAACGGGGCATCGGCACCGAGCTGACCAAAATCGACGGGGTGGGAGAGGCCCGCGCCCGTGCGCTGCTTCGGCACTTCGGCACCATGAAGGCGATCCGCACCGCCTCGGTGGAGGAACTGAGGGCAGTGAGAGGGGTCAGCCTGCCCGCTGCGGAGGCTGTCCACGCCTTTTTTCATACGGAAGAGACGTAATTTTTCCGACCGCCGCAGTGTTCAAGGACCGGATAGTATGCTAGAATAAGTCAAGGCAATTCCTTACAAGGATAAAAAGGACGGATGTATATGAAAATCGGGTTTATCGGCGCCGGCAACATGGCGGGAGCCATCATCAGGGGTATGGTGGCCGGCGGGTTCAGCGGCGGGGATATTCAAGCCTGCGACGTCGACGCGGAAAAGCTCACAGCCCTGTCGGTGGACTGCGGCATCCGGCCGTGCGCCTCCGGCGAAGAAGCAGCGGAAGGCTGTGACGCGCTGGTGCTGGCCGTGAAGCCGCAGATGTTCCCGTCGGTGCTGCCGCCGCTGGCGCCCGCCCTGCACCGTGGACGGTCGCTGGTCATTTCCATCGCGGCGGGCAAATCCCTCGGGGAGATCGAGGGACTGCTGGGCGCCGGGCTGCCGGTATCCCGCGTGATGCCCAACATCAACGCCAAGGTGGGGGAGGCCATGTCCGCCTTCTGTACGAATGGCCTGGCCGACGAGGCCCACAAGAGCATCGTCCGCCTGGTTTTTGAGTCGGTGGGCGAGGTGGTGGAGCTGGAGGAGCGGCTGTTTCCGATTTTTTCGGTGCTGTCCGGCTGTTCCCCCGCGTATTCGCTGCTGTATATCGACGCGCTGGCCCAGGCCGGCGTGCGCGGCGGCCTTTCCAAGCCGGTGGCGCTGAAGATCGCCACCCAGGCCGTTTTGGGAACCGCCCGTATGCTGGGGGAAACCGGCGAGCATCCCCGCGCACTGATCGATCAGGTGTGTTCGCCCGCCGGCACCACCATCGAAGGGGTGTGCGCGCTTCAGGACGCGGGTTTTGAGGCGGCTGTGCTGGCGGCAGCGAAGGCCAGCCTGGACCGTGACCAGCGGTTGTAGGAAATCCCTGCCGTGAAAGCGTCCGCCCTTGACAAGGGGGCGGGGGAATGGGATAATGGAAATAATCCCTGCGGGGATATTCGACTGCAAACGATCTTGATACGATAAAGGATGTAACCGCAACATGAGAGTGATTACCGGCACCGCCCGGGGCCGCCGTCTGGAGACTCTGCCGGGGGAGGCCACCACCCGGCCGACGGCCGAGCGGGTCAAGGAAGCGTTATTCAGCGTTATTCAGTTTGAGATAGAAGGCCGTCAGGTGCTCGACCTGTTCGCGGGTTCCGGGCAGCTGGGGATCGAGGCGCTCAGCCGCGGAGCAGCGGGCTGCGTCTTTGTAGACAGCAGCCGCGGGGCGGCCGAGGTGATCCGCCGCAACGTAAAGGCCGCCGGCTTGTCCGAACAGTCCCGGGTGCTGACACAGGACGCCCTCGGCTATCTCCAGCGGCCGGGGGAGACCTTTGACATTGCCTTTCTCGACCCGCCCTACGCTTCCGGCCTGCTGGAAAAAGCGCTGGCGCTGACCGCGCCGGTGATGAGCGCCGGCGGGGTGATCCTGTGCGAAAGCGACACCGATACGGCCCTTCCCGAAACGGTGGCGGCCTGCACGGCCGGCGAACCCTTTGTCCTCGTGCGCACCTACCGGTACGGGCGGGTGAAAGTGTGGCTTTACCGCCGGCAGGGAACTCAAGTTTGACAAGAGGACGGGTGCCCCATGAGAATAGCCGTTTGTCCGGGCAGCTTTGACCCGGTTACCTATGGTCATCTGGATATTATCCGCCGTTCGGCGCTGCTGTTCGACAAGGTGGTGGTGGTGGTGATGACCAATGCCTCCAAAGCGCCGATGTTTACCAAAGAGGAACGTATGGACCTGCTGCGCCGGGTCACCTCCGGCCTGAGTAACGTGGAGGTGGACAGCTACGGCGGCCTGCTGGCCGAGTATACCCGCACCCGGGGGGCCGATGTGATTGTCAAGGGGCTGCGCGCGCTGTCCGACTTCGAATATGAATTTCAGATGGCGCTGACCAACCGCAAGCTGTATCCCAACGCAGAGACGGTGTTCCTGACGACCACGGCGGAGCATATGTATCTCTCCTCCAGCCTGGTCAAGCAGGTGGCCGAGCTGGGCGGCGATATTTCGGGTTTTGTCCCCGCCTGTATTGAGAAGGATATTTTACGCAAGGTGGAAAGGATCGATAAAGTATGACGGTTGACGAATTGCTGGAACAGATCGACGACATGATCGACAAGGCCTGGAGTATGCCCCTTTCGGGCGGGAAGTGTCTGATGGAGGCCGACCGTCTGCGCGACATCATCGACGACATCCGCGGCAATATGCCCTCTGAGATCCGCCAGGCCAAGGCGATCGTGGCCGATCGGTCGGATATCATCGCCACCGCCAAGCGGGAGGCGGAGGGGATCGTCCGCGCCGCAGAGGAGCGGGCCCGCCACATGGTGGCGCAGGAGGAAATCACCAGGCAGTCCCAGCAGAAGGCCAATGAGATTCTCGGCCAGGCCCAGCAGAAGGCGCGGGAAATGCGCAAGGGCGCCAACGATTTCTCGGAAGACCTGCTCAAGAGGACCGAGGAAGTGCTGGCCCTGCGGCTGGGTGAAGTGCGGCAGGCGCGGCAGGTGCTGCGCAATCCCTCCAAGGCGGCTCGCACGGCCCCTGAGGAAGAATAGGAAAATCGGCATGAAAAACGGGGGAACCGCCTGTACGGTTCCCCCGTTTTTAGCTCATACGGGTGCCGTTTTGCAGAGGCGCACAGGGCCGGTTTTACCCGCCTTCTTGTTTATTTTTACCAGATGCAGCGCCGACCCTTTATCAAAACTGTTATTTTTTCGTTCACAACCTGTTAAAAGAACCTTTACACCTTGACTTTTCAGGTGAAATACGGGATAGTTATTATCCAGGGAATAGAATATTCCAAATGAAAGAGGAGGAACGCAAAAGATGTCTAAATTGCGCAGAGTTCTTCCTGTCCTACTGTCCCTTTCGCTGATGGCAACGGCGGTTGTACCGACCGTTTCCCTGTCGGCGGCGGGGTCCAGTATCGAGGACGGGTATCGGTGGAACGTCAAGGACGGCAGCGCCTATACGGGAACGATCGACGTGTATGCCGCCGGTAAGAGCGGCGATTCGCTCACCCTTAAAGTCGACGGCAAGACTGTGAATCCCACCGCGGATGAGAAGCCGCAGATCAAGCTGCTCTACAAGGGCGGCGACGGCAATCCCGACCGTGACATTAAAACCGACAGCACCTACGGCGCTTCCAACATGATCGGCCTCAATGACGCCGAGCTGGGCCGCCTGCCCAGCGATGGGTCTGTCGGCTTCAGCATGGACGCTGACCAGTTCGTGGATGGGGACAACAAGGTGTATGTCCTGATCGGCGGTTACTGGGGCGCTACGCCTTACGACGAGACCAAGGCCCACGGCCATAAATATCAGACCAGCGACAAGGACGACTTCCTGATGAGCAACGTCCGGTTCCTGCTGCCTGACGGCACCGAGGTCACCCCCAGCAAGCTGATCACTTACAAGGGCAAGGCCGTCGGCTCCAAGGAGCGCGTGGTGGAGACCCTGGATCCGTATCCCTACGGGGCGGACGACCTGTTCTGGCTGGGCGACGGCTGGGGCGACCACGACACCTGGGCCAACCATACCGATCCCCGCTACGATATCCCCTATAAGGTGGAGTTCGTGCTGGATTACGACAAGGCGCCTTCCGACGCCCTGTTCTCCTTCAATTCGGCAGATTTCGCCGACGGCGAACACACGGTGGAGCTGTATGCCGGTTCTACCCGTGTGGCCAACACCACAGTGACCTTCGACAACACCGATCCTGTGGCCACCGCCAACGTATCCAATTATAAGACGGTGAAGAACGGCTTCCAGCTGGATATCAACTTCTCTGACGCCACCTCCGGTCTCGATGTGATCGACGCCCGGCTGGAAGGCAACAGCATCGGCCAGACCAACCACATCCAATATACCCTGAGCGGCCTTTCGAACGGTGTGCAGTCGCTGGTTCTGGAAGCGTCCGATAAGGCCGGCAACACGGTGTTCCAGAATATCTATTTCACCGTAGCCGACGAGACGGTTCCGATCTACTCGGATATGAAGGCTGAGAACGGCACCCTGTCCCTGAAAGTAGGCGGCGCCGCCGACGCAGACGTCACCTTCTACGAGGCGGACGCCCTGGACTTCACCGCCTCCTACGGCACGGTGGACAGCACCGACAACCTGGAGCAGAAGCCCGCCTCCGAGCAGAGCTTCCCCGAATGGTATGCATATCAGATGGCAAACGGCGGGGAGAAGGTCAGCACTACCTCTTCCTCCGGTATGCCCTATCACGCCTTTGACGTCAACGTCGGCGGCGCGACCAGCGGCAAGGTCAATCTGAGCTATACCGGCAGCACCACCGCCAACGAGCGGTTTGCGCTGCAGGCGTATAATTTCAAGACCAACAAATGGGACAAGCTGGCTGTCGGTATCGGCAGCGCCACCCTGTCCGCCACGGTGGACGTGGCCGACTACGCCAAGGACGGCAAAATCCGCGCTATGGCGATCGTCGACTATGTGGGCAACGGCAGCGACACCCTGCTGTGGAGCACCGACCCCCAGCACTACACCGTGTTTGAGGATCTGAACACCTTTTATGAGCAGGTCTATCAGTTCATGGGCGACGAGTACAAGGCGGGCCGCGCCGCGTATTCCATCACCACCGGCGACATCGTCGACGATTCCCCTGTACAGGACAACGTCGACAAGCAGTGGGTCATCGCGGACAAGGCCATCAAGCTGATGGAGCAGTCCGGTATGCCCAACGGCACCGTTACCGGCAACCACGATACCGCTAACTATCCCAGCCACGACTACAGCAAATACACCCAGTGGTTTGGCGCCGACCGCTATCGCAGCGAGTCCTGGTTCGGCGGCAGCCTGAACAACAATTCCTCCCACTATGACCTGATCACCATCGGCAATACCGATTTCGTCGTGATTTATCTGGGCTACGGCGTCGAGGGCACTCCCGAGACGGTGGCGTGGGCCAACGACATCCTGCAGCGGTACAGTCACCGCAACGCGATCCTGGCCACCCACCAGTATCTGAAAGCCAGCACCGGTGCCTGGGATCCCACCTCCCGTGCCGATGTCATCTACAACGAGATCGTTGTTCCCAATGAGAACGTCAAGATGATGCTCTGCGGCCACGACAACGGCGCGGTGACCCTGACCAAGAACATCGGCGAGCGCAAGTTCTACGAAATCCTGTCCGACTATCAGTTCGTCCAGGTTGAGGATACCTCCTATTACGAGGGCGCCAAAGACCCGCTGCACAAGATCGGCAACATGCCCTATTGCAACGGCGAAGGCTATATCCGTTCGATGCAGATCACGGGCAACTCCATCCACACCAAGACCTTCTCGCCGGTTACCGGCGGCACCAATCCCTTCGGTATCCGCGATGAATTCACCATTGATGTCGACCTGCAGCAGGCCAACCGTGTCATCAACACGGAGAGCTTCTCGGCCAGCATCCTGGGCGACAAGATCGCCGACGCTTCTGTGGAGGCCGGCAAGACCGCTACCGCTTCCTACACCGGCAGCGCCAGGGCCTGGGCGGCTACCGTTACCGCCGACGGCGCGACGGTGACCACTGCGGCGCAGAGCTTCGACAAGGGCACCGAACCCTCCAAGCCCTCCGACGCCAATACCCCTGTAGACCTGTACGCCCTCAAGGCGCTGATCGAGACGGGCAAAAAGCTGTCGGCCGACGACTACATGGCCGATTCCTTCCATGACTTCCAGCAGGTGCTTGCCGAGGCGGAGACGCTGACCGGCGAATCGGGTCTCACCGACGAGGTGGTCACCGCCATGTACACCAAACTCCATCTGGCCATCGGCGCCCTGGAAGTGAAGAAGGAAGGCGCCCTGGATCCCAAGGACCTGCATTCCATGCACGAGTGGGAGCTGACGACCGATGCGTGGAAGAACGCGGCCGGCCCGGCCAGCTTTGACGACGCCAAGTCCTATATCAGCGTCGCGGTCGGCGCCGACGGCAGCCTGACCTTTGAAAAGACCAAAGAATCTCCCAACAACTGGCCGGCCATCGTCCAGAAGGGCGAAGCGGTGACCATCACCCCGGTCAACGGCAAAATTTATCTGAATATGGACATCGTGGCCTCCAGCGCCTGGTCCATGTGCCCTGTCATCAAGCAGGGCAATAAGACGGTGAGCGAGCAGCGCTGGAACTACATCATTGAAGGTCTGGCGGACAAAGAGGCGGATGCCGGCCCCGGCACCTTCAAGGGTGTGTACGACGTGACCCAGCTCTTCCTCGATCTGGGCTTCGATCTGACCAAGCCTCTGAGCGTCAGCATGCTCATCAACGTGGTTCCCGGCCCGGTCACCATCAATCATCTGGAACTGATGACCGAAAAGCCGGATCCCGATCAGGTCGACAGAACGGGGCTGGAAGAGGCCATCCTCCGTCTGGATAATCTGAATCCCGACGACTTCACGGCGGATTCGGTCGCTAAGGTCGAAGAGAAGCTGCTGAAGGCCATCGAGGTTTACGGAGACGAAAACGCCACTCAGGACGAGGTGAATCTGGCTGCCAAGGAACTGAACGACGCCATCGACGCGCTGGTTCCGGTCAGCGGCCCCACCGAGCCTTCCGATCCCACCGGTACCGGGACCAACCCGACGGGTGATCCCACCACCGGCACCGAGCCGACCGGTACGGATACCACCGCGACCGACGCGACTACCACTACCACGGCCACGGCGGGCAAGGTGCCCGGCACGGGTGAGGATACCGGTCTGCTGTACCTGCTGATGGGTGTGGCGGTTGCCGGCGCGGGACTGCTGGCGGTTACCTTCCGCAAGGCGAAGAACCAATAAACGGCTGATCAGATAAAAAGGGGATGCGTCCTGAGGACGCATCCCCTTTCTCTGTAACGGGTGTCGGCTTGTTAACCCCTTTTGTTCTCAATAAACAGAGGATTTTCAAGGTTGCAAAAACGTGATATGATGAAGCATAATAGATAAAGGACAGGGGGAAGAAGATGCTGCGGCTGCTGCTGGGCCGGTCGGGGACCGGAAAGACCTGGGAGATAGAAGAACGGCTGACCGGTTTGGCGAGGGAAGGCACCGGTCCCCTGTACCTGCTGGTGCCGGAGCAGTTTTCCTTCGAGAGCGAACGGGCGATGCTGGAGCGCCTGGGCCCCCGTCTGGCGGGAAGGGTCCAGGTACTGAGCTTTACCCGTCTGGCCGACGCCGTCACCCGTGAGCTGGGCGGCCGTGCCGGCCGCCGGATGGACGATGCCACCCGCATGCTGCTGATGAGCGCGGCACTGGAACAGGTATCCGACCAGCTGACCGTCTATCGACGGCAGGCCGGCGACGCCGATTATGTCCGATCCGCCCTGTCGCTGCTGACCGAATGCCGGCAGTGTGATATTACGCCCAGACAGCTGGAGGAGACGGCTGACCGAATGGAGGAGGGGATCCTGCAACGCAAAACACGGGAACTGGCGTTGATTCTGGGCGCCTACGATGCGGTGGCGTCCTCCGCCTATATCGATCCGTTGGACGAGCTGTCGGTTCTGGCGCGGCAGATGGGGGAAAGCCGTCTGTTCGATGGGGCCCGTGTGTTTGTGGATTCCTTCAAAGGCTTTACCGAACAGGAGCTGAAGGTACTGGAAGCGGTGATCCGCCGGGCGGAGGAAGTCACCGTTTCTCTGTGTGCCGAAAGTGGGTCGGATACGGAGGAAGGGCTGGGGCTCTTTTCGCCGGCGGCCCGTACGGCCCAGACCCTGCGGGAAATTGCCCAACGCAATGGTATACCCGCCATGAAAGCGGAGATACTCACCGAAAACCGCCGCTGCCGGGAACCGGCCCTCCGGTTGGTGGAGGAGGGCTGCTTCCGCCCCTGTCCGCAGACGATGGAGGAGGAAACCGACCGGGTTACCCTTGCCGTCTGTGCCGACCGGTACGAAGAATGCGATTTTACCGCTCGGGAGATTCGCCGCCTCCTGCGGGAGGAGGGCGGCTATTTTCGCGATTTTGCAGTGGTGGTACGCTCCACCGCGTCCTATGAGGGGATTCTGGACGTGGCGCTGGAAAAAGCGGGCATCGCCAGCTATAGGGACCAGCGGGAGAATCTCATGACCGATCCGCTGCCCGTGCTGATAATATCCGCCTTACAGGCGGTCGAGGGCTTCGATACCGACGATATACTGCGTCTGATGAAAACCGGTCTGGCCGGTTTTTCGCCCCGGTCGGTCTCCCTTCTGGAAAATTACAGTTATCTGTGGCGTATCGGCGGGCGGCAGTGGCGGGAGGAATGGACGGGTCACCCGGAAGGACTCTCTGCACCAGCCAGCGAGGGGGCCGACCGGTTGCTGATCCATCTGAACCGGCTGCGCCGCCGTCTGATGCGCCCGTTGGAACGGCTTTATTTCGCTCTCCACCCGGGGCTGAAGGAAGAGCGAAAAACCTCCCGCATCGGCGGGCGGGAATTTGCCGCTGCCGTCTATCAGTATCTCACCGATGTCCGCGCCGGCCGGATGGTGCGTTTACAAGCCGCACGGCTGGAGACACAGGGAGAACGGGCGCTCGCCGAGAGAATGGCTGATGTCTGGGACACGACGATGGAACTGCTGGACCGCGTCGCGGAGGCCCTGAGAGACAGCCGTCTTCCGGCGGCACGGTACGGGGAGCTGCTGCGCCTGGCGATGGAAACCGCCGATCTGGGGGCGATACCGCAGACCCTGGACGCCGTGCAGGTGGGGGCGGCGGACCACATCCGCTTTTCCAAGCCGCGAACGGTTTTCGTACTGGGTGCTAACGAAGGTGTCTTTCCCGCCGTACCCGCGGGGGGCGGCCTGATCAGTGATTTGGAACGACGCCGCCTGATCGAATGGGGGCTGCCCATGGCCGACGCCTCGGAACGGGAGGCATCGGAGGAGCGGTTTTATGCGTATGCAGCCCTGTCCGCACCGTCCGAACGGCTGATCGTCAGCTATACGCTGGCCGACAGTACCGGGGAAAAGCAGGCGCCTTCCGTCATTGTGGAAGCGGTACGCCGGATTGTACCCCATTGCCGTCAGCTGGCCTTTCCTTCGGATATTCCGGAGGATATCGAAACGGAAACGGAGGCCTTTGAGCGGGCGGCGTCCCTGTGGCGGGACGTTTCGTCGAAACCGGGAGCATCCCTGCGGGAGGTGTTTCGCTCAAGGAAGGCTTTCGCCGGACGGCTGCGGATGCTGGAGCGAGCCGCCGCCGACCGCCCCGCTGCTTTTCATTCGCAGGAGACTGCCCGCCGTTTTTTCGGGGACGATATGCGGCTGTCTCCTTCCCGTGTGGAGTCGTATCACCTGTGCCGCTTCTCCTATTTTTGCCGTTACGGTCTCCGGGCGGCCCCGCGCCGTCCTGCCGACCTGGATGCGCTGGAGTTCGGTACACTGGCCCATTATGTCATGGAGCAGCTGGTGCCCCGCTATGCGGAGCGCGGCTTTGAAAGGGTGGGACGCGGTGAGGTGCACACGTCGGTGGAGGAAACCGTCCACCGCTACGTGGAAGAGTGTATGGGCGGACTGGGGAATAAGAACGGCCGTTTCCTCTATCTGCTGACCCGCCTGATCCGCACCTGCGATGCCCTGCTCTGGCAGGTCGTAAAGGAAATGCGGGAGAGCCGGTTCCGCCCGGCGGATTATGAACTGAGTATCGGTCTGCCTGCCGACGGAGAGGATGACGAACCGGAGGTAGCGCCGCTGCTGCTCACCCTTCCCGACGGTGCCTGTGTGCGCGTGCAGGGCAAGGTGGACCGGGTGGATACCTTCCGCGAGGGGGAACGCACTTATGTGCGTGTGGTGGATTACAAAACCGGCACGAAGCAGTTCGATTTGTCCCAGGTGGTGGAAGGGCTCAATCTCCAGATGCTGATCTATCTGATGGCCATCTGGGACAACGGGGAACCGCGTTACGGCCCGGTGACGCCGGCCGGCGTGCTGTATCTTCCCGCCCGGCTGCCCGTGATCCGCGTGGGCAGAGAGACGGACGGCGACGAGCTGGAAAAGGCGCGCACCCGCGCCATGCGGATGAACGGTCTGCTGCTGGAGGATCCGGAGGTGGTGCGGGCGATGGAACCAGGGGCGGCGGGGCTTTTTCTGCCCGCTAAGCTCAACGCTAAAGGAGAATTCGACCGGTATTCCAGTGTGGCTTCCCTGGAGCAGATGGGCAAATTGAAAAAACGGATCGAGAAGCTGCTGATAGATATGGCGGCGACCCTTCGAGCAGGGGATGTCGCGGCCGTGCCCGCCACGGGCACGGCGGATGCCTGTGCCTACTGCGATTACCGTGCTGTATGCGGGCGGGAGCAGGGGGACCCGGTACGCTATCTGGCAGCACAAGACCGACAGGAAGTACTTCGCAGCCTTCAAGAAGACGGCGAATAAGGGACAATACGATAAAGGGCGGCCGCAGAAGCGGCCGCCCTTTGATGGGAAAGTATTTTAGGAGTTAAGAAACAAGCAAACCATCTATTCCATAACGGCCTGACAGCCGTATACGGCTTATGTTTGTGCTGCCGCTATACCTGGGCGGCAGGACTTGCCACAGCGGGGAAAGCGGGGAAGGTAATGAGATGATCGTCGGCATCCACAATCGAGATAGGGAGTTCGGGAAGCAGACGGCGTATCATCTCGATAAACAGGTTGCTTTCGGGGCCGGGAGCGCCGCTGACCAGATGGACCGCGCCGATCTGGCTGGCATGCACGGCGGCGGTGAGAGCGGGCTCGTTATTGAAAAACACGGTCATTTCCGCTCCGAGCGAACTGGACACATCGTACAGCTTTTGCAGGGTATCGGCAGTTTTTTCCGATACCAGCCCCTCCGGCAGTATGCTGACCACTCGGACACGGGCGTTGTATTGCTCGGCAATACGGGCGCCGGCGAGAATCAGCCGCCGGCTCGAGAGCTGATCTGTCACACAGACGAGGACGCTGGCCGGCTTGTTTTCATTCAACGGGGAGCACCTCCTTTCCTATCTGTTTGATCATATGATACCCCAGGCTTGTGTAATAACCTTAAACAAAAAATGTACAACTTATTAAGATTATCGGAAACCGTAATCGTGGAATTTATCCAATTTTGTCGGCTCGTCCATGAAAAGATTGACTTGCCGCTCTCAGATGCTTATGATACTGGAGATGTCATATCAGGGAGGAATCAAGGAATGATGACCAATCGTAGGGACGGCGGAAGCCCGCTGCTGCGCACGGCGCTGATCGCCATGTTTGCAGCGCTGGCTTATCTGGCGACCCTGATTCATATCCCCTATCCCGCACCGGTAGGGACGCCATTTATCCATCTGGGAAATATCATCCCGATTCTGGCGGCACTGCTGCTGGGCGGCTGGCAGGGGGGACTGGCCGGCGCCATCGGCATGGGCTTGTTCGATCTCAGCTTTGGCTATACTTCCACCCTTTTGAAGACGATACTGCTGAAATTCGGCATCGGCCTGACGACGGGCCTGGTGGCTTCCTTCGGACGGCGGCATCCCGAAAAAAGCCCCCGGGCGGCGCTGGGTGTTTGTTCGGCGGTCTCCTTCGCAGCGGGGCTGCTTCTGCTGGGCGGCCGGCTGCTGGGGGCCGCTGATTTCCTGAAAATACCCGCTGTAGCGTATCTGTTCCTGATCCTTTTGGGGGCGGTGCTGGGTCTGGCTTCTTTCTTTGCCCCGCGGCTTCGCTTTATGAACAACGAGAGGCTGTTTGCCCTGCTGGGGGCGACCGCCGGTATTGCCTTTAATGCAGCGGGCGAATTTGTCGGCGGCGTAATCACCAAGCTGCTGACCGGAGCGGTATGGCAGGCGGCAGTGGTCGCTTCGGTTGCCAGTCTGCCGGCCACCCTGATCAACGGGACGTTTTCCATCGTGGGGGCGCTGTTGCTGTATCTTCCGCTGCGTCAGGCGCTGCGCCGCGCCCATCTTGCCCATCTGGTAAAATAGGCGGGCCCGGTGGTTTTCAAAAGGCGGCAGATATGCTATACTGAGCACGGCGGTGTCCATATAGCCTATACGCGGGCGTGGCGGAATTGGCAGACGCGTTGGTCTTAGGAGCCAATACTTCGGTGTGCAGGTTCAAGTCCTGTCGCCCGCACCAATAAAGAAAAGACAGGCGAAAGCCTGTCTTTTCTTTATTGGTGCCCGTTGTTTGCCTTTGGCAAACAACGTCCGCTGCGGCGGAGCGATCCACTTCGCTCGACGAGGAGAGGTACCCCGCAAAGGCCGGAGTTTCCGATCTACAACTAATTTTTTACCCATACTGATTCATATCCTGCTTTGGTCTGGAATACAATGATGCCTAATGGTGTTTCATTTTGTTGTGAATGGATAGAATCGTCACACAGCCATACCTTGTTTTATGGCAAGGGTGAAAGGCGTTCCACCGTAATTGTAGCGTTTGTAAGCGGAGCCAAATCGAATGTCGCAGCGCCAGTGGACAAAAATGCCAAATCAACTTGGCCGCTCAGGAATTCAATGACGCTTCCTTGCAAAATAGTGTTTTCCGTTGTGGAAAGTGTACTGTGTTGCAATGTAGAGTCGATGAAGCTGCCGTTCTGCCGTACTCCCGCAGAAATTGTCTGATCCGGCGTCTCAACCGGGGCGATACGGATCATATAGTTGATTTCATATTCACCTGGAATAAAAATTTGCAGTTCGTTTGGATTGGTCCCCACATTAAAAGATGGCATAGTATTATTAAGCTGTACCTGTTCAATCTGGTCACTGACAGTAAAAACGAATGATTGAGCCGTATTGGAATAGATACCGCCGAATGCAGTTTCCGTTGCTTTCGCATCAATTTCGACGGTCGCTGGATTGTCGAATAAAGTAATATTTAAATTGGGGGATATGAAGTTTAAATCCTCTCCGAACCGGATGGGGATTGGGCCATTGTTGCCATTTACATAAAACAAAACATCCCCCGGGTTAAAGGTCCCTGTGGGTCCCGGTATACCCTGCGGACCGGGTTCACCTGTGGGCCCCGTTGCGCCCGTGGGCCCCGGTATACCCTGCGGACCGGGTTCACCTGTGGGCCCCGTTGCG
>JAAWQC010000006.1 GCA_022800315.1 Clostridiales bacterium
AGAGTAAAGGAAGAATTGCGAAGGAATTCTTCGGCACCGGTTCCAGGCGGCGTAACTCGTTTTGAGAAGGGAAAGGAACCGGTGTATGGGATAAATAGAAAAAACGGCGCTTATTTCACGAGTGAAACAGAAATGAGGATACATAACCATGACCTTGCAGAAAAATCAGTTGATTCCCCTGACCATCACCGGTATGACCGCCGAAGGCAGCGGCGTGGGCCGTGCGGCCGCTTCCGAGGGGGAGGACGGGCCGGCAATGGCTGTGTTCGTCCCCTTTACCGCGCCGGGGGATGTGATTGAATGCCGCATCCTCAAGGTGATGCCTAATCGGGCGTACGGCCGGGTGGAGCGGCTGATAACCCCCTCGCCGGACCGGGAACCTGCCGATAAAGGAGACTCCCCCGACAGTGAAGCGGCAGGGGACAGCTGCTCGGTTTTCGGCAAATGTGGCGGCTGTGTTTACCGCCATGTGACCTATGAGGCGGAGCTGCGCTATAAGTGGCAGAGGGTGGCCGACGCGGTTGATCGGATCGCCGGCCTTGCGGTAAGACCAAAGCCCATCGTTCCCTGCGATCGGCCGGAGCATTACCGCAACAAGGCCCAATATCCGGTGGCGCCAGGCCCCTACCGGCCGATGGCGGGCTTTTTTGCCCCTCGCAGCCACCGGATCGTCGAGCAGCACGACTGCGCGCTCCAGCCGCCGGTCTTTCGCGAGGCGGTGGATGCCGTAATCTGGTGGGCGAAAAAGACCGGGCTTACCGCCTATGACGAAGAAGCGGGGACCGGTGTGCTGCGGCATATATACCTGCGGATGGCGGAAGCTACCGGTGAGGTCATGGTCTGCCTGGTGTGTACGACGGGAAAGCTGCCCGACACACGGCTGCTGACCGATAAATTGATGGATAAGGTTCCGGGACTGGCCTCGGTCATGATCAATGTCAACCGGGAGAAGACCAATGTGGTTCTGGGGCGGGATACCTTTACGCTCTGGGGGAAGGACGCTATCACCGACGAGCTGTGCGGGCTGCACTTCCGTCTGTCGCCCCGCTCTTTTTATCAGGTGAACCGGCCGCAGGCGGAGAAGCTGTACGGACTTGCCGCCGAGGCCGCCGCACTGACCGGCCGGGAAACACTGCTCGATCTGTACTGCGGCACCGGTACCATCGGCCTCTCCATGGCAGCGCGGGCCGGACAGGTCATCGGGGTGGAAACGGTGGAGGACGCGGTAGAGGACGCCCGCCGCAACGCAAAGGAAAACGGGATCGGCAACGCCCGTTTCCTCTGCGCCGATGCGGGCCGGGCCGCCGCCCAGCTGGCACAGGAAGGCGTGAAACCCGATGTGGTGATCCTCGACCCGCCACGCAAGGGCTGCGACGAAGCCGTCATCTCGGCGGTCGCTGATATGGAGCCGGCGCGGGTGGTGTACGTGTCCTGCGACCCTGCCACTCTGGCGCGGGACCTGAAGCGTTTTGCCGACCAGGGGTACTGGACCGAAGAAATCACACCGGTGGATATGTTCCCCCGTACCCCCCATGTGGAGTGTGTCGCGCTGTTGGTGAAATAACAAATGCCTGTCGTGAGGCGATTTGACAAGGAGAAAATATGGCGGCTTTGATTCCGATTTTGATGGACCTGTGCGTGGTTTTTTTCGATTTGCTTATTTTTACCCGGATGATCACGCTGAAAAGGGACAGCCGAAGGACCCGCTTACTGATGTATGGAGGCTGTGCGGTCATTCTCTGCTGTTATTTCCTCTGCACGTATTGGTGGGAGTGGCCGGCGTCCATTGCCTCGGCAGTCTGCATGACACTGCCGAGCCTGATCCTGTTTTTCGTATTATCGAAATATAAAGACGCCCGGTTTTTCCTTACCTTCTGCTTCGTGGATTCCTGTACCCTGATTATCGCTTTTCTGGGACGCTATATCGGGGTGCTGACAGGGGATATCGGCAATATCGCCGCCCTGCTGTTTATATTTGCGGCTTTTCTGACGGTATACCTTGTCGGAAGGCCCTATTTCAGCCGATATCATGAATTGCTGGAATATGTGGATGCCGGCTGGCGGTCGATGATGGTCTCTTCGATCCTTATCTACGCGTCCCTTATTTTTCTGGCGGCGTATCCCCGCCCGCTGATCGAACGGCTGGAATACGCGCCGGTTTATCTTCTGTTTTCCGCAGTGGTTCTTTCCTGTTACGCTGTGTTTATCACCTCGGCGCTGAAAACCAGTAAAATCTATGAACAGAGCTGTCAGCTGCAAAAGGAAAAGAAGTGGCACCGCATCGCCTATGTCGATGCCCTTACCGGCGTAGCCAACCGTACCGCTTACATAGAAAAAATAAACGATATCGAGCGTACTCGTCATGCAGATACCGCGATCGGTGTGTTTGTGATTGATATCGACCGATTCAAAGCGGTAAACGACAGCTATGGCCATAACGCCGGAGATACGGTCCTGCAGATAACCGCCAGCCTGCTCACCGATACGTTCGCCGGGGAATCGTATTCTGTTTTCCGCATCGGGGGAGACGAGTTTGCTGTTATCGCTGAAAATATCGAGGAGGAGGAAGCCCTCAATAAGCTGCGTATTCTGGAAAGCACGGTGGAGAAACAGCGGGGCGGAATCCCGTTCTCGGTCTCGGTGGGTTATGCCGGTATCGACCGGGGGCAGAACAACGCGGTGGAAAATGCGTTTGCCGCTGCGGACAAACAGATGTATTGGCATAAAAGGGAAAAAGTCCGGCAGCAGGGGATGCCTGCCGAGCCGGCTGATGTTACAAAAGACTGTAAAGAATAGCCTGTGGTAAATTCACAGCACATGTACGGTGAATTTATAGGATACGACATCGTCACTAAATATCCCTCATCAGCTCCGCCGCGCCGCCGCAAGAGGGAAAACGGATAAGCAGAGGCAAATGGGTCAAAATGGAACGGGATACAAGTTGCATTGAACAGTGAAAACTGATATAATCAGAAAATCATGTCGAAATACCGCATAAATAATAGATAAACGGTCGTGTTACAGTTGGCGAAACATGAAAAGAGACAACAGAAAAAGAGCAAGGTGCCCGCGATCCTCCTCGTTTTGTTCCTGTTTTGTCTGGCGGGTCTGTGTCTGGCGGGGGCCTATCTGGTTTACAGCCAACAGGTGGATCTGCCCTTTTTAACCCCGCAGGCGACCCTGTCGGTGCCCGAAGGGCCGTCCGCCTCCTCCGCCACCCGGCCGCAGAGCACCGGGACACTTCAGGATTTCATTGATGAGACGATTTTCGTCGGAGATTCCCGTACCAACGGACTGGCGAAATACGGGTTTGTGGACAGCGATCGGGTATATGCCATCGACGGGGCAAACCATTCGACTGCGCGGACCGAGCGATTCATTCAGTTGAAAAAGGGCGGCAAGCTCCTCACCATTGCCGATGCGGTGGGGACGGTTAAGCCGAAATATCTGATGGTGTCCTTTGGCATCAACGGGGTCGCGTTCATGGAGGAGGATACCTTCTTTTCCGAATACGCCCTGTTTCTGGACGAACTGAAGGCAAAAACCCCCGACAGCGTTCTCATTGTCCAGTCCATTCTGCCGGTTTCCGCCGCGTACCAGCAGAGGGAACCTCGCATGACCAACGACAAGATCAAACGGTATAACCGTAAACTGGCGCAGCTGGCCGAACAGAAGGGCGGACTGTATTTCGACACCTTTACCCTGTTCAAGGACGGCAAGGGGAATCTGTCCTCTACTTACGATTCGGGGGACGGCCTGCACTTCAACAGTCGGGCGTATCAGGCATGGCTGGACAATCTGGATACTTACCGCAAGACGATTTGAACAGGATGCGGCAGGTATGGTTCAGAATAAAAAGACGAAAACCTCCGGTCACTGTGACCGGAGGTTCTTTATAGCGCCTCACGGCCGTCAAAGCCGGCGTGCCTGGCGGATATAACTGTCCAGCAGAGGATAGAGCCATTCCTTCAGCGGGGTGAAGTGAAAGCCGAGGGCGCCGGCGCGGCCGGTATCGAGGCTGTAGGAGGGGGTGCCGTTATAGGGGGCCTGATCGCCGTCTGCCGAATAGAGGGGGACACGGCCGGTTTGCTGCCGGACATATTCGCCGATTTCCCGCAGAGAGACTGTCCCGCCGCTGGAGCCGTTGAACGGCCCTGTTTCGGTTTGTCCGGCCAGAAAGGCGAGAAACCGTCCCGCCTCGTCGGAGCGCACCCATTCCATCCGGCTGTCAGGATTGTCCACCGCCATCGGCACGCCTGTGACGATGTGCTCCACGTAGAAATACAGGCGGCGGGTGTAGTCGTCCTCCCCAGCTACGAAAGGGAACCGGGCGGCAGCGGCGGGCTGGCCGGCAAAGGGGCCGAAAAGGGCGCATTCCGCCTGCCGTTTGACCTCCCGATAGGGAAAATAGATGCGGGAGCACCAGCGCAGGGGGTAGGAAAGGGGATCAAAATCCTCCTCCCGCAGACCGGGGCGCAGGTCGTACACGGCGGCGGATGAAATGGTGACGTATCGGCCGCAGCAGACGCGGTCCAGCAGCAGGCGCACATCCTCAGAACTATAGGCGAGACTGTCACAGATCACATCATATTCCCGACCTGACAGGGCTTTGCTGAGGCTCTCTCCATCCAGACGGTTCAGAGTCAGCCGCTCCACCTGGCCGCCGAAGGAATCGGGGGTCTGTCCGCGGTTGCCCAGCGTGACCCGATGGCCCGCTTCCAGCAGGGTGCGGGTGAGATGGCGGCCCATCAGGCGGGTGCCGCCCAGTATCAGTACATTCATCGTTGACCTCCCTTTAAGCGGACAAGGGCAATAGACGGCAGTCCCTTCAGTGTTTGAAAGCGGCGGCGGGGTCGCGAAGCCCCTCGATGGCTCCGCCGGCCACCGCCCACAGATACAGGCTGGCCACCGAGGCGCAGGGGGAATACCGCCGCTGGTATCGCTCGAAACGCGGCCGGTCGATCTGGCAGTGGCGGTACAGCATCCGCAAACCCCGCTGGATGGCCAGATCACCGAAGCTGAGGATGTTCGGCCGCTGCATTGAGAAAATCATCAGCATTTCCGCCGTCCAAACCCCCACCCCGTTCAGGGAGGACAGCTCCCGGCAGACTTCCTCATCGGGCAGGGTGACTAGGGCGGACAGATTGAGCCCGCCGTCCAGTATTTTTTCAGCGGCCTGCCGGATATAGGTCGTTTTGCGGGCGGAAATGCCCATTCCCTGAATTTCCTCGGGCGGCAGTGCGGCGATGAGCGAGGGGGTCACCGCTCCCCACGTGCTTTTCATCCGGTTCCAGATGGTGACCTGAGCCTTGGTGGCGATCTGCTGTCCCACGATGGAGTGGACCAGCGCCTCGAACAGATCGGGGATCACCTCCCGCCGGACAGGGCCGATGGCGTCAATAGCGCGGCCCAGCACCGGGTCCCGGGATTTCAGGTAGTCGGTCTCCCGGTCACCATAAACGAAGCAGGGCATGTGGTTCCTCCCCCCTGAGTTTTCATACAATATCAACGGTTACCATACACCTATTCCCGATCGCTTTTGAATCGGAATATGCCGCCCGGAACCACTGTCCGTTAGCGCTGTTCCGGCGGCTGCGGACAGTATACCACGATGACGGGAAACGTTACAACCAGCTGGATGAAAATAAAAAACAAATGTTCTTGACGCGGGCGGCGAAATACAGTACACTGAACATAGTGGATCAATTAACCGAAGCAATAGAGAAAGAGGTGCCGACGATGATTGAACTGCCGGAAGGACTGGTGTTGGCCCGTCAGATGGATCAGGAGCTGACAGGGAAGAGGATCGCTCAAATCGCTGCAAACACCTCCCCCCACAAGTTTGCGTGGTATACCGGCGACCCCGCCGATTACCCGGTACTGTTCACCGGCAAGATGGTGGAAGGTGCCCATTCCTACGGGGGGAATGTACACCTGCGGGTCAGCGAGGACTGCGGGCTGATGTTCTGCGACGGCACCTGCCTGCGGTATTATACCGCGGCTGATAAAGCGCCGAAAAAGCACCAGCTCTGCATCACCTTTGACGATGGTACCTGTCTGGTGGGAACGGTCCAGATGTACGGGTCGCTGGCCTCCTATACCGGTAACTACGACAATCCCTACGACGAGGCGGCCCGCACCAGACCTTCCCCGCTGAGCGACGCCTTCGACCGTGCTTATTTTCAGGCGCTGGTGCCCGCCGATAAGCCGAAGCTGTCGGCCAAGGCGCTCCTTGCCACCGAACAGCGGATACCTGGCCTGGGAAACGGGGTGGCGCAGGATATTCTGTTCGCCGCCGGCGTTCAGCCCCGGCGGCCGGTATCCGATATGAGTGCGGAGGAGTTCGACCGCTTGTTTGGCGCTGTGAAGGAGACGCTGCGGGCCATGACCGAGAAGGGGGGACGGGATGTGGAGAGAGACCTGTACGGCGCTCCCGGTGGCTATCGCACCCGGCTGAGCAAGAACACCTGGCGTTCCCCCTGTCCCCAATGCGGCGGCGCTATCGTCAAGGAAGCCTATCTCGGCGGCAGTGTGTATTATTGTCCCCGGTGTCAAAAATAGGGACGGGTAGGAAAAATAAGGCTGTACAGAGAAACCGCTTTGTGGTAAAATAACCGACAGGGAAGAATGACATTCGCCGTCGTTCTCAGAGTGAAAAAGTCGTATTGACAACTGCATATTTGATCTGCGGCGCTGTCTCACACACGCTGTGAAGTTGAGGGAAGTACGGTGCAAATCCGTCGCAACCGCCATTACCGTGACAGTCGGGCTACTCAACGCGCCGCAGAGGATCGTTCACTTTTTGGGCAGGGGCGCCGGAGGCGTCTTGGAAAAGGTGGAGGCAATACACAAACAAAGGATGTCTGATGGTCATAGCGGGCATCCTCTCCGATCGTTTGTATTGAAGACCTCCTCACCCACGGGTGAGGAGGTCTTTTGTTATGCGGAGAAAGGAGGGCAGAAGGATGGCGCCGATCGTCAAAGGGTTCATACAGCGGTTTGTCCCCCTGTTCCTCCTGCTGCTTCTCCTCCTGGGGGGATCGATACCGACGAAGGCAGAAGCGGCCGTCTCCGTCCGAGCCAGCCTGACAGACGGCAGTGTGCAGAGGGGGCGGAAACGGACGGTGGAGGTCTGGGCGCGGGACGGCGCGGGCCGCAAAATCGCCTCCCGTCTGACCCTGAACGGGAAAGAGATGCCTTCCGCCTGGGAGGATGAGGAGAAAGCGAGCTATGTCCTGGCCTTTGACCGGGAAGGAGAGAACATCGTCGTCGTCTCCGCCGGAGCAGGCGGACAGGCTGTTTCGGCAACCTACCGCCTGCAATACCGGAAGGCACGGCAGGGTGAGGTTATCGGACAGGCGGTGGTGGCGGTCGAGCTCTTCACCATCGGCTGCGGTTATCTGGTGGAACCGGCGTTTACGGATATACGGGAGGGAGAGAACGGGGCGGAGCTGCTGCTGCGCGTGCTGCATGACAGCGGGTACGCCGCCTATTACGGCGGAACGCCCCGGAGCTCCTTTTATCTCGGCTATATCGCCGACGGGGATAAAACGGCGCCTCGGTTTAACGCGTATACGCTGTCGGGCACGGGCGGGGTCGGGCGGCCTCTCGCACTGACGCCGGCGATTCCGCCGCTGCTGGTGCCCAATCTGCAGCGAGATATGTCGTTTTATGATCCGCTGGACTATGAGAAAAACTGGGCGGGTACGGTGGGAGAATTTGTTTTTACCGACCAGTCCGGATGGATGTACGCGGTGAACGGACGATTCCCCAACGTGAGCCTCTCCGACTGTTATCTGTCCGACGGGGATGTGATTCGGATGCAGTTCACCCTTGCCTGCGGGGCGGATATCGGTGGTTCCGGGGCGCTACGCGGCGGGCTGTCGGCGGATTATTACCCGGCAGCGGACAAGGAGGGGCTTACCGCTGCGTTAGCTCGAGCTACTGCGGTAGCTCGGGCCGGCGGCAGCGGCCGCTTGGAAGAACCCCGTCTGGCGGCAGCTTACAGCGCCGCCGTCGCCGCCGCGCAAAAGCTCGATCTGACCCAGCGGGAGGCGGACGCCGCCCGGGAAGACCTGGAGGCCGCTCTCTCAGCATCCGGCGAGCCGACGGTTATGCCGCCGCTCTCGAGGACAACGGGTGAACCGACAGGGGCGCCGAAGACCTCCGCGGCGGGGGAACCGGTGACCGGGACGACGGACAGCCTCTCAACCGGCGAAACCACCGCTGCCGGGACGACGGAAACCGGCCGGGTTACGGAGGATGCCGCCGGACCAGAGTCCGGCGCAGCCGGGACATTGATGACAGGGGCAACCCCCGCGGCTGCGGAGGATGCCGGTCTCAAAGCGAAACCCACCGCTGCCGGAACAGGCGTGTGCATGACAGCACTCGCACTGCTGGCCGCGTTTATGATAGTCCGCGTTATTCAAGGAAAAAGGGAGGATTAACAATGATGATGAAAATGAAACGCAACGCCACGCGGCTGCTGTCCCTGCTGCTGACGGCAGTATTTCTGCTGACGGCGGCGCCGCTGTCCGTTTGGGCGGCTCCTGCCGGCAGGCCGGCTGCTGTCGCGGCGGTGGAGGAGGCATATCAGCAGGCTGTGAGGCATCCCTACGGCAGAGAAAAACGGGAGGGGATCGTCTCGGCCTATCAGGCGGGACTGGCCGCTCTTGAGAAGGCGCTGACCGACAGTGAGCTTGCTGCGGCGAAGGATGAGGCCGTCGCCGCTATTGAGGACGCCGCGGCCGTCACCTATCGTCTGCCCGGCGAGGCGGCGGGAACTGTCTGGGCCGGCGTGACTGACAACGGCGTACGCGACGAGGAGGACGACAACAACTATCCCGATCCGCTGGGGGAAATCGTCCCGCTGGTACAGGTGCCCTACTGCGAGGGGGAAAACATCGCAGCGGTCACCCTGCGTATGCTGGAAGCCTATGGCATCGACTGCTACTATACCGGCAACGCCGCCAGCGGCTTCTATCTTTCGGCGCTGAAGGATTTCTATCTGGCAGACGGCACCTACATCGACTCCTTCGGCGAATACGACGGGGGCTTCATGTCGGGCTGGATGGTCACCTGCAACAACTGGTTTTTGGACCGGGGAGCATCGGATTTCCAGGTGGAGGCGGACGATGTTGTCCGCTGGCAGTTCACCTGTATGTACGGTTCGGATATCGGCAACGACTGGTTCAATCCCTCCGCCAAAATCACCGGCGTCCGTGTGGTGAGCAGCGGGGCGGCGCTCGCCCCCTCGTTCTCCGACACGGTGAAGGAATACACCCTGCGGGTGGACGGCGAGACCGACACGGTGCGGCTGGAAGCCCTGCAGGAAAACTACGGAGCTACCCTGACCTACCGGGTGGGGAACAAAACCTATAAGCTGCTGCAGGAGATACCGGTTATAGACGGCACCGAGATCGTGATCGAATGCACCTATCCCGGCGGCAGCCCCGACGCCGACAGGGTGACCCTGACGGTGACGAAGGAGCCCTCCGCCGCTGAACGGTTGGAGCAGGCGAAACGGGCAGCCGTGATCGAACTGGAGAACTATACGGACCCCGCCGGCTACCGGCCGGCGCAGCGTGACGAGAGGGAACAGGCGCTGGCCGCCGGCAAAGCGGCTATCGAAGCCGCCGGGAGTTTCGAAGCGGTTGAAGCGGCTCTGACCGCGGCTAAAGAAGCCCTGGACACCATCCCCACCGACGGGGAGCTTTCGGCCGGCGAGCTGAACGAGGCCCGAAAAACCGCGGCGGAGGAGTTGAAGGGCTATAAGGACCCCACCGACTACCGCCCGGCACAGCAGCGCGAGCTGGAGCAGGCCGTCGCCGACGGCTTGGTGGCCATCGCGGCCGCCGGGACGGCGGAAGAGGTCGGACAGGCGCTGGCTGCCGCCAAAGCAGTGCTGGATGGGGTGAAAACCAACGCCCAGTTGACCGACGAGGAACGGCAGACCCTCTCCGACCGGCTGGAAACCGCTATTCGGGGAGTGATACAGGGACGGAAAATCAATGACCAGCTCACCGGCGACAGCGTGCTGGGCAGCAGGGAGTTTACCGATCCCGCCACCGGGGCCAGCAGTACGTGGAGCGACTGGCTCGCTATGGCCATGGGGCGGTATTCCTTCGTCCGCAGCGACGGCAGCATCAATTTTTGCTACGATGACGGCAGCGGCTACCAGAATTACCGGGAGGCACTGGAGCGTTTCGTCACCGCGGCTTATGAAGAAAACGGCGGCAGCCTGAGCAAGGTGAAAGCCACCGAATGGCACCGCCTGATCCTGACTGTGGCCGCCCTGGGAGGGGACCCCACCCGGTTCGGTACCTATGAGGGCAGGCCCATCGATCTGGTTGCGGACGGCACCTATAACTGTGTGGTGAACGGCGGCCCCGCGCGACAGGGGATCAATGGCGTCATCTACGCCCTGCTGGCGAAAAACGCCGTGATCGACGGCCAGCCGGAGCAGGCTCTGTATACCGACGAATATCTGATCGGCTGCCTGCTGGAAAATCAGCTGGCCGACGGCCCTGAGGGTGCTTATGGCGGCTGGGCTCTGCGCGGGAACGAATCCGATCCCGATATCACCGCCATGGCGGTGCAGGCGCTGGCCCCTTATTACCACAGCGAAAAGACCTACAGCTGTCAGAACAAGGCTACCGGTCAAATCGTGGCCAAAACGGCCGCCCGGATGATAGACGAGGCGCTGGCCGTTCTCTCCTCCCGGCAGCTTCCCGGCGGCGATTACGCTTCCTGGGGAACCGAAAATGCCGAGAGTACAGCACAGGTGCTGATCGCCTTGTGTGAGCTGGGCATCGACCCGGCGGCGGACTCCCGCTTCATCACCGCCGAGGGCAAGACCCTGCTGGACGGCCTGATGAAATACCGTCTGGCGGACGGCAGCTTTACCCATGCTTTTGCGACGGACGCACAGAACCCGGAGGCGGCTCCCGGCGCCTACAATCAAATGGCCACCGATCAGGCGGGCTGTGCGCTGGTGGCCTATTGGCGATATGTGGGCGGCAGGAACTCCCTGTACAATATGCGGTCGGACGAAGCGGCAGCCGACCGGACGGCGGCACAGAAGGTTTCCGCCCTGATCGACGCTATCGGCGAGGTGAACCTCGACAGCGAAGAGGCGATCCGCACCGCCCGGCAGGCTTATAATACCCTGACGGCGGAACAGAAGGTGCTGGTGGACAACTATGCCGTACTGGAGGCCGCGGAAGAAGCGCTGGCCGCGCTGAAAGCGGCCGGCTCTACCGATTCAACGACCGATGGCACCGGCGGGGACAGGAGCGAAACCACCCGGCCCGACGGGGAAAAGGGTCCGGACGGCAGTCCTGCCACCGGCGAAACCGGTGTGTGTTCTCTGTTCATCTTCGCCGCCGCCCTGTTCACCATGGGCGGCACCCTGCTCGCGGCACAAAAACGGCAGAAATCCCGATAAACGTCCCACAGGGGAGAAAGGCGGAGACAGATGAAACGGTTGCGGGCGATATTCGGTTTTTGGCTGGCCCTGTGTCTCTGCCTTTCCCCGCTGGCGGCGGCGGAAGGAGGCGGGGCCTCTTATACGGCGGCGGACTATCGGTCGGCCGCTGAAGATATCCTCCGCTGGAAAAAGGCGGAGAACAGCGCTGGGGGGGAGCTGCTCAGCGGATCCCTGCTGGCAAAAGCGGGAACCACCGCCGCCGACTGGTACGCCATCGGATTGGGGCGTTGGGGATTCGCGGACGATTACGAGGCCTATCGGGCGATGCTGGAGCAGGCGGTGTCCAGCCGGTATGCCGAGTCGGGCGGGCTGTCCCCGGTCAAGGCCACCGAATGGCATCGGATCATCCTCGCCCTGCTGGCGGCAGGGGGCGACCCCACCGCCGCAGCAAGGGAGGGGGAAGGGAAAACGATCGACCTCGTCGCGGACGGTACTTACAACCGGGGGAAAACGGCTTCTTTGGGGCGTCAGGGCCTTAACGGCTGGATATGGGCGCTCATCGCACTGGATGCCATGCGGTATCCCGTGCCCGACGGGGCTTACAACACGCGGGAGGATATGATCGGGGAGATTCTGCGCCGGCAGCTGGCCGACGGAGGCTTTGCGTTGACAGGGCAGGAAGCCGACCCCGACATGACGGCCATGGCGGTACAGGCGCTGGCACCCTATTGCGATGACGAAAAGGGAATAACCTTTACAGAATTGGAAGGCCGGGAGACGGTCAAAACGGTCAAAACGGCGGTGGACGAGGCGCTTTCCTGTCTGTCCGCCCTGCAGGAGGACACGGGGGATTACGCCAGCTGGGGCACCCGTAACGTGGAGAGCACGGCGCAGGTGGCGATAGCCCTGTGCTGCCTGGGTATCGACCC
This sequence comes from Clostridiales bacterium, assembly GCA_022800315.1. Classification (GTDB taxonomy): domain Bacteria; phylum Bacillota; class Clostridia; order Oscillospirales; family Acutalibacteraceae; genus Avimonas_A. The sequence goes on from JAAWQC010000006.1 coordinate 12,358, forward strand.
TCTGACCGACAGCCGCTTCATTAAAAACGGCCGCACCGTGGTGGACGGCGTGATGCTTTACCGTCAGGCGGACGGCGGCTTTGCCCATTCGTATACGGCGGACCCCGAAAATCCCGACGCACAGCCCGGCGTCTCCAACTCCATGGCAGGGGAGCAGGTCCTGTGTGCCCTGAACGCCCTCTGGCGGCAGCGGGAGGGCCTGCGTACCCTTTACGACTTTCTGCCGGAGGCGGGGGAGGGCGGCGAAGTATCGGCCGCCTTTACCGACGCCGACCGGGAGACAATACGGGAGCTGGACGGAAAGGCCAATACCGACGATTATCCGACGGTGGTGGCGCTGCTGGATAAGCTCAGCCGGACGGCGGATTTCGAGGGGAAAGAGGATTGTCTCGCACGGCTGAGGAACCTGAAGGACCGTATCGACGGCATCCAGCGGGAGATCGACGACATCAACGCGTTGGTGCTGGTGCGCCTGTATCCCTTCGAGCAGCTGTCGCTGGGGGATAAGCCCCTTCTCGATGGGCTGATTCGGAGGCACGACGCGCTGGACGCCACCGATCAGCGGAAAATCGACCGGTGGGAGGATGTGCTGCGGGCGAAGGCACAGGTAGACAGCCAGTGGCGCGCCCTGCTGATCGGGGCCACACTTACGCTGCTGGGGGCGATGTGTCTGTTGCTGCTAATCCGCCGAGTACGCCGTCGGCGGACTCAAAAGCGGCGGGCGATGGACGAGCTGGCCGCCCGGTGTGAGGACGAAGAATGAAAAAAGACCTGCTGGCGGCATTTTTCATCCTACTGGCGGCCGCCGTCCTGTTGTCGGGGACCCGTATCCAGTCGGTGGAGGAATACTACCTGACCCATGTGGACGATATCACGGCGGAGAGCGAGACGGTATTTATTTCGATTCGATGCGATACAATCCGGCAGAATTATGATAAACTGGACAAAGAGCTGCGCGAGGGAGATTATCTCCCGGCCGACGGTGTGATTCTGCCCGCCACCGAGGTGGTGCTGCGGCCGGGGGATACCGTGTTCGACCAGCTGGACCGGGTGGCCCGCGCCAACCGGATCCCCATGGAATATCAGGGGGCGGACGAGAACGGTTTCGGCTCGGTCTACATACAGGGCATCCAGTATCTCTACGAGTATTCCTGCGGCCCGCTGTCGGGCTGGATGTACCGGGTCAACGGGGAATTCCCCGGCTACGGCTGTTCCCGCTATGTCCTGGAGGATGGGGATGTGGTGGAATGGGTGTATACCTGCGACCTGGGACGGGATATCGGCAGCCAGGAGATCGAAGGGGGAGGCGGGACATCATGAAGGTGCTGCAGGCGGCTCATCCGGCCGTGTTGTTGGTGTATTTTCTGGCGGTAACGCTGGTGGCTATGTTCGTATGGAACCCCGCGATTCAGCTGCTCGCGCTGGCGGGAGGGGCGGGATACGCTTTCCTGATACGGAAGAGAGGGGAGCTGAAAGGGGACCTTGCCTTTTATCTGCTCCTGTTTCTCCTGATCGCGGTGACCAATCCTCTGTTTTCCCACAACGGGGTCACCCCTCTGTTTTTTCTCAACGGCAATCCTGTGACAAAAGAAGCGATCGTTTACGGCGTCGCTATCGCGGGGATGATGCTGTCGGTACTCCTGTGGTGCCGGTGCTACAGCCGGATCATGACCAGTGACAAGTTTCTGTTTTTGTTCGGCAAAGCGATCCCCCGCCTGTCGCTGGTATTATCCATGGCTTTGCGCTTTATCCCCCTGTTCCGGCGGCAGATGAAGCGGGTGGGACGGGCGCAGAAAACGATGGGGCTTTACGCCTCGGGGGGGTATGTGGACCGGGTGCGCGGCGGCCTGCGCGTTTTTTCCGCCCTGATCACCTGGTCGCTGGAGAACGCTATGGACACCGCCGCCTCCATGAAAGCGCGGGGTTACGGGTTGAAAGGGCGCAGCCATTTCGCCCTGTTCCGCTTCGACCGGCGGGACGCCCTGCTGCTTCTGGTAAGCGGTTTGCTGCTGCTGCTCACCCTGTGCGGCGTGGGGGCCGGCCTCACCGATTTTTCGTTTTATCCCACGATCGGCGAACTGCGGCGTTCCCCGGCAGCGTACCTGACCTACGGGACTTACGGGGCGCTTTCGTTTTTGCCCTTTATCCTGGAAATCGAGGAGAACCTGAAATGGACATATTACAGATCGAAGGCCTGAGTTTTTCCTATCCGGGGGCGGCGCAACGGGCGGTGGATAATTTCTCCCTCACTGTCGACAGCGGCGAGTTCCTCGTTCTCTGCGGGGAATCGGGCTGCGGTAAAACCACCCTGCTTCGCCTGCTGAAACGGGAACTGGCCCCGGCCGGAGAAAGAAGCGGGCGTATTCTGTACGACGGCGTCCCCCAGGAAGAGCTGGAGGCCCGGGTCAGCGCCCATGAGATCGGGTATGTACAGCAGAATCCCGACAGTCAAATCGTTACCGACAAGGTGTGGCACGAATTGGCCTTCGGTCTTGAAAACCTCGGCGTCCCCACCGCTTCTATCCGACGGCGGGTGGGGGAAATGGCCAGCTATTTCGGCATACAGGACTGGTTCCGGCGGGATACCGATGAGCTGTCGGGCGGGCAGAAGCAGCTGCTCAACCTGGCATCGGTGATGGTCATGCAGCCCCGGGTGCTGATCCTGGACGAACCCACCAGCCAGCTGGACCCCATCGCCGCCGCCGATTTCATCGCCACCCTGCACAAGCTCAACCGGGAGCTGGGTCTGACCATCCTGCTGGTGGAGCACCGGCTGGAGGAGGTGTTCCCGCTGGCCGACCGGGTGGTGCTGATGGAGCGGGGACGGCTGTTGCTGTGCGATACCCCCCGGGCGGTGGGGGAGCGGCTGCGCGGCCGGGATATCGAACATCCCATGCTGGCGGGGCTTCCCAGTGCGGTGAGGATTTACCAGGCGCTGACGGCGAAAGGGGAGTGCCCCCTCACCGTCAAGGAGGGGCGGCAGTTCCTCAGCGCTCATTACCGGCCGGCGAAACCGGAACCGCCGGCCGCTCCCCTTCCCGCCGGCACACCGGCGGTGGAGCTGCGGGAGGTGTGGTTCCGGTACGAGCGGGACCTGCCCGATGTGCTGCGGGGGGTAAACCTGCGGGTATATCCGGGGGAGATTTTTTGTCTGCTGGGCGGCAACGGCACCGGCAAGACCACCACCCTGAATGTGGCCGCGGGCCTGGACCGGGCTTATCGGGGCAAGGTGCTCATCGAGGGCAGGCCTATTCGGGAGTATAAGGGAAACACCCTGTATCGTCATCTTCTGGCCGCGCTGCCCCAGAATCCCCAGAGTGTCTTTCTGAAGAACAGCGTGGAGGAGGACCTGGAGGAGATTCCGGGGGCTATGGGGTTACCTCCCCACGAGCGGAAAACCCGCGTCGCGGATATGGCGGAGCGGCTGTGTATTGCGCCGCTGCTCAACCAACATCCTTACGATCTGAGCGGTGGTGAGCAGCAGAAATGCGCGTTGGCGAAAATGCTGCTGCTTCAGCCCCGCATCCTGCTGTTGGACGAGCCCACCAAGGGGCTGGACGCCGGTTTCAAACGGCAGCTGGGGGGACTGCTGGAGGAACTGAAGCGGGACGGCGCCGCTATCCTCATGGTGACCCACGATGTGGAGTTCGCCGCTGAGACCGCCGACCGCTGCGCCCTCTTTTTTGACGGGGAGGTGTTATCCGCCGCCCCGCCGCCCCTGTTCTTTGCGGACAACACGTTTTATACCACGGCGGCCAGCCGCATGGCGCGGCATCTGTACCCCTACGCCGTCACCTGTGCCGGGGTGGCCGAAGAATGCAGGAAAGGCGGAATGATTGATGATTAAAAAAGGGCTGCGGTACGGCCTGCTTCTTCTGGTGATCCCGGCGATTCTGCTGACCGGCGCGCTGCTGTTCCGCGACAAACAGTATGCCTGGATGTCCCTCGGCATCGCGGTGGCGGCCTGCATCCCGTTTTTCCTCACCTTTGAAAAGGGAAAGGCGGGAACCCGGCAGATGATCGCGGTGGCGGTCATGATCGCCATTGCCGTGGTGGGACGGCTGATTTTCGCCCCCCTTCCCGGTTTCAAGCCGGTGACGGCGATCGTGGTGATCGCCGCCCTGTATCTGGGCGGCGAGGCGGGCTTCGTCACCGGGGCGCTGGCGGCCCTCGTCTCCAACTTCTTTTTCGGCCAGGGGCCGTGGACCCCATTCCAGATGTTCACCTGGGGCCTCATCGGCCTGGCCGCGGGACTGCTGGCGGCGCCGCTGAAAAAGCATCTCGTCCTGCTGCTGATTTATGGGGCGGCGGCGGGGGTGTTTTTTTCCCTGCTGATGGACGTTTGGACCACCTTGTGGTACGACGGCGCCTTCAATTTGACGCGCTATCTTGCCGCCGTCGTTACGGCGGGGCCTTTTACCCTGGAATACGGGATATCCAACGTGATTTTTCTGCTGGTACTGGCAAAACCGGTGGGGGGGAAGCTGGAACGCATCAAAACGAAATACGGCCTGTGAGGAAAGGATTGACAGACCCTTCCGCCACGCTTAGAATAGGGTCATCTTCGCCACAGAATCGAGGTTGACTATGAAAATTTATGCCAATCACGCCCATGTTTTTCCGAAATCGGTGCGGGAGGACGGTACGGTGGACGTCCTGCTGCGCACCATGGACGACTGCGGTATCGAGAAGGCCGTGACCTTCGCCGCCTTCCCCAGTCAGCTGGGGCCGGGCGACGAGGAACCCAACGCGGCGCTGGCCCGCCGCATACGGTCGGAGGACCGGCTCCGCGCTTTCGGCGTCATCGACTTTTCCCGTGGCGATCTGGAGGATCAGGTGGAGGCCATCTATCAGCTGGGGTTCCCCGGCATCAAGCTCCATCCCGCGTATCAGCATTTTCGCGTCGACGGGGAAGCGGCCTGCCGTGTATACGCCGCCGCACAGGAGCGGGACCTGTTTCTCAGCTTCCACACAGGGATCCACTGGCACCGCATCTCCGACTACAACGTGCTGCTGTTCGACGAGGTTGCCTATCGTTACCGCCAACTGCGCTTTAGCATGGAGCATGTGGGAGGCTATTGCTTTTTCCACGACGCGGTGGCGGTGATGCTGAACAATGGGGCCAACCCGCCCCGTATATACGCCGGTTTGACCAGTGTGTTCGACCGGGAGGAGAATCGGTTTTGGTTTCAAAGCGACGAGCGCATCCGCGACCTTCTCTGGCAGACGGGGGAGGAAGCCAGTATCTTTGGGCTGGATTTCCCCTATAACAGCACCGAAAAGATTCAGGCGGCCATCCGGCATATTCGGCAGATGGATATTTCCGAATCGGCGAAGGAGAAAATCCTCGGCGGCAATCTCCGCCGGGTGCTGTCGTGGGACGAATAAGGAGGAAGAGGGACCGGCATTGCCGGTCCCTCTTGCGCAATAGACAGGTCTTTTTTATTTTTTGTCAGGACGGTTATCTACGACCTGAGTATATCCAACAGCCGCTCGGCGGGAATATCCCCTATCCATTTGACGGAGGGAGGATGGTCCACGCAGGGGCTGACACTTTTTTCGAGCCATGTCACGTCATGCCAGCTCCCCAGTTTATAGCCGGTGCGGCGATAGGTTCCGACAGGCGTAAAACCGAATTTCTCATGAAATTTCCGGCTTTTTTCATTGGGGACGGTGTACCCCGCGTACGCATGACAGTATCCCAGATCGGTTAATATCCGAAACAGCTTTTGATACAGCAGCTCAGCGGCGCCGGTTCCGTGGTGCTGGGGGCTGACATAGATGGATACATCGACGTCGTAGTCGTAAGCCTGCCGCTTTCTGTGGCGGGAGGCATAGGCGTATCCCACAATGACGCCGTCAAGGCAGCACACCAGATAGGGATACCGGCTGGTGATGCTTTCGATCCGTTGGGTAAATTCATCGACAGAGGGGACCTCTGTTTCGAAGGTTATGGCCGTGCCGCGGATAAAAGGTCCATAAATCTGCAGGATGTCACCCGCGTCGCCTGCGGCGAAGTCATCCGTTGTTCACCTCCGTGCACTGCATGTAAAAAGTTGCTGCGAGCGATAGATCACTTGCGGCGACTTGGCGGAGAAGGAATGGATGCGGGTCAGGGTGTGAAATCCACACAAAGAGGGCCATGGGTGGACGAGTACGATCCGGACTGCCCAACCGAACTGCTGGTGGACGTGGAGGGGCCGCAGGAAAATATAAATAATACTACTCCTTGAACAGCTTGGTTTTGCCGAAAAAGTTTTCGTCTGGAAAATGTTCTTCACGCCAGGTTTGCTCGTATTTCATTTCATACCTCGAAAATGTCCATGCCTTAATTGTTGTTGTCCCACTCGACATATGAAACCTGTGAGAATTGTTCCAATTGTCATAGTAGAGAACAAAAAAAGACAATAGGTCTCCTAACCGGGCGTAATCATCCAACAAATAAATCTTATATCTGTTTTTATGATTGACTACGGTGAGATAACGCTCTACCAAAGCGACTTGTTCTCCGTCTAGATAGATGCTGATATACTCAAAACTGCCGCGCGTAATCGGGTAGGCGTGTAATGCCCCTACACAATCGGAGCCTGTAATGACATAAAAACTCTTTAGCAGAGCATGGCGCGAAAATATAAAGCGCCCCCAATCCTGCTCGTTTTTCCGGCACCGCATGATGCGGGTTATGCTTTCCCAACCCAATAGGTGCTTAAAGGGAATATAATTTGACCAATTAGAAAATACGTGCTTTCCTAAAATAACCACGTCATTGTGATTGTTGCGCATCCGAATACTCTGAAATTTGCTTGCGTTACCTAATGCTCCGGTAAAAGACAAATCGCCATTGCAGAACACTTCGAATCGCTGCGTGATATTTGAAGCGGTTTGCTCTATTTCTATAATCATAAAAGCACCGTCCACATCCATGAATATATAGAACTATTGTATCAGGTGCGAGCAAAAGAAGATACCCCGAATTAAATTACTAGGATACAATCCTTTTATATTCCGATTACGTGGATGCATCCAATCCCAGAAATGGCGTGAGAAGTGCTTCTCCGCCAGAAAATAGAGGCAAAGAAAAATCATCAACCAGCCTGAAACCGGTTGACGATTTTGTGAAAGGGCTACGAAAAAGATGCTTTGCTTTTTTCAATACGGTCAGCATCCCAAACCGTTGTCCTGTCTAATCAATCAATCGGCGCAATTCACATCACGCCTTATATGGGTATACCAATGATTTCATTCTTCAAGGGATTTCCTACGAGCTGCTGAAACGAGTTTTAGACCCCTGATTTTTTTCTTTATCGCTAACAGAACCACCATCATTCCAGCACTGAACAAGCAAGTCTCAACATACAGCCAGACGTCGGTGGAGTCGCCGGTTTGTGGCGGTTTCGGATCGTCCGGATCAATAGGAAGTTCCTCAACTTTAAAATGCCATTCCAACTTGCCGACAGCGTCTTGAAAATCATTGCCCATCTCAAGCGGAACATCCAGCTTCACATCTAAATTGACATCGGCCTCCGAATAGAAGGTGCCAAGGCACACCCAATCGGTCAGCCCGTCCGTCTGATCGGCGGGGGCGGCAAACAGCTTGGAATCTCCGTCCTGTGTAACCGTCAGGTTCATTTGAGAGAGAAAATCCTCCGAACCCTCCTGCGCTCCGAGAGAACGCAGATAAATCTTTATCTTTACCTTGTTGGACACATCATTTATTACCGTGATTTTCTGCGTCAGACTGTCACCCGGCATAACGCCTTTGAAGTTGTCAAACAAATCGGTAGGGGAATTATCGCTCCCCGGAGCAAAGATGAATTTCTGCGCGTTACCGTCATACTTGACAGAAGAGTCTGCGGCGCAAACAGGAAATGTCATGCCGACAGCTAATACAACAGCAAAGAGAGCAGATAAAACAGATTTCATTATTTTCATAATATACGCCCCTTTACAGTTGGCTTGCGGCAGTCAAGTTGCCGTCCTCGGCAGCCTTAACCTCTGCCCATGCTGATTCTATCGTGTCGGAAGGCTGGCTCTGAATGGCTTCCGCTAAAATTTCCAGCACCTGCCCGTCCTGAAGTATACAGCTATCAATCAAATTATCGGTAAATTCACCCGGCTCCACAGGAAACTTATAATAGTAATAATTACCCGCCTTGAACCAGCTCTCGTTGATTTTTACAGGAATATCCTTTAACCACTCGGCTATGTCTCCCACAATATGGCCCTCTGCATCTTTGTTGTAGCCTACCAGTCGGACGCGGATATATGCGGGAATATCCGAGGTATTTTTTATTTGAACGTTTTCTTTAACACCTGTAGCGGAATCAAAATCTTCCTGCACCTTGCAGTTTACCTGAGCTGGATTAAATTTGTTTTCCACTGGTTCCGTCTTAGCCGTAAGCCACGCCAGCGTTCCGCCGATCACGCAGCAGACTGCAAGGGAAAGTGAAGCGCACAGTACAGTGATCTTCGTTTGGAAACGCCTTTTCTTCCGGCTCCCTCTTCGAATATGTTTTCCTTCATACAGCATTACCGTGTCCCTCCCTTCTCGTTGACCTTATGATCGTAGCCATTCAGCCATTGATTCTTTTCCTGCGTGTTGGTGCAGATAACGGAACCATCAGGCGTGTTTTTATTGATTTCTACTACGTTCTTATCAAACGTCGGATTCCAGCGCCAAGACCAACCGGTTTCCTCAGTGATGGTGTAGGTGCCCTTGGGGAGCTGCGTGATTGTCACCGAACCGTTTCCAAAGGCGGTGACAGTCATATAATACTCGCCGTCTTTTTCGATATTGAAAACATACTTATCGCTCGCCAGGCCGCCGACTTTTGTAATAGTCAGCGTGCCTGACTTAACATGGACGGTAAAATCGGGGTCCCCTAACGTAAGGGATTCACAAGTCCCTGCATTCTTCGGTGTAACCGTACAGGTCACATCATATTCCGTTGTCTTTTGCAGAGCAGGGGTACCGGATTGCCCAGCTTCCCATGTCCATGTACCGGTGGCATGTCCGGCGGGGATGGTATAGGTACCCACCAGTTCACCGCCAGTTTTTAATGTATAGACGATATCTACAAACTGATTCTTATGTCCATCGAGGTTATACGGTTCTTTCAATGAAAAGCGCCGGGTTAAATCGGCGGTTTCGCCAAGGAAAATGGTTTGATCTTCAGTAGCATATTCATACTGAATCAGCACATCTGTCGTGGGAATCTCGAAATTCTCCACCAGATTACCATCCTTATCATAAATACCGGAATCACTTCCGTTGGTTGGAACGGTATTGCCGCCGATAAATCCGTCACGGCGCTCAATGGGAATTTCAATAATCAGTTTCTTACCGGGATGGACTTCTCCGCTGGATGTATTTTTTCCCACCCAATTTTTGCTGAAATCGAAACCGTTGACGCGGATGGTCTTTCTGTCAGCGTCAATGGTAGGGATCAGAGTGACAGGCTTCTCATTCGTCCAGACAGGTGTTTCGCCGTCAAAGGCGTAACAGTCTGCCATCTTGACGGCAATCTTGGAAGCATCCGCACCCGCAGGGAGCTGGAAGTAATCGGAAATCACATCTTTCACAACGGTCTCTGTGCCAAGTGTGACGGAAGCGCCGCCGATTTCATCGCTGATGGACTGAAAAATATCCGACAAAGACTGCAAGTTGTCAGCAGACAGATAATAGCTCTTGCCGCCATTATACGGATCCGCATTTGGATTTAAAGTACCGCCATTCGTCATGCTTTCAGCGTTCGGATAGTTGCTGGATACATGGTGGAGATATTTATTGATATTTAGGTTATAATCCGTTGGATCAGCGCCTTCAACAACTCCAATGGTGTAAACGGTAGTGCCCTTGTTTTTCATTGATTTTGAAGCCGAAACGGTATCATTCGCCACAGAGGCATCAAAACCACTCCCATGATTTGGGTCGCCATCGGTGAACATAATTACGACTTTGTTGCTGTCTCTGTCAGCAGGAATGTCATCTATGATTTTTTGGGCATTCTGCATTCCATAATCCGCAGCCGTTGCGCCATTTTCCTGTAAGCTATTGATGGTATTTTTAAGGGCATCAGCTCCGTCCGGTACAGGTGTTAATTGATTTTTGATCGTTGAACTGCTTGCATAGGTAACAATAGCAATTTGATTATCGCCTTCCATTTGACTTGTTAAATCTATAAAATCATTTGCAGCAATTTTAATGGCGTTTATTTTTTTGATACCCACCGTATCGCCCAACCAAGTACTATCGCAGTCCTGCCACCCCAAAATTGGAATATTATACTGCCATTTGTCATTTTGATACTGCATATCAAGCCATACTGCTCCGCCAAGCACTTTCCACTTATAATAGCTGGCATACTGGGGGTCAAGAATATTGAGTGAACCTTTGTCAGCAACATTGATATATTCCTTCATCGAGCCGGAAGTATCAAGAACCAGTACGGTGTCGGTGGGTTTTTGTGTAACAGAAGTCATGGTGGACCCGGTGACGTAGGATTCAAGGCGGAGGGTATAAGTACCATCCTCATTTTTTGTAACCGTCTTGCTTGTTTCAATGCCTGGATTATCTGTGCCAATCTTTGCATCGGTAAGTTTATTCATCTTGCGTACAGTAGGCACGACCGAGGACAGCGGCGCAACATTTGTGTAATTGACACAATCAAGCGTAGCAGTGCTTTCCTGCTCCGCTGCCCCTTGTGCCACCACAGCGTTTGCCGGTACAAGCGCCGCTACCGATACTGACATTGCCAGTAGGAGAGATAGAACTTTACCTTTTATTTTCATTGTCTATTTTCCCTCCTTATGCTTCCGGCCAACCGGCTGCCTCTAGTGCGCTGTCCCCGTTGTTATCCGTCTGAACAGCGCCGGCTTTGACAGAGATTGTTGCCTTACTGTTTTGATATAGGTTGCTCATATCTTCGGAAAAGCTTACCTCGGTAAACAGCGGCTTGGTGGTCTCACTCGCAGCAAGCGGTTCGTTATAATAGTAATAGCCATCCTTTTCAGTCCAGTTTTCTCTGTCGATATTCAGCCCGATCAGACCGAGATCGGCTTCTCCGACAGTTCCCTCCGCGAGAGCCAGTCCCTTCTCCAACTGGATGCGGATATAGGCGGTTTTGTCGCCGGTGTTTTTCACCCCGACAATTTTGGATACCTTTCCACCTGGCATCACGCCGATCACGTCCTCAAAAGGAACGGGATCGGCGCCGTCCTCCGGAACGGCTGTTTCCTGCAACTCGATCCGGACATTTCCGGTTGTGATAACATTGATAGCCGTATCCTCCGCCGTAAAATAAGCAATCGTTCCATAAGCAGCCAATGACAAACAGCTCACTGTCAAAGCCACAGCCACCAGTTTTCGTTTCATAGTAGTTTTTCCTCCTCATTCATGATCATATTGCTTTATGTTTGGCTCAAATTTACCATCCGCCTTTTTCAGGCAAGGCATGTGTGGGCATTCCCGCACCCGCCGGAATGCCCACATACGCCCTGCCCTCAACCGAGGACAGGACAGTATGTAGGAAAGCTTATCCAATGCAGGTGGCGAACCAAGCAGCGATTTCCTCAACGGTCATTGTCTGTACTTCAGCCCATTTGGTTCTGGCGCCCTGAGCTTGGACAGCCTCAGCTTTTACAACGATGTCATAAATGCCGTCAAAACCGTTGGTGACGTCGGTGGAGAGAACGACCTGGTCGAACAAAGCGTCGGTGGTGTTACTTCCTTCTTCCGTGCCGAGAACCTTGCTGTAGTAGTAATAATCACCGTGTTTTACCCAGTTTTCACCCAGCTTACCATCTACATAATCAGTACGATAAGACAGGGCCACATTTTCCGGCCACTCCACTTTTATGCGGACAAATGCCGGGTTCTTGCCGGTATTCTCAACGGTGGGATCCTTAGCGACTGCCTCGCCCGGATACAGATCTTCGACTTCTTCTGCATCCCACTTCGGCTCGGTCAGAGTAATGTCAACATTGCCGATAGTGAGGGTGTTGTGCTTCTCATCCTTGTCGGTGAAATAGGCCAGAGAGGAGCCGACAACGGCGACGGCGACCAGAGAAGCGGCCAGTGCGATGGAGAGAATTTTTTTCTTTGCGTTCATGGTACAATACTTCCTTTCAGAATATAAATTTACTAACCAGTTAATAGGCCGGTTATTGCCTGTAAATAGGGAAAGAGGTTGGAAGCCTGTTTCCAACTATGCGGCCGAAACTGTTTTCCAAGCCTCAGCGGGACTGAAATCCGCTTCGCTGCTCTTGTGCTGCTGTACCGCATAGACGGTGAAGGTCAGGGTCGGGAACGTATCCGATTTCAAATCGTCCATCATGGCCTTGTCAACAGTATCATTGACAGTTACGCTGTTGTCTTTCAGAACAGCAAACGTCTGATCAGCCGCACTGTTTGTCACCTGACGGTAGAAAACACCGGATTCGCTCTCTAAGGGCGTCCAGCCATTCGCCATGTCATAGGTCATAAAGGTATCAAAGTTTTCAGATTTCTCAACTTTGACGAACAGCCAGCAGTCCTCGCTGTCCTTAGTAACAGTTACTGTCGGATCCTTTGCAATGGTACAGCCGGGAATCATCTTATAATTTTCAGTGGTTTCTTTTAATTTGATATCTACATTTCCCACCGTAAAGGTATTGACAACAGAATCTGTTTTATCGGTCAGCCAGGCCAGTGTCACGCAGTTCACAAAGCAAAGAACCAACGCCGCCGCAACAGAAGCTATGACTTCCTTTTTCATGTTTTCTCCTCCTTTCTCCTTGTTTTAATAAAATATCGTCCGAAAAATTCAGGCGGTATTTTCTTGAGTAAACAGTCCCGCCGGTCAGTCATGCTTTTCTATTTCGGACACTGCAGGCGGTTCCTTTTTCCAAGCGTTCAGCAGCTCGGGCAAAAGCAGCACGGCTCCTGCCGCAATAGCTATATACAGTCCCGGCGGATTTTGAATATAAGTGGAAACATAACCGAGATAAGGAATGGAAAATACCGGTATACCGATTAGATTATTGAAATGTACCGGTGCACCGTCGGCGTTTTCATTGGCATCGCCTTTGGTATAAAATCGCTGATTTTCCTTGTCAATTTCAATCACACGGTGAGTCGCTACCACCAAATCCTCATTCAGCACAAAGGTGATAGCCTGGCCGACCTTGACCTCCTCCGGCGTTACCTTCTTTACATAAATGAGGGAACCCGTTTGATAGGTCGGTTCCATACTGCCGGACAGGACGGTGTACGGCTGTAATCCAACAAGGCGGACCCCCACCAAAAGGACGGCGAGGATCACCGCTATTACCACGAAAACGGTGGTGATAATATTCAGTGCTTTTAGGATTCGTTTGGATACGGCCATGATTTGATCCTTTCTGTGGATTTTATCATCCGGGGAAATTCGCATAAAGTATCGTTATAACCCGGCATAAAGACATAAGGTTGATTATGTCGCCGGCAATAATGAAGACTTGGACAGTAGGCGGACTGTCAATCTTCTAAAAAGTCACTGGAATATCAGCGGCGGCTAAAAAGGGCGCAAAAGAACAGCCGGAGGAAAATCATGGATGATCCCGGCTTGTTTTTTCGCGCCCTTTTTAAACTTTTCAACGATATGTATTGCAAAATCAGCTAGAATATGATATATTATTTTAAATCGGATAGCGACATAATCAACCTTATGTCATCAGCAGCTTTTCGACCCGTTCCAAACGGTGCCTGTGTTCGTTGCCGGTTTCCATTGTATAAATTCGGGTGGTATTCACGCTGCTGTGGCCGAGCAAATCGGCCAGACGAACGATGTCCTTATCCACGCTGTAAAATGTTCTGGCAAAGAGATGCCGCAGATTGTGTGGAAACACCTTGTTCGGAGATATGCCCGCCCGTTCGCAGAGAAATTTCATGTCCCGCCAGATATTCCGGCGGTTCAGCGGCTTTCCGTTTCTTGTTACAAAGACTGTTCCGGCTGTAATGCCGGATTTTTTCATATATGGCTGCAACATCTTTTGAATTGACGTGGGGATGAAGATCACCCTCGTCTTATTTTTGCAGTTCACCACCGCTTTGCCTGCTCGTACTGCTTCCGCCGTAATATATTGCAGCTCGCTTACTCGAATACCGGTGCCGCAGATCGTCTGGATCACCAGCGATATCCGGGTGTTTCCGGCTGCTTTCACCAGCCGTTGGTATTCTGCCTTTGTCAGTTCCTTGTCCTCTCGGCTGAAAATCTGCCGCTGAATTTTAAGAGACTTCACGCAGCAGTCCTGCAATCCGATAAAACGCAGGAAACAGTTGAGAGCGATCAGCATAGAATTGACGCTGGACGGGGCATACCGTGCCCTCAGGTACTCTTTATATGCAATAGTTTTCTCTTTGCTGATTGGTCTGTCCGCCAGAAAAGCATAAAAGCAGCGAATATCCCGCCGGTATTTTTCAATGGTCGCCGCACTTTTTTCTTCTGTAATCAAATACTGTTCAAATTTTGAAATCTGTTCGTCCATATTTCTTTCCTCCACAAGTTTATATATGGTTAGCATTCCCTTATTTCGTTTTACTATAAGGGGTCGTGGCGGAAAAAAGTGCGGCGGCGGGCCGTGAAGCAAGCCATAAAAAGAGAAATTTTATAAAAAAGCCTTGCTTTTTCGCCCGTGGTGCGTAAGATGTGACTCACATTAATCAGATCTTTAAGGAAGATGCGGCCATGCTGTAAATATCTGAGATTGTAAAGAAAATTGAGGAAATGTTCGAACTGTTCAACCAGCATTTTTACGGCGAAGAGTCTTTCGGGAGGAAATAAAAGAAATTGTTAAAAAGTATCCAGGCCAAGATACTTTTTTACGATTCCTTTGGTTTTTTACCTTACTTATATAGGGTGGGGTGCAAATCCGGAGCCTTTGGGGTATTCCCGGCAGTCAACTATGCCGCAGGCGAACTTTTTGGGCCGCCGTATTACCTCGTGAAAATAGAAAAAGCCCGGAAACCGTATGAATACACGGTTTTCGGGCATAGACGCAAAAACAGCCCTCCAAAACGGAAGGCTGTTTTTATATCAAAGTTTACGCTTTGATTTGTGAGAGGCACATAAAAAAGATAATTCCGGCTTTTCGGAGGTGGGAGTTGAACCCAAACAAATACAACTGATGTGCATTTGATGAATAAACTATTCATTGTAATACAGTGCCCAACAAACACCAAATTTATCTACTACTAGTCCTAACAACGTTGCCCACGGAAAAGGTCCTTCTAAACTACAATTTAAAGATTGTGCAGAAAGAATATCATATGCCTTTTTCAAATCGTTCTCACTGTCAAAATGAAATTCACAGCACATTGCGTTTTCAATGATTTTATCAACTTTTTCACCCGGGGCTAGGAGAATTTTAATTCCATCCAAGTCCATTACAATGTGAATATCTTTGCCATCTGGCGGTATATTCTCAGAAATCTTTTTAGCATGAAAAGCTTGTTGATACATTTCAAAGGCTTCAATTCTTTCTTCATTTGTCTTCCCGATGTTAAAAGCCATCGCAAATTTTCCCATATTGTTTCCTCCAAAACTAATATAAATAACGGATTATTATATTATACAAAAACAAAAAGCACAACACAGGAGTTTAACTCCACAATGCTGTGCTTTTTCTGGCGGAGAAGGAGGGACTCGAACCCTCGCGCCAGTTGCCCGGCCTACGCCCTTAGCAGGGGCGCCTCGTCACCAACTTGAGTACTTCTCCGTATGGTAAAACCGCGTGTGGTAAACAGGCGGTTTTATCTATTCAATTGTTAAGGAATCAGACAAGCCGTCGAATCAGGGATTCCCGCTCGCCCGCCAAAAGGTCGATGGGGGGGAGCTCAATCATGGTGTAACATCCGGGCGTCTGCTTTTTGACGGCGCGGGCGGCGGCCACCAGGATCTGGCCGGTGAGGGCGGGGTTGTTGATGCTCATCTGAAAGCGCATATTCTGATTCTGAGTAGAACCGGAGACACCTTTGCGGGTGAGATCGACGCCGTGTCCCATATCCTTGAGCGCATCCACGCTTTCCACCGCGATGACATGGGTCTCATCGTGGATGAAGTAGGGATCGGCCTTGATCGCGGCGGCGGCCGTTTCGTAATCGGCGCCGGGCTCCAGCTCGATGTACACCATGCGGCGATGGAGACCGGTACCAACGGGGATGGTCATGGACAGGGCGTTTTTAACACCGGCGATCGCTTTGACAGCCACGGTGTGACCCATGCTCATACCAGGGCCGAAGTTGGTATAGGTAAGGCCTTTGGGAGCCATGGCTTCCAGAATGGCCCGCACCATGGAATCGGTGCCGGGGTCCCAGCCGGCGGACATGACAGCCGCCGTACCGTTTGCTTTGGCCACCGCGTCAAGGCGCTGGCGGACCTCATACACCGAGGAGTGGATGTCGTAGCTGTCCACCGTGCAGATCCCTTTCGCCAGCAGATCGGCGGCGAGATCGGGGACGGCGCGGCTTGGGGAACAGAGGATGGCCACATCCACGGGGAGAAGGGCATCGATCGACCGAGCCACCGGGATATTCCCCAGTGCGCCGGGCTCCAGCGATCCGCTGACGACGCCGGCGATTTCGAAATCGGGGCTTTCCTTCAGCGCGTCCAGAGCGAAATGACCAATGTTTCCATATCCGTAAACGACGGCTCTCAGCATGTAGTCCATCCTTTGCTGTTAACGTGTGTCCGCCAGCACTGGCGGGAAAAGTGTGGCGGAGAGGAAGGGATTCGAACCCTTGGCTCTGACGAGTCACTGGTTTTCAAGACCAGCTCCTTAAACCGCTCGGACACCTCTCCATTTTGCTGACGCAGATCATAATAGCATGTTTGATTCCTGCTGTCAATCGCTGGATGAGAGGTTTCTCGCAGAATTGACAGAAAACGGACTTCCCGTTTCTATAAAGCTGGCCTGCCTGTTCCTGTGACAAATATACCGGCGGCGTATGCGGAAGCAGCATCAGCGCAGGTCTATCACGATCTCCGTATCGTTTCGACGGGATTCGGCGCTGCCGGTCAGGACGGCGAGAACGCTGCGGTAGAGCAGGACCGGATCGGTGAGGAAATGTTCACGAATCAACTGGGCCTGCAGGTCGTCCGCCACCTTGAGGCTGAGGGAGAGCAGCGGCGCGCCGTCGTCCTTGACGGTACAGGTGACCGTAATGCCGTTTTCCAGCTTCTCCATCGTGACGGTATTCTCCCGCTCCCGCCGGATGCGGGTAAGCAGCTGAAGGGCGGCTTTGACCGAACGCTCCCGCAGGGTATACGGGATCAGGCCGGACAGGGTCGAGGCGGCCTGACGGCCCGTGTCGGTTAGGTCGAGGCGGCCGTCGGCATCTTCGGTCAGGTTCTCCAGACGGAGGAGTTCGTCGATGGCCCCCCCGGTTTCAAAAAAGTTGGCCATGCCGCCGC
This sequence comes from Clostridiales bacterium, assembly GCA_022800315.1. Lineage (GTDB taxonomy): Bacteria > Bacillota > Clostridia > Oscillospirales > Acutalibacteraceae > Avimonas_A. Next base: position 29,787 of record JAAWQC010000006.1, read on the forward strand.
CGGCGATGATATCGAGCACAGCCTGACGGGGCATGGGCTCCCCCGCGCCGTTGAGCATGTAACAAATCAGAATTTTAATTTCCTGTGACGAATACAGGCCACCGGGTTCCACTCCGGCGGAAAAAGCGTCGTTATTCATGGTATCCTCCGCATGTGTCTTTGCTATTCACTTTACCATAAATCATGTGAAAAATACAGTGGTGAATTCCGACAAGGTTGGTGCGGGAGACCTCTTTCTTTTGGTTTCTCCTGCGGGAAGGACCTCTGGGAATGATTCCCTGCCACCGGGGGGAGCCCTTGTCGTCTTCGGCGGATTCTGCTATAATACAACTGCATACAACACGAACATTTGGTTCTGAAAGGAGCTTATTTATGCACCGTCACGGTCGTTTACTGCCGCTGATAGCGGTTGGGCTGGCCGGCCTGCTCTTAGCCGCCGGCCTTACCGGCTGTTCGGAGGGCAAGCCGGCGGACGAGCCTTCCTCCAGCACGCTGACGACGGTCAGTGTGCCCCCGGCCATCGATGTGGACATCATCCAGCTGCTGCCGGCGGAGCAGGTGGCTTCCGTCTTGGGGGTGGAGTCGGTTACGTCGCAGATATATGAGGAAGGCACCTGGGTGAATTACGCTTCTGACGACAGGCTGACCACGGCGGATATCCATCTGAACAAATGCGACCGGGAAGTGTACGACGCCACCCTGTCCCTTTATACCGATCTGGCGGAGGCGCCCAACATCGGGGACACAGGCAGCTGGAGCCCTTCGACCAGGGAGCTGCTGGTATATGGACAGGGATATATGATCGGCATCGTGACCGATAAGCCGGAGGCGGACGACGACAACATGCTGGTGGCCTCCCGCGATCTGGCGGCCCGCCTGCTGGAGGCGCTGGCCAGCCGATGACCGTAAAAGAGAAGAGCCGGCGGACTACGAAAAAGTAGTTCGCCGGCCTTTTGTCTGTCTGGACACAGTTTATCCGGATGCTCACGTCAGCTTCCCGTCACCGGCCATCAGCGCGGTCATCTCTTCAATTTTTTCAAGAGGGAAGGGCGGAAGCGCCACGGGTTTCATGGCGATGGACATCAGTTTCATCGGATTGTCATCCGCCGCTATGCGGTTGGAAGAAAGCTCCCCGCACTGGCGGCAACGATGAATGACCGCCCATTCGCCATTTTTGCGCGCCCACACGGCGATGGGCTCCATAATGCCGCCGCAGCCGGATTCACGGTCGCCCGGTTCTATGTCCACATGAAGGCTGCTCAGGCAGTTCGGGCAATGGTTGCGATGGCTGCTTCCGGCGCCTGCCGGCACCACCGGCCTGCCGCATACCTTACAGGTAAAGCTGTCGCCGCACGGGTGAGTTTTATAATATCCTTTTTGGAATTGTTTCCGTTTGTTTTCTCTATTCACGAGAATATCCTCCTAAAAGTTTACAGATCCTTTTGGGAGGTTTGGCAGAGTTGATTTTTACGCAAACCTCCCGGTCAGCGCACAATCTCCAGCCATATACGTTTTTTCATAAAGCCTTACTCCTGTTTTACAGATGGATACGAACCGCGTTGTTTTGGATAAAGCGGTCAATGTGTTCCGACAGTCTTCTTTCGGCGTCGGCATCGCCGATATCCGCGTCGGACATATGGATGAGCAGAAACAGCGGCGCAAAATACTCGATGGCAAGCTGCCGGGGATCGTTTTTTTTCAGGGTCCCGGCAGCCATCATTTCCCGGAAGATGTCTTCCATATAGCGGACAGGGCCGCCCACAATACAGTTGTGATACCGTTCATTCATTTCGGGATTGCGGTATTGTTCCAGCGCCAGCATTTTACGCAGGTTGGAGGTAAACTCATCCTCTGTCCAAAATCGGTATTGGGCGAGCGTAAACTGTTTGAGATTCTCGAGCTCTGTCTTGCGATACGGCTCCGGTGTGTCCGCAAAGGATTCCGCCGGTACGGCGTATGCCTGCGCCCGCTCCCGGTCCAGCTCAAAAATGCGGGCTACGATGCTGTCAAAAATATCCCGTTTACTGTGATAGTGCCGATACAGCGCACCTTTGGTCATACCCAGCTCTCCGGCGATCTTACTGACCGAGACCGCTTCGTAGCCGTCACGTGCGAACAGCCGAAGCGCCGTCATCGCTATTTGTTCCCTTGTGTCCGCCATCCTCGGAGGCCTCCTGCGAAGTAAACGATCGTTCACTACCATTATAGTGAACGATCGTTTACTTGTCAAGGTGCAATCGGCGGTTTTGGAGGAGATAATGGGGAAACAGTCAGTCTTCCCACCGGCATCGCCTGTTATGGGCTGTTTATAGTAAATCGTCCGGCGCGATGCCAAAGAGGCGGCAGGCGTTTTCCCGCGTGAGCGCATAGATATCGTCGGGGGATACGCCGCGGATATCCGCGAGGCGTGCGGCGGTATGCGCGAGGTAGTCGGAACGGTTCCGTTTGCCGCGGAGGGGGACGGGAGTCATATACGGCGCGTCGGTTTCCAGCAGCAGTCGGTCGGGGGGGATCGCCGCCGCCACCTGAACCGGCCGCCGTGCGTTTTTGAAGGTGACCGCTCCGCCAAGGCCGATATACATGCCCAGCCGCACGATCTCCTTCGCCATTTCGGCGCTGCCGCTGAAGCAGTGGACCACCCCCTTCGGCTGATAGCGGCGCAGCAGGCGAAAGACATCCTCGTGGGCGTCCCGGTCGTGGACGATGACCGGGAGGTCAAGCTCCTTTGCCAGCGCCAGCTGTTCCTCAAACCAATCCGCCTGCAGGTCGCGGGCCGGTTCGTCGTAGTGGTAGTCAAGGCCGATTTCCCCAATAGCGACGACGCGGGGATGGCCGGCCAACCGTTTGATCTCCTCCAGTTCGGAGAGGTCAGCTCTGCCTGCCTCCTGCGGGTGGACGCCCACCGCGGCCCAGAAATACGGATAGCGTTCCGACAGGGCGATCCCCCGTCGGGAAGAGGCGAGATCACTGGCGGCGTTGACCACGGCGCACACATTCTGGCAGGGGAGGGCGGCCAGCAATTCCTCCCGGTCCTCGTCAAAGGCCTCGTCGTCGTAATGGGCATGAGAATCAAAAATAGCGTTCATATCGTCGTATCCTTTCCTGATCGGGAGAGAAAACCCGTCCGCCCCTGCCGATGAACAGGGAGGACGGGTTATTTTTTCACAGGGAACCGTTCAGCGAACCTTGCTGCCGGGAGCGACGCCGTCCACGAACAGCACCCGGACGTCGTCGCCGTCGTCCGCCGCCAGTATCATGCCGCAGCTTTCCACCCCGCAGAGCCTGGCGGGTTTCAGGTTGGATACCAGCACGATCCGTTTGCCCTTCAGATCGTCGGGGGCGTACCAGGGCGCGATGCCCGAGCAGACGGTGCGGGGTACGCCGGTACCGTCGTTGAGGGTGAGTTTCAGCAGCTTTTTCGCCTTCTTGATCGGCTCGCAGTCGGTGATTTCCGCGACCCGCAGGTCCACCCTGGCAAAATCGTCGATGGTGACCTCCGGCAGGAAGGCGATTCCTTCAGGAGTTTCCTCCGCCTTTTGGGCCGCCGCTTGTTCTTGCTGTTCCTTCTGCATTTCGGCCAGGACTTTCTCCGCGTCGATACGGGCGAAGAGGGGAGTGGGGGTCCCCACATCGAAGGCGGGGGTGGCGCCGAAACCGGTCTCCGCCGATTCCAGTGTGGTGAGTTCCTCCGCCGTCCGCAGCTGGGCGAAGATGCTGTCCGCCGTGGCGGGGAGGAAGGGACGCAGCAGCACCCCCAGGACGCGGATGCATTCCAGCAGATGGTACAGCACCGCGTTCAGGCGGGGCAGGGACGCTTCCTCCTTGGCCAGGACCCAAGGGGCGGTTTCGTCGATGTATTTGTTGCAGCGGCGGGCCAGCGCGATCAGGATGTCCAGTGCCTCCGCGTTGCGGTAGATTTCCATCAGCCGGCGATAGTCGGCCAGCGTTTTGGCGGCCGTGTCCAGCAGGTCCTGATCGGGGCCTTCCAGTGTGGCGGGCCGGGCGGCGTGGCCGCCAAAATATTTATTGGTCATGGCGATGCTGCGGTTGACCAGATTTCCCAGCGTGTTGGCCAGGTCGGTGTTGTATTTGGCGATAAAGCTTTCATGGGTGATGGAGCCGTCCTGGGCGAAGGGAATCTCGGACAGCAGATAATAGCGCACCGCGTCGGTGCCGAAACGGGCTGCCAGTTCGTCGGCGTAGAGCACGTTGCCCCGCGACTTGCTCATTTTGTCTTCCCCGAACAGCATCCACGGGTGACCCAGCACCTGTTTGGGAAGGGGCTCGCCCAGCGCCATCAGGATAATGGGCCAGTAGATGGTGTGGAAGCGGACGATATCCTTGCCGATGACGTGGAGGTCGGCCGGCCAGTAATGATCGTACGCCGGGGCGGAACCGTCGGGATCGTAGCCCAGGGCGGTGATGTAGTTGGACAGCGCGTCCAGCCACACATAGACCACGTGCCGCTGATCGAAGGTCACCGGGATACCCCAGGTGAAGGAGGTGCGGGAGACGCACAGATCCTCCAGCCCCGGTTTCAAAAAGTTATTGATCATTTCGCTGCGGCGGGACTCTGGCTGGAAAAAGCCGGGATTTTCCTCGTAATACGCCATCAGGCGGTCACTGTATTTGCTCAGGCGAAGAAAATAAGCCTCCTCATTGGCGTCGATTACCTCCCGGCCGCAGTCGGGGCACTTTCCCTCCTTGAGCTGGGAGGCGGTGAAAAAGGATTCACAGGGTACGCAGTATTTACCCACGTATTCCCCTTTATAAATGTCCCCCTGGTCATACAGCTTTTTAAATATTTTCTGCACCGTTTTCTCATGGTTCTCATCGGTGGTGCGGATGAACTGGTCGTAGGTGACGTTCATGGAATCCCACACGGCGCGTATCTGGGAGGAGACGCGGTCCACGTATTCCTGAGGGGTGATGCCCTCCGCTTTCGCGTATTCCTCGATCTTCTGACCGTGCTCGTCCGAACCGGTGAGAAAATAGACATCGTGGCCGGTCATGCGCTTGTAGCGGGCGATCATGTCGGCCAGCACGATGTCGTAGGTGTTGCCGATATGGGGCTTGCGCGAGGTATAGGCGATGGCGGTGGTCAGATAGAACTTGGGTTTGCTCATGGACAGTTCCTCCTCAGAGGGCGCGGATGCGCCGCTGGATTGATATACGAATTTAAAGACAAACAATTGAGATGATCCCTGCTATTTTAACACAATTTATGGGAAATACAAGCATACGTCCCAAAACGGCTGAAGGGAGGACGGCCTCGGGAAGCCCGGCGCTACCGGTAACATAGACGAAGATTGTCGACAGCCGGAAGGCGTCTGCCGGTGAAAGTGACGAAAATATGTTCGGCGTGTTGACAAACATGGACACCGGCCCTATCCTTTTATACAGTAATAAAGGAGTGGGAGTATTGTGAGTAAATTCCAGCGCGACCTGACAGAGGGCAGCGTGATGAAGCAGTTGCTGCGGTTTTCCCTGCCATTCCTGCTGTCCAACCTGCTGCAGGCGCTGTACAATCTGGCCGACATGCTCATTGTCGGCAATTACTGCGGGCCGGTGGGAACTTCCGCCGTGGGGATCGGCGGGCAGGTGACCATCCTGCTCATCAATCTGATCAGCGGACTCGCCGTGGGCGGCACCGTCATGATCGCCCAGTTCATCGGTTCCAAAAAGCAGGAGGAAGTAGCCCGTACCATCGGTACCATGTTCTCCCTGTACGCCATCGCCGGCGTGGTGATGACGGTGGTTATGCTGCTGTCCAACCACGCGATTCTCGTTCTGATGGGCACGCCGCAGGAATCCTTCGCGGATGCCTATGCTTATCTCACCATCTGTATGAGCGGCACTATCTTCATCTTCGGCTACAACGCGGTGGCCGCCGTGCTGCGCGGCATGGGGGATTCCCGCCACCCGCTCATATTCGTCGCCATCGCCGCCGTGGTCAATGTGGTGCTCGATTTCGTCATGGTGGGCGGCATGGGCATGGGCCCCGCCGGCGCCGCCTGGGCCACCATCATCGCACAGGCGGTCAGCTTCCTCCTGTCGGTGGTATTTCTCCGCCGCAGCGATTTTATCTTCGATTTCAAGCTGAAAAGCTTCCGCATCCATAAACGGCTGGCGGTCCAGCTGCTGAAGATTGGCCTGCCCTCCTCGCTGCAGGGGACGCTGGTGTGTTTTTCCTTCATGGCCCTGACCCGCATGGGCAACGATATCGGCGGATTGGTGGGCTCCAACGCCCTGAGCATCGCGGGCAAGGTCAACAGTATCGGTATCCTGCCCTCCATGGCCATGCAGGCGTCGGTATCCTCAATGGTGGGGCAGAACATGGGGGCTGGCAAGCCGGAGCGGGCGAAAAAGACCATGTTCTGCGCCATCGGCATCGCTTTCGCCGTGTCCGCCCTGCTGTTTGCCGGGGTGAACCTGTTCCCTCAGCAGATCGTCGGCCTGTTCCTCGGTTCTCCCGAAGGGAGCGCCCTCGACCCGGTGATCTTCCGCCGCTGTATCGTGGAGGGGGCCGAGTACCTGCAATATATCAGTATGGATTACATCGTGGCCAGCGTGGTCTTCTGTATCAACGGGCTGGCCATCGGGGTGGGACAGACCACCTTCTCCCTGCTCAACAGCTTTGTCAGTTCCCTGCTGCTGCGGGTGCCGCTGGCGTGGCTGCTGGGTGTGCAGCTGGGTTACGGCCTGCCGGGCATCGGCGTGGCCGCGCCGCTGGCGGAGGTGGGCTCCCTCATCGTGGGGATCATCTACCTGAGCACCGGCCGGTGGAAAAAACACCGGCTGGCGGTGCTTGGCGGGGGAAATCCTCCGCCAAGGGAAGCCAATTGATTTTCGGCTGAAAACCGTATAAAAACCGGCCGCCGGGCTTGCTTTTTCCGGCGGCCGGTTTTATAATCAGATCATGAATCCATCCGATTCATGATCCTCACTATACTTTATCAAAATAACGCGTTACCCAAAGCTTATGAAACAGGAAGTGTTGCGCCATGCAGGATATCCGCGTCGAACGGACCAAACAGCCGAAAGCCAAGCCCGCCGACTCTGACCGTCTGGGATTTGGCCAGTATTTTACCGATCACATGTTCCTGATGAACTACGACGCCGGACAGGGCTGGCACGACCCCCGCATCGTCCCCTACGGCCCGCTCCAGATGGACCCCGCGGCCATGTGCCTGCATTACGGGCAGGAGGTATTCGAGGGGATGAAGGCGTATCGCGGACCGGACGGCGGTGTCGTTCTTTTTCGTCCCGACCGCAATATGGCCCGTCTGAATCTGTCCAACGAGCGGCTGTGCATCCCCCTCATCGATGAAGCGCTGGGCGTCGAAGCGGTGAAAAAACTGGTGGAGATCGATCAGGACTGGATTCCCCAGGCGAAGGATACCGCCCTGTATATCCGGCCGTTCATCATCGCGGTAGATCCCCATCTGGGTGTTCACCCCGCGTCCCAGCTGCTGTTTATGATCATCCTGTCACCGGTGGGCGCCTATTATCCCGAGGGACTCAATCCGGTGAAAATCTATGTGGAGCGCCACTATGTCCGCGCGGTGCGCGGCGGCATGGGCTTCACCAAAACCGGCGGCAACTATGCCGCATCTCTGAAGGCCCAGGACGAGGCGGAGAAAAAGGGCTATACCCAGGTACTCTGGCTGGACGGCATCGAGCGCAAATACATCGAGGAAGTCGGTACCATGAACGTCTTCTTCAAGATAAACGGTGAGATCGTCACCCCGGCGCTGCAGGGGAGTATCCTCGGCGGCATCACCCGTCTCTCTGCCATCGAAATGCTCCGTTCGTGGGGCTACACCGTCAACGAACGGAAAATATCGCTGGACGAAGTGGTGAAGAGCGCAAAGGACGGCACACTGGAGGAAGCCTTCGGCACCGGTACGGCGGCGGTGATATCCCCCATCGGTGAGCTGATGGTGGACGAGGACCGCCTGATTATCAATCAGGGCGAAATCGGCCCGGTGGCCCAGCGGCTGTACGATACCCTGACCGACATCCAGAACTGCCGGATTCCCGATCCGTTCGGCTGGGTGGTCCGTGTCGATCAGTAAAATCCGCAAAGGCCATGACGATATAACCGATAAGGGGGGGCGGGCATTCACCGAAAGGGAATCCCCGCCTTCGCTTTACCCATTTGCAGAAAGGGGGCGCCGCCGTGCAGGAACTGACTTTTACAGTGCCGGAGGAATACGACGGCGGTACCGTGCAGGCCTTTCTGCGGCGGGGCTGCGGCCTGTCCTCCCGCATGCTGGCGCGTTTCCGCCAGGTGGACCGGGGGATTCTGGCGGACGGGGTTCCGCTGCGTACCATCGACCCCATCCGGACGGGACAGGTGTTGACCCTTCGGCTGCCGCAGGATACGCTGCGGGTGGAGCCGGCCGACCTGCCGCTGTCGGTGGCATACGAGGACGAGAGTGTGCTGGTGGTGGACAAGCCTCCCTATCTGGCGGTGCATCCCTCCGCGGGAAAACCGGAACCCACACTGGCGGCGGCGGTGGTGGCCCATTACCAGCGCGGCGGGCAGAGCCTTTCCTTCCGCCCGCTGAACCGGCTGGACCGCAACACCAGCGGGCTGCTGCTGGCGGCGAAGAATGCCCATGCCGCCTTTGTCCTGTCCCCTCAGAACCCCCACGTGCAGGAAGGGACCCGCCGGGTGGAAAAGGAATACCTTGCCATCGCGCTCGGCAGGTTGGAGGGGGAGGGGGTCGTCGATCAGCCCATTCGTGTGCGGGAGGGCAGCTGCATCACCCGCGAGGTGGGGGAGGGCGGCAAGCCCAGCCTGACCCGCTGGAAGGCATTGGCGGGGAACGATGCCGTCACCCTGCTGCATGTAGTTATCGAGACCGGGCGGACCCACCAGATCCGGGTGCACATGGCGTGGCTGGGCCATCCGCTGGCGGGGGACACCCTGTACGGCTTCGACGACGGGCTGCTTCCCCGCCACGGCCTGCACTGCGCGGCGCTGCGTTTCCAGCATCCCATGACCGGTGAAACGGTGGGGCTGAAAAGCCGGCTGCCGGAGGACATGCGCCGTCTTCTTGCGGAACAGGGGCTGCCCCATACCGCTGATTGAATCCGCCGGCGGGACGAAAGACAAGGAAGATTTCCCATATTGCATAAAAAACGGTTATACTAGGATACGGATTCCACCACATTGTAACGGTTAGGAGAGGGTTCAATGCCGGCTATGGTGACCCATTATCTGTTTACTCACCGTGTGTTTTACCGGCTGAAACGCCGGGGAATACCGGTGGCGGATCAGCGGGCGGCCCTCATCGGGACGCAGGGACCGGATATTTTCTTTTTCCATCGGGTGATGCCGTGGCAGTCCGGCGTCAGCTATGCCAGGGAGGGCGGCCGTCTGCACCATATGAGCCCTGCCCGCCTGTTCGAAACGTTCCGCTCGGTACTGAACGCGGAAAGGGACCCGAAGCGGCGGGAGCAGATGCTTGGGTACGTCGAGGGCTTTTTCTGCCATTATGCCCTGGACAGGGCGGCCCACCCCTACGTTTTCTGGTTTCAGGAGGTGCTGCGGCAGGATCAGCCTCATTATGGCAGGAAGTCGTGGCAATACCACTTCCATATCGAGAGCGCGCTGGATAATCTAGTCCTTCAGCGGGACACCGGCCGGCGCATCCGTGACTTTCGCCTGTCCACCGTACTCCCCCCCGATGGGGAGGGGCTGTACGCAGCGGTGGGCCGCCTGTATCAGCCGGTTTTCCGCCTGCTGCTGAAGGTGCCGGCGGAGGCGGAGCGGCTGGCACTGGCGCCGGGGGATATGCGCCGGGCCATGTCCCTCATGACCGACCGGTCGGCCCTGCGGCAGGCCCTGCTGCGTCCGGTGGAGGTGCTGTCGGGGCAGGGACACTTTGCGACCTCCCTGCTGCGTCCGCTGGACGTATCCGACTGGGATTATGCCAACGAAGCACGGCGGGAATGGAAGAATCCTTTCGATGAAGCCTATGTGAGCCGGGACAGCTTTTTTGAGCTGTACGACCGGGCGGCCGACGAAGCGGCGGATATGATCGCCGCGTTCCGGGAGGCTCTTCCCCAGGGAAAATCCATGGCGGAAATCACGCAGGACCGGGGGTTCCCCAGCGATCTGCCCGGTATCTACGAATGACAGGAGAATAGTGAATGAAACAGATAGCCAGCTTTCAGATCGACCACGACCGGCTGCTCCCCGGGATGTATGTGTCGCGGGTCGACGGGGATGTCGTGACCTATGACCTCCGTTTCGTGCGGCCAAACACGCCCCCTTTTTTATCGAACGGTTCGCTGCATACCATCGAGCACCTGTTCGCCACCTATGTGCGCAGCAGCGCCTATGCCGACCAGGTCGTTTATTTTGGGCCGATGGGCTGCCGGACGGGCTTCTATTTCCTGACGCGGGGCCTGTCTCACGACAAGGCCATTGCCCTTACGCAAGAGGCTCTGCGCTTTATTGCTGGCTATACGGGGGAGATACCCGGCGCCACCGCCCGAGAGTGCGGCAATTATCGAGAGCACGACCTTGAACAGGCTCGTCTGGACGCGCGGAATATGGAAAAGGCCCTCGAGGGATGGCAGGAAAACAAACTTTCTTATACGGCGGGCCGGATGGAAACACATCGGGCCTAACCCTTTGGTATCACTGGCTTTTTTCGATCCTTTCCCTGTCGGAAAAGCGGGTTGGAAAATCGTTCCCGACGAAGAATCTGCGAATAAGGGTTGCATTTTTGTAGCATTTGAGTATAATGAACTAGAGTTGTTACAAAGTTGTAACTTTTGAGGCCCCTCTTGGCCAGTATGATTTGTGTGAGGAAGTGAGCCGGGTTTGTTTCAATTGGGTGACAATGCAAGTGAAATTGCCAAACAGATAGGGCGCCGGCTGATGGAGCTGATAACAGCAGCTGGACACGGCCTTTATCGTATCAGTTATATTACCGGTATCCGCACGGTGCGAATCGTCCGGTATATGGGTCGTCGGATCGTTCACGTGCTGACTCCGGTCGGACGTGTGCTGTATAAGGGGCTGGACTGGCTCGTGCTTCGCCACGGGCGGAACATCGGACACGAATTCGTCCGCATCGGCCAGGGGTTCCGCATCGCCGGTCGACAGCTCAAGGCGGCTTTCCGCCGCCATCCGCTGCTGACCGTTCCCCAGCTGCTGACCCTGCCCTTCAAGGCGCTCCGGCGCCATGGGCGCGCGCTCATCAGCGTGCTGAATCTGGCGGCGCCGGTGGCCGCGGCCTTCGTGCTGGCGGGAACGGTTCAATACTGGAGCAACCTGACCTTCGCCCTGTCGCTGGAATACGACGGGCAGCAGGTGGGATACATCTCCAGCGAAGCGGTCTTCGACACGGCGGCCACCATGGCGGTCGAACGGGTCATCAACACCGACAATTCCTTCGAGGTGCAGCGGATTCCCAAGATGACGCTGGCCGTGGTGGAAAAATCGGATATCCTGAACGAGACCGAGGTGTGCGACCAGATACTGAAATCCTCCAGCGGCTCCATCCGGCAGGCCAGCGGCCTGTATATCGACGGGCGGTTCGAGGGTTCCATGAATTCCCGTGAGGAGCTGGATGGCCTGCTGAACGCGATCCTGTCCGAGTATACCGACGGCAGTTCGGGCGAGCGGGCGGAATTCATCCAGAACGTGGACATCGTCGACGGGCTGTATCCGGTTTCCTCGGTGGTTGCCGCCGAAGCGATGGATCAGAAGCTGTCCGCCTCGATGGTGGTCGAGCGCCGCTACACGGTGGAGGCGGGGGACACGCCCATCGGTATTGCGGCGAAAAACAGCATGACGCTGGAGGAGCTGCGGTCCCTGAATGCCAACCTGGACGATCTCATGCTGGCGGGAAAAGAAGTGCTGGTTCAGCGTGCGCAGCCATACCTCCGGGTACAGGTGGTCCGCACCATCGAATATACCGAGCCCATCGCCTACAGCACCGAGAAGGTGGAGGATACCACCCAGTATCTCGGCTATGAAAAGGAGCGCAATGGCGGACAGAACGGTGAGAGAAAAATCACCGCCGAGGTCACGCTGGTGGACGGCATCGAGCAGTCCCGCAGCATTCTGGCCACCGAGACCATCAGCAATCCGGTCAACCGAGTTGTGGTAGTAGGCGCCAAGAAGATGAACGCCAACGCCAACATCGGCGACGGGGTATCCACCGGCAAATTCGTCTGGCCGCTGCCCAGCTGCCGCCGCATTTCTTCCGACTACGGCAATCGAGGCAGCTTCCACGCGGGCATCGACATCTCGGGCAACGGTGTGTACGGCAAGGACATCATCGCGGCCGACGGCGGCACGGTAGTCGAGGTCAACAGCACCAACTGGTGGGGCCAGGGCTACGGCTACTATGTCATGATCGATCACGGCGGCGGATATGTCACCCGCTACGCCCACTGCAGTTCGGTCCTGGTGACCAAGGGCCAGAAGGTTACGCAGGGCCAGCTGATCGCCAAGGCAGGCGATTCGGGCAACAGCCAGGGCGCCCATCTCCACTTTGAGATTCGCGTCAATGGCAAAGCTGTCGATCCCAAACCGTATCTGTATTAAGCGATAACCAAAGCGGCGGACTTCGTCCGCCGCTTTTTTACGTCCACATTGCGTTCAGGCGGCGAAACGGTTATAATAAAATTATCAGGCTATGCCGGACCGACGGCGGAAGGAGCGAATCCATGCCCAGCTTTAAAAGCAAACTGCTCAGCGGCACCATCAAAAGTGTGAAACCCCTGTTGTCCGGCATTGATATATCCCGGCAGCGCAAGGGGATGACCATGCTGGGCCGCCTGCTTCCCAAGCCGAAGGACGTGAAGCTGGAAAAGGCGGATGATGACTGCCCGCTGCCCGCTCGGTGGGCGATACCGGAGGGACGGGTACCGGATAAGGTGATCCTCTATACCCACGGCGGCTCCTATGTCTCCGGTTCCCCCGAAACCCACGAGCCGTTGATCTGCCGGCTGGCGGAGCGGTGCCGGGTAGCGGTATTCGCCTACGATTACCGCCTGGCGCCGGAGCATCCCTATCCCGCGGCCCTGCAGGACGCGCAGGCGGCTTACGACTATCTGCTGGGGGCCGGGTATGCCGCCGGCAACATCGTAATCTGCGGGGACTCCGCCGGCGGGGGGCTGACCCTGGCGCTGGCCATGTCACTACAGGAAAGGGAAACCCCTTTACCGGCATCCATCGTCCTGCTGTCACCCTGGACCGACCTGAGTGAGAGCCTGGATTCCCACTACAGCCGGGCGGCCGACGACCCGATTCTGTCCAGTGAGGAGCTGCGGGAAACCGCCCTGCTCTACGCCGGCGGGGAGGATTTGAAAAACCCCTATCTGTCACCCCTGCACGGGGATTTCAGCGGGTTCCCTCCCGTGCTCATCCAGGTGGGGACCGACGAGGTGCTGCTGGACGATTCCCGTGAGCTGGCGGTCCGCATGGACGCCCAGGGTCTCGACGTGGATATCGATATATACGAGGGCATGTGGCACGTCTGGCATCTCTACGATGTGCCGGAATCCCATCAGGCCATGGATAAGATCAAATGGTTCGTGTGCGTGACCACCCATATTGACGGGCTGGAAAAGCGCGTTATCCATCCCGGCGGAATCTACCGCCACTTCAAGGGACGGCGGTACCGGGTGCTCCACGTGGCGCGGCACAGTGAGACGCTGGAAGAGCTGGTGGTGTATCAGCAGCTCTACGGCGAGCACGGTATATGGGTCCGCCCGCTGGAGATGTTCCTGGGGACAGTGGAGCGGGACGGCAAAATGCGCTATCGTTTTGAAGAAGAGACGGAAGACCCCATCGAATAGCCGGTGTAAAGCGGAATAGCATTACGCATAGACGGCAGTCAATAAAACACGGGAAAGGGCGGCCACATGAACAAACCCGAAAGCGGCTGGATGTCGCTGGACAATTCAGCCAAAATTTATCCGGCGGTGACTTCCCGCAACTGGGCGGCGGTGTTCCGCGTCAGTGTGACCCTGCGGGAGACGGTGGAACCGGAAACCTTGCAGGCGGCGTTGGAGGATACGGTACGGCGGATGCCATCCTTCTGTCTGTCTCTCCACCGGGGACTTTTCTGGTATTATTTCGATGCCAACCGTCAGATGCCCCGGGTGGAGCCGGACGTGGCCAATCCCTGCAAAAAGATTGATAAAAAAGAAAACGGGGGCTATTGCTTCCGGGTGCGGTATTATCGGGAACGGATTGCGGTGGAGCTGTTCCACTCCATCGCGGACGGCACTGGCGCCATGGTGTTTATCAAGACGCTGGCCGCCCGTTACCTGCAGCTGCGGGGGTTTCCTTTTACCGCCGGGGAGGGGGTGCTGGACTGCGACCAGCCGCCCCAACCGGTGGAATGGGAGGACAGCCATACCCGCTACGCCCGCTTCCAGCATATTGAAGGAAGGCGGGAAGCGAAGGCGTACCATCCCCGAATGGATCGGCAGCCGCCGCCCGCGCTGCGCATCATCACCGGCACCCTTCCGGTGGAAGCGGTGCGGGACCGGGCGCGGGAACTGAAGGTCACGGTCAACGATTATCTGGCCGGTGTGATCTGCTATTCCTTCTGCCGCCTGCAGCAGGCGGAGGGCAACCGGCGGCAGTACCCGGTTAAGCTCAGTGTGCCGGTCAACCTGCGCTCTTATTATCCGTCGGAAACGGTGCGGAATTTCGCCACCTTCATCAATCCCGGGGTGGACCCCAATTACGGGGAATACGCCTTTGAAGAGATCGTCCAGCACATCCATCACTTTATGCGGCTGCGGCTTAACGAGAAATATCTCAACGCCGTCCTCTCCGCCAATGTAGGCAACGAGACCAACAAGGCCATGCGGGTGGTGCCGTTGGTATTCAAGAACTGGGCCATGGCCTTCGGCTACCGTCTGTATGGAGAAAGCCGGTACACGGCGGCCTTTTCCAACCTGGGTGTGATACGGGTCCCTTCCGCCATGATCCCCCACGTGGAACGCTTTGATTTCATCATGGGGCCGCCGCGCACCAACCTGCACGGCGCGACGGCGGTGAGCTATGGCGGCAAGCTGAACCTCACCCTCTCCAGTGTGGCGGACCAGACCGACGCCGAGCGCCTGATCTTTACCGAACTGGTGAAAAGAGGGGTGCCGGTAACCATTGAAAGCAACCGGTATTGACCGGTGAAAGCAGGTGAATCCATGTCTTACTGTGTCAACTGCGGGGTGGAGCTCGCCCCGTCGGAGCGGGTTTGTCCCCTGTGCGGCACCGAGGTAAACAATCCCCGGCAGCCCTACGACCCGGCGGCGCCCAAACCTTTTCCCAATGAGATCGATCTGTTTGCCCCCAGCACCGACCGCACCTATCTGGCGGCGATCCTGACCCTGCTGATGGCACTGCCCGCGGCGATCTGCCTGGCCTGTGACCTGGCCTATACCCACGGGGCGGGCTGGTCGATGCTGGTGGCGGGGGCCATGGGGCTGTTGTGGATCGCCACAGCGCCGCTGGTACTCATCCGCCGCCACCGGGTACTGGTGGGTGTCGTGCTGGACGGCGCGGGGGTGCTGGGGTATCTGTGGCTCATCGAACGGTACGCGGCGCCGGGGGACTGGTACCTCCGTCTGGCGGTACCCATCGTCGTGCTGCTGGCCGTCCTGATTGCGGGCGACACCCTGCTGGTGACCAGGGTGGTCACGGGCAAGATGCGGCAGATGGCCGCGGCGGTGGCTTCCTCTGTCCTGCTGCTCGTCGGGATCGAAATCTGTGTGGACAATTTCCTCAGCGGTTCGGTCTCCCTTTTCTGGTCGCTGCTGGTGTCGGTGCCCTGCCTTATCCTCGCCCTGCTGCTGCTGGCCTTTGACCGGCGCAAGCGGTTCAAGGAGCAAATGAAAAAGCGGCTGCATCTGTAGGGAAAAGCGCCCGGCGGCCGGTAAAACCAAGAAAAACTTGTCCTATCGGACAAAAAGTGCTATAATGCATCGGTTGTAAAAAAGAAATGACGGCGAGGAATGGGGCAGACCATGGCAAAACGAGAGAATCTACGCAACGTGGCGATCATCGCCCACGTTGATCACGGCAAAACGACACTGGTGGACCAGATGCTGCGGCAGAGCGGTATTTTCCGCGAAAACGAGCAGGTGGCCGAACGGGTCATGGATTCGGGCGATCTGGAGAGGGAACGGGGAATCACCATTCTCGCCAAGAACACCGCCGTTAAATACGGTGATACGAAAATCAATATCGTGGACACTCCCGGCCACGCCGACTTCGGCGGCGAGGTGGAGCGCATCCTGACCATGGTGGACGGCGTCGTACTGCTGGTGGACGCCTTCGAGGGCTGCATGCCCCAGACCCGCTTCGTGCTGAAAAAGGCGCTGGGCCTCGGCAAAAAGCCGCTGGTGGTGATCAATAAGATCGACCGCGACGGCGCCCGCCCGGCGGAGGTGATCGACGAATTGATCGATCTGTTTATCGAATTAGGCGCCGACGAGGACCAGCTGGAATTCCCGGTGATCTACGCATCGGGCCGCGACGGCTACTCCTCTACCGACCCCGACGCGCGGGAGGGGGACATGACCCCGCTGTTCGAGGCGATTATGGAGCACGTTCCCGCCCCCGAAGGGGAGCTGGACGGCCCCCTGCAGATTCTGTTCTCCAACATCGATTACGACGATTACGTGGGCCGCATCGGCATCGGCCGGGTGGAGCGGGGCAGCGTGCGCAACGGCCAGCAGGTCGTCTTGTGCAAAGCCGACGGCACCACCAAAACCGAACGGATCGGCAAGCTGTATCAGTTCGAAGGGCTCAAGAGGGTGGAGCACGATTCCGCCGCTCTGGGCGACCTGGTGGCCGTCACCGGCATCACCGACCTGAATATCGGCGAGACTGCCTGCGATCCGGAGCACCCCGAACCCCTGCCCTTCGTCCGTATCGACGAGCCCACCATCTCCATGATCTTCCAGGTCAACAACAGCCCCTTCGCCGGGCGGGAGGGCAAGTTCGTCACCAGCCGGAACCTGCGCGACCGCCTGTTCAAAGAGGTGGAGACCAACGTCAGCATGCGGGTCAGAGAGACCGATACCACCGACGCCTTCGAGGTGTCGGGGCGCGGTGAGCTCCACCTGTCCATCCTGATCGAAACCATGCGCCGGGAGGGCTTCGAATTTGCGGTCAGCTGCCCCCGCGTCATCTTCAAGAAGGATGAAAGCGGCAGGACGCTGGAGCCGATGGAGCTGCTCATGATCGAGGTGCCGGAGCAGTATGTGGGCCCCGTTATGGAAAAGCTGGGAGCCCGCCGGGCGGAAATCGTCAACATGGGCACCCGCGACACCGGCATGAGCCATCTGGAATTCAAGGTTCCCTCCCGCGGGCTGATGGGCTACCGCCAGATTTTTCTGACCGATACCAACGGCAACGGGATCATGAACAGCGTGTTTGACGGCTACGAGCCGTATAAGGGGGATATCCCCCGCCGGGTGCAGGGCTCCCTCGTGGTGTTCGAGACGGGTGAAACCTCCACCTACGGCCTGTTCAACGCCCAGGAACGCGGCACCCTCTTCATCGGCGCGGGCGTGCCGGTATACGAGGGCATGATCGTGGGGGAATCGCCCCGCGACGAGGATATCGCCGTCAACGTGTGCAAGAAAAAGCACGTGACCAATACCCGCGCGTCCGGCTCCGACGACGCGCTGCGGCTGACGCCGCCCACCGTGCTGTCCCTGGAACAGTCGCTGGAATTCATCAACGAGGACGAGCTGGTGGAGATCACACCGGACAATATTCGGCTGCGCAAGGTCATCCTGTCCAAGGAACAGCGGATGAAACAGCAGTCGAAAAAGAAATAACAAGCGCTTGAGGGGGATCATCTGACCATGGAAAACGAGAACCGGACGTATACCATGACCATTGCCGGTTTGGAGCGGGAGCTGCCGCTGTGTAAGCTGAACGAACAGCTGAGTATCGCAGCCTTCGTGATTTTCGGCGATGTGGAGCTTACCATTGCGGCGGCCGACGAACTGCTGAAAAAGGCGCCGGAGTTCGATGTGCTCATCACGGCGGAGGCTAAAGGCATTCCGCTGGTATATGAGATGGCGCGCCAGAGCGGCAGGAAATACTTCATCGCCCGTAAGTACCCCAAGCTTTACATGTCCAACCCCATCTCGGTGGACGTGCGCTCCATCACCACCGATAAGGAGCAGACGCTGTATCTCGATGAGACCGAGATGCGGTACATACGCGGGAAACGGGTACTGATCGTGGACGACGTGATCAGCACCGGGGAATCGCTCCGTGCCATGGAGGCGCTGGTGGAACGGTCGGAGGGCAAAATCGCCGGCCAGTGCGCCATCCTGGCAGAAGGGGACGCCATCGACCGGCAGGATATTTTCTATCTGGAGCCCCTGCCCCTGTTTTCCAACTGAATCGGGAAGGGTTTCCCACCATCGTCTTTCGCGCCGTCCGGCCCCTGTGGATTAACCGCAGTTGCAGAGAAAGGGGAGACGTATGAAACGGCCGCTTGCCACGCTGGGTATCGTCTTTTTTCTGTCCCTGATCGCCGCCATGCTGATGGGACTCAATCTGTCGATGACCGCGGCGGCCGTTTTTCTGACGGTATTCCTTTTTCTGCTAATATGCCGGCGCATGCCCGGCGGCCGCGAGGCGGCACGGACCAGTTTACCAGCGGCGCTGCTGTCGGCAGTGGCCGCTTTTTCCTTATTTTGCTGCTTTGAGGTATTTGTTTACCGGCCCGTCCTGCCGCTGGCAGAGGGGAGAGCGTTAGTCCGCATGCAGGTGACCGAGCTGCCGCGGGAATTGGGCGGCGATACGGTTCGGTGTGAGGTGCGGGTGCTGGAGGATACGCCGGTGCAGGTGGAGGGGCAGGGAGTTCCCTATCTCATGATGCCGAAAGGTACTCGGCTACTTTTTACCTTCTCATCCGAGACAGTGCCCGACGCTTATGATATACTGGAGGCGGAGGTCGGACTCTATCAGCCGTGGGAAACCTGGTGGGACGAGCAGCAGTGCAAGGCGGACGGCATCTATCTGGGGGCTGGGACGTACAGCTACGGCGGCGAGGTGAAAATCCGGAAGCCGGACAGCGTGCCGCTCTACTATCACTTCATACAGCTGCGTAAAAAAGCGCTGGACACGGTGATGGAACGGCTGCCGGGCGATCCCGGCGCGCTGGTGTGCAGCATCTCTTATGGTTATAAAGGCGACCTGTCCGACCAGCTGAAGGAAAATTTCCGCGTCGCCGGCATCTATCACCTGCTGGCGGTGTCGGGCCTGCATGTGGGACTGGTCGCCCAGGCTTTTTGGGGGCTGCTGCTGATGCTGAAGGTGAACCGGCGGCTGGCGGCCGTCCTGGCCGCGGGCGCCGCGGTCTTTTTCATGGCGCTGACCGGTTTCTCGCCCTCGGTGATGCGGGCGGGCATCATGTGCGTCGTGTACTTTGGCGGCCTCGCCCTGCGGCGGGAGGCGGACAGCCTCAATTCACTGGGCTTTGCCCTGCTGGTGATGACCGTCGCCAGTCCCTTTGCCGCCGGGGACGTTGGTTTGCTGTTGTCGGCGGGGTCCACCGGTGGCCTGCTCCTGATCCTGCCGGTATTCAATAAACTGCTGGTGGAGCCGGTGCGGCGGCGGGAAGGGTGGCGCCGGATGCTGGCGAAGCCGGTGAGCGCCCTGTGCGTCACCTTCGCGGCGACGCTGCCCACCCTGCCGATACTGGCCGTCGTCATGCGGCGGATATCCCTGGCGGCGCCGCTGTGCAACCTGCTGGCCGTCTTTCCCGCCTCGGTTATGATGGCGATGGGGTGTCTGGTGCTGCCGCTGTCCTTTTCCCCCTTTGCGGGCCCGCTGATACGGGGGCTGCTGTTTCTGGCCGGTATCATCGCCCGATACCTGACCGGGCTGGTCAATCTGGTTGCCTCCTGGGAATTTGCCGCCGTGTCTGTCAACGAACTGTATGTGGTGATGTGGATACTGGCGGGGCTGCCGGTCCTGTATGCCGGTTGGCGGCTGTCGAAGAAGAAAGGACTCCGCCTGGGCGTGTGCGCGTGTGTGCTGGCATTGACGGGTGGGCTGCTGGTCAATCAAACCATGATGCGGGGCGTGACTTCCCTCACCGTCCTGGATGTGGGTGACGGGTCCGCTCTTCTGCTCCAAAGGGGCGGCCACGCGGGTCTGATCCTGGCGGAGGGGGGACGGCGTACCCCCCTGCTGGCGGCACGCGCCCTCCGTCAGCGCGGTGTGGGACGACTGGATTTTCTCCTGTGTCCCGATGTCGAATCGAATGCTGTCAGCGGCATCGGGTACCTCACCCGGCAGATACCCATCGATACGGTAGCGCAGGGGGAGATGGGGTATTACAGCGGCACCCTGGAGCATATTCCCGCCGAACAGGAGCTGCTGACGGTGGACGGCGGGGCGTTCATCTTCTGGGACGACGGGAAGGCGGTACTGCGGGACGGATTCGTACAGATACGGGTGGGGGATACGTCGGTGCTGCTGTGTCCCTCCGTCTCCAACGCGGCGGCGCTCACCGAACGGGAGCGCTGCGCCAACCTGCTGATCTTCACCCAGACGCCGCCGCTGCACGCTGCCGCCTTCACCGCCCAGGCGGGGGTGCTCAGCTGTAATAAGGAAACGATACCCGCCGTGACCAAGGCGGTGCCGTGGGGAATCTATCCCATCAAAATAACCGGGAACGATGGGGATGTGACCCTGTATACGAGAGGCCGGGGCGACGTGGAATTCCAGCGATACGCTCTGCCGGAAGGATGGTAATATGCCGATAACCGAAAGTGAACTGAAAAAGCATCTTAAGGAGGGGAAACTGTCCTCCCTCTACTTCCTGTATGGGGAGGAGAGCTATCTGACCGCCCATTACGCCTCCCTGATTGCCGAAAAGGCGGCGGGCGGTTCCGATTTCGATGAATTCAATTTGCAGAAGTTCGACGGGCAGGACAGTGATTTACGTGCCATTGAAGAGGCGGTGGAGGCGCTGCCCCTGATGGCCGACCGCAAATGCGTGGTGGTGCGGGACTGGGACGCCGCCGCGGGAGGCCAGGCCGGACAGGAACGCCTGCTGGCGCTGGTCGCCGACCTGCCCGACACCTGCACCCTGATTTTCTGGCAGGATTCGGTGCCGGCGGAGGTCAAAAAAAACGCCAAGTGGAAGGCCTTTGCCGCCGCTGCAGAAAAACAGGGGGTGGTCGCGGCCTTCCCGCGCAAATCGGCGGCGGATATCGTCCGCCTGCTGGTCACGGGAGCGGGACGCAGGGGCTGTACCCTGTCCCAGGACAACGCCCGTTTGATGGTGGAGCGGAGCGGGGACGACCTGAACCTCCTGCTCAATGAGCTGGACAAGCTGTGCGCTCTGGCGGGGGAGGGGGAGATCACCCGCCAGCACATCGAAACGGCGGGTATGCGCAATCTGGAGGCGTCGGTGTTCGACCTGGCCAAGGCCATCCTCCAGGGGCAGTACGAGCGGGCTTACGGCATCATCTACCGCCTGATGGATCAGCGGGAGGAACCGGTGTCGGTGCTGTCGGTGCTGTCCTCCGCCTACGCGGACCTGTACCGGGCGAAGGTGGCGGCCGCCGGCGGAGTGCCTGCCGCGTCCCTGTCCGCCGACTTCCAGTACAGGGGGCGGGAATTCCGCCTGCGCAACGCGGCGCGGGACTGCGCCCGGTTGTCCCTGCCGGTGCTGCGGGATAGTCTGGAGGTGCTGGCTCAGGCCGACCTCAAGCTGAAATCCAGCCGCACCGACAAACGCACGGTACTGGAGCAGACGGCGGCAGAGCTGATCGTGCTGGCGAAGGGCGGCGCCGTCCGATGAAGAAGCGGCTGCGCGAAGCGCTGGTGGTCGAAGGGCGGTACGACCGCATCCGCCTGTTATCGGTGGTGGACGCCCTCATCGTGGAAACCGACGGCTTCGGTATCTTCCGCGATAAGGAAAAGCGCGCCCTGCTGCGAAGACTGGCGGAGGAGCGCGGCCTGCTGGTGCTGACCGACAGCGATGCCGCCGGTTTTGTAATCCGGGATCATCTGGCGGGCTTTCTGCCGCCGGAGAAAATACGGCACGCCTATATCCCGGAGCTGAGAGGCAAGGAACGGCGCAAAACCGCGCCGTCTAAAGAGGGGCTGCTGGGCGTGGAGGGCGTACCGGGTGAGGTGATCCTCGAAGCGCTGCGGCGGGCGGGGGCTACCTTTGAGGAGGACGCGGCGCCGGCCGCCCCCGATGATGCCCCGCGGGCCGGCGCGCCGATCACCAAACAGGATTTTTACGCGGACGGCCTGACCGGCTCCCCCGACAGCGCGGCCCGGCGGGAAGCGCTGCTGCGCCGCCTGTCCCTGCCAAGCCGGTTGTCTGCCAACCGGATGCTTCAGGTGCTCAACGCGCTGTACACGCGGGAGGAATACCGCGAACTGCTGAGGGAATCGGAGAGCGGGAAAGGGGAGGACATCCCCCGGTGAAGGGGGATATATCCTCTGCCTGCGGCGGTATTTTAGACGGCGGACCGCCGATAAAATTTTCAAAGAATCCTATTGACAAACCCCTGCCGATTCGGTATAATAACACTCGTCGCTTGAGGGAATACCTCTTAGACACATACCATATGCGGATATGGCGGAACTGGCAGACGCGTTAGATTCAGGTTCTAATGAGCGCAAGCTCATGGAGGTTCAAGTCCTCTTATCCGCACCAAATCCTTTAAATCCGAACCCTTCACCGATTGGTGAAGGGTTCGGATTTATTCTTTATTTGCAGTATTCCTCAATAAAAAAAGGACGAAACCTTGTTTTAAGGTTTCGTCCCTTTTTCAGTTTTGATTACCGGCCTCCGATTATCTCCCAACAGGAATACAACCACCCGACCATGCGGCGGCCAGAATATGTTTGCTAATCTGTTTCGACGATTGAGAGAGAATAACGGGCTTACGCCAATGCAACTTTTTCATAACGATTCTCCTAGTCTATAAAAGTAGTTTATCTAAATATACATTTATCATAGAACGCGCTGAATTTAAAAAATCACAATTCAGGGTATAGTATTTTTCAGGCCCTACTCTGCGGCTGATTTTGACAAATCCTAAATCACGTAGCCACAGCAATTGCGCATTTAGAGATTGACGCGTCACATTTACCTGCTCACTAAGCAGAGTGGCTGTGGATTCCTTTTCCTTAAGGCTTTCCAGAATTTCTCTTTTCACAGGATGCGCCAGTGCGGTGAATAGATCCTGTATATCCAGGAAGGTATAGTTTACTCTTTTAGTAAGCAGGGAGTTTACCCCGTCTGGCTGACTTCCCAAAATAAAAGCATATCGATTTTCATATACAGTATAAAAAATAACGACAACATTGAAATAACTGATCGCAGCCATTTGCCTTTTCAAAGGAACCGCCGCGTCCATCTGGCAAAACTCTCGAATCAGTGGTTCATACTTGGGGGTACTAAACTCAGTTAGAAGATTTCCGCTATTAGTATAGAGGGAAGTATGTAAATTTACAATAGGGACATACACTTTCTTCATGATTTCAAGGAGTGTCGACAGTGCCGTTTCAAACTGCGTCAATACATTCAATATTTCGATTTTCAAACGATCCTCCATTTCGGTACTGATGATGGCCGGAATGAGAGGAAAGAAATCCTGTGTTTCAATACAGTGGTCAACTAGCGCTTCATCCGATAGATAGTACAACAGGAAGTTCCGCTTTACATCGGGGTCGTTACCCAACTGCTCCGCATAATCATCAAACGTGTCGCTGAAGAAATTCCAATAGTCACACATATACTGAATCAGAAATGACATCCGCGAAAAATCACTATAGAAAAACGGGTAAAGAAGAGAAGGAATTTCCGGCGCATCTTTCAATACCAGTTCATAATACTCAAACAGATTTTCCGTAGTAGAATATGAATTCTCAAAAATTCTTTTCACGCTGTCGTGATTGAAATAGATAATCCCGAAAAAAATCGTGTCGTACATAACGCCTAATCTATCGTCGAGCTTCACACTTGGCCCCTCCCATCGTTCAGGCTTGCAACTGTGACAGAATATCTGTCGCCACATTGAACGGTCAAATCGTTTGCTCTGTGTTTGATGGGAATACAATACACATGTATGTTTATTGTATATTACCATGAAACTTACAGGAAGACCAACTAATTCTTGTGATTTTTGTAATTCTGTGTATCAAAACAAAATATACCTGATATTTTTGGAACTTGTGACATTAGTTCCAATAACATGATTTCCACAGGTACTTCTTTCCGCTTTGCTCCCCAGGGGGACAGGAGCCGCCCGCCCCCGCCAAACGGTGTTGTATATGCGCCGCCGGATAGCGGCGCATATACAACACTCTGCTTGCAGAGGGCAGTATCATCCCCCTGCGGCCGCGATTGTCCCCCGGAGACCTGCGTTTTTTACTTATTATACCGTTTCGTCCGATAGAAGAACGTCCTGCTGTTTTTGCATTTCGTAATAGCGGTTGAAAAGCAGGGAGATTCGGCCGTCGTCATCAGCAGGAGCCCCGTAAAGCTCGTCCAATATCTCGTCGAGGGCCCGGTGGGCAAGCAAAAGCGGTTCGGGCATACTGTCGGCACCGTATAATTCCCGCAGGGACAGGTCGGGATACATTCTTCTAATTTGGAGTATTTTATCCGTCAAAACAGCCACCATCTGCATCTGATCGGCCGTCGCATCGGGCCAGGGAAAATTATTGTAAACCCAACGGCGGGAATATCGCAGTTCATCGTTCAGGCGTGAACCCACAGATCGCAGCCATAACATATGAATAGAGGAGCTGATGACGCCCAGATGATAGAGGGTCGCTTCCGGCAGTATCAGGAGATTATCGCCAGGTATCGTCTGCGGGGAGCAGTACGCTCCCGGGATCAGCCGCAATTCCTTCTCCTGTATGCGGGGAAAGGCCACATAAGAGGTTTTCAGCAGGGGTTCTATCTGAAAATGAGTAGGGGTCTCCGCCAATGCCCGGGTGGTTTTGCGTTTGCTCAGCCGCCGTTTCTCACGCACCTGCTCAACTCGTTGAGCCAACAGAGGCATTTTCTTCAGCTGGTCCGGCGGACAGTTTTTCAGGTACAGGCAATAGCGGGGCTGACAGGACAGCAGCTCATCCGCTCCCAGATAAGGGTGAAGCCAATCAGCGGCCTGCGGCTCTTCTTCGAGCAGCGCGTCACGTTCCGCCGCAGTGAACAGGTACCGGCCGCTGTCGAGTATCAAGGCCCCTGTCTGCAAAGGGGGAACACAACAGAGCGGTTTGTTTCGGGCGGTCAGGTAGACGGGGGATGAGGCGACCAGATAGGCGTTGATATTCTCAACGGAAACCGGATCGGGCAGCGGACGATTCTCCCGCACACGATACAGTTGTTTGATTTGCTGTCCTGTTCCTGTGATACAGGACAGTCCCGTAATGATGCGCTGTTCGGACGGTGGGGTGGATTCAGGATCCTGCCATTCAATGGGTGGATAGGCGAAGTTTGATTCGATTTGATGGTGTTCGTTCAGCAGCTGCCAGAGAAAGGCGGCCTGCTCCCCGTGACTCAATCCCTCAGGCGCGACAAAAGCACATCGTATGCGGGTTCCCCGCATATAGGCGGCGGCTTTGATATACCAGCCGGTGGCATAATCCAGATTGCCGCAGGCGCGGATACCGTATAGCAGCTGGCCCAGCTCCGCTTTATGCCTGGCTTGCAGCGCACGGGCCGGGGTATTGGGCAGGTCGGCAAAAATATAATCGACCGCACGAGGGGCCGTGGCCTCTTCCCAGGAACAGCTCAGGGAATTCAGTGCCTGGATATCGGCGCGTTCACGGCGTCCCTGCTGTACCGATATTCTTTTTTCTATCGCTTCACAATCGCATAGATGCCGGGTCATTTCCATAACCATCTGGGCAATTTGAACCGATTCCTCCTGTAAATCGGTGCCGTAGAACTGGGACAGGGCAACCTGTGCGGAAACGGCTGGGTCATTCAGGAGGGCCAGAGCTTCCATCTCCAGACGACGCAGCTCACGATACGCGACGGCCAGCATGGTACCACTGCGGCAGACTGGATCATAAAAGCGCAGTGAAGACAGTTCCCCCAGAAAACGGAGAAGGGCGTATCGGTCGAAAGCGGAATCCTTCAATTTCCTGGCAAGAGGATCGATGAACAGCGGACGCAGCACATACTGTATTTTTTCCTCAGAGATAAAGAAACGGCTCTGATGATATCGGTAGCCGGGTTTGAGGGCTGCCTGAAGCAGAGGTCCGAAAGAAACGGGATCGAGAATTCCCCAATCGAGAAAGGAACACATCAGCACCCGTTCCCTCAGATCGGGTGACCAGTCGACCGGCGAACCCTTTTCGTGGAACAGGGTACCGCCGACATAGGGGAGGGACATCAGCTCGGAAGGAAGAGCGCTGCCGCGCTTATCCAAAGGGGTGTTAAGTGTGCTGAAAAATTCACCCAGACGTAAATTCATCAGCCGCGGTTCCGTATTCAGCAGGTAGTCATAAAACGCGTGCTTATGTAATAGTCCCGTATTTTCGGCAAAAAAACAAAAGGAGAGACGGATAATCCATTGGAGCAGATCAGAACCTTCGGCCCCTGCTTTTTTCAGCCCTTTCATTAAGTGATACAGCATCTGTACGATCTTGAAGCCGGCGTCGGTACGCGCCTGGCTGCCGTCGTCGCCGGAGGGAAGGGATTCCACTCCCGCCAGGAAGAAAAAGACATTTATATGCTGTTCCAATTCGCACAGGGGGAAGTGTATGGTACGATCTTTAATTTTATCGTGGAGTATGAGACGCTTCTCACTGCAGGATAAATTATAGCGGGGGAGCTCAAAATCGCGCAGAGATGCAAAATAATGACTGGCATGCATATCTGCTGCATCGAGCAGCCGCTCATCTGGTCCGACCGTGAGCATAATCAGTCCCTTCCACAGAACGGCGGCGTAAATCCGTGATTCCTGATCGTTGCTGGTATAATAGAGAAAACGGTCGGTTTGTGATGGGTTTGTCCCCCATATTTGTAAAAAGGAGGACAAAAAGGGAAGGGCGTTTTGGAGGGTAACGTGAAAGTCCCGCTGAGATGACATAAAAGCGCGTGCCCTGTCATGCAAAATATCCGTATTTAGCATCATGGAACACCTTCTCACTTCATGAATATTGTACACTATATTGTCAGTATAAACATTTTAATCACATCAATCAAGTGCTTTTGATAAAATACGTTAAAAAATTTAGATAAAAGTGTGGAATTATATCCCGCCTATGCTATCCTTAATACAACTCAAACACTTATGAGATATTTCACAGTGGGTGAGGTATCAGGATAACCGGGAGAGTACTAATAGTGTAATATCAGAGGAATATATTGAGAGGTTAATGAAATGACGCTATCACTTAAATGGAATAATCAGGAGTTTTGAAAAAGAGGAAGATTTGTGCTATACTAACACATTGACAAACAGGGTATTGTGGAGTAATATAAGGAAGTGCGAACATTCGTTCTAAAACAGTTTGACGAGCAATTTCGCGGTATGTGTAAATCAATCTGGAAACATATCAATATACAAGAGTATGTATTGGCCTATCAGGAGTCATAAAAACAGGAGATAATGCCTATGAGTGAACAAAATGATAAAGAATTATTCAAATTGGTAGCGCCCTACAAGCCTACCGGAGACCAGCCGGAGGCGATTGCCCATCTGGTGGAGGGGATCGACCGCGGCGATAAGGAGCAGACACTGCTGGGTGTCACCGGTTCGGGTAAAACGTTTACCATGGCCAACGTGATCGCGCGGGTGAACCGGCCCACGCTGGTGCTGGCGCATAACAAAACACTGGCGGCGCAGCTGTGCAGTGAATTCCGCGAATTTTTCCCCCACAACGCGGTGGAATACTTCGTCTCTTATTACGATTATTATCAGCCGGAGGCCTATATTGCCTCCACTGATACCTATATTGAAAAAGACTCCGCTATCAATGACGAAATCGATAAGCTGCGCCATTCCGCCACCTCGGCGCTGTCCGAGCGGCGGGACGTGATTATCGTCGCCAGCGTATCCTGTATTTACAGTCTGGGTGACCCCATCGACTATCGGAATATGGTCATTTCCCTGCGTCCCGGCATGACGAAAAAACGGGACGAACTGCTGTCCAAGCTGGTGGAGCTCCAGTACGAGCGCAATGACATCAACTTTATCCGCAACAAATTCCGCGTGCGCGGGGATGTGGTTGAAGTTCACCCGGCCTACGCCGGTGACAATGTGATACGGGTGGAGTTTTTCGGTGACGAGGTGGAGCGTATCAGCGAGGTAAACTCCCTGACCGGCGAGCTGAAAGGCGTGCTGGGCCACGTGGCGATCTATCCGGCCTCCCACTATATCGTGCCGCGGGACAAGATGGAATCCGCCATCGGCGACATCGAGCAGGAGCTCGTGGAGCGGGTGGAATGGTTCAAGCAGAATGGCCAGCTGCTGGAGGCGCAGCGCATCCTCCAGCGCACCCGGTACGATGTCGAGATGCTGCGGGAAATCGGCATGTGCAAGGGCATTGAAAACTATTCCCGCGTGCTGTCGGGCCGGCCGGCGGGCAGCGCGCCGTTTACCCTGCTGGACTATTTCCCCGACGATTATTTGCTGATGGTAGACGAATCCCACGTGACCCTGTCACAGGTACGGGGCATGTTCGGTGGCGATTTTTCCCGCAAAAAGAACCTGATTGATTATGGATTCCGGCTCCCCAGCGCTTACGACAACCGCCCGCTGAACTTCGACGAGTTTTACGAGCGGGTCCATCAGGCGGTATTCGTCAGCGCCACGCCCGGTGTATTCGAGCGGGAACACAGCACCCAGGTGGTGGAGCAGGTAATCCGTCCCACCGGTCTGCTCGACCCCGAAGTGGTGGTCAAGCCGGTGGAGGGTCAGATCGACGACCTGATCGGCGAGATACGGCAGCGGTCGGAGAAGGGGGAACGGGTGCTGGTCACCACCCTGACCAAACGGATGGCCGAGGATTTGACCGATTATCTCGAAAACGTGGGTATCAAGGTACGGTATATGCATCATGATATTGATACTATGGAGCGTATGGAGATCATACGCGACCTGCGGCTGGGCGAATTCGACGTCCTGATCGGCATCAACCTGCTGCGCGAGGGTCTCGATCTGCCGGAGGTTTCCCTGGTGGCTATCCTCGACGCGGATAAGGAGGGCTTCCTGCGCTCCGAAACTTCCCTGATCCAGACAATCGGGCGGGCGGCCCGCAACGCCGGCGGCCAGGTGGTCATGTACGCGGACAGCGTCACCCCCTCCATGGAGCGGGCCATCTCCGAAACCAACCGCCGCCGCGCTATCCAGATGAAATACAACGAGGAACACGGCATCACGCCGAAAACCATTATCAAAGAAGTGCGGGACGTCATTGAGATCACCGCCAAGGATAAAACCAAGGAAAAACCCGATAAGAAGCTCAGCAAGATGGAACGCGTGCAGCTGATCGAGCAGCTGACCCGGGAGATGAAAAACGCGGCAAAGCTGCTGGAATTCGAGCACGCGGCGTATCTCCGCGACCGCATCGAAAAGCTGCGGGCTGTCAAATAGATATCGAATGAATGGTGGATAAACGAGATGCAGAATAATCAACTGATCGTCCAGGGGGCGAGGGAGCACAATCTGAAGGATGTGGATATCCAGATTCCGCGGGATAAGCTGGTGGTCTTTACCGGTCTGTCCGGTTCGGGAAAATCGTCGCTGGCGTTCGACACCATCTATGCCGAGGGGCAGCGGCGGTATGTGGAGAGCCTGTCTTCCTATGCCCGTCAGTTTCTGGGTCAGATGGACAAGCCCGACGTGGACCTGATTGAGGGGCTGTCGCCCGCGATATCCATCGATCAGAAAACCACCTCCAAAAACCCCCGTTCCACTGTGGGCACGGTGACGGAGATACATGACTATCTGCGTCTGCTGTACGCGCGCATCGGCATTCCGCACTGTCCCATCTGCGGACGGGAAATCCGTCAGCAGACGGTGGACCAGATCGTGGACAAGGTGATGGAACTGCCCCAGGGCACCCGTTTGCAGATTCTGTCTCCCATCGTGCGCGGGCGTAAAGGCGAATACGTCAAGGAATTTGAAAACGCCCGCAAATCGGGTTATGTCCGCGCGCGGGTGGACGGCATCATTTACGACCTGTCCGAACCGATTAAACTGGAAAAAAACAAGAAGCATACCATCGAGATCGTGGTGGACCGTCTGGTCATCAACGACGATATCCACAGCCGTCTGGCCGACTCCATCGAAACGGCAACCACCCTGTCGGGGGGGATCCTGACCGTCAATGTGCTGGACGACGGGGACGGTCGGGACATGACCTTCTCCCAGAATTATTCCTGCCCCGAGCACGGCGTCAGCATCGAAGAACTGTCCCCCCGCATGTTCTCCTTCAACAATCCCTTCGGCGCCTGTCCCAAGTGCACCGGCCTGGGCATCTACATGTCGATGGATCCCGATCTGGTGGTGTCCAACCGCAGCCTTTCCATCCGGGAGGGGGCCATCCGGGCCAGCGGCTGGAGTTATATCGACGGCGGAACCATCGCGCAGATGTATTACGAGGGGCTGGCGAAGCATTACGGCTTTTCGCTGGATACCCCCTTCAACCAGCTGCCCGACAAAATCGTCGATATCCTGATGTACGGCAGCAAAGGTGAAAAAATAGAGATGGTGCGCAAAAAAGAATACGGTACCGGCGTATACAAGACCGAATTCGAAGGCGTTATCAACAACCTCCAGCGGCGGTACAAGGAAACCAACAGCGAGTGGATGAAGGAAGAGCTGGAAGCGTACATGAGCCAGATTCCCTGTCCGGAGTGCCACGGCCAGCGCCTGAAGCCGGAAAGCCTGGCCGTGACGGTGGGCGGCCTCAACATCGCCAAATTTTCCAGCAAGTCGGTGGCCGACGCTCTCGCGTTTATCGACAAGCTGGATTTGACCGAACGGGAGCACATGATCGGGGACCGTATCCTCAAGGAGATCACCGAACGGCTGGGGTTCCTGAGAAGTGTGGGGCTGGAATACCTGACACTGTCCCGCGCCTCCGGTTCCCTGTCGGGCGGCGAGAGCCAGCGCATCCGGCTGGCCACCCAGATCGGTTCCTATCTGATGGGGGTTCTGTATATTCTGGACGAACCCAGCATCGGCCTGCATCAGCGGGACAACGACCGTCTGCTGGCGACCCTGCAGCGGCTGCGGGATTTGGGGAACACCCTGATCGTGGTGGAGCACGACGAGGACACCATGCGGGCGGCCGACTGGATCGTCGACATCGGCCCCGGCGCGGGCATACACGGCGGCAGCGTCATTTTCAGCGGCACGCCGGATGAGATCGTCCATTGCCAGGAGTCGATCACCGGCCAATACCTGAGCGGCCGGCGGAAAATCCCGGTTCCGGAGCAGCGGCGGCCGGGCTCCGGCAAGCTGCTGACCGTACGGGGGGCCACCGAACACAACCTGAAGAATATCGACGTCTCCTTCCGGCTGGGGGCTTTCAACTGCGTCACCGGCGTATCGGGTTCAGGCAAATCCTCGCTGGTGAATGAGATCGTCTATAAGCGCCTGGTCACCGAGCTCAACGGCGCCCACGCGCGGGCGGGCGCCCACGCGGGGATGGATGGCATCGACGCGCTGGATAAGGTGATCGATATCGATCAGTCACCCATCGGGCGCACGCCCCGTTCCAACCCGGCTACCTATACCGGCGTGTTCAACGACATACGTGAGCTGTTCGCCTCGACGGCGGACGCGAAGATGCGGGGCTTCAACACCGGACGCTTTTCCTTCAACGTGAAGGGGGGGCGGTGCGAGGCCTGCCAGGGCGACGGTATCATTAAAATCGAGATGCACTTCCTGCCCGATATCTATGTTCCCTGCGAGGTTTGCAAAGGGCGCCGGTATAACCGGGAAACGCTGGAGGTCAAGTATAAAGGCAAAAGCATTTACGATGTGCTGGAGATGACGGTGGAGGAAGGCGTCGAGTTTTTCGGCAGCATTCCCAAGATTGCCCGCAAGCTCCAGACCCTGTATGACGTGGGCCTCGGCTACGTCAAGATTGGGCAGCCCGCCACCACCCTTTCAGGAGGGGAGGCTCAGCGGGTGAAGCTGGCCACCGAGCTGTCCCGA
Source organism: Clostridiales bacterium (assembly GCA_022800315.1). Taxonomy (GTDB): domain Bacteria; phylum Bacillota; class Clostridia; order Oscillospirales; family Acutalibacteraceae; genus Avimonas_A. The sequence continues at coordinate 61,968 of JAAWQC010000006.1, forward strand.
CGGGCTACCGGACGCACCGTCTATATCCTCGACGAACCGACCACCGGCCTGCATACCGCCGATGTGCAGCAGCTTATCGACGTGCTGCAGCGGCTGGTAGACGGGGGCAATACAGTGATCGTCATCGAACACAATCTGGATATGATCAAAACCGCGGATTATGTTATCGACCTGGGCCCCGAAGGCGGGGACAAGGGCGGTCAGGTGGTGGCCTGCGGCACGCCGGAAGAGATCGTAAAAGTGAAAAAATCCTATACCGGCCAGTATCTGGCGCCGGTGCTGAAAAGAAAATAGGCCGGCTTCAACGATACAGCGTGAATCTTTCCTGTCGGAGAGGGACGCGCTGTATTTGTTTGTCGAGCCTTATTTTATTCTGGTAGAGAGGGCTGTGTCCTCCCTCATTTTCGATCTGCTGCTGCCGTATGCTGTTACATAAGGTTTTATCGAAAAGTGGGGCCGGGCGCCGCCGGCAAGCGGAATATTTACAAATCTTTCATATACTGACACAGCGTATAGGGTATGATAGCCAGAGGAACGTGGGAAAAGCTGTCCCGCGTCCAGAAATAACCATCTGTTTAGGAATGAAAACGGCGGGGAACAGGACAGACTATGTTTGGATACGTCCGCATTTACAAACCGGAACTGAAAATGGGGGAATATGAGCAGTACCAGGGCGTTTACTGCTCGCTGTGCAAGCAGCTGGGCAAAAGCTGCGGCCACTTTTCCCGTATGACCCTCAGTTATGACCTTACCTTTTTCGCCCTGTTCCGTATGGCACTGGACGAGGGCTGCCCCGGTTTTGAAAAAGGGCGCTGTTTTCTGCATCCCCTTAAAAAACGCGCCTGCTGCGGGGAAAACGAACATATCGCTTTTTCCGCCGACGCCTCCGCGCTGCTGACCTATTATAAGCTGCTGGACAATTTACAGGACGGGAGCTTTTTTCGACGGGCGGCGCTGCGCCTGACCCAGCCTTTTGCCGCCGGCGCGCGACGGCGGGCACAGCGCAGGCAGCCTCAGCTGGACGAAGAAATCCGCCGCTATATGGAGCGGCAGGCGGCATTGGAAACGGCGAATACGCCTTCCATCGACGCGGCGGCGGAACCCTCCGCCGATCTGCTCTCCTATATGGCACAGCTGTCCGCGCGGGATGAAAAAGAGCGGCGGGTGCTGGAACGGTTCGGCTATTGCCTGGGCCGCTGGATTTATCTGATCGACGCGATGGACGATCTGACGGACGACCTGAAAGAGGGCGGCTATAACCCCTATATCCTGTCCCGGAGGCTGAAAGCGGGGGAGGACGAGGCGGTCCGGGAGACGCGGGAATACGCACTGCTGACCCTGAACGCCTGCCTGGCGGAATGTATCGCCGCCTATAACCTGCTGCCCGTCCGCCGCTTCGACGGCATCCTGCGCAATGTGCTGGAACAGGGCATGCCTGCCGCTCAGCGGCAGGCAGTGGATGGGAAGAAACAAGACAAGCGTCCGAAAGCGGTGGAAAGCGCCGCATCCTGATAGATTGAGTATGACTGAAACAGTTGTTTTGGTTAGCCGGAAAGGCGTGGTCAAAAGCAATGAGCGTTAACGATCCCTATAAGATACTGGGCGTCAATCCCAACGCCACTGATGACGAGGTGAAAACCGCCTATCGTGAGATGGCGCGAAAATATCACCCCGACAACTACAGCAATAATCCGCTGTCCGAGCTGGCGCAGGAGAAGATGCAGGAGGTCAACGAGGCCTACGACACCATCGTCAATATGCGCAAGGGCCGCGGTTCCGGCTCCGGCGGATACGGCGGCGGCTCTGCTTCTTCCCGCTATGCGGATGTGCGCAATATGATCAACAGCGGCCGCATACAGGACGCCGAAATGCTTATCGACGGGGTGCCGGCCGGTTCCCGCGACGCGGAGTGGTATTTTCTCAAGGGCAGCATCCTGTATAAAAAGGGCTGGCTGGAAGATGCCTACCAGAACTTCGCTACGGCGTGCCGGATGGATCCCGGCAACGCGGAATATCAGGCGGCGATGAGTCAGATGAATTCCCAGCGGCAAACCGGCGGTTACCGGACCACCGGCGCTCCGGCGGGAGGCGGCTGTTCCGCCTGTGACGTCTGTAATGCCCTGATCTGCACCGACTGCTGCTGCGAATGCATGGGCGGGGACTTTATCCGCTGCTGCTGATGCCGGGCGACAAGGGACGCCGGTTCCCGTGGGGAAAACGATACCTGAACGGAAAGGATGTTCCGGGCGATGAAGCATACCAGCAAGGTGGCGCTGTGCGGTATACTGGCGGCACTCTCCCTGATTCTGATGGTGATGACGGCGATCCCCATCGCCACCTACGCGCTGCCGGCCATGGCTGGTGCGGTGCTGATCCCCGTGGTGATGGAGGCGGGGGTCAAATGGGGCTGGCTCGCCTATGCCGCGGTGGCGCTGCTGTCGCTTTTGGTGGCGCCTGACCCGGAGGCCAAGGTGCTGTTCATCACCTTCTTCGGCTATTACCCCATCGCCAAATCGCTGCTGGAGAAGATGAAAAAGCGCTGGCTGGAATGGATTGTGAAACTGGTAATTTTCAACGGGACCATGGTGGGGTCTTATCTGCTGACTATTTTCGTCTTTCACCTGCCGACCGACTTTGAACTGTTCGGGGTCAGCCTGCCGCTGGTCTTTCTCCTGATCGGCAATGTTATTTTTGTGATATACGATCTGGCGCTGACCAATGTGATCACCGCCTACTGGTACCGGCTGCATCCCAAGCTGAGCCGGATTTTCCGCCACTGAGGCCGCGGGTTATCCGCGGCCTTTTTTGCAGGAAAGGCACTTTCCTCTTGCATTAACGACCGTTTCGCTTTAAAATAGGGGACAGGAGGCGATCAATGTGAAAGTGAACCTGATCACCCTGATAACCGAAAAAATGCCTACCTTTTCCAAAGGGCAGAAGCGCATCGCGCGCTATATACTGGAGCACTACGATGCGGCCGCGTTCATGACCGCGAACAAGCTGGGAGAGGCGGTCGGCGTCAGCGAATCCACTGTGGTCCGCTTTGCCACCGAACTGCAGTTTGACGGGTATCCCCGCCTGCAGCGGGCCATGCAGGAGCTGGTGCGCAGCAAGCTGACCTCGGTCCAGCGCATCGAGGTCACCCGCGCCCGCATGCGGGACGACGAGGTGCTGGACAATATCATGGCCTGCGATATCGCCAATATCCGCCAGACACTGGAGGAGCTGCCGCAGGATGTGTTTTATCAGGCGGTCGACGCTATTGTCGGCGCGCGGCGTGTCTACATTTTTGGGGCGGGAAGCTGCCGGGCGCTGGCCAATTTCCTGGCCTATTATCTCAAAATGCTCCTGGTGGACATCCATCTGATCTACACCAACAGTGAGACGGAAATATTCGAGGAAATGCTGCATATTGATGAATCGGACGCCATCATCGGCTTCAGCTTCCCCCGCTATTCCAGCAAGGCGGTCAAGGCGATGCATTTTGCCCATTCCCGTCATGCAAAGGTGATCGCTATCACCGACAGCCCCGCGTCCCCCATAGCGGAGCAGGCCAGCTATCTGCTGCTGGCCCACAGCGACATGGCTACCATCGTGGATTCGCTGGTGGCGCCGCTGAGTATCATCAACGCCCTCATCGTGGCGGCATCGCTGAAAAAAATGGACGGCGTGACCCAGACGCTGGGCGAGCTGGAGGACCTGTGGGAAAAATACGAGGTCTATCAGAAATTCGGCGAGGAATGAGTCCTCGCCTGGCGTGAAGGAGGCGGAAACGCTGGGACATCTGCTGATTGTCGGCGGCGGCGCCGCCGGGCTGACGGCGGCGGGATTCGCCGCCAAAGAGCGTCCGGATCTAAAAATTACCGTGCTGGAGCGGGGCGGCCGTCCGGCCCGCAAGGTGCGCATCACCGGCAAAGGGCGCTGTAATGTGACCAACAACTGTACGGTGGAGGAATTCATCCGGCATGTGCCCGAAAACGGGCGTTTCTTATACGGCGCGCTGTCGGCGCTGACGCCGCAGGATACCATGGAACTGTTTGAAGGTCTCGGTGTGCCGCTGAAAACGGAACGAGGAAGCCGGGTGTTTCCCTGCTCCGACAAGGCGGCCGATATCGCCGAAGCGCTGGTGCGTTTTGCCCGTGAGGGCGGCGTCCTGCTGAAGCAGGGACGGGGGGCGGCGCTGCTGATGAAGGACGGCGTGTGCCGTGGAGTGCGCACCGCCGACGGGGAAGAGCTGGCGGCGGACGCGGTAATCGTATGCACCGGCGGCCTGTCCTACCCGCTCACCGGTTCGGACGGCGACGGGTACCGGCTGGCGGAGCAGGCGGGGCATACCCTGATCCCCCCGCGGCCGTCTCTTGTGCCGCTGATTTCCCCGGCCCGCTGGTGCGCCGAGGCCCAGGGGCTGTCCCTGCGCAACTGCCGTCTGACTGCGCGGGACAACCGGACGGGCAAGACGGTGTTTGAAGACCTGGGAGAGCTTCTGTTCACCCACTTCGGTCTGTCGGGCCCGCTGGTGCTCAGTGCCAGCGCCCATATGCGTCAGATGGCGCCGGGGCGGTATACCCTGCTGCTCGATCTGAAGCCGGGGCTGACGCCGGAGCAGCTGGACGTCCGCCTGCTGCGTGATCTGGAGGAAAACCGCAACCGGGATTTCGCCAACTCGCTGGATAAGCTGCTTCCCCGCAAGCTGATACTGCCGATGGTACGGCTGTCAGAGATTCCGCCCGACCGCAAATGCCATTCGGTGACCAGGGAAGAGCGGACGCGTCTCGCCGTCCTGCTCAAGGCTCTGCCGGTGCCGGTGGACGGTTTCCGCCCGGTGGAGGAAGCCATCGTGACCTCCGGCGGCGTCAGTGTGAAAGAGGTCAGCCCCAAGACCATGGAATCCAAACGGGTGCCGGGGCTGTATTTTGCCGGCGAAGTGCTGGACGTGGACGCCTACACCGGCGGCTACAACCTGCAGATCGCCTTTTCCACCGGGGCGGCGGCGGGCCGTCAGGCGGCGCTGTCCCTCGACTGACGCGCTGTGATACTGTTCTGAAGGATGTCTGATAACATGAAGGATAAAAAGCGACCGCTGTCTGTCGCCATCGACGGACCCTCCGGTGCGGGGAAGAGCACCATCGCCAGAATGTTAGCAAGGGAACTGGGCTTTTTGTATGTCGATACCGGCGCGTTATACCGCACCATCGGCTATGCCGTGCTGCAGGGCGGCGGCGACCCGGCCGATCAGGCGGCGGTAGAAGCGCTCCTGCCCACCCTGTCCATCCGTCTCGCTCAGCAGGAGGACGGACAGCACGTGTTCCTTGGCGGGGAGGATGTGAACGGCAAAATCCGCACGCCGGAGGTATCCATGGCAGCCTCCCGTGTGTCGGCGTTCCCCGCCGTGCGGGCGTTTTTGCTGGACATCCAGCGGGACACGGCAAAATCCATCAGCATCATCATGGACGGGCGGGATATCGGCACGGTGGTGCTGCCCGACGCCGATCTGAAGGTTTTCCTGACCGCCTCCGCCGAGGTGCGGGCCCGCCGCCGTTTCGACGAGCTGGCCGAAAAGGGGACGGCGGTGACCTACGACGAGGTGCTGAAGGACATGACCCAGCGGGACTACGATGATTCCCACCGGGATATCGCGCCGCTCAGAGAGGCGGAGGGCGCGGTCCGGGTGGATTCCTCCGACCTGACGCTGGAGCAGTCGGCGGCGGTGATCCGCCGGCTGGTGGAGAGCCTTCAGCCTCCGGCTGACCAAACATAAGAGAGGGTGTTCGCTATGCGACTGGCACGATTCTTACTGTGGTTTTTCCGTCCGCTCTTCTGGCTGCTGTTCCCCTACAGGGTGACCGGCCGCGAACATATTCCGACGGAGGACGGCGGCGTGCCCACCGTGCTGTGCGCCAATCATATCTCCGACATCGACCCGGTCTTTCTGCTCATCTGCCAAAAACGGCATATCTACTACATGGCCAAGGCGGAGCTGTTCAAGGTGGGGATAGCCAGCTGGTTTTTCGGCAAGAAATTCGGCGCGTTTCCCGTCAACCGGGGCGCCGGCGACACCGGCGCCATCGATACCTCGGTGCGCCTGGTGAAAGAAGGCAAGCTGCTGGGAATTTTCCCCGAGGGGACCCGGTCGAAGGACGGCAGGATGGGCCGCGCCAAATCGGGCGCCGCCCTGATCGTGTCCCGCACCGGCGCGCAGGTTCTGCCGGTGGGCATCCACAGCAAAGACCAGAAGGTACGGCTGTTCCATATGACTTATATCGATATCGGTGAGCCCATCCCCTTCGACCAGCTTCATCTGGACAATACCGAACGGCCCGACCTGCGGTATGCCTCCCGCCTCATCATGGGGCGCATCGCCGAACTGGCGGGACAGGGAGAAGGTGGGGAAACCGCCCCATCCGAATAAAATTCCGTGAGATTTCGGGTACAATAGGTAAGGAGGCGTCTGCGTGGAGATACTGCTGGCCCATTCCGCGGGCTTTTGTTTCGGCGTGAGCAAGGCAGTGGCGCGTGTGAACGAGCTGCTGGACGAAGGGCGTACGGTGTATACCCTCGGCCCGATCATCCATAACCCCCAGCTGGTGGACCAGCTGGCCCGGCGGGGCGTTCGTATCGCCCAGACACCCGACGAGGTGCCGGAGGGTGCTGTACTGGTCATCCGCTCTCACGGCGTTCCCCGCGATACGGTGGAACACATACGGGAGCTGCCGGTGGAGATGTGCGACGCCACCTGTCCCTTTGTCTCGAAAATCCACCGGATCGCCGCCGAGCAGTCGGCGAAGGGAGCGCTCCTGCTCATTGCGGGGGACCACCGGCATCCCGAGGTGATTGGTATTCGGGGTCATTGCTCCGGCCCATCCGTGGTCTTTTCTTCCGCCGAAGAACTGTCGAAAGAGATCGAAAAAGGGGAGTGGAGCGCCGATCATCCGGTAGCGATGGTTTCGCAGACAACATTTCACACCAAAACGTGGGAGAATTGCGTGAAAATCGCAAAAAAGCACTATACAAATCTTCTCGTTTTTGATACAATATGTGATGCAACTGCCAAAAGGCAAAACGAGGCGGTTGAATTGTCGCTGAAAAGCGATATAATGGTGATTGTCGGTGGACGTCAGAGCTCCAATACCGCGAAGCTGAGGGACGTGTGTTCCGCGAATTGCCCGACCGTGCTGATTGAAACGGCGGACGAGCTTTCGCGCCAGTGGTTTGAGGGGATTCGGACGGCCGGTTTGACCGCCGGTGCGTCAACGCCTGCCGATATTATAAAGGAGGTACTTTCAACCATGTCCGAAATTGAAAAGAACAACGAAGTCCAGAGGGTCGAGGATGCCGCCGCTGCCGAGACCATCGTGTCCGATGCAGCGGCAGCCGCCGCGGAAACGGCCGATCAGGCCGAGGCCGCCTCGACCGTCCCGGCCAAGTCGTTCGACGAGATGAGCTTTGAAGAGGCGCTGGAGGCGTCGCTGCAGAGCCTCAGTACTGACGAAAGGGTACACGGCGTGGTTGTCGGTATTGCACCCAACGAGGTGCAGGTTGAGGTCGTCGGACGCAAGCAGGCGGGGTATATTCCCGCCGACGAGCTGAGCGCCGATCCCAACGCCAAGGTCGAAGACCTGGTCAAGGTGGGTGACGAGCTGGAGCTGTTGATCATGCGCACCAACGATCAGGAAGGCACTATCATGCTGTCCAAGAAGCGTGTGGACGCCATGAAAGGCTGGGACAAGGTCGTCGAGGCGGAGGAAAGCGGCGCCGTTCTGGAAGGCACCGTCACCGACGTGATCAAGGGCGGTATGCTGGTCGTCACCAACGGTGTGCGCGTGTTCGTGCCCGCTTCCCAGGCGTCCGCCATGCGGATGGAGGATCTGTCTCCCCTGAAGGGCACCACCGTCCGGTTCCGCATCATCGAAACCAACAAGAGCCGCCGCCGCGCGGTGGGCTCTGTCCGTCAGGTCGCCCGCGAGGAGCGCAAGGAGAAGGAAGGCGCTTTCTGGGAGAAGGCCGAGGTCGGCCAGACCTACGCCGGCGTGGTCAAGTCCCTGACCTCTTACGGTGCCTTTGTGGATATCGGCGGCGTGGATGGTATGATCCACATCTCCGAGCTGTCCTGGAGCCGTATCAAGCATCCGTCCGAGGTGGTGAACGTCGGCGACAAGGTTGAGGTTTACATCAAGGATCTGGATCATGAGAAGAAGAAAATTTCTCTGGGATACCGCAAGACCGAGGACAACCCGTGGGAAATCCTGAAGGAGCAATATCCGGTGGGTTCGGTCGTTAAGGCCAAGGTTGTCGGTATGACCACCTTTGGCGCCTTCGCCCAGCTGCTGCCCGGCGTAGACGGCCTGATCCATATATCCCAGATCGCCAACCATCGTGTGGAGAAGCCGCAGGATGAGCTTAAGGTGGGCGAAGAGGTCACGGTCAAGATCACCAATATTGACTATGACAAGAAGCGCATCAGCCTGTCCATCCGCGAACTGCTGGAGGACGTCCCCGCTGAGGATGAAGGGGATTCCGAAACCGCTGAGGAAGCTCCCGCCGGGGAAACCGAAGAGTCTGCGGAATAAGTATTCGATTATAAAAACCGCCCGCTGTGGAAAACCACGGCGGGCGGTTTTTGTTTTGAAGAATAGAATCAAAGGTCATTATCAGTCCGCCACCGGCAATCGCTGCACCTCCCGTCCTGCAGAGAGAGAATACCTCCGCACGCCGGACAGGTATAGGCCGCCTTCTGCTGTTTCATAAAGGCGGCCAGCCCTTTTTCTTTAACAAAGCAGCTGTTTTGTATCAGGCTGGCACCGTATCGGGTGATGTAGCTCTTCTCCAAATTTTTAATGGATTTGCAGGGGTATTCGAGGCATTCATAGCAATAAGAAAGATCTTTTTTGACGGTGCATTCCCGTATGGGGCAGTTGCGGCAATGCTTCGGCTTTTGCAGGCTTCTGCTGTGGCAGCCCCCGCACGGCTTCGGATGATCGCTATGCTGGTAACATACCTGACAATTCATCCCACAGGGAGCAAACATCATCGGGTCGATGGGACCGGCTGGCATTTTCATCAGAACACCCTATACTTTATAATTGATTGTTACAGAGACTGAGGCGCGTCGGCAGACAGCATCCAGTTTAATCGAATGAGGCAGGATTGTCAATTCGGTATTGACCGGATGAAAGGCGGCCTCGGATGATTCTGGCCGCGAAAATGGTAGAAATCGAGGAAAATGACGGCAGAAACGGTCGTTTGCCCCTCTTTTTCGGAACTCCTTTTTCTCCGGCGCGTATGATAGAGTAAACAGAGACGGAAGGGGGAAGGCTGTATGAGAAGGACCATCGGTTCGCCCCGCGGACGCAGGCCGATGGCGCTGCGCCTGCTGGCGGCGGGGGTAGGCCTGATGCTGATCGCCCTGATGATCGACAGCCGTATCCGGCCGATTATCAAAGCTTATGGCACCAACCAGGCGCAGACACTGGCCACCATGGCGGTCAACAACGCAGTTACCCAGGTGCTGGCGGGGGGAGAATACACCTACGACGGGCTGATCCACATACAAAAGGGACCAAACGGTGATATTCAGTCGGCGGAAGCCGATATCGTCAGCATCAACCGGCTGAAGGCGGCCACCACCACCGCCGTGCTGGAGGAGCTGGCCAAAAAGGAATATCAGGAATTCCGCATTCCGCTGGGCGATCTGATTGGGGGAGAATATTTTACCGGACGCGGCCCAAGGATTCCCATCCGCATCTCCATGAACGGCACGGCACTGTCCAATATCTCCAGTTCGTTTGCCTCCGCGGGCATCAACCAGACGCGGCACGAGATCCTGCTTACCGTCGAGCTGAACGTTTCGCTGGTACTGCCCGATTATGTCACCAATCTGACCACCTCCACCGACTTTATGGTGGCGGAAACCATCCTGAAAGGTGATGTGCCCGACGCCTACGCCCAGATCGACGGGCAGTTGGGGCTGGGCACCCTCCTCGGCGGCGCGAAGGCAGCGGAGTAACCGAAAAATCGGACGGGTAATCGACGGTTTTCGATCGAAAAATACGCGATATATAACCATATATATGTTATAATAAACATAGAGGAAGAATTCCAAAAGGAATTCTTTGACACCGGTTCCTTGCCGCATAGTTTATTAACCAGGGGAAAGGAACCGGTGTAGCTGCTGGTAGTTATCCAACGGTAAGAAACGTTTTTCAATAGGGAACTGCTAAATACGGGCGGGCACGGGATCGGCCCGACAGGAGGAAATCGCTGTGGAATTTGAAGCCGCCAGAAAACGCACCGAAGAGCTTCGGGAACAGATTGCCTATCACAGCCGGCGTTATTACGAGGAAGACGCCCCCGAGCTGGAGGATGACGAATTCGATGCTCTCACCCGAGAGCTGCGGGCGCTGGAGGGGGAATATCCCCAGCTGATCACCCCCGATTCCTACACCCAGCGGGTACAGGGGGAGCGGTCGGCGCTTTTTTCGCCGGTGAAGCACGAGGTGCCGCTGGAGAGCTTACAGGACGTTTTTTCCTTTGACGAGCTGCGGGAATTTGACCGCCGGGTGCGCGAAGCACTGCCGGAGGGGGAAGCCCCCGTTTACGTGGTGGAGCCCAAGATCGACGGGCTGTCGGTGGCGCTGGAATACGTGGACGGCAAGCTGCTCCGAGGCGCTACCCGCGGCGACGGACAGACCGGAGAAGACGTGACCGCCAACCTGCGCACCATCCGATCCATACCCGACCGGCTGACCCGTCCGGTCCCTCGACTGATCGCGCGGGGTGAGGCGTATATGCCGCGGGAGAGCTTTGCCCGCCTGGTAGCGGCGCAGGAGGAAAACGGGGAAAAGGCCTTCAAGAATCCGCGGAACGCGGCAGCCGGTTCCCTGCGGCAGAAGGATTCCGCCGTGACAAAGGGACGGGACCTGGATATCTTCATCTTTAACCTCCAGCTGGTGGAGGGGGAGGAGGTTGGTTCCCATGCCCGATCGCTGGAACTGATGAAAGAGCTGGGGCTGAACACCATCCCTTTTTATACCCGCGTGTCCGCCATCGACGAGGTGATACGGGAGGTGGAGCGCATCGGTGAGATGCGCCGGGGGTTTCCCTATGATATCGACGGCGCGGTGGTCAAGGTGGACGATTTCGCCATGCGGGAGCGCATCGGCAGCACGTCGAAATTCCCCAAGTGGGCCTCCGCCTATAAATATCCGCCGGAGGAAAAACAGACCCGCCTGCTGGAGGTGGAGATCAACGTGGGGCGAACCGGCGTGCTGACCCCCACCGGTATCTTCGACCCGGTGACGCTGGCCGGTACGACGGTGAGCCGCGCCACCCTCCACAACGAAGATTTTATTCGGGAAAAGGCGCTGGGGGTCGGCGACACGGTGGTGCTACGCAAGGCGGGGGACATCATACCCGAGGTGGTGCGGGTCGCCTGTCATGCCGACGGCAGTGTCCCCTATGAGATGCCCTCCCACTGCCCCTCCTGCGGATCGGAGGTGTTTCGCGAGGAGGGGGAGGCGGCCCTGCGGTGCGATAACCCTGAATGTCCCGCCCAGCAGCAGCGCCGTCTGATCCATTTTGCTTCCCGCGACGCGATGGATATCGAGGGGATGGGTGCCGCGGTGGCGGAACAGTTGATCGCGGAAGGGCTGGTCAGCAACGCTTACGACCTGTATTCCCTTGACCGGGAGGCGGTGGCCGCTCTGGAGCGCAAGGGGGAAAAATCCGCTGACAATTTGATGGCCGCCATTGAAAAATCCAAAGAGAACGATCTGTACCGGGTGATCTTCGCCCTGGGCATCCGTCACATCGGTCAGAAGGGCGCCAAGCTGCTGGCCGAGCGGTTCGGCGAGATGGATCGGATCATGGAGGCGACGCCGGAGGAACTGGCCGCTATCGACGGTTTCGGCAAAATCATGGCGGACAGCGTCATCCAGTTTTTCGCCCTGCCCCAGTCCCGTCACTTTGTGGAGCAGCTGAAAAAAGCGGGTGTCAATATGGCCTGCAGGACCGAGCGGACGGACAGTCGGTTTGCGGGCATGACCTTCGTCCTCACCGGGGCCCTTCCCACCATGACAAGGGACGAAGCGTCCGCCCTTATTGAAAAATTCGGCGGCAAGACCGCCGGGAGCGTATCCAAAAAGACGTCGGTGGTGCTGGCCGGCGAGGGCGGAGGCAGCAAATTGACCAAGGCGCAGGAGCTGGGAATCCGCATCATCGACGAGGCGGAGTTCCTCACCATGGTTGAGTAGAAAACCCTGATGTTGAGAAAAGGAAGCGAAGAGGCCGCGGCGGATTATCCGCCGCGGCCTCCTTTCATTATTTGGCGGTAATTTTGCTCAGAGTCAGGGTCATCGGGGTAAACCGGATGCCATCCCGTGTCTGTTCTCCGCTGTCGTCGATAAAACCGAACCGCCGATAAAATCCCACCGCATAGGGAGAGGAATTGACCGTCATTTCTTCCGCGCCGCGGGAAACGGCGTTTCGTACGGCCTTCTCCATCAGGCGGGTGGCGGTCCCGCGCCGGTGATAAGGCGCGTCCACAAACAGCAGGCTGACATGGGCGGGTTCCCGCAGGCCCAGCACGCCGGCGAGGGTTCCGTCCGTCCGCGCGCACCAGAAGGTATACTCTCCCGTTCGCTGCCGCTCCGCCATATCGCCGCAATTGATGAAACGGCGAAAGGTTTCAATCCCCTCAGGCACATAATCCGGGGACTCGAACTGCTGAAAAACGCGCCAGACCAGCGCCATCGCCTCTTTCATCAAATCAGGCGGCAGGGGTACGACTGCCGGCAGGGACAAGGGAGTATTTTCAGGCATGATTACCACTCCTTTTTCTATAATGGAGATTTACTATATCATTTTACCGCTGGGGGAACAAGCGGGGTCACGCTTCTTTTCGGACAAGGCCGCGCATAGGATATAGGGGAATCGGGTGGGAATCCGGGTGCGTTTGGGGCCCTCTCCCGTCGGGTTGATTACAGCTTTGTTACCATTGCGAAAATATGCCCGAATAGCATCGACAGAGCAAAAAATTCGGCGTATACTGGAAAAAAGGGGTGAAGGATGATGAATTTTATCAAAAAGCATCTGCGTATGGCCATCGCCACGGTAACGCTGGCGCTGATGGCCACCGGCGCCTGTATCATGACCCTTTCGGTGGAATCCCCGCTGTCCATCCAGACGCAAAACACCGCCGCCCTGAACTCCTACCGTGAAAACGATGTCCACGAAGTATCCGACGACCCGCCGGCGACGGCGGGCACCACCCGCCGCCCGGCCGCCGCGACAACCGAAGCGGCCGTTGAGGCCGCCGATACGACGTCTTCCACTTCCACGACGATCACGACCACCACGGCGACTACGGTGACCACCGTGACACAAACCTCCGCCCGCCCGACGGTGCCGCACCAAACCCAGATCACCACCCATCTGCCGACCTTCGACCCGCTGGCGGAATATCTGCCGGCCGACGCCGCGCCGGTCCCCCGTTATGCGGAGCCGTCCGGTACCGCTTATCTCACCTTTGATGACGGGCCCAGCAAGCTGACGCCCCAGATCCTTGACATTCTGGCCGCCTATCATGTAAAGGCCACCTTTTTCGTGGTGGGACACGAGGACGCCTTCTCCCGTGAAATGTACCGCCGTATCGCGGCGGAAGGGCACGAGCTGGCCATACATACCTACACCCATGACTATTCGCAGGTGTATCAGAGCGTCGACGCCTATTTTGAGGATTTCGACCGTATATCCGACCTGCTGTACAGCGAGACCGGGATGCGGCCCACCCAGTTCCGCTTTCCCGGCGGCAGCAGCAACACAGTCAGCTACAAATACGGCGGTGAAGGCCTGGTGCGGGAGATTGCCCTGCAGGCAAAGCGCCGGGGGCTGACCTACCACGACTGGAACGTATCCTCCGGTGACGCCAGCGGTTACAAACAGACGGTGGAACAGGTGCTGGGCAACGTGATCGGCCCCTCGGTCAGCAAGCTGGAACCGGTCGTGCTGATGCACGACGTACCGGCTAACACCGCCACACGGGACGCCCTGCCCCAGATGATTCAGCAGCTGAGCGCGGAGGGCTATAATTTCGATACGATATCCCACCGTTCAATTCCCTGCCAGCATCGGCACTGGGAAGAATAATACCGGAATAGTAAGTCCGCCGGCTGTATAGCCGGCGGACTGCGTTCTTTCAATTGATGTGCGGGGCCGCATGGGCCTTGAGCCGTTCAAAGGTCTCCTGACTGATGACGTGCTCGATGCGGCAGGCGTCGGCGGCCGCGGTTTCGTCCGAGACACCGATAGCTTTCAGATAGTCGGTGAGCAGCCGGTGGCGCTCATAAATCTGTTCCGCAATCTGCCGTCCCGACGCCGTCAATTCGATACCGCCATCCTCGTCGAACACGATATGGCCCGCCTTTTTGAGCACCGACATCGCCCGGCTGACGCTGGGCTTGGTAAAAGAGAGGGCGTGCGCCACATCAATCGAACGGACATATCCCTTTTCATTTTTCAGCATTAAAATGGTTTCCAGATAATTTTCTCCGGATTCCTGCAGTTTCATGGCGGCAGCTCCTTCCGTCGTCGGATAAAGTGGGGATACTCTTATTGTAACACAGGCTTACAGGTGATTCAAGGATAAGTGCCGGGGCGCTTTGCCTTGACAGGGACGGCGGGCCCGCACTACAATAGGAAAAAGAGGAGGCGGAGGGCATGAAGCTGGGACTCATCCAGATGCCGGTGACCGCTCATCGGGATCAGAATGTGCGCACGGCGCTGCGGTATATCGAGGAGATGAAACAGCAGGGGGCCGAATTGGCCGTCCTGCCTGAGATGTTTCTCTGCCCCTATGGGAACGAATCCTTCCGGTCCTTTGCGGAACCGGCGGGCGGGCCCGTCTGGAAGGCCATGAGCGCGGCGGCGAAGGAGACGGGACTCTATCTCGTGGCGGGGTCCCTTCCCGAGCAGGGAGAGGACGGCTGCCTGTACAACACCTCCTTCGTTTTCGGTCCCGACGGGAGAGAGCTGGCCCGGCACCGCAAAATCCATCTGTTTGATATCGATGTCAGCGGCGGGCAGCATTTTCGGGAATCGGACACCCTGTCGGCAGGAACCCACCCCACCCTATTCGACACCCCCTTTGGGCGGGTAGGGGTGTGCGTCTGTTTCGACATCCGGTTTCCCGAACTGTCGCGGTGGATCGCCCTGCAGGGCGCCCGCCTGATCGTTGTTCCGGCGGCTTTTAATCCTACCACCGGCCCCGCCCATTGGGAACTGGTTTTCCGCAGCCGGGCGGTGGACAATCAGGTGTTCACCGTGGGTGTGGCTCCGGCGCGGGACGAATCGGCCGCTTACGTTTCCTATGGGCATACCCTGGCGGCAGACCCCTGGGGGCGGTTGCTGGCGCAGTTTGGCGCAGAGGCGCAGGCCGCTGTGGTGGAGCTGGACTTAGGGAAGACGGATACGGTGCGGGAGCAGCTTCCGCTGCTGTCGGCCAGACGGGCCGACCTGTATGACCTGCGATGGGATTCTTCCTCCCTCCGTTGATGGATAGGTGAATTGTCGAAAAGAGCGCCGGCGGTGATATCCGCTGGTGCTTTTTTACGGCCGGCGGCGTTTTACGCGGCCGGCGGGAAAGAATATTTTTCGGACAGCCCTTTTTTCTGTTGACAAAGGGACAATGGATGCATATAATAAACGTAAGATCAATTAAGCAATCATTTAATTGAATGAATAAAGCGGAACCTGTCCGCTGAGTAAGAAAGGGAGATTCACGATGAAAAAGACCTATCGTCTGGAAAACCTGGATTGTGCCAATTGCGCGGCGAAAATAGAAAATGCCCTCAAAAAGCTGGACGGCGTCAGCGACGCTTCGGTCAGCTTCATGACCCAGCGTATGACGCTGGAATGTGACGACAGCCGTCTGGACGACGTACTGGCAAAGGCTAAAACAGTGATCCGTAAACTGGAGCCGGAGGTAACCGTCCGGTAGAGTCAGGCGTATTCGCGGCCACGAATCAAGCCCGTCGGCCGCTTTGAAGGCCGCCGGGGAAAGGATGACCGAGATGAAACATAAAAAACAACTCATTCGTATCCTGCTGTCGGGTGCGGGATTGGTGCTGGCGGCGCTGCTGCCCCTGGAGGGAATCCCGCGCCTGATTGCTTTCCTGGCGGTTTACCTCCTGATCGGCTGGGATATCCTGTGGCGGGCGGCGGTCAACATCGCCCACGGGCAGGTTTTCGATGAGAATTTTCTGATGGCGATTGCCACGGTGGGCGCTTTTGCGGTGGGGGATTATCCCGAGGGCGTCGCGGTGATGCTGTTCTATCAGGTGGGCGAGCTGTTCCAATCCTATGCGGTGGGGAAGTCCCGCAAATCCATCTCCAGCCTGATGGATATCCGCCCCGATTATGCCAATGTGGAGCGCGGAGGGGAGTTGGTGCAGGTGGACCCCGACGAGGTGGAGGTTGGCGACTGCATCGTGATTAATCCCGGCGAGCGTATCCCTCTGGACGGCCGGATACTGGCGGGCGTCTCTTCGCTGGATACCTCTGCGCTGACCGGTGAGTCGGTACCCCGGGACGCGGAGCCGGGCGATGAGGTCATCAGCGGCTGCATTAACCTGACTGGCCGGCTGACGGTAGAGGTTTCCCGTGTATACGGGGAATCTACCGTGGCTAAAATCCTGGACCTGGTGGAGAACGCTTCATCAAAAAAGGCCAAGGCGGAAAACTTCATTACTAAGTTTGCCCGGTATTACACGCCCGCCGTCGTCATCGCCGCCGTCCTGCTGGCGGTGGTGCCGCCGCTGTTTCTGCCCGGCTATCCCTTCGGGGAATGGGTGACGCGGGCCTTGACCTTCCTGGTCATCTCCTGCCCCTGCGCGCTGGTGATCTCGGTGCCGATGAGTTTCTTCGGCGGCATAGGCGGCGCTTCGAAGGCGGGGGTGCTCATCAAGGGCAGCAGCTATCTGGAAGCACTGGCCGATACCGAAATGGTGGTATTCGATAAGACCGGCACCCTGACCAAAGGAAGTTTTGCCGTCACCGGCGTCCACAGTACCGGGATGGACGACAGGGCGCTGCTGGAGCTGGCGGCTTATGCCGAGAGCAGCTCCTCACATCCCATTGCCCAGTCCATCCTGAGAGCCTACGGCGGCGTGGTTGACCGCTCCCGTGTGGAACGGGTGGAGGAACTGGCGGGACACGGTGTGCGGGCGGTTATCGACGGACGCGCGATACTGGCGGGTAACCGCCGTCTGATGGAGAGCGAGGGGATCGCTTTTGACAGCGGGCAGGAAGCCGGTACGGTGGTCCATCTGGCGGTCGATGGCGTTTATGCCGGGCGGCTGGTTATCGAGGACGAAATCAAGCCGGATGCGGCCGGCGCCATCGCCCTGCTAAAGGAGAATCATGTCCGGCGCACTGTGATGCTCACCGGCGACAGTGACGCGGTGGGACAGCGGGTGGCAAAGCAGGTGGGCATCGATCAGGCTTATACCGGTCTGCTTCCCGCCGACAAGGTGGAGCGGATGGAAGAGCTGCTTACCGAAAAGAGCTCCCGGGGCAAACTGGCCTTCGTGGGGGACGGCATCAACGACGCGCCGGTGCTGGCACGGGCGGATATCGGCATCGCCATGGGAGGACTCGGCTCTGACGCGGCCATCGAGGCGGCGGATGTGGTTATCATGACCGACGAGCCCAGTAAGCTGGCCGCGGCTATCCGTATTTCGCGGAAAACCCTGCGGATCGTGCGGCAGAACATCGTATTTGCGCTGGGGGTCAAGGCGGTGATCCTGCTGCTGGGCGCGCTGGGATATGCCAATATGTGGTCGGCTGTTTTTGCCGATGTGGGCGTGTCAGTGCTGGCGATAATGAACGCTATCCGCGCCCTGCAGGTCGAAAAGATCGTATCGGATTAACCGTGAACCAAAAAAGAACCGGGACCAGCTATGCTGGTCCCGGTCCTCTACGATATCGGTTGTGTGTAAGGTCAGCGGATGGAATTGCGGGGACAGTTCATATCGAAAATATCGTCGACCATGCGATGGACCAGCCGCGCTTCCTCAGTGTCCGCCAGCCGGTAATACACCTCTTTGCCGTCGCGACGGCTGCTGAGCAGGCCGCTTTGGCGCAGGGTGCGCAGATGATGGGAGACGGCAGGACTGCTCATCCCCACGGCGGCGGAGAGGTTGTAAACGCATTCCTCACTGTGGCACAGCAGCCACAGAATGCGCAGACGGGACGGGTCGCACAGCTGCTGGAACACGTCGGCCGCCTTGCCGAATTCCCCTTCCGGAGGCATCTTTTTTAGCACCTGTTCGATATTCTGGCCGTGGTCGTGAGGCATCCGGCCGACGGACTGTTCCGCTTCCTGCATGGGAATTCCGCTCCTTTTGTCTTTTCTATTATCATACCCCGCCTGCAAACGCTTGTCAAATAAAGCGGCCTCCCGTCCATCGGACAGGAGGCCGCGTATCTGTCTCTGCTTTATTTCTTCGCCGCGGTAGTGGTGGTAGCCGGGGCGGTGGTGTAGGGATCCATGTCTTCGAAGATGAAATTTTTGATTTTCTGCTTGGTGACCGCCTCGTCGAAGGTGGCCACCGACATGCCGTACTTGGTATCGAATTTGATATCCACATCCATGGGGAAACGGGCCTGCTCGAATTCCGCGGCGCCGCTGGCCATGATTTTGGTGCCCAGACCCAGGATTTTACCCATATCCATGGAGGTTTCCACCAGCGGGACCACCTTGGCGGCCAGGGCGGGATATTCGGCAACCGACATGTTCAGGGCTTTGTTGAACACCTTTTCGATGACGGTGCGCTGCCGTTCGGTGCGGCGGCGGTCGTCGCCGGCATTATGGTCGTATCGGACCCGGGAGTATCCGCAGGCCTGCATACCGTTGAGCAGCTGTTCCCCCGCGTTTTTCACATAGGTACGGTTTTTGATGCCGTAGATATCGGCGTATTCGTCGATACACTTGTTCAGACTTTCCAGCTCGCCCTGCTGCACGTCGATGGTAACGCCGCCCACGGCGTCCACCACCTTGGCCATGGAGTCGAAATCGATGGTCACATAGTCGGTGACATTCAGGCCGAAATTGTCATTGAGGGTTTTAATCGCCAGCTCAGGGCCGCCGTAATTGTAGGCGTGGCCGAGCTTTTCCTTGTGGGCTCGGCCCTCGATGGTGACGAAGCTGTCCCGCAGGAAGGAGGTGGCCTTCATCTTGTTGTTTTTGCGGTCGACCGTCAGCACCATGATCGCGTCCGAACGGCCGTTGCTGCCGTCACGGCGGTCCACGCCGAACAGGGCGATGTTGGTGATGTCGTCGTACTGGCCGTCGCCGAACGTGCTCTGGTCGATCTTCAGCGAGGAGGGGTCGGTGGTGATGGAGGTGACCTTCATTTTCCCCAGGGTCAGTGCCACGAAGGTGAACAGGCCGGCAGCCAGCAACACCATAAAGGCGATCACGCCGATGATGACCCGTTTGACTACGGTTTTTTTAGAAGCCTTGCGCTTGCCCCGGCGGACAGGCGTACCTTCCGCTGCCGGTGACGCACCGGGGGAGGAGGGCTCCACGATGGTTCGTTTGCTCTTGGCGTGCCGGTTTTTATCCTGATTATCCTTCATACTGTTCAGACCTTTCTGTTAGATGCACGGGATGTGCGTGTATTTTTTGCCCGCGACACGGCTGCCGATGGTGGTGTTCATCAGTAGGGAATCAGCCAGCTGTCGATAAAGGCGTATACATTCTGCCGGTAAAAATCCACGGGGACGATCTGCAGCAGGAAGACGTTTTGTGTGGTATGGCATACCACCTGCAGCTGCGCTTTCTGCGACGTCAGACCAACTTCGTTGTATACCCAGTCCCCGAGGATATCCAGGTCGAGATAGGTAATATACTTTTCCATTATAGCGATTTGCGCCGTTTTGTCCAGTATTACCGGATTGTTATACAAAAACCGGAGGGTGAGCAGTTTGTTCGTCCGTTCCTCCATAAGAAACAGGAATTCGTGATACACATCCATTGCTTTGACGTTTTCCAAATAGCAAACGGATTCAATGATGTTCAGCGTACCTCCGTTGTATCCCATATAGGAATCCCCCAAATAGGTATAGCCTTCCTCCATCCAGTCGTAAAGGCGGCTGTCCAGTATGTCCTGTTCGTTCATCTGCCGGAGCTGGAGGGGGAGCTGATCGCTCAGGCGGGCATAGCGGGCTTCATAACTCTGATTGCCGCCTTCATAGCCATTTTCATAAATATCCCGAATGGTTTCGACCAGATAGATATCCTCTGCCTGCGGGTCGATTTTGCCGGCGGCGTTGGGAAGGGGATAGGACCTGCCGAAGAGGGTATCTTCCTGCTGTTCGAACAGTTTGAGCGGCAGCAGTTCGGCGGTCAGGACGACGGCGGCGGCGGCCAGGGAGGCCAGAATACCTTTATATATCTTCATGTGCCGCCTCCTGTTCCGCCATGGCCAGTTCAAAGGACACGGTGGTTCCCCGGTCCGGAAGGCTCTCGAAACGCAGTTCGGCGCCGTGGAGCCTGGCGATCTGCCGGCACAGGGACAGCCCGATTCCCGCGCCGCCGCCGTCCCGCGTGCGGGACTTGTCCACCATATAGAAAGGTTCGGTGATATGGGGAAGCTCATCCGGCGGGATACCACGGCCGGTATCCGATACCTGAACGGCCATTCGGCCGCGGGAATTGTCTGACGGCCGATCGTTTGAAAACTCCCAGAACAGTACCACCTCGTCGTTGATGGGACGGGAGCGGACGGCGTTTTCCACCAGGTTTTTCAGCAGGCACTGCAGCAGGTCGGGGTCGCCGTAAAACGTGCCCGGTCCGCCTCTCAGGGTGAGGGTGACGCCGCCCAGCAGGGGAGAAAGGGTGTCCCGCAGCCGTCGGAAGAAGCCGTCCGCCTCCAGGGGGACCAGCTCGACCTCCCGGTCGGTCAGGGCCATCAGATCCATCAGCTTGCGGGAGAGCTGCTCCAGCCGTTTTCCCTCCCGGAAGATGTAGTTGGCGGCCTTCAGCTGGACTTCCTTGCTGCACTGCGCGGAACGCAGCAGGTCGGCATAACCGATGATGGCGGTCATAGGGGTTTTGATCTCGTGGGAAAATCCGGCGATGAAGTTATCCCGCTGCTGGAGCGACTGCCCCAGCTCGTCGATCTTTTCTTCCACCGCCTGCGCCATCTGGTTGAAGCTGAGGCTCAGTTCCCCGATCTCGTCGGAGGTGTGGATATCGGTTCGTTCGTGATAGGCGCCGGCGGCGATTTTCCGGCTGGCGAGGTTCAGCTTCTTGATCGGGGCGGTCAGCAGCAGGGAAAGAAGGGCTACCGCCGCCACCGAAGCGACCAGGATCAGGGCGTCCAGCAGCAGGTATTCCTGTAACTGGCGGTCCCGCTCGGTAAAGAGGGAGGTGACATCGTAGGCGCTGAGCAGGTAAGCCGGGTGATTCGCCACGTCCAGCCGGGAGGAAAACAGCATGAGTACAGTGTCGCCTTCCCGCCGGTAACGATAGGTTTCGCCCTCCGACAGGATGTGTTCTGCTTCCTTCCGGCTGAGTGTGAAGCGGAGGTTGGAGAAGACGGTGCGGCAGTCCTCGGTATAGATGCACAGCTGCTTGCCCGGTTCCCCCATATAGCCGGTCAGGCGTTTGCCGTATTCCGCCAGCTTTTCGTTGGTGAGCATTTCGCCGTTCATGATGGTGTTGAGCATACTGGATTCCATGGCGTATCGTTCCAGTGAATGCTGCGTGTTGTTCTGGCTGGCGGCGGTTTCCAAGGAGTGGTTGAAATTTTGCCGTACCATGATGGTGCCGCCGGCGGAAAACAGCACCGATATCACCACGGTGGTGCACAGCACCAGCTTGAGTGAGAATTTCACGTCTGCTCCTCCGCCGGCATGAGCCGATAACCGATTTTATAGATGGTTTTGATCTGTTTTTCCCAGCCGAGCTTCCGGCGCAGCCGCTGAATATGCAGATCGAGGGTCCGCGTCTCGCCGCTGTATTCCTCGCCCCATATTTTTTCAAACATCGCCTCACGATACAGCACGGTATTGGGATTGCGTACAAAGAGCAGCAGCAGTTCGAATTCTTTGGGCGTCAGATCGATGGCCTGTCCGTCGCGGACGACGCTGCGCACCTCGGTGTCGATGGTGATACCGCCGAAATGCAGGATACGCTGTCCCTTGTGATACCGGCGGAGCACCGACTCCACCCGGGCGAGGAGTTCGTCGATCTCAAAGGGTTTGACCAGATAGTCGTCCGCGCCCATCCGCAGGCCCTTGACCTTGTCCTGCACCGAGTCGCGGGCGGTAACGAAAATGACGGGGATGTGCAGGGGCGCGATATATTCCATCAGCTCAAAGCCGTCGAATTCGGGCAGCATAATGTCGAGCAGGATCAGGTCGAAATCGCCTTCTTCGATCCGGTCGGCCCCGCTGCGGCCGTCCAGCGCGTATTCGCAGGCGTATCCCGCCCCTGTCAGGCTGAGCTGTATCAGTTCCGCGATAGCGGCTTCATCCTCCACGACCAGTATCCGGTTCACCTCAGCTTCCTCCTCCTTTACCATGTAACTGCTTTTGTAGTATACCAGATGTTTGTATCGGAGTTGTATACAAAACGTGATCTTTTTCGCCATGCCCGCCGCCTTACGAAAAAATGCGGGGAAAACAGGACGGGGTATCCTTATCTGTGCTATACTGTACGGACTGGTTCCCGCTTTGACGGGCCCGGCATCTGCAATCCGATGAGGTGAATACCGATGGATATTATCGGCAGCCGCGACACCCTGAAAATCGTAGAGCGCACCCTGAGCCGGGTGGACCCGCGCCTGCTCGACCACGGGTCGCGTGTGGCTTATCTGGTATACCGCCTGCTGTCCCGTGCGGAGGACCTGTCGCCCCACGAACGGGTAAACCGGGTAGTGGCCGCCCTGCTTCATGATGTGGGCGCCTATAAAACCGAGGACATCGACCGGATGGTGGTCTTCGAAACCGATACCGTATGGGAGCATTCGATATACGGTTACCTGTTTCTGAAAAATCTTTCCCCGCTGGAGGATTATGCGCGGGCTGTCCTCTTTCATCATCGTCCGTATTATCTGCTGACGGGGGAGGGGGAGGATGAGCGCACACAGGAGCTGCCTCCCTGATCCTGCTGGCCGACCGGATCGACATCCTGCATCTGAGCGGTGTATCTCTTTTCCCTTATATAGAGAGACAGCGGGGTAAACTGTTTTCACCCCAGTGGGTCGACCGGTTTCGTCAGGCGGAGCGGGAGGAAGGCCTGATGGAGGCGCTGAAAACGGGCGCCTATCGGGACTCGCTTAACGAATTGTTCAAGACGGCGGATTTTACGCCGGAGGAACGGCGGAAGTTTCTGCAGATGGTCGCGTTTTCCATCGACTTCCGCAGTGAATACACTGTGCTGCATACCGTGACGACGGTGAGCCTGAGCGTGGAGATTGGGCGGATGCTGGGCGAACCGGATGACGAGCTGGACAGCCTGTATTACGGGGCCCTGCTCCACGACGTGGGGAAGGTCTCGACCCCCATCGCTATCCTGGAGAAGCTGGGGCGTCTGACCCCGGAGGAAATGACGGTCATGCGCCGGCATGTGGAGGTCAGCGACGAGATTCTTGCCGACCTGGTGTCTCCCTGTATCCGCCGCATCGCGGTGCGTCATCACGAAAAGCTGGACGGATCGGGCTATCTCCGGGGCCTAACCGGCGACCATTTGAGCACTGACGAGCGAATCGTCGCCATCGCGGATATCCTCAGCGCCCTGATACGCAAACGCAGTTATAAAGATGCCTATGACAAGGAGCGGGTCCGCGCCATCCTGACGGGGATGAAGGCGGACGGCCTTCTGTGTCCCGTGCTGGTGGATCTGGTGCTGAACCGCTACGATGAGCTGACCGCGGCGGCGGCGCAGAATTTGCGGGAGATACTGAGCCTGTATACCAGTCTCCGGGGCGAGTACGAGCGCCTTCTCGCACAGGTACGGCGGAGAGAGGAGCGGGAAGCGCTGCCCCTGTAAAGGGGATGGGCTTGAATCCTGTTTTCGCTTGCAACCAACGGAAAAATCCGCTATGATAAACGGATAAGCGATTGAAACGAACAGGGGGTTTTTCCTTGACGGCAAACACGATATTGGAGGCTGTGGGCCACACCCCGCTGATCCGGCTGCAGCGTATGGCCGGTCCGGAGGACGCGCAGGTGCTGGTAAAATACGAGGGAGTGAATATTGGCGGTTCCATTAAGACGCGCACCGCTCTGCACATGATCGAGCGTGCGGAGGAAAAAGGCCTGATCGGGCCGGACACCCTGCTGGTGGAGCCCACCAGCGGCAATCAGGGGATCGGCATCGCCCTGGTGGGCGCGGTGAAGGGTTACCGGGTGGTCATTATCATGCCCGACTCGGTCAGCGAGGAACGCCGGCGGCTGGTGAGCCAATACGGGGCCGAGGTGATTTTGGTGCACGACGAGGGGGACATCGGCGACTGTATCGATCGCTGCATGTCTTTGGCGATGGAGATGGCGGCAAAGGATTCCCGTGTATTCATCCCGCAGCAGTTCGTCAATCCCGACAATCCCGACGTCCATCGGAAGTTTACCGCGCAGGAAATTCTGGAACAGGCGGAAGGGCCCATCGACGGCTTCTGCTCCGGCGTGGGTACCGGCGGCACCCTGTCGGGCATCGGCGAGGTGCTCCGCGGCCGGTATCCCGATATCGAAATCTGGGCGGTGGAACCGGAGAACGCGGCCATTTTGTCGGGGGGGAGTATCGGCACCCATCTCCAGATGGGTATTGGCGACGGGCTGATTCCCGATAATCTCAACACCTCGATCTATTCCGAGGTCTGCGTGGTCAGCGACGAGGAAGCGCTGGGCACCGCCCGCCGCCTCGCCTCCCAGGAGGGGATTTTATGCGGGATTTCCAGCGGCTCCAATGTGGCCGCCGCCCTGCGCCTGGCGAAAAAGCTCGGCAGGGGCAAGCGGGTGGTCACCGTGCTGCCCGATACCGGTGAACGGTATTTCAGCACACCGCTGTTTGAGGACTGAATAAAGGAGGGGGGAAGCGTCGCTTCCCCCCTCCTTTATGACAGGGTATTTTTATTTGCTGTTTCAGAAAATATTTGAATTTGGTTAAGTTATGCGCCTGTGCGGCGCGGGCATTGCTCCGCAGGCCCCCTTTTCTTGACGATAAGAAAAGGGGGGAAAAGAATCGTTAAGGGGAAACCTTTCGAACGGGTTTCCCCTTAAAACCCCATCCC
>JAAWQC010000038.1 GCA_022800315.1 Clostridiales bacterium
AGGCGGGAATTCCCGCCTGCCACGGGCCCTCGTTTTGTGTTTGGAGGGCTATCATGAGTGATTCACACAACCGGAACAGCCGGCCGCCGGAAGAGGAGGCCCTGGCCGGATTCCCCGCCCCTGACCGTGTGGAATGGTTCGAGGACGGCCGTCTGCGTACCGAAGCCGATGCAGGTATCTGGAATCCGGAACGGGACAATAAGCTTCTGTACATCGCGGGAAGTCTCAAGCGTGCCGTCAACTATCCCGACGGATATACGCTGGATATACCAGCCGATTGGCAGCCTGACTACAGCCGCAGTCCTGTGCGTGTACGATATCAGACCGACCGGCTGGTACTGACGGTGACAAAAGAAACGGTTACCTACGACACCCGTCAGTTCTTTTTTGCCGAGTGTTTCGACCGCCATATCAAGCACCCCCGTTATCTGCGGGAAAATCGCATTACCGAATGGCGGCCGGCTCACCTCGAAGAAATGAACGGTTACGAGGCGGAGTTTCTTCATCTTCATCTGGAAGATATGCCGGAAGGCAGCCTGACCTACTATACCTTTGTCAAGCTGTATAACGATTCCCCGGAATTTTTTCATTTTTCCCTTAAATCGGCGGAGCCGTTTGATCTGGAACCGGTGGTCCGTTCCCTGCGTGTGATTTCCGCCTGCGGGACCGCTGCCTATTGCCTGGAATTTGTCCCCCATATATCGGAGGACTGGACCCCTGAGACAAGGGCCTATTACGACCGGCTGACGAATGCCACCGAGATCGATTGGGGTCTGTTCACCAGTCACGGCAATGACGGTGAACTCGAACAGTTCGAGGCGTTTGAAGAAAAGATGGAGTATCGATTCCCCATCGTTTCGATCTATCGGCACATTGTGCAGGAGTTTCCGGCCGAAGCGCTTCAGCGGGTATCCGATGCCGGGCGTCAGCTGCAGTTCACCTACCAGTACACCGGCACCAACAACACGAATCTTTCCTCTGATACCGTGGCGCTGGATGTGTACCGCGGCAAAATGGACGATAAGCTCCGTGAGCTGGCTCGCGGGATAAAGGCTTACGGCAAACCGGTATTATTCCGCCTGAACAATGAGATGAATGCCGACTGGACCAGTTACTGCGGGCTGGCGAATCTGCTGGACCCCGATATTTTTATCGAGACCTGGAAACGGCTGTACCGCATCTTCGAACAGGAAGGCGTGCATAACGCCATCTGGATATGCAATCCGTTTGATAACAGTTATCCGCCCTGCCGGTGGGCCAATTTTATCAACTACATGCCTCCGGCGGAATATATGCATGTCATCGGTGTCACCGGATATTGCATGACCCATATGGGATTTCCCTCTTTCCGCAAAATTTATGAGAAGATTCAGGAGAATTATCGTCCATTCTTCATGGATTGGCCCTGGATTGTTTCAGAATTCGGTTGCAGCGGCGGTGAGGGAATCCGAAATGATCAGCAGGCTCAGTGGATTCGGGGCATGTTCGATTGTTACGAGCAGGGGCTGTTCCCCAATATCAAGGCCTCTGTTTGGTTCAGTGTCAACGATTATGCGCCGGATGGCTCCATTATCAATTGGCTGGAGCTTCACCCTGATTCCCCTTTGACCATGGAGGCTTTCCGCGACGGTTTGAAACGTACACATTCCGGTTGAGGCGGCAACCGCATTTTCCTGTAAGCCCGATCCGTGGGCTGTGCCGGCGGACGCTTACACCGTACCGAAAGGTTGGATTAGAGAATGAAAAAAGGTCTTTGCAGCGCGGTGGCGCTGACTATGGCGATTACGATGTCCCTGTCGCTGACGGGCTGCGGCGAATCCTTCGATGTCAAAAAGGCGGGGATCCCCCAGGTGGATATCCGCGCGAATATTGAGGATGTCAGCTCGGATAAATCCGTGCGGGAGTATGGATTTACCGCCAGCACAACGGATACCTATACCTTCAGCGCCGACAACGCTACCAAGATCCAAATTTTTGACGGGAAGGGCAAACAGCTGGCCTCCGGCACGGCAAGCGTTTCCTCGTCACTGACAGAAGGGAAGAACTATTTTATGAAGATCACCACCGACGAGAAAAGTACGCCGTTTACTGTGGATGTCAAAGCGGCGGGGGACGAAGGCGTCGAAAACCCCTATATGCCCTTTGAGAACATTTTTACCCAGCAGGAGGTCACTGTCGAGAAGACGGAGGGCAACCCGCTGGAACCCTGCACCGTCGAGTATCAAAAACGCGAGGGCGGCACCTACATCTACTCCAACAACCCCGAGATGCTGGCGCCGGAGGATCTGGGCGCCGCGATAATCCGCACCGAGCATATGAGCGGGTTGTACAACTTCACCTATGAGCATTCCAACCATACCGGAAGCAATTTCTTCCTGGGATATCAGCTGCTCAACACCAGTGAGACGGAAGACGCCATTGTGACCGTATACAATGTCGGATTCCAGATCGACGGCGAATGGCTGGGCCAGCGCTCCTGGTCCGACTTCTATAACATGCGTTTCGAGCTGCCGGATGATTATTTTGACGCGGACGGCAAAGAATCTTGGATTTATAAAGGGCAGGATTTCCTGGACTATACCCCCCGTGTATTCAAGCCCACCACCTATCGTATACCGGCAGGCCAGTATATCTATGTGCTGGGCGGTACCTCTCAGGATGCCTATAACGGGACCAATGTGGCCGATACCGCCAACAAACAGGTACTGAAGGGCCGGTGCTCCAACGGCGCTGTGCAGTTCAGCGTCACCGGTGGTGATGTGGCAGGCACCTTCTATCCCTACAACGACCCGGCCCAGGTACAGGCGAACCCGCCGGAGCAGGGCCATGTGGACGGCCGCAATGGCAAGGACTATGGCGCTCAGTACAAGGGCACCGATCCTCATCTGGGCCTGATCGAAACCAACCTGAGCTGGACGGTCAACGACGAAACGCCCAAGGGCAAGCTGCCGGTGACCTATGAAGTGATGTACGACCCGCAGGCCAAAAATAACACGACCCCCTTCGCGGAGTATAAGAGCGTTCCTCATACCGTCAACGGTCAGGAGTGGCGCACCAGCCTGAATCCCCAGAACGACCACAAATCGATCGGCACCGATATGATGGTGTTCAATGGCATCGATTCCGAGGGCAATCCCATCATCATCGACAACGAGCACGCTGACGGCCGCGGCGAGCCGGCTAACACCGGCAACTGGATGGTTACCTACAACGACAACATTACCCTGGTGAATACCGGCGACAAGCCCCGCACCTTCAAGGTTTATAAAAAGGGTTCGGTTGCCGGCGCGCTGATGTCCTGCGTGCGGGACAAGGACGGCAAGGTACTGAACGCCTTGATGAACATCCGGCCGATCCTGTATCACGATAAACTTCCGGCAGGAGTGGACGCCAGCAAATACGTTGAGAAAAATGGGACTTTCTGGCCCATCATCAACGGGCAAGCCTATGATAAGCTGGCCGACGAACGTTCCCTGGTGTATACCGTAACGGTAGAGCCCATGTCCTACACCCAGTTTACGGTGGATTATCTGATCCTGGGCAACTCCAACGGCGGCATCATACACTGGATCACCGTAGACTGAGCGTAACGCAGTCTATTCCGATACCGTAACCTGAGGCGGGACCTGTTTGACGCTGCATAACCGATTTGCCGCGGAGGACGGGTCCCGCTTTCTATTATCTATTACATATATGAAGGAAGAATGGCGAAAACATTCTTCAGCTTCCAATGGAGAGGATGTGCGGACATGCAAATGAAAATTACCCTGAATGCCGACGACGAATGCCTGCTGAGAGGGACATCCGCGTTGGCGGATCACGGCATCGTGCTGAGCAGCGGCAGGAATGCGGACCTGCAGGTGACGGCGGAGAGCTGTCCGGAAGGTCTGAGAGTCGAGCTGGAGGGCAGCAGGGCGCATATCGCCTATTCCCGCCGAATTGAGTTTTATCGCGGCCTGTCCCTTCTGCTGGAGGCGTTCAGCCGGGGAGAGATCCGGTGGGAAAAGGTGGAGAAGCCGTTGTTCCCCTCCAACGGCTATATGATGGATTGTTCCCGCAACGCGGTACCCACGGTGAATACCATACAGGAAATGATCCGCATGATGGCCCTGATGGGACTGGACACCCTGCAGCTGTACACCGAGGATATGTACGAGCTGGAGGGAGAACCCTATTTCGGCTATATGCGCGGCCGGTATTCCGAACAGGAGCTGCGGCAGATCGACGATTTTGCCGACGCGCTGGGCGTGGAGGTAGTGCCCTGCATCCAGACGCTGGCCCATCTGGCCACCGCCCTCCGCTGGCCCTGTTACAACCGGCTCAAGGACTGCGCCGATATCCTGATGGCGGGTGAGGACGATACCTATGCACTGGTGGAAAAAATGATTGCCCATATGTCCCGGTGCCTGCGCAGCCGCCGGATCAACATCGGCATGGATGAGGCCCACCTGATCGGTCTGGGCCGGTATATGGATAAACACGGCATGCGGCCCCGCGCGCAGATCATGCTGGAGCATGTGACGCGGGTCAATGAGATTTGCAAAAAATACGGTCTTAGCCCCATGATGTGGAGCGATATGTTCTTCCATCTGGCGGCGGGGGGCTATTCCGGCGAGGAAGGGGTCATTCCGCCGGAGGTCATCGACCAGGTGCCGCCCGAGGTCACGCTGGTTTACTGGGAATACTACAACAACAACCCGGCGGGATACCGGCAGGTGCTCCGCAATCATCAGCAGTTTCGCAACCCCGTGGGTTTTGCCGGCGCCGCGTGGAAATGGAACGGCATGCTGCCCGAGCTGAAATACAGCCTGAAGGTCGCCCGCATTGCGCTGGCGGAGTGCGCGGCGGCAGGCTTGAAGGAGGTCATGGCCACCGGCTGGGGGGATAACGGCGCCGAGTGCCCGCTGTTCGCCGTGCTGCCGGCGCTGCAGCTGTACGCGGAATACAGCTATCAGGGGGGCGACATCAGCGACGAGGCGTTGTCCTCCCGGCTGACGGCCTGCACCGGCGGCGTGCTGGAGGATTTCTTCCTGCTGGATAAACCCAACCGCACCACCGAGAACCAGCCCGCTCCCGGTCTCAATCCCTCCAAATATTTGCTGTATCAGGATGTGATGTTGGGCCTGTTCGACAAACACGTGGACGCCTCCTTCCCAGCCTTTTTCGACGCCTGCGGCAAAGAACTGGACGGGGCGGGCCAGCGCAATCCCCGGTATCGCCGGCTGTTTGCCTATGCCGCCGAACTCAGCCGTGTTCTCGCGCTGAAGGCCACGCTGGGAACCGAGCTGACCGCTGCCTACCGCGCGGGCGACCGCGCCGTCTTAAGGGAGCTGGCCGATGTCCGTCTGCCCGCCCTGATCGAACAGCTGGAGCGATTCTCCGACGCCTTTTACAATTCCTGGATGGGGGAGAACAAGCCTTTCGGTTACGAA
Organism: Clostridiales bacterium; assembly: GCA_022800315.1. Classification (GTDB taxonomy): domain Bacteria; phylum Bacillota; class Clostridia; order Oscillospirales; family Acutalibacteraceae; genus Avimonas_A. Next base: position 5,433 of record JAAWQC010000038.1, read on the forward strand.
GTGGCCGATACGCGCCTCAGCGGGCTGATGGGCCGCGCCCGCACCGCCCGTCGCCGGATCACCGATTATTTGGAGGGGCGCCTCGATCAGCTGGAGGAGCTGACTCAGGAGCGGCTGTATTTTGACGACCGGGAGGACGAATCCCGCGACATCAACACCTTCTGCAACGACTGGGGCCAGATCGTCACCGCATCGGTCATCAACTGATGAACAGGGGAGAGAGCGTTCGCTCTCTCCCCTTAACCGTTCGGCGGGACTGTACAGCGGCCCGGGTCAATGATATACTGAAAAAAGGAGAGAGGGAAGAACGTATGGAACTGCACAGCAGTTCTATCTGTTGTATAAGGTGAAAGGGAAGAACGTATGGAACTGCACAGCAGTTCTATCTGTTGTATAAGGTGAAAGGGAAGAACGTATGGAACTGCTGACCGGCCGTCTTCACTTGCGTCCGTTGACCGAAGGGGATGCCGACGTCATGTTTGCCTATTCACAGAATCCCGCTGTGGGACGCAATGCAGGATGGAAGCCCCACAAGAGCCGGGAGGAGACCCTCCGGCTTCTGCGGGAGATTTTTATCGGGCAGGAAGCGGTGTGGGGTATCGTGGAACGGCAGACAGGCCGCCTGATCGGCTCCCTCGGCCTGATCGGGGATCCAAAGCGGCAGAACGGCCGTGTGCGGATGCTGGGATATTCGCTGGCCAAAGAGAGCTGGGGCAAAGGCTATGCCACCGAAGCGGTCCGCGCGGCGCTCCATCATGGTTTTGAAACGAGGGGGCTTCCCCTGATCACCGCGTACTGTTATTCCTTCAACGCCTCTTCCCGCCGGGTGTTGATGAAATGCGGTTTTGAGTACGAAGGGTGCCTGCGGCAGTCGGAAGTGTTATACGACGGTACTCTGTGCGACGAGGAGTGTTACAGCCTCCCGGCGGCGGTTTACAAACAGACGGTGGGACGATAGGAGGAAACGGCGATGCGGATTCTGGTGGACGCGGACGGCTGCCCGGTGGTGGATATCACCCTGAAGGCGGCCGCTAGCCGGGGTGTTCCGGTCCTTCTCCTGTGCGATACCTCCCATGTGTTTGAGCGGGAGGGTGCTGAAACCATCACGGTTTCCCGCGGGGCGGACAGCGTGGATTTCGCCCTGGTCAACCGCTTGGCGGCGGGCGATCTGGCGGTGACCCAGGATTATGGGCTGGCGGCCATGTGCCTGGCGCGGGGCGCCCGGGTGCTGCATCAGGACGGGATGGAATACACAGCGGAAAATATCGACGCTCTGCTGCTGGCCCGACACACGGCTAAAAAAATCCGCCGGGCCGGCGGCCGTTTAAAGGGTGGACCCAAGCGGACGCTGGCGCAGGACGCGGCATACGAACGGGCCCTGATCCGCCTGCTGGAGGAATGCCATGAGCAGCCATGACCAGGCAGCCTACGAGCTGATCCGTTCCCGGCGCAGGACGCTGGCGCTGGTGGTCAACGCCGATGGACGCCTGCAGGTGCGGGCCCCGCTCCGTTTGCCCGCCGCGGTCATCGACCGGTTTGTGGAGGAAAAAGCGGCTTGGATTGCCGCCCGCCGGACCGAGATGGCCGAGCGGGAGGAAAACCGGGACACCTTTGTCCTGCGCCCCGGTTCAGCGATCCCCTGCCGGGGACGGGAGATTCGGCTGGCTTCCGGCGGCGCGGAAAGGTTTGAAGAAAATACCCTGACCCTGCCGGACACGGTATGGCGGCAGGGGGAGAGCGCCGTCCGCGCCGCTTTGGCAGGGTGGTACCGGCGGCGGGCGGAGCGGGAGCTTCCCGCTGTCGTGGAGCGCTACGCCGCCCTTACCGGCTGGCGGCCCACGGGAATCCGGATTACGGGGGCGAGGACCCGTTGGGGCTCCTGCTCGGGGCGCAACAGCGTGAATTTCAGCTGGCGGCTGCTGATGGCGCCGGAGGAAGCCGTCGAATATGTGGTGGTACACGAGTTGGCCCACACGGTGGAACACAACCACTCCCCCCGCTTCTGGTCGCTGGTGGAGGGGGTCCTTCCCGACTGGAAGGGCCGCCGTCAGAGGCTGAGAGAGCTGGAACGCCGCCTGGCGGAGGAAAACTGGTGAAAAAAGCGGGCTCCGGGATTTAATCCCGGAGCCCGCTTTTTTTATTTCATTTGAACCGACAGGGTGTATTCGGTGGGGGTCATACCGGTGGCCTGCTTGAAATAGCGGGAAAAGTAGTGGACGCTGGCGTAGCCCAGCCGGTCGGCGATCTGAGTGACGTTTCCTTCGCCCTCCCGCAGCATCTTTTTCGCCATTTCGATTTTCAGCCGGCGATAGTACTCCATCACCCCCATGCCAGTCACCGACTTGAAAATGGTCTTCAGGTTGGTGGCGCTTTGGGCGGAGAAACGGCAGATATCCGAAAAGGTCAGGCTGCCGCCGGCGTTTTCCTCCATATAGGCGATGACACGGGCCGCCAGCTCGTTGCCTGATCGCCGCTTCACCGTTGAGGTGATGCGGGCGGCGTGCTGTTCCCCCCGCTCCCGCCGGATCAGGCCGATGAGCAGTTCCTCCAGCAGCAGGGCGATCATCTGCTCGCTGCCGAAGGGGGCGTTGTCCGCCCGCTTCAGGCAGGTCACCGCGGGATTGTCCAGCGGGGTGGCGAAGGCGGCCTCCGCCTCCCGCAGGATGCGAGACAGCAGCTCCCGCTCCGCTTCCCCCGCGTGGAGAAGCCGCCCGCGGAAAAAATCCATCGAAGGGGAGGGGCAGTCAAAGGAGATGACGGCGAGATTCGGCGCGTTGACGCCGTCGGCCACCACCGTGTGGAATTCGTCCGGCTGGTGAAAGATCAGCTCCCCATGGCGCAGGTGATAGCGTTTCCCGCCCGCGTCTACCATAACGCTTCCCTTATCCACATACAGCAGCTCCCAGAAGGGATGGGCCTCCCCTGTAAACAGATAGTCACGGGCGAATTCGAAATAATGCACCGTGATTACCCCGCGCACGTCCAGTTCCCGCCGCAGGACGGTGGTCCGATAGGTATCCATCCGATTCCCTCCTTTGTTTCTCTTATTATACGGTAGACAGGTCCGGGTTTCAAATCCTATTTGTCTTTTCAGCCGATTCGATTGATCCTTCCGGCGGGATAAACAAAGCCGGCGGCTGCCAATTCCTCGATTCGTCGGTTTTATCTCTTTCTATTTGACATAAAGTATGGTAAAATGTCCGCAGAACGCCTTACCGGCGGTCTGCGGACCGGAAGAATCCCCTTTCGCGACGAAGTCCCTCCGCGGCAAAGGCCGCGCCGGATATTCTTCCAGGCAGTTAAAAATCTATGGTAAAATGTCCGCAGAACGCCGAAATGAAGTTCTCGGGTATAACGGCTCTGTATTACGCTTCTGGAAGAATTTCCGGCGCGGCGGAGGAAAGGCAAGGTAAAGAGGATGTCGAACGTTATTCGTGTATTTGTGGAGAAACGGGAGGGCTTCGATGTGGAGGCCCGCAAAATGCTGACCGACCTGCGGGAAAACCTCGGCCTCCGCGAGCTGGAAGGGCTGCGTCTGTTCAACCGTTACGATATCGAGGGGCTGACTCCTGCCCAGTTCGAGCAGGCGCGGGGCACGGTGTTCTCCGAGCCCAACGCTGACAGGGTATACGATGAGGAGCTTACATTCGGCCCCGAATGGCGGGTTTTTGCCATGGAATATCTTCCGGGCCAATACGACCAGCGGGCGGATTCTGCCGCCCAGTGCGTCCAGCTGCTGACCCAGGGGGAACGCCCACAGGTGGTGACCGCTCAGGTGGTGGCCCTCCGTGGACGGCTGACCGACAGCCAGTTCCGGCAGGTACAGCAGTATCTGGTCAACCCGGTGGAATCCCGGGTGGCCTCTTTGGGCAAACCGGTGACGCTGGACCTGGCAGCCGATGTCCCCGACGATGTGGCGCGGGTAACCGGCTTCATCTCGATGGACGAGGCAGCGGTCACCGCCTACTGGCAGCAGATGGGCTTTGCTATGACAGCCGCCGACCTGCGCTTCTGCCAGGCTTATTTCCGCGATGAGGAGAAGCGGGACCCCACCGTCACCGAACTGCGCGTGATCGACACCTACTGGTCGGATCACTGCCGGCATACCACCTTCCTGACCCGCCTCGAAAAGATCGAGGTGAAAAAGGACAAGCCCCATTCCCAACCGCTTACCGATGCCATCGAGCAGGCGCTGGCCGCCTATTTCGACGCCCGCCGCGAGGTGTACGGCGAGCGGGAGGGGAATAAAGACGTCTGTCTGATGGACATGGCGGTCCTGGGCGCCAAACTGCTGAAAAAACGGGGTCTTGTCCCCGATCTGGACGAATCCGATGAGATCAATGCCTGTTCGATCGAGGTGCCGGTGACCATCGACGGAAAAACCGAACAGTGGCTGGTCCAGTTCAAGAATGAGACCCACAATCATCCCACCGAGATCGAACCCTTCGGCGGCGCGGCCACCTGTCTGGGCGGCGCGATCCGCGACCCGCTGTCCGGGCGTGCCTATGTCTACCAGGCGATGCGGGTCACCGGCAGCGGCGATCCCCGTCTGCCGCTGGAGAAGACCATGGAGGGCAAACTGCCCACCCGCAAAATCACCACCGGCGCTGCGTCGGGATATTCGTCCTACGGCAACCAGATCGGCCTGGCCACCGGACAGGTAGCGGAGCTGTACGATCCCGGCTATGCTGCCAAGCGCATGGAGATCGGCGCGGTCATCGGCGCGTCTCCCAAGGCGAACGTGGTCCGCGATGTGCCGGCGCCCGGCGATGTGATCGTCCTGCTGGGCGGCCGCACCGGCCGCGATGGCTGCGGCGGTGCCACCGGTTCCTCCAAGGCCCACACCTCCGACTCCATCGATACCTGCGGGGCCGAGGTACAGAAGGGCAATCCTCCGACTGAACGCAAAATCCAGCGCCTCTTCCGCGACGGTAAGGTTTCCCGCCTGATCAAGCGCTGCAACGATTTCGGCGCCGGCGGCGTGTGCGTCGCCATCGGTGAGCTGGCCGACGGTCTGACCATTGATCTGGACCGCGTGCCGAAGAAATACGATGGGCTGGACGGCACCGAGCTGGCTATCTCCGAATCCCAGGAGAGGATGGCCGTCGTGCTGGCACCCGCCGACGTGGAGGCCTTTATCGCTGCCGCCGACCGGGAAAATCTGGAGGCCACGCCGGTGGCGGTGGTGGAAAAGACCCCCCGCCTGACCATGAACTGGCGGGGCGACCGTGTCGTGGATATCAGCCGCGCCTTCCTTAATACCAACGGGGTGACCCAGGTAGCCAACGCGGCCATCGCCGCGCCCGATCCCGACGGGGAATATCGCACCGCGATCCCCTCGGGCCTGGCGGTGATTCCGCTGCCCGAAGCGTTCGAAGAAAACCTGAAGCGGCTGGAGGTTGCCAGCCAGAAGGGTCTGGTGGAGCGTTTCGACGCCAGTATCGGCGCCGCCACCGTGAACATGCCCTATGCGGGCAAATACCAGCTGACCCCGGAGGAGGGCATGGCCGCCAAGCTGCCCACCGCCGGTGAGACGGACGACGTGACCGCCATGACCTACGGCTTCCTGCCGGGCATTTCCCGGTGGAGTCCCTTTCACGGCGCGGCCTATGCCGTCACTAATTCACTGGCCAAGCTGGCCGCCATGGGCGTCGATCCACTGAAGGCCCGCCTGACTTTCCAGGAGTATTTTGAGCGCCTGCGGGATGTGCCGGAGCGGTGGGGCAAGCCCGCCGCCGCTCTGCTGGGAGCCTTCCTCGCCCAGCGTGAGCTGGGGGTACCCTCCATCGGCGGCAAGGACTCCATGTCCGGCAGCTTTGAGCAGCTGGACGTGCCGCCCACCCTGGTCAGCTTTGCGGTGGGCATGGGCAAGGCCTCCAAAATCGGCACCGCCGCCTTCCGTCACGAGGGTTCGCTGGTTGCCTTCCTGCCCCTGCCGGTGGACGAAGCGTCCCGCCTGCCCGACTGGCCGAAGGTCAGAATCCTGCTGGACGAGATATCCAAGCTGGTGCAGTTTGGGGTCATCCGCTCCGCCTCGGTGGTGCGGGAGGGCGGTGTCGCCGCCGCTGTGGCCCGCATGTGCTTCGGCAATAAGATCGGCTTTGCCTTCAACCGCGGCATTGACCGCGCCACCCTTTTCGCCCCGCTGGCCGGTTCGCTGGTGGTGGAGCTGAAGGAAGGGGATATGTGCCTGGAGGGGCTGGATTACACCCTCCTCGGCACCACCCGGGAAGATCCCTCCATCGTCATCGAAGGAGAGGAGCTGCCCCTGGAACGCCTGATCGACAGCTGGCTGCACCCGTTGTCCGCCGTATTTCCGGTGGAATCGGACGAGCGCCCCGCCATGACGCCGGAGGTGTCCCTCTATATCCAGCGCAATACCGAGGCACCGGCGGTCCGCGCCGCGAAGCCACGGGTGTTTATCCCGGTTTTCCCCGGTACCAACTGTGAATACGATACGGCCCGCGCTTTCGCGCGGGCAGGCGCTGAGCCGGAGACGCTGGTGGTGCGCAATCTCACCGCCGCCGGTATCGAAGAGACCATCGCCCGCATGGAACAGGCGATCCGCCGTTCCCAGATCGTTATGCTTCCCGGCGGTTTCTCCGGCGGCGACGAGCCGGACGGATCGGGCAAATTTATCGCTACCGTATTCCGCAGCCCCCGGGTGGCCGATGCGGTGGCCGAGCTGCTGAACCACCGTGACGGCTTGATGCTGGGTATCTGCAACGGATTCCAGGCGCTGATTAAGCTGGGTTTGGTCCCCTACGGACGTATCGTGGACATCGGGGAGGACGATCCCACCCTGACCTTCAACACGGTGGGCCGCCATATCAGCCGCATGGTATACACCCGCGTCGCCTCGGTAAAATCCCCGTGGCTGGCGGGCTGTGAACCCGGGGAAATCCACAGTATTCCGATTTCCCACGGTGAGGGCCGCTTTGTGGCGTCCGACGCGGTGCTTCGCACCCTGGCCTCCAACGGACAGATCGCCACCCAGTATGTCGATCCCGACGGCCGTCCCTCCGCAGACGGCAGCTGGAATCCCAACGGTTCCCTCTGCGCCGTGGAGGGGATCACCTCACCCGACGGCCGTGTGCTGGGCAAGATGGGCCACAGCGAACGCTGCGGCGACAACCTGTACAAGAATGTGCCGGGTGCCAAGGATCAGCATCTGTTCGAAAGCGGTGTGAAGTATTTCGCCTGAGTAACGTGATCAAAAGCCCCTCGTCGTGGAAAGTGCGGCGAGGGGCTTTTTTGCCGAATAGGGGGAACCGCCACTTTAGCAGACGGCTCCTGAACACGTGGTGGAATTAATCACTCCTTAAGGATTCGTTCTGTTCCTTTTTCAGCGGGTATGGTAGAATATCTTCTGTAATCAGTTGCAAAGAATTTCAGCATTCCCTGCCATACCGGAATAGCGGCTGTTGGGACGGCAAACGATACCTAAAACGGTATACAGCGTTATCAGGCAGTCGGATGCTTGCAGAAAAAGGGACTGAGGAGAGAGCGACATGTCACAGACGATACTGGTATGCGACGACGATAAAGAAATTGCGGCTGCGGTGGATATTTACCTGACGGCGGAGGGATTCCGCGTGCTGCAGGCCCACGACGGGCTTCAGGCGCTGGAGGTGCTGCAGCGGGAAGAGGATATCCAGCTCATCCTGATGGACATCATGATGCCCCGTATGGACGGGGTGCGCGCCACCATGAAAATACGGGAGAGCCGCAACATCCCGATCATCATGCTGTCGGCCAAAAGCGAGGACAACGACAAAATACTGGGCCTGAATATCGGGGCGGACGACTATATCACCAAGCCCTTCAACCCCATGGAGCTGGTGGCGCGGGTGAAGTCCCAGCTCCGCCGTTATACCCGTCTGGGCAGCGTGCCCGAAGCGCCGGAGGCGTCGGTGATGGTCAACGGCGGGCTGGAGCTGGACGACGGCGCCAAACAGGTCACGGTGGACGGGGAAGAGGTATCCCTGACCCCTGTGGAATATAAAATCGTCAAATTTCTGATGGAAAACCGGGGGATGGTTTTTTCCAGCGCGCAGATTTATGAAAACGTGTGGAACGAGCTGTCCTACGGCGCGGACAACATCGTGGCAGTCCATGTCCGCCACATCCGCGAAAAAATAGAGATCAACCCCAAGGAGCCCCGCTATATCAAGGTGATCTGGGGACACGGCTACAAGATGGAGAAGCTGTGAGTTAAGACCGTATACCTGAAAAACTGACTTTGAGAAGGAGAGGTGCTCCATGGCGACTCCCCGCATCGGCAGCGGGCTGAAAGCCCTTGCCGTGTGTTTATTGATCCCCGTCCTGGCGGCGATGAGCCTGGGGCTGGCAGGCATCTGGCAGCTGGCGATACGCTACGGCGCCGTCACCGGAGCTGAGTATACCTACACGGCGGCAGCCAGCAACCAGATGTATCTGGATTCTACCGACATCCGCGAGTATTATCATTACTGGCAGGCGCAGCAGGATGGAGAAACCTTGAATTACGGCGCGCTGGAAGCGATGAACAGCGCCCCCGGTTTTTGTCACAGCGCGGAGAAAACCAATCTGCTGTGGGCCATCGTGGACGCGGGCGGCAACGTGCTGCTGACCAACCTGGCCGAGGACAATCCGCTGGCCGCTATCGAGACCCTGACCGGCGGCAACGTGAGTATGCAGACCTTCCGCTACCGTTGGAAGGAAAGCAGCTACGACGCCTATACCGATTATCTGGACGATACAGAGGATACCAAATCCCTGCGCTATCTGCGTATGGGCCTGCGGGAGGGCCTCCCCGTATACGACAGCTATGCCGCTGACCGTCAACAGTTCGAGGAACGCAAGGGGTATCTGTGGCCCATCATCAACGCCACCGCGATCGTCGCCGGCGTCGCCCTGCTGCTGTTTATCTTTTTGGTGGTGGTGGCGGGCAAGAAAAAGGGGCAGGAGAAGATCCAGCTCAACTTTTTTGACCACGTGTGGATCGAGCTGGTGCTGGGCGGCTGGATTCTGCTGCTGTGTCTGGCAGTGGAGGGGTTGAGCTATGACTGGAGCGCGGTGGGAGTCCTGCCCCTGTATCTCCTGCTCTTCCTGTCCGGTACCGTCATCACGATCCTCACCCTCGTCCGGCGTGTGCGGGCCCGCAAGCTGTACCGGACCTCCCTGCTGCGCCAGCTTCTGCGGCCCTTCCTGGCGCTCGGCCGCCTGCTCCGCGGCGCGGCCAGCCACACACGGATGATGACGCGGCTGCTCATCGTCATCTTGGGGGTATCGCTGTTCGAAGTCTTCTGCTACGGTATGCGGTACCAGACCTTCTTTGTGCTGGTGTGGTCGGTGGGCAATATCGCTCTGGTGCTGCTGGCAATCTGGGTAGCCATCCAGTACGATACCCTGCGCAAAGCCACCGACCGCATGGCGGCGGGCCAGCTGGGTGAGGTTGTGCGGGAGAAGGACACCCCCTTCTTTAAAGAGATGGCGCGCAACCTGAACAGCGCTGGCCAGGCCCTGACCACCGCGGTGGAGGACGCTACCCGCAGCGAGCGCATGAAGACCGAACTGATCACCAACGTATCCCACGATATCAAAACGCCCCTGACCTCTATCATCAATTACGTGGATCTGCTGCGCACCACCGACATCACCGACGAGAAGGCGCTGGAGTATATCGACGTGCTGGAGCGGAAATCCCGCCGCCTTGCTCAGCTGATGGCCGATCTGGTGGAAGCCTCCAAGGTGACGTCGGGCAATATCACGGTGGAGCTGGAGACGCTGAACCTGAGCGAGCTGACCAAGCAGGCAGCGGGGGAATTCGAGGCCCGCCTGGAGAGCAAAAACATCGCGCTGGTCATCGGCCTGCCTGAACAGCCGGTATACGTGACGGCGGACGGACGGCATATGTGGCGGGTGCTCGACAACCTGTTCGGCAACGCGGTGAAATATGCGCTGGACGGCACGCGGGTTTACGTGGACCTGATCGACGATGGCCCGCGGGCGATCCTCATGGTCAAGAATGTCTCCCGCGACCCGCTAAACATCCGTCCTCAGGAGCTGATGGAACGGTTTGTCCGCGGCGACCAGGCCCGCAACACCGAGGGGAGCGGGCTGGGTCTGTCCATTGCCCGCAGTTTGATGGAGCTGCAGCAGGGCGGGATGGACATCGCTATTGACGGCGATCTCTTCAAGGTGACGCTGGTGCTGCGTACCATGCCGCCCCCCGCGCCGGTCCCGCTGGAGCCAATCACGGCGGAGGAACCCGAACCTGTTGGTTCCGACAACACATAAATAGGGGAAGCAGGGGACAGGCTAATGCCATCCCCGCTCCTGTAAAACTGCCGAACGGCCTGCCTGGCAGGGGGACAAAAGTCTCCCGCCCGGCAGGCCGTTTATTTGGACGGTGGGTGGTCAGCTTGTCAGGAGCAAAACCGGTCAAATATGGTCATATCATTTGGGATCTGCTCAAATTATGGAAGGGTATATGCTTAAAATACAAGGTATACAACAATTTACACACATAATTACAAATTTATTTGTGCAATAATATGACTGAAAATGATTGACGTTGATTGAAATCGGTGGTATTCTGAAATCACAGAAAGGGGAGATTGCCGATGCTGACACAGGAACGCTACGCCGTCATCCTGCAGGCGCTGGGTGAACGGGGGGCGGTAACCGTCGGTGAACTGACCGAACTGCTCCGCTGCTCCGAATCCACTATCCGCCGTGACCTGGCTGCCATGGCGGACGAGGGGCTGCTGAACAAGGTACACGGCGGCGCCACCGCCCTGGAGAACGACTGCCTGCGACGGGAATTCGGTGTAGAAATCAAATACGGCCTTCATGCGGAGGAAAAGCGAAAGATCGGCCGGGCTGCCTCCCTGCTGGTTCATCCGGGTGATTTTGTCTTCCTCGACGCGGGCACCACCACCGAAAGTATGGTGGACACCCTCGACTGCCGGGAGGCCGTGTATGTCACCAATGGTATTCAGCTGGCCCGCCGTTTGGCGGCCCGCGGGCTGACCGTCCTGACCCCCGCCGGGCGGGTGAAATCGGTAACCGACGCCATTGTCGGCAGCCGGGCGGTGGAGAGTTTTTCCGCCTATCATTTCACCATCGGATTTTTCGGCGTCAACGGGGTCAGCCTGACCGGCGGCTACTCAACCCCCGACGAGGAGGAAGCCCAGGTCAAGAAGGCGGCTATGGCCCGCTGCCGGCGGCGGGTCATACTGGCCGACCCCAGCAAATTCGGCGGCGTATCGGCGGTGACCTTTGGCGCCCTGCCCGACGCGGAAATTTTGACCACTTCCCTCCCCGATCCCCAATATGCCGCGGAAACCACCGTCATGGAGGTGGATAAACCATGATCTATACCGTCACCTTCAACCCCACCCTCGATTACACCGTCTGGGTCCGCCATCTTCAGATGGGCGCCGTCAACCGCACCGAGGAAGAGCGGGTCTATCCCGGCGGCAAGGGCATCAACGTCTCCATCGTGCTGAAAAACCTGGGCCTCGACAGCATGGCGCTGGGCTTCGCCGCCGGCTTTACCGGCCGGGAGCTGCTGCGCCGGCTGAAAGAGTTCGGCTGTCAGGAGGATTTTATCCCGTTGGAGGGAGTTTCGCGCATCAACGTCAAAATCAAGGGTGAAACCGAAACCGATATCAACGGACAGGGTCCGGCGATCCCCCCCGAGGCGCTGCGCCATCTGATGGGCAAGCTGGAGGTTCTGGGGAAGGACGACGTGCTGGTGCTGGCGGGGTCCATCCCCGACACCCTGCCGGAGGATGTGTACGAGCGTATTCTGGCGGGGCTGCAGGGCCGCGGGGTCCGCGTGGTGGTGGACGCCACCCGCGACCTGCTGAAAAACGTCCTGCCCTACCATCCGTTCCTCATCAAGCCTAATCATCACGAGCTGGGTGAGCTGTTCGGCCGGGAGCTGCACACCGCCGAAGAGATCACGGTCTGCGCGAAAAAGCTGCAGGAACAGGGTGCACGCAACGTGCTTGTGTCCATGGCCGGCGACGGAGCTCTCCTGGTCACCGAAGAGGGTGAGACCCTTTGCAGCCCCGCGCCGAAAGGACGGACGGTCAATGCCGTGGGGGCGGGCGATTCTATGGTGGCCGGTTTCCTCTACGGCTACCTGACCACTGGCCGGTACGACGAAGCTTTCCGCATGGGACTCTGCGCCGGCAGTGCCACGGCCTTTCAGCCGTGGCTGGCCACCCGCTGTCAGATCGAACAGGTGGCCGCTGATTTTGAACGGGATAAACCAACCGGAAAGGAAGGGTTATAACCATGAAAATTCGTGATCTGCTCAGTAAAAACGCCATTGACTTACACTCCCGGGTCAAAACCAAGGAAGAAGCGGTAGACCGTCTGGTGGCGCTGATGGAAACCACCGGCTGCCTCAGCGATACCGCCGTGTACAAGGCGGGCATCCTGAAACGGGAGGCGGAGGGCTCCACCGCCATCGGCGAAGGGGTTGCCATCCCCCACGCGAAAACCGACGCGGTGAAGCGCCCTGCCCTCGCCGTCATGGTGGTGCCCGACGGCTGCGACTACGACGCCATCGACGGACAGCCCGCCCGCCTGTTCTTCATGATCGCGGCGCCGGATACCGAGGACAACGTCCATCTGGACGTGCTGGGCCGTCTGTCGGTCCTGCTGATGGAGGACAATTTCCGTCAGCACCTGATGGAGGCGAAGGACGCCGATGAGTTTCTCGCCCTGATCGACCGGGCCGAACAGGAAAAGATGCGGGAGGAGCGGGAGGCCGGGGCGTCACAGGCGCCGAAGGCGGGCTACCGCCTGCTGGGCGTCACCGCGTGCCCCACCGGCATCGCCCACACCTATATGGCGGCCGAAGGGCTCACCGATAAAGCTCGGGAGCTGGGCGTCACCATGAAGGTGGAGACCGACGGTTCCGGCGGGGTGAAAAACGCCCTGACAGCGCAAGAGATCGCCGCCTGTGACGCCATCATCGTCGCCGCCGACCGGGAGGTGGAAATGGCCCGCTTCGACGGCAAGCCGGTGCTGCGGGCCAAGGTGTCCGCCGGCATCAACAAACCCGGCGAACTGATCGAGGCCGCCCTGTCGGGGAAAGCGCCGGTGTACCACGCCGAAGAGGGCGCCCGGCACAGAGACGGCGGCGGGGAGGTAAAGGAGAGCGCCGGCCGCAAAATATACAAATACCTGATGAACGGCGTATCCCACATGCTTCCCTTCGTCATCGGCGGCGGTATCCTGATCGCGCTGGCCTTCCTGTTCGATACCCTGCTGGCCCCCGACGGCCCCGCCTCCAGCTTCGGTTCGAATTCCACCCTGGCCGCCTTCTTTAAAACGGCGGGTGATACGGCCTTCGGCTTCATGCTCCCGGTGCTGGCCGGCTTCATCGCCATGGCCATCGCCGACCGTCCCGGCCTGATGGTGGGCTTCGTCGGCGGGGCGCTGGCCAACATCGGCCTGTGCTTCCAGAATGGCGCCTTTGTAAGTACCTCCACCGAGGGTGCATCGGTGGTCAGCGCCGGGTTCCTCGGCGCCCTGATAGCGGGCTTCCTGGCCGGATTTTTAGTAAAGGGCCTCGAAAAGCTGTGTGATTTCCTGCCCAAATCGCTGGAGGGCATCAAACCGGTTCTGATTTATCCCCTGTTCGGCCTGCTGCTCATCGCGGTGCTGATGGTCTTCGTGGTCAACCCGCCCCTCTCCGCCCTCAATGTGCTCATCAGCGACGGACTGAACAGCCTGAACGCCGGCGGCAACGCTGTCATGGGGGTTCTGTTGGGTGCACTGGTCGGCGGTATGATGAGCGTCGATATGGGCGGCCCGGTGAATAAAGCCGCTTATCTGTTCGGCACCGCCTCTCTGGTAGTGGCCGGCAGCGCGGTCTCCTCCGGCGTGATGGCTTCGGTTATGATCGGCGGCATGGTTCCTCCGCTGGCGGTGGCCCTGTGCACTACCTTCTTCAAAAACCGCTTTACCAAAAAGGAACGCCAGTCGGGCCTGACCAACTACATCATGGGCCTGTCCTTCATCACCGAAGGGGTCATTCCCTTTGCGGCCGCTGACCCGCTGCGGGTCATTCCCTCCTGTATCGTGGGCTCCGCCGCCGCGGGCGCGCTGTCCATGCTCTTCGGGTGCCGGCTCCCGGCCCCCCACGGCGGCATCTTCGTATTCGCCGTGGTCGAGAACTGGCCCATGTACCTGCTGGCCCTCGCTGTCGGCAGCGTGATCAGCATGTTCCTGCTGGCCCTGCTGAAAAAACCGATTCCGGCCGATAAAGCGGAGCTGGGGAAATAATCAGGTTCTTCAGAAGGGAGGGCTCCGCCCCCAGGCGGAGCTCTCTCCCGTCTCAAGACACCTCTTGTGTCCCCCTGCAGGGGGATTATAATGAATACCATGACAGTAATAAAAGTTCAGCGAATATGATAATAGGAGCGATGTTCGATGAAAACCTTTACCTATACCCTCACCGACCGCGAAGGCATCCACGCCCGACCTGCCGGCCTGCTGATTAAAAAGGCCGCAGAATTTCCCTGCGACATCGCCATCAAAAAGGGCGATAAGTCCGCCGATGCCAAGCGTATTTTCGCCGTCATGAGCCTGGCTGCCAAATGCGGGGAGGAGATTACGGTCACCTGCAGCGGCGAGCGTGAGGAGGAGGCTGCGGCGGCGCTGCAGGCCTTTTTGAAGGAAACCCTGTAAGCACCTTTCCCTCATCAAAGCGAAAGGAAGGGATCTCTATGACGAAACTGAACGGCAAAGGGGTATGCGGCGGGGTGGTTTTTGGTAAAATCCAGTTTTACCGCCGCGGCGCCGGTCCCATCGAGCGGGTGCCGGTCGACGATCCCGAAGCGGAGGTCAAGCGGTTTGAGGCCGCCCGCGGCAAAGCGGTGGCCGAGCTGGCCGTGCTGTATACCAAAGCTTCCAAAGAGGTGGGGGAGGAGAATTCCCTGCTCTTTCAGATTCATCAGATGATGCTGGAGGATTTGGATTACTGCGACGCGATCACCGGTCAGATACGCGAAGAAAAGGTGAACGCGGAATACGCTGTGAACGAGACCGCCCAAAAGTTCGCTGACATGTTCGCCAGCATGGACGACGAATACATGCGGGGCCGCGCCGCCGATGTGCGGGACGTGTCCCGCCGGGTGCTGAGCATCCTCACCGGCGTGCCCGCCGGCGGTATCGAGTCGGACGGCCCTGTCATCGTGGCGGCGGACGATCTGGCGCCCAGCGAAACGGTGCAGCTGGATAAGAGCAAGGTTCTCGCCTTCGTCACCGCGGGCGGTTCCGCCAGCTCCCATACCGCTATTCTGGCCCGTACCATGGGGATCCCGGCGGTGATCGGGGTGGGCGGCGCCCTCACCGAGGAACTGGACGGCAGGGAGGCAGCGGTGGACGGCTTCACCGGCGAGGTGTATCTGGACCCCGACGAGGATACCCGCGGCCACTTACAGGTGAAAGCCCGCAAGGACGCGGAATACCGCCAGCTCCTGTCCCAGTACCGCGGCAAGGAAACGCGGACAAAGGACGGGCAGCAGCTCCTGCTCTACGCCAATATCGGCAGTCCCGACGATATGGAAGCGGTGCTGAACAACGATGCGGAAGGGGTGGGCCTGTTCCGCAGCGAGTTCCTGTATCTGGAGAGCGAGGACTACCCCACCGAGGAACGCCAGTTCCAGGCGTATAAAGAGGTGGCGGAGAAGATGGAGGGCCGCCGGGTGGTCATCCGTACTCTGGACATCGGCGCGGACAAACAGGCGGCGTATTTCCGCCTGCCGCCGGAGGACAACCCCGCCATGGGCATGCGGGCCATCCGCATCTGCCTGACCCGGCCCGAGATATTCAAGACCCAGCTGCGGGCTCTGTACCGCGCCTCCGCCTACGGCAAAATCGCCATCATGTTCCCCTTGATCACCTCGGTGCGGGAGCTGCGCGAAATCCGGAAGCTGGCCGCCGATGTGCGCGCCGAGCTGTCGGTGAAGAATATCCCCTTCAATCCCGATACCGAACTGGGGATCATGATCGAGACACCCGCCGCCGCGGTCATCAGTGACCAGCTGGCGAAAATGGTGGACTTTTTCAGCGTGGGCACAAACGACCTGACCCAGTACACCCTGGCGGCGGACCGCCAGAACGAGTCGGTGGCGGAGTTCGCCGACCCCCACCACGAAGCGATCCTCCGCCTGATCGAGTACAGCGCGAAAAGCGCCCATGAGGCGGGCATCTGGATCGGCATCTGCGGCGAACTGGCCGCGGATCAGGAGCTGACCCGCACCTTCTTGCAGATGGGCATCGACGAGCTGTCGGTGTCGCCGCCGGCCGTCCTGCCCCTGCGGGCCCGTATCTGCCAGATGTGAACGAGGCCGCGCGGATCGTCCGCGCGGCCCCGCTGCGCATAAACTCCCCCCTTTTATCCAACAATGAGAAGTAGTAAACGACAGACGTGAGGAGCAAACAAGTATGCAGTGTACACGGCAGATTGCGCCGGATATTTATTGGGTGGGAGGAAGCGACCGCCGTCTCGCCCTGTTCGAGAACCTGTTCCCTCTGCCCGACGGGGTGGCGTACAATTCCTATCTTATCGCGGATGAAAAAACCGCGCTGATGGACACGGTGGACACCTCCATCACCCGGCAGTTTCTGGAGGGGGTGGAAGCGGCGCTGAACGGCCGCGGCCTCGATTTTGTGGTGGTCAACCATATGGAGCCGGACCACTGCGCCCATCTGGAGGAGCTGGCCCGCCGCTACCCGCAGATGAAGATCGTGGGCAACCCGAAAACCTTTCAGATGATCCGCCAGTTCTATACCATGGAATGTGAGGACCGCTTCTATCAGGTGGGGGAGGGGGACACCCTGTCGCTGGGACGACACACCCTCCGTTTTACCTTCACCCCCATGGTCCACTGGCCCGAGGTGATGATGACCTACGACACGGCGGAGCATATCCTGTTTTCCGCCGACGCTTTCGGTTCCTTCGGCGCCCACGAGGGCCATCTGTTCAGCGACGAGGTGGATTTCGACACCCGCCGTCTGCCGGAGGCGCGTCGGTATTACGCCAATATTGTGGGGAAATACGGCCCGCAGGTGCAGGCCGCGCTGAAAAAGCTGTCCGGGGTGGACATCCGCATGATCTGCCCGCTCCACGGCCCGGTCTGGCGGCGGGACCTGCCCTATCTGCTGGATAAGTACGACCACTGGAGCCGCTACCAGCCGGAAAAGCCCGGCGTGGTGCTCAGCTATGCCTCCATGTACGGCAACACCGAGAACGCCGTGACCCTGCTGGCCGACCGGCTGGCGGAAAAGGGGGTGCCCAACCTGCGGGTGTACGATGTGTCGAAAACCCATCCGTCCTATATCATCGGGGAGCTGTTCCAGCTCAGCCACGCGGTTTTCGGCGCGCCGACCTACAATGGCGGGATGCATCTGGCGATGGAGAACCTGTTCCATGACATGGCGTCCCTCAACCTGCAAAACCGGAAGGTCGCCCTCATCGGAAACGGGTCGTGGGCTCCCGCTTCGGCGGCGCTGATGAAAAAGCGGCTGGAGGGGATGAAGAACATGACTCTGATCGGCCAGCCGCTGGAGATCCGCTCTTCCCTCAAACAGGAGCAGGCGGATGAGCTGGAGGCGCTGGCCAACGCCATTGCCTCCTCGGTGAAAGAGACACGGATATAGCGCAAAAAGAACCGGACGAAAGTCCGGTTCTTTTTATGTCGGTTATGATGAGCGGCACCCGCTTGTTTGACAAGGGGTGTTTTGACCTTAATATCTGCTCTTTTTCAATTGCTCCGCAGGCCTGACTTTCTTGACGCGAAGAAAGCCGGGGGAAAGACGCGTTAAGGGGAAACCTTTCGAACGGGTTTCCCCTTAAAACCCCATCCCCACCACGACCAGGGACGTAGTCCCTGGACCCTGGCTGG
>JAAWQC010000039.1 GCA_022800315.1 Clostridiales bacterium
GATAGGCAGACGCCAACTCTGCGAAGCATTGCTTCGCCTGAAGCCGAGGACTTTCGTCCTCGGCTTCTTCTTTTTCCTTTCCTTTTCACTCACCTTTGTTTCCATAATAAGAGGGTCTTATTACCCAATCCTTTCCCTCTCAAGTATTTATATGCGGGCGATGCTCCATTTCGCCTGGAAGATTGCAAAAGCCGAGTACATGTAAAAAATGGTTTGTATTACTGAATGGTTGTTAGGGAAGACAAGCAAATAGCGTTAGAAAATATACAGAATAACGTGAGGATAGAAAAATGGACCTATTGGAACAGCAGGTGGCCTTTATCAAAGAGGTTGAAGGAATGAAGTCCGTTTTACGGGAGGCGTGGACCTCATCTGGGCGCAGGGAGAGCACCGCGGAGCATTCCTGGCGGTTGGCGCTGCTGGCAGGGCTCCTGGCTCCCTCCTTTCATGTTGACCTTAGCAAAACGTTGATGATGTGCTTGATCCATGACTTGGGAGAGTTATATATGGGGGACATATCGGCCGTTTCGAACCCGGATAAGAAGGCGAAGCACCTGGCGGAGGAACACGATGTTAGGCGGATACTCTCGTTTCTGCCGGAGGCACAGCAAGAGGCACTTATGGCACTGTGGCGGGAATACAACGATGAGAATACGGAAGAGGCAAAGCTGGTCAAGGCTTTGGACAAAGCGGAGACCATTATACAGCATAATCAGGGAAAGAATCCACCTGATTTTGACTATGAATTCAATTTAACATATGGTGAACAAAGCTTTACAGGCGACCCGTTTCTTATCCGCTTGCGAAAAATTCTGGATGATGAGACAACCGGAAAAATGCGTTAAAAATAATATACATACTTGTGGTATGGAGCACGAAAAAATGAGAGCATAACGATACCACAGGACCGTTATGCTATCGCCTGACAAGAATTCCATGTCATATCCGCTGTTTTATCACTCATACTAGGGAAAAGGAGATGAACAGCATGCAGGATAAAGTACGATTGCCCCTTGATGACAAAAACGAACAGCTATTCGATGAAATGTATCCGGTAGCCTCCTCTATGGAATGCACAGGGCTGATTCCCGCGGCCCCCGCAACCGAGTCGGAGGTGGAATCCTACAGTGAGATCTACGATATTCCGCTGGCAAAGGACAAGAAGGATGCCAACAATCGTATGCAGAATCTGAAAGTATCCGATACACCCACTCCGACAAAAGAATAAGCTTTTGTCCCGGACCACGCATAATATAAAACGGAGAGCCTGCAGCTGACAGCCGCGGGCTCTCCGTTTTATTTAGGTTTTACTCAGGAGTGTTTGACAGCGGCCTGAGCGGCGGCCAGACGGGCAATCGGCACGCGGAAGGGGGAGCAGGAGACGTAGTTCAGGCCGATGTTATGGCAGAACTCCACCGACGACGGATCGCCGCCGTGCTCGCCGCAGATGCCCAGTTTGATGTCGGGGCGGGTAGCACGGCCCTTTTCAGCGGCCATCTTCACCAGCGCGCCCACACCGGTCTGATCCAGACGGGCGAAGGGATCGGATTCGTAGATCTTGGTGTCATAGTAAGCGTCCAGGAACTTGCCGGCGTCGTCACGGCTGAAGCCAAAGGTCATCTGGGTCAGGTCGTTGGTGCCAAAGGAGAAGAACTCGGCTTCGGTGGCGATCTGATCGGCGGTAACGGCGGCGCGGGGGATTTCAATCATGGTGCCCACGTGGTATTCCATCTTCACGCCCGCTTCAGCAATGAGCTTGTCGGCAGTGGAGGTGACGACGTCCTTGACGTATTTCAGTTCCTTCACCTCACCCACCAGCGGGATCATGATTTCGGGAACAATCTGATATTCCGGATGCTCTTTGCTGACGTTCAGCGCGGCGTTGATGACCGCCTTCGTCTGCATCTCGGCGATTTCAGGATAGGTGACGGCCAGACGGCAGCCACGATGGCCCATCATAGGGTTGAACTCGTGCAGGGAAGCGATCACGTCCTTCAGCTCGGCGACCGTAATCTTCAGCTCGCCGGCGATTTCCGCAATATCCTCCTCCTTGGTGGGCAAGAATTCATGCAGCGGGGGATCCAGGAACCGGACGGTCATGGGACGGCCCTCCAGCACCTTGTACATGGCCTCGAAATCGCCCTGCTGGTACGGCAGGATTTTCGCCAGCGCCTTTTTGCGGGAATCCACGTCCTTGGCGACGATCATCTCGCGCATTGCTTTAATGCGGTCACCCTCGAAGAACATGTGCTCGGTACGGCACAGGCCGATGCCTTCCGCGCCGAACTTGACCGCCTGAGCGGCGTCGCGGGGGTTGTCGGCGTTGGTGCGGACTTTCAGGGTGCGCGCCTTGTCGGCCCACGCCATGAAGCGGCCGAAGTCGCCGGAGATGGAAGCCTCCACCGTGGGGATGGCCTCGCCGTAGATGTTGCCGGTGGTGCCGTCCAGAGAGATATAATCGCCTTCCTTGATGGTTTTGCCGCCAAGGGTGAAGGTTTTAGCTTCCTCGTTGATCTTGATTTCTCCGCAGCCGGAGACGCAGCAGGTACCCATGCCGCGGGCGACAACCGCCGCGTGGGAGGTCATACCGCCGCGCACGGTCAGGATGCCCTCGGAGACGTCCATGCCCTCGATATCCTCGGGGGAGGTCTCCAGACGGACCAGCACGACCTTTTCGCCGCGGTCGGACCACGCCTTCGCGTCGCCGGCAGTGAAGACTACGCGGCCGCAGGCGGCGCCGGGGGAGGCGGCCAGGCCCTTACCGATCGCCTGTGCCTTTTTCAGGGCGGCGGCATCGAACTGGGGATGCAGCAGGGAATCCAGCTGCTTGGGCTCGACGCGCATGACCGCTTCGGTCTCGTTGATCATGCCCTCGTCCACCAGATCCACCGCGATTTTCAGCGCGGCGGCGGCGGTGCGCTTGCCGTTACGGGTCTGCAGCATAAAGAGCTTGCCTTCCTCGATGGTGAACTCCATATCCTGCATGTCCTTATAGTGCTTCTCCAGGCGGTCGGCCACCTCCACAAACTGCTTGTAGACGGCGGGCATGATCTCCTCGAGTTTGCTGATCGGGTAAGGGGTGCGGATGCCGGCGACCACGTCTTCGCCCTGGGCGTTGATCAGGAATTCGCCGAACAGCTTATTCTCACCGGTGGCGGCATTGCGGGTAAAGGCCACGCCGGTGCCGGAGGTATCGCCGGTGTTGCCGAAGACCATCATCTGCACGTTGACAGCGGTGCCCCAGCTATAGGGGATGTCGTTCATGCGGCGGTAGTAGTTGGCGCGGGGATTGTCCCAGGAGCGGAACACGGCCTTGACCGCTTCCATGAGCTGCTCCTTGGGTTCAGCGGGGAAGTCGACGCCCTTCTCCTGCTTATAATACGCCTTGAACTTCAGGGTCATTTCCTTCATGTCGTCGGCGGTAAAATCGGTGTCCATCTGAATGCCGCGGGCTTCCTTCATCTCATCAATGATTTTCTCAAAGTTGGATTTCGGCAGCTCCATGACGACGTCGGAGAACATCTGCACGAACCGGCGATAGGAATCGTAGGCGAACCGGGGGTTGTTGGTCTTTTTCGCCAGGCCCTCGACCACCACATCGTTGAGTCCCAGGTTCAGGATGGTGTCCATCATGCCGGGCATGGAAGCACGGGCGCCGGAACGGACCGACACCAGCAGGGGGTTGACCGGATCGCCGAATTTTTTGCCGGACTTCTCTTCCAGTACAGCGAGCTGCTGATAGATCTGCTCCTGAATATCGTCGCCGATTTTCTTTCCGTCGTCGTAATAACGGGTGCAGGCTTCGGTGGAGACGGTGAAGCCGTAAGGAACGGGCATGCCGAGAATGGTCATTTCGGCCAGGTTGGCGCCCTTTCCGCCGAGGAGCTCACGCATTTTGCCGTTGCCCTCGTTGAAAAAGTACACATACTTGTGACTCATGGATGGATCGACCTCCTGTAATTTTGGTCCGATATCAACGTCGGCGCGGCCGAAGCCGCGTCCCCGCCGTCCCGGTGTGGAAACCGGTGGACGGAGCTAAACAATATTATATCAGTTACCCCCGGCTATTTCCAGTTATTTAGGAAAAAAAGCGGGATTTTAACCTTTTCAACAGACTTGTGAGGCGGACGGGTGTTCCCTATGGGCAAATTAGGGATAAGAAGACGCCGTTTCGGCGGCGGTGGCGGCAAAAAAGGAAGGAAAGCCCTTGCATTGCGCGCCTATCTTTGTCATAATAGAAAACATATACCACTCAAAAACTGACTGCCGATTCGGTTAATCCGGTCGCGCTGGAAGAAAAGGATGGGACGTATCCATGAACTTTCACGGCAAGGACATTAAAATATTTGCCGCCAACTCCAACCGTCTGCTGGCAAAGCAGATCGCGGAGGGGCTGGGACTCCCGCTGGGCAAGGCCGACGTCACCACCTTCAGCGACGGGGAGATATCGGTATCGATCAACGAATCGGTTCGGGGATCGGAAGTGTTCGTGGTGCAGTCCACCTGCGCGCCGGTCAACGACCATTTGATGGAGCTGCTGATTATGATCGACGCCTTCAAGCGGGCGTCAGCCGCCCGCATTACCGCTGTGATCCCCTATCTCGGTTATGCACGGCAGGACCGCAAGACCAAGGCGCGGGACCCCATCTCCGCCAAGCTGGTGGCCGATCTCATTGCCGCGGCTGGGGCCGACCGGGTGCTGACTATGGACCTGCATGCGCCCCAGATACAGGGCTTTTTTGATATTCCGGTGGACCACCTGGTGGGCGCGCCGGTGCTGGCCAACTATTTCCGCAGCCTCATCGGCGATAAAAAAAATGAGTACGTCGTGGTTTCCCCCGACCTCGGCTCGGTGACCCGTGCACGGAATTTCGCCGCCCGTCTGGAGTGCCCGCTGGCGGTGGTGGATAAACGGCGTCAGAAGGCTAACGTCTGTGAGGTGATGAATCTCATCGGCGATGTCAAGGGTAAAAAGGTGCTGCTGGTAGACGACATGATCGATACCGCCGGCACCCTGTGCAACGCCGCGGCGGCCGTGGTGGAGAAAGGCGGCGCAGAGACGGTCATCGCCGCGGCCACCCACGCGGTGCTGTCAGGACCAGCCATCGAACGGCTGGAAAAGAGCGTCATCAGCAAGGTGGTCCTGCTGGATACCATCGCCCTGCCGCCGGAGAAGCGGCTCAACAAATTCACCATCCTGCCGGTCGCGCCGCTGTTTGCGGAGACCATCGACCGGATATATGAGGACAAACCGGTTTCCACCATCCTGAGTTAACCGCGCGTCATACCGTACAGCGGGGGAAGGGCACACGCCCATCCCCCGCCGTTTCCACTTGTCTTTGGGAATCGGCGGGATTCGCCTTCCGCCAACAAATCGTTTTCGCACCTGCTGGAAAGGGAGAATCACATGTTATTTCGCAAAAAAAACGCCGGTACCGGGACGGCCGCTTCGGGAGCGGTGGACTTCATCATCGCCGGCCTGGGCAACCCCGGGAAAAAATACGGGGGGACGCGCCACAACGCGGGCTTTATCATGATGGAGGCGCTGGCGGAGCGTCTTGAGGTCAAGGTGGACCGGGTACGTTTCAAATCCTACTGCGGCGAGGCGCGGGCCGGCGGCCGGCATGTCCTGCTGCTGATGCCCCAGACCTTCATGAACGCCAGCGGCGAAGCGGTGCGCGACGCCATGCAGTTTTATAAGATACCGCCGGAGCGGACCCTGATTCTGTTCGACGATATCTCCCTGCCGGTGGGCACCCTGCGTATCCGGCGCAAGGGGAGCGACGGCGGGCAGAAAGGGATGCGCAGCATCATCACCCTGACCGGCAGCGACCAGTTTCCCCGCATAAAAATGGGGGTAGGGAAGAAACCTCATCCCGATTACGATTTGGCAGACTGGGTTCTGTCCCGTTTCACCGATGAAGAAGCGGTAAAGATTCGGGACGCAGCCTATCAGGCGGCGGATGCCGCACAACTCATTGTCGGGAATCAGCTGGATGAAGCGATGAACCGCTTTTCCAAATAGTAAAATGCGTATATAATTTTAATGAATATACAATTTGTATACTATGGAGGGGCGTTATCGGATGGATTTTCAATTGAGGCCCTGGCGGGACACCGACGCGGACAGTCTGATGCGTTATGCGAACAACAGCGCGATTGCCCGTAACCTGAGAGATGTCTTTCCGCATCCCTATACGCTGGACGACGCCCGGCAGTATCTGCGTCTGTGCCGTGAGGCAGATAATTCCCGCGAGCTATGTTACGCCGTCGAGACGGCGGGCGAGGCGGTGGGCAGTGTCGGTGTTTTCCTCAAAACCGACGTCAACCGCAAATGTGCCGAGCTGGGATACTGGTTGGGTGAGCCCTTCTGGGGCAAGGGCGTCGGAACCGAGGCAGTGCGCCGGATTTGCTCCGAAGCCTTTCGAAAGTTCGACATTGAACGGATCTATGCCGAGCCTTTTGCCCGCAACACCGGTTCTCGCCGGGTACTGGAAAAAGCGGGGTTCACCCTGGAGGGCGTTATGCGAAACAGCGTATACAAAAACGGGGTGGTAGAAGACGCCTGCTTATATGCCCTTCTCAAGGATGAAATACAGTATATTGGATAGTTGATTATACGTTATGTAAACAATATGCACAGGCTGAAAGGATATGACGGTACCGTTATGAGCTTGATAGATAAAGGGATGTCCGCCCTGCCGGCGCTTCAGGCGCTGTGCGGGGATATACGCGCCGGGCACGTGCCGGCGGCGGTAACCGGCCTGGGGCATATTCATAAGGCCGTGCTGGCCGCCGCCCTGCGACAGTTGCTGGGGCGAAAGCTGGTGGTGCTGACCGCGGACGAGGCGGAGGCCTCCCGTCTGTGCGACGATCTGGAAGCGCTGGGGATGTCCGCTGTTTTCCTGCCCTCCCGTGAGCTGGCGCTCCGAAGGGTGGAGTCGGCCTCCCGTGAATTCGAACAGATGCGGCTGGGTTGTCTCGCTCGCATGGCGGCGGGCCATTACGAGTGTGTGGTAGCCTGCGCCGACGCTGCCGCCCAGTACACGCTGCCGCCCACGGTGCTGATGAATCGTACCCTGACGGTTGTCGGCGGCAAACCGCTGCCGGTAAAGGATCTGTCCGCTGCTCTGACTAGGACAGGCTACGAGCGCTGCGATCAGATCGAAGGCCCTGGACAGTTTGCGGTACGCGGCGGTATCATCGATGTCTATCCCGCGGCCTGTCCCGCGCCGGTACGGATTGAGCTGTGGGGGGACGAGGTGGATACCCTCCATTATTTCGATCTGCTGACCCAACGGCGTACCGACCGGCTGGAGTCGGTGGCGATTCCGCCGGCTGCCGAAATCCTGTACGAGGAGGGGGCGGAGCTGGCCGGTCGGATCGAATCGCTGGCCGGGACCCTGCGGGGAAAGGGCGCGGCCCAGCAGAAGGAAAACCTGCTCGCCGATGCTGACCGCCTGCGGGGCGGAGGCCAGCCCGCGTCCCTCGATAAGTACATCCCCTTGATTTATGAGAAGCCGGCTACCCTTTTCGACTATGGGGAGGGGGCGCTTCTTCTCGTGTCCGAAATGGCCAAAGTACGGGAACGGATGCGTACCGCCCAGTGGCAGCTGGAGGAGGACGTCAAAACCCTGCTGGAGGAAGGACAGCTCTGCCGGGGGCTGACCGACTATGCGCTGGACCCCGATGGCTTCCAGCTGGAGTTGGCGGCGGGACAGACGGTGCTGCTGGAAACCTTCGCCCGTTCCGGCGGCGATTTCAGACTGGGGGCCCTGTACAACGTCACTGCCCGTCAGCTGCCGGTGTGGTCGGGGGGCATGGAGCTGCTGACCGAGGACCTGCGCGATATGCTCCATCGCAAGATGTCCTGCGTCGTGCTGGCAGGGGCGGAGGAAAAGAACGCCGAGACGTTGGCCGCGGATTTACAAAAGCAGGGGATTCCCGCCCTGTACGCCCCCGCGCCGGAAGCGCCGGTGAAGGGACGGGTGCTGGTGGTGCGGGGGGGACTGTCGGCGGGCTTTGAATTCCCCGACGCGGGACTGTCGGTCATCACCCATGGCAAGGCGGCCTCCACCCATCGGAAGGTCAGCCGGTCGAAGCGCAATAAGGGCGCGGAGATCCACAGTTTGTCCGAACTGACCGCCGGTGATTACGTGGTTCATGTCGCCCACGGCATCGGTATCTACGAGGGTATCCGCCAGTTGACGGTACAGGGCGTCGTCAAGGATTACATCCAGATCAAATACGATAAAGGGGATACCCTGTACGTCCCCGTGACCCAGCTGGACCTGGTCTCCAAATACATCGGGACTAAGGAGGAGACACGGGTCAAGCTCCATCGGCTGGGCGGGCAGGAGTGGCAGAAGACCAAGACACGCGTGCGCTCCCAGGTGAAGGATATCGCCCGGGAGCTGATCGCCTTGTACGCCAAACGAATGCAGCAGAAGGGCTACGCCTTCGATCCCGACGGGGAGTGGCAGTATGACTTCGAGCGGCATTTCGAATATGAAGAGACCGAGGACCAGCTCCGTTGTGCCGAGGAGATCAAGAGCGATATGGAGCGGGAAGTGCCCATGGACCGCCTGCTGTGCGGGGATGTGGGTTTCGGCAAAACCGAAGTGGCACTGCGCGCCGCCTTCAAATGCGTAACCCAGAGCAAGCAATGCGTGGTGCT
The DNA here is from genome assembly GCA_022800315.1 of Clostridiales bacterium. GTDB lineage: Bacteria > Bacillota > Clostridia > Oscillospirales > Acutalibacteraceae > Avimonas_A. Next base: position 8,678 of record JAAWQC010000039.1, read on the forward strand.
GGTGCCCACCACCATACTGGCCTTTCAGCATTTCAATACCATTATGCGCCGGTTCGAGGGCTTCCCTGTCCGGGTGGAGATGCTCTCCCGTTTCCGCAGCGCGAAGCAGCAGGCGGATATCCTGCAAAAGGTGCGGCGGGGAGAGGTCGACATCCTGGTGGGCACCCACCGCATGCTGTCGAGGGACGTATCCTTTCGTGACCTGGGCCTGATTATCGTGGACGAGGAGCAGCGGTTCGGTGTGGCGCAGAAAGAGCGGCTCAAGGAGCTGGCCCCCGACGTGGACGTCCTCACCCTGTCGGCCACCCCGATACCGCGCACCCTCAATATGGCGATGAGCGGTATCCGCGACATGTCGGTTATCGAGGAAGCCCCCATGGACCGGCGGCCGGTGCAGACCTACGTGCTGGAGCACGACAATGGCATCCTGGCCGACGCCATGCGGCGGGAACTGCGGCGGGGCGGTCAGGTCTATTACCTGCACAACCGGGTGGAGACCATCGAGCGATGCGCCGCCGGCATCCAAATGCGCATTCCCGAGGCGCGGGTGGGCTTTGCTCACGGCAAAATGACCGAGGACCAGTTGTCCGACATCTGGCGCCAGCTGCTGGAGCACGAGATCGATATCCTGGTGTGCACCACCATCATCGAAACCGGCGTGGACGTACCCAATGCCAACACCCTGATTATTGAAAATGCCGACCGGTTCGGTCTGTCCCAGCTGCACCAGCTGCGGGGACGGGTGGGACGTTCCGCCCGCCGCGCCTTCGCCTACCTCACCTTCGTACGCGGCAAGGTGCTCACCGACGTGGCCACCAAACGGCTGGAGGCTATCCGGGAGTTTACCGAGTTCGGCGCTGGCTTCCGCATCGCCATGCGGGATATGGAGATACGCGGCGCCGGGAATATCCTGGGTGCGCAACAGTCGGGTCACATGGAGGCGGTGGGTTACGAGATGTACCTGCGCCTGCTCTCTGAGGCGGTGAATGAGGAGAAAGGAATACCGGATTCGGGGCGGGAAGCAGAGTGCCTGATCGATCTGCAGGTATCCGCCCATATCCCCGAAAATTACGTGACGGTAAATTCCCAGCGGCTGGACGTTTACCGCCGCATCGCGGATATCCGCAGCGAGGAGGATTCCCAGGACGTGTTTGACGAGCTGATCGATCGCTTCGGCGAACCGCCGGAGGCGGTGTGCGGACTGATCGACGTGGCCCTGCTGCGCAACATGGCGGCGGGGATGGGCTTTTATGAGATCAAGCAGCAGGGGGACAGCCTGCTGCTCTATCAGCGCCGTCTCGATATGGAGCGGGGCGCCCGTCTCAGCGCGGTGCTGAAAGGGCGGGTGATGATCAGCGCCGGGGCCAAGCCCTATTTTGCCGTGCGGATGAAAAAGGGCGCCTATCCGCTGGATACCCTGCGGGAAGCGCTGGAAGCCATGCAGGAGGAAAAGGCGGAATAACAAAATCCGGGGCCCAGCAGCCCCGGATTTTCGTATGGAAGCAGTACCCCTGCTTACCGTCTGTACCAATTTTATCTCCGGGCCATCCCAAAGCCGCCCACTGTATAAAAGCATAATGGATGACCGAGCATCTGCTATAATAAGGGGGAAGGAAGAATTGTGGACAAATTCTTCGACGCCGGCTCCCGGCGGCATAACTCGTTTCGGGAAGGAAAAGGAACCGGAGTATATGCTATACTGATAACGATGCGAAACAGCCTAGTGGTGACTGTAAAATACACGAAAGATAAGAGGAGGTTTCAACGTAATGGATAACGAACTGAAAATCAAGATGTATGCGTTGACTTTGGACTGCCCTGACCCGTATGCATTAGCCCAATTCTACGCGGAGCTGCTCGGGTGGGACATACCATTTCACGACAACGACTGGGCCTGCGCAGGCGCTCCGGGAGCGAACCAGGGGGCTTATCCCGGCATCACGTTTCAGCGCAATCCGGCGTATATACCGCCCGTCTGGCCCGAAGAGCCGGGGGCCCAGCAACAGATGGCGCATCTGGACTTTGCCGTCAATGATCTGGAAGAAGCGGTTCAGCGGGCCGTCCGGTGTGGAGCTGTTGTCGCAAAGGATCAGTTTTCGGAGGATTGGCGGGTGATGTTTGACCCCGCCGGGCATCCTTTCTGTCTGTGCTCCATGCCCTCCCTTTTCGAAAGCCCTTCTTTTGCCTTGCTATAGGACAGTCCCGCTCGTAGCGGCTTTTGGTGCTTAAATAGCTTTGACATAAATACCGGTTTGCGTGTCGAACACAAAACCGCAGGACAGCAGCAGGCCGCAGGAAGCTTTGTTTTCCTCTTCCGGCTGTACCACGATCCGCTGAGCATCGGGATGACGGGTTATCCTTTCGATCAATGCATACACTATCTGCCTGCCGATGCCTTTACGGAGCCAATCGGGTTCCCCGATCATATAGTCGATGCTGTAGGAACCGCCCATGGCCGTATATCCCTCCCACAGTTCCTCGCTGTCTTCGCAGGCGTAGAACTGGCAAAAACCGATGGGGCGGCCGTCACATTCCACAATAAAGTGGTGAAGCCAGCGGAACTCGTCCTCCTGCTTTTCGATTTCCTCAATCCAGTCTGCCGGGTCGTGATACCATTTGGCCACGTGCGGCCGGGATAACCATTGTTTGAATATTGCCAAATCGCCGGCGGTCATGGGGCGTAAACGAATCATCACATGACCTCCTGTATGATTGCGGCATTTTTAGCTGTTCTCCCGGGCTTTTTCCACAAAAGCGACCGGATGCTGAATGATGGCGGCGGTTTCCTCCGCCGAACAACCCTGAGACAGATACCGGCGGGCGATGACGGCCATGGATTCGCCGATTTCGATGATATGCCGATCGGGGTCGTAAATCCGGATCACCCGTTGCTGCCACTCGTACTTTTTCGGCGGATGAACGCGTTCTACATCGGGATGAGCCGCTAATTTTTCGAGAAAGGCATCAAAGTCCTCCGTCTCGAAATACAGTTCCATACGGTGTGACCTTTCCGCCGCCGATTCGGGGGGAAGGCCGACGAGCCACGGAAAATTCTCCTGAACGGCGAATCCGCCGCTGAAGGTGACGTTTTTACCCAGGTCTAGCATCACCGTCTGGTCGAACAGCTCCTGGTAGAAGCGTTTAGAGATTTCCACGCTTTTCACCGCGAGAAGGGCCAGCTGAAATCGAATCGCCATAATTGTTTCCTCCGGTTAAAAACGGCGCGGCCAGTGGCCGCGCCGTTTCGATTTACCTTTATTCCACCGAAATGATGTAGTAGTAGACCGGCTGCCCGCCGGCAATCATGGTGATATCAATGTCGGTATATTTGGCCTGCAGGCTGTTCCGTACCTGTTCGGCATCGGCCTCAGTCATCTCCGCGCCGTAGATGATGGTGACGAAATTGACCTCTTTACCGGTCATACGGCGGGTACCCACGATGTTTTTAACCAGCTTGACCGCCGCGTGATGGATATCGGTATCGGTGAAGACCACCTTGCCGTTTTCCAGCGCGAGGATTTCGCCCTCCTTAATTTCCTTGCCGCCAAAGTCGCTGTTGCGGGCGGCGAAGGTGATCTGGGCGGTGGCTACATTGTCGGCGGCCTTCATCATTTCCAGCAGATTTTTCTCCGCGTCGGCGTCGGCGTCGTAGTTGAGCATGGCGGTGATGCCCTGGGGAATGGTGCGGGTCTGGAGGACGTGCACCTTCCGGTCAGCCAGCGGGACGGCCTGCTCCGCCGCGAGGATGATGTTTTTATTGTTGGGCAGGACGAACACCGTTTTGGCGGGAGTGGCCTCGATGGCGTTCAGGATATCGTCGGTGGAGGGGTTCATGGTCTGGCCGCCGGACACCACATTGTCACAGCCCAGATCGGTGAACAGGGCCTTCAGTCCGTCACCTGCCGCCACCGAGACGAAACCGTATTCCTTCTCCGGCTCCACGCGGGGCAGGGAGACGGGACCTTCCGCTTCCTCCGGCACCCAGGCGGCGTTTTCGTGCTGGATGCGCATGTTTTCCACCTTGACCGTTTCAAACTGGCCGTACAGCTGGCCCTCCTGCAGGGCGCGGCCCGGTTCGTTGGTGTGCACGTGAACCTTGACGATTTCCTCGTCGTCCACCACTACCACGCAGTCCCCGATGGTTTCCAGGAAGGCGCGCAGCAGCAGAGGGTCACGGTCGTTGCCCTTCTCGCGTCCCACGATAAATTCGGTGCAGTATGTAAATTTAATGTCGGTTTCGAACGAACCGGCGGCGCTGACACTCTTGACAGGCGCGGCGGCGGAAGCGGCTTCGCCGCCCTCCACGATGGCGCCGCCCGCGAACACGTCCTGCATGGCGCGCAGAATGACGCACAAGCCCTGTCCGCCCGCGTCCACCACGCCCGCCTTTTTCAGCACAGGCAGCAGTTCGGGCGTGCGCTTCAGCGACTCTTCGGCTTCGTCACAGATGACGTCCCACACCGCCAGAACAGAGGCGTCCTCCTGCGCCTGGGTGCGGCCTTTTTCCGCGGCCTCACGGGCGACGGTGAGGATGGTGCCCTCGGTGGGTTTCATGACCGCCTTGTACGCAGCCTCCACCCCCAGGGTGAGGGCGTCGGCCAGATCGGCGCCGTCTGCCGCTTCCTTGCCCTTGAGCCCCCGGGAGAATCCGCGGAACAATAGGGACAGAATCACGCCGGAATTGCCCCGGGCGCCCCGCAGCAGGGCGGCCGAAGCCGTATCCGCCACCGCGCTGACCGTCGGATCGGTCAGACGGGTGAGTTCCCGCGCCGCAGCGGCGAGGGTCATGGACATATTGGTGCCGGTATCCCCGTCGGGTACCGGAAAAATATTCAGCTCATCGACCGACTGCTTGGCTTTCGTCAGACAGTTGGACGCCGAAATCATCGCGTCGCGCAGCGTATTTCCCTGTATCAATGTAAGCAACTCCCTTTGCTGGTCCGACCGTGCCAGAGCCGTTTGACGCGCCGCGGTGCGGCCCGTCCCCTCCTCGGTCCCACGGTCCGCACCGGTTATTCGGATTTCATACCGTCCACAAAGACATTGACCTTCTTCACCTGAAGACCGGTGGCATCCTCTACGGTATAGCGCACCTTGTTGACAATGCTCTTGGCGATGGCGGATATGTTCATTCCGTAAATTACGGAAATATGCAGGTCGACGATCAAACGGTCGTTTTCGCTGCGGACGCGGATGCCGTCATCCGCATAGGAGCGTTTCGAGAACAGGGAGCGCAGCCCCTGTTTGGTGCCGCTGTGGACCATGCCGGCCACACCATAGCACGAGGAGGCGGCGTTGCCGATGAGATAGGTGAAATATTCCTGGGAAATCTCGATGGTACCGAGGTGATTTTCAATTCGGATCATCTGTTCTCACGCCTTTCGTCTTCCAAATGCAAAGATCAGCGGCTGTCGATAAGGTGAAGCTGCGCCGCTCGACGGGACTGCCGGAGGAAACCCCTGCAGGTTTTGTCCCTCCGTTTATTTTACCCTATTGTCGTCCGTTGTGCAACCGCCGGGACAAGAATTTCGTCCCCGTCCACTCGCGCCGGAATGCGGATTTTCGTCCCCATTCGACGCGGGTGGCCGCGGCGGCGGACATACCGCCGCGAATACAGATAAGTATTATACCTCTTTGCCAGGAATTTATCAAGCCCTTTGCGCTTAACCGCCCAAACGGGCATCCGTTCGGGCGTCGGAATCTGACACAGACTGTAAAAAAGAGAGGGAAAGCTCTTGCTATGCCCGCAGGAGTTATGATATTATAATCAATAAATCTTTTATCGGACAAGCAGGCTTAAAGAATAAGCCGCGAACAGTTATGAAGGAGGAAGGAATATGGTAAACGCCAATGCGGGCGAAAAATTCCTGAAGGAGGGTCTGACCTTTGACGATGTCCTGCTGATTCCGGCGGAATCGGATATCCTGCCTAAGGAGGTCAGCACGGCTACCCGTCTGACCAAACACATCACCCTCAATGTGCCGCTGATGACCTCTGCCATGGATACGGTCACCGAGGCGCGCATGGCCATCGCCATCGCCCGCGAGGGCGGCATTGGCGTCATTCACAAGAACATGTCCATCGAGGCGCAGGCCGATCAGGTGGATAGGGTCAAGCGCTCCGAAAACGGCGTCATCGTCAACCCCTTCTTCCTGTCCCCCGACAATATCGTGGCCGACGCCAACGAACTGATGGGGAAATATAAAATTTCTGGTGTGCCGATCTGCCGCGACGGCAAGCTGGTGGGTATTCTGACCAACCGGGATATGCGCTTTCTTTCGGATTTTTCCCAGCGGATCGAGGAAGTCATGACCCATGAAAACCTGGTCACCGCCCCGGTGGGCACCACCCTCGAGCAGGCGCAGGAGATTCTCCGCCGCCACCGCATTGAAAAGCTGCCCATTGTGGACGACCAGGGGAATCTGAAGGGCCTTATCACCATCAAGGATATCGAAAAAGCGGTCAAGTACCCCAACTCCGCCCGTGACCACGACGGCCGCCTGCTGTGCGCCGCCGCCATCGGTGCCACCGCCGATGTGCTGGACCGCGCCGCCGCCCTGGTGGAGGCGCAGGTGGATGCCCTGGTGCTGGATTCCGCCCACGGCCACAGCCGCAATATCCTCACCGCCGTAGCCAAGGTGAAGGCGGCCTTCCCCTCCATCTCCCTGATCGCGGGCAACATCGCTACGGCCGAGGCGGCTGAGGCCATGATTGCCGCCGGCGCCGACGCCATCAAGGTGGGCATCGGCCCCGGCTCCATCTGCACCACCCGTGTGGTCGCCGGCATCGGCGTACCGCAGATCACGGCGATTTACGACGCGGCCTGTGTCGCCGCCAAATACGGTGTGCCGGTGATCGCCGACGGCGGCATCAAATTCTCGGGCGACATCGTCAAGGCCATCGCCGCCGGCGGCGACGTGGTGATGATCGGCTCCCTGGTGGCGGGCTGTGAGGAATCCCCCGGTGACACCGAGATTTATCAGGGCCGCCAGTTCAAGGTATACCGCGGGATGGGTTCCCTTGGAGCCATGGCCTGCGGCAGCAAGGACCGTTATTTCCAGCAGGATAACAAAAAATTGGTTCCCGAAGGGGTCGAGGGCCGGGTGCCCTACAAGGGGCCGCTGTCCGACACCGTGTTCCAGCTGATGGGCGGCCTGCGGGCCGGTATGGGCTATTGCGGCTGTAAGGACATCCTCTCGCTTCAGAAAAACGGCCAGTTCGTCAGGATTACCGGCGCCGGCCTGCGGGAAAGCCATCCTCATGATATTCAGATCACTAAAGAGTCCCCGAACTATTCGGTAAGCAACTGAATGTAGATAACGGACTCTTTCCAGAGTCCCCAAACTACTCGGTGGGCAACTGAAATGTGCATAAACGCAAATCAAACAGGCCGTCTGAGAGGTTATCTCAGACGGCCTGTTTTTTGTTCGTCCCGGCAGGTGGGATTTATGTTTATTTTTCAGCCAGAATAATCAAAAAGCTGGGTTTCAGCAGTTCGTCGGCATACCGCGGATGGCGCTCCAGAACATCCGGCCGAGGAACCGGCTCCACCAGCTTGCGGACGGTCAGCCCGTGGCCAATCAGCGCGGTGACGATGCCCCCTATGGTACGGTGGTATTTCACGACGCCGTCCACAAACCAATGGGTCTCCCGCCGTCCCGGCTTGCTGTAATCCGATAGGGCGAAAGCGACCTTTTCGCCTGCTTCATTTTTAATCCACCACCAGTCGTCGATGGAGGCGGTGGTGAGCGGGTGTTCCTGTGAAAAGAGCAGGAGGCCCCCGGGGGACAGCAGGGAGGCGATATTCTCAATAAACGAATCGAAATCCTCGACATAGTGAAAGGCGAGGGAACTGTAAACCAGATCAAAGGGCCCGTCTAATCGGTCGATAACCGCCATATCCATGTGGTGATAGATGATCCGGCTGTCGGCATTTTCCTTTTGGGCAGCCGCCAGCATTTTTTCAGACAGGTCGACGCCCACGACCGAGGTTGCGCCCCGGCGGACAAAATCCCGGCAGTTGTGACCCCAGCCGCAGCCCAGATCCAGCACCCGTTTTCCCACCAGATCGGGCAGCAGTTCGGACATGGCGGGTTGCTCCAGCAGGATATTGGCGTTGTCATCGGTATCCCGCAGCCGTCGGTATCCTTCAAAAAACGTGTCGTTGTCGAAGATACTCCGATTCATATGCCGTCCCTTTCTGGTATGCGCCGGTGCCGGCCGCATCCCGAAAAAACAGACGAAACAGGGTGAGCTGTTTCGTCTGTTACGATTCCTGTGATGACGGAAGGTTTACGCCTGGGGGGCCGTTGTGGTAGTAGAACCCGGCAGAGCGGCAGGCGGTGTTGCCTGGATGAACTGGGCGCTCACGTAGCCGCCGGTTTCCTTGAAGACGATTTTATACCAGTCGCCCTCCCGGCCGAGGATAGAGACCTCTTCACCGTATTTCAGGCCGCCAATGCCCTGATAATCGGTGCCCGGGCCGCTGCGGATGCGCAGACCGTCGTCCGAGTTGCAGTACCCTTTGCCTTCTACCGTACCGGGGGAGGTGGGGGCGGCAGTGGTCGTGGTGGTGTCCGGTGTGGTGGTATCGCTGGGCTGGCTTTCGGTGCCCCCGGTTTCGGAGGTGCTGGTGTTGGGGGTAATCGGCTGGTTATCGGGGTCTTCCGGATTTTTATTGAACAGATTGCAGCCAGACAGCGAAACCATCAGCAGGCCCGCGCATACGGTGATGCCAATCAGGGAGGATAAGCGGTATTTGTTGTCCTTACTTCTCATAAACAATACTCTCTCCTTTGCAAAAGGCCGCATACAGATGAAATCTTTGGCCGATATGCGTATAATACCACATTTTCGCATACAATAACACCGTTTTGGGCAGAAATTCACCAGGATATTTTAAATAATTTGTATCGGAAAGAGAAGGTGGGGGTATTCGATTTCGTTTTCGTACGGCGGGGCCGCTGATCGTCGTAATACTATGCTGCCTTTTACTGTCCGTCAGAAAGACGGACACCAGCTGCAAGAAGGACACCGCCGGGGGGAAGGATCAGCGGTATACCGAAACCATCGTCGGTCCGCTGGACACCGTGACCCGACTGACGGCTTACTGCGCCGATCAGGCGGCCTTTGACGGGTATGTGGCGAAGGCGCGGGAGCTGCTGGAACGGATGGACGGCATTTTCGACCGTTACGCGGCGGAGGGGACGGTTCGCCGGGTCAATGAGTCGGCGGGGAAAGGGCCGGTGCCGGCCGAGCCGGAGCTGGTCGAGGCCATCGAGGATTGCCGCTGCCTTTATGAAAAAACGCCGGGGATGAATATCGCACTGGGGAGTGTGCTCACCCTGTGGGAACAGGCGCGGCAGGAACAGGCGCCGCCGCGGGAGGAGGCAATCCGCCAGGCGCTCAGTCACGTGTCGTTGGATACCGTCCTCACCACCGCCGACACGGTGGAACTCACCGACCCGCAGGTGAGCCTCGACCTGGGCGGCTACGCCAAGGGCTACGCCGCTGACCGTATCGCTGCAACCCTGAAGGCGGCCGGGCTATCGTGTTTTCTGCTGGACTGCGGGGAGAGCAGCATCGTCTGTGTCGGCGCGCCGCCGGAGAAAGAAGGCTGGACGGTAGGGCTGCGCAACCCCGACGCCGTCCTCAACCGGTCGGGGACGGAGAACCCGTCCGACTTGCTGGGGGTCATGACCCTGTCCGATCGGTGCGTAGGGGTCAGCGGCGATTATCAGAAGTATTTTGAGGCAGACGGGACATACTACTCCCATATCATTGACGAATCGACCGGCTGGCCCGCCCGGTATTATCGGGCGGTGTGCGTAACGGCGGACAGCGCCGCCGAAGCAGAATTTTATACCAAGGCGCTTTTTACCGCCTCCATCGCGGATTCCCGCCGCATCGCGGAGGAGGCCGAGGGGCTCCAGGCGCTGTGGATGCTGCCGGACGGCACCGCCGTTTCCACGGATGGTTTTATCCTCACACCGGCGGACACTTGATTATCGACGGAGGGGTTCCATTGAAACAGGGCTTCAGCGGCGGCATCTCCATCCCGCCCGCGCAGGAAAACAAACAGATGACCAGCGGTCTGCCGGTGGAGGGTTTCGCGCCTGACACACTGGTCATTCCGCTGAAACAAAGTCCCGGAGCCGCCTGCCTCCCGGCCGTGAAGGCGGGGGACGCCGTCCTCGCCGGCCAGGCGGTAGGCACGCCGGCGGAGGAGAACGGGGTGCCGGTCCACTGCGGTGTGTCGGGTACGGTTCTCGCGGTGGAGGACCGGCCGGGCCCCTTCGGAGACGCGCTGTCGGTGGTGGTGGTAAACGACCATCGGCAGACGCCCGCCCCGCCTTTGACGGTATCGCGAAACCGCCAGGGCCTGCTCATGTTGATGCGGCAGGCCGGGCTTATCGGTATGGGCGGCGCGGGGTTCCCCACGTTTATCAAATATCAGACCGAACGGCATATCACCGACCTGTTGATCAACGGCTCGGAATGTGAGCCATATCTCACCTGCGACGACCGGCTGATGACCTTTGAGGCGGCGCGTGTAGCCTCCGGCGCGGCAGCGCTGGCGGAGGCCACCGGCAACGAACAGATTCGTATCCACCTGTGTGTGGAGGCCAACAAAAACGAAGCCGTCACCCGTATGAAGGAGGCGGCACGTTCGCTGCGGAACATGGCGGTGGAGGTACTGCCCCACCGCTATCCACAGGGAGGGGAACGGCAGCTCATCCGGGCGGTCCTGGGTCGGGAGATACCGGCGGGCCGCCTTCCCGCGGACGCGGGGGTGCTGGTGTCCAATGTGGCCACTGCCGCCGCCATGGCTGACGCGCTGGACGGCGTCCCACTGACCCACCGCATCGTCACCGTATCGGGGGCGGTCGCCCGTCCCGCCAATATCCGGGTGCCGGTGGGCACCCTGTTCGCCGATCTGCTGACCCACTGCGGCGGCCTGTCCGCCGAGGCGCGGGCGAGCGGGGTGAAGCCCCTGTTCGTCGCCGGCGGGCCGATGACCGGTAAGGCACTGGATAACCTGCAACTGCCGGTCATCAAGACTTCGTCGGGGCTGCTTGCCCTTCCGGAACGGGACATCGATGAGCGCAATTGCATCCGCTGCGGCGGTTGTGCGAGGGTTTGTCCCTCCCGTCTGATGCCCTTTGCCATTGATGCGGCCGTGATTGCCGGCGAGGCGGAGACCTGTGCCGACTACCGTGCCGACCAGTGTATCGCCTGCGGATGCTGTTCCTGGATTTGTCCCGCGGGGCGGCGTCTGGCCACCCGCGTATCCATGGCCCGGCTGGGGGTGCGGGCGCGCCTGCGCCGTGACGCCGCCCACGCGAAATAAGAGAAAGACCGCTGATACGAAAGGAAGGAAAGCCATGCCGAATAAACTGAGCGCCTCGCCGCCCTATCTCTGGCGGGGGCGCAGCACCGAGGCGATCATGGGGGATGTGCTTATTGCCCTGACACCGGCCCTGATCGCCGCCCTGTGGTATTTCCATCTGCGGGCGCTTTGGCTGCTGTTGACGACGACGGCCGTGTGCGCCGTCACCGAGGCGGTATGCCTGTTTGTGCGGCGGCAGCGCGGTTTTGACGGCAGCGCAGTGGTGACCGGACTGCTGCTGGGGCTGTCCCTGCCGGCAGGCACCAATCTGTGGGCCGCGGCCATCGCTTCTTTCTTCGCTGTCGCGGTGGTCAAGCAGGCCTTCGGCGGCATCGGCCACAACCTGCTCAACCCCGCCATGGCGGGGCGGGCGCTGTTGATGGTCGCCTGGCCGCAGACGCTGGGCGGATATACCCTGCCCGACGCAGTATCCTCCGCCACCCCGCTTTCCCACATCGGGGGAGAGAATTTCTGGAACATGCTGGTGGGATACAAGAGCGGGAGTCTCGGTGAGACCTCCGCCGTGCTGATCCTGCTGGGCGGCGCGTATCTCTACCTGCGGGGGACGATCCGTCTGCGGGTGCCAGTGACCTGTCTGGCCGCCTTCGCCGTGTTCATCTGGCTGTTCGGGGGGCCCACCTTCCTCACAGGGGACCCGACTTCCCATCTGCTTTCGGGCAGCATCTTGTTCGGCGCTTTCTTTATCATCACCGATTATGTTACCAAACCCACCACCCCGTGGGGAGAAATACTTTTTGCCGCCGGCGTCGGCATCCTGACCGCTGTGCTGCGGCTGTGGGGACCCTATCCCGAGGGGGTGTGCTTCGCCGTACTGCTGATGAACCTGGCGGCGCCCCTGATCGAATACCTGACCCGCCGCCGCGTCTACGGCACGGGTATCCCCGGCGCGGCCAGGGCCGCCGTTTAACGGCCTGTGAGAGATTCGCGGCAGAACTGTTCGAAAGGATGTCATGACCATGAAACAATTTATCAAACCGGCCGTCAACCTGATTATCGTGGCGGCGCTCTCGGTGGCCCTGCTCTTCGGCATGAGCCGGATAACCGAGGCGGTGGCCGCCCACCAGAAGATGGAGGCGGTGAGAAAGACCTATAACGGCCTGCTGTCCGCCAGCGAATGGGAAGAGCTGTCCCCCGACGGGGCGGAGGGGATTACCGAGGCCTTCCGCGGCAAGGATAAGGACGGCGCTACCATTGGCTATGCCGTCACGGTGGCAGTCAAGGGCTACGGCGGCGAGATGAAGGTGCACGTCGCCCTGGCCGCTGACGGGCTGCGCTTCAAAGGGGTGCGGGTCGGCGACAACCAGGAATCCCAGGGGATTGGCTCCAAGGTGGCCGAGGCCGCCTATTACAGCCAGTTTACCGACCTGCCCGCCCCGGCGTATCTGGACGGCTACACCGGTATCGACGTAGCCGGTTCCTCCCCGCAGGAGGGAGCGGATACCGCGCCGCTGAAAAACGGCACCTACCGGGCGGAGCAGGAGAATTTCGCGCAGGGTTACCGCGCTTTTGTGGAGCTGACCATCACCGACGGCCGGATCGTTTCGGTCAACTGGGACGCGTATAAGCAGGATTCCACCCTGACCAAAAAACAGGAGTCGGAGAACGGCGACTATATCATGACCCCCGACGGGCCGAAGTGGCATGAGCAGGCCGCCACCATGGAGGCCGCCCTCATCGAAGCGCAGGATCCCGCCAAGCTGACCTATAACCAGGATGACGGCAAAACCGACGCCTACGCGGGTGTGTCGGTGGATGTGGGCGACTTCGTCCGATTGGCCGCCCAGGCGATGGAGCAGGCGAAAAACGGGGATAACGTGGGCGGGCAGCCCACAGATAAGGACAGCGAGAACGGGGTGGACGCTGTATCGGGCGCCACCGTATCCTCCAAGGCGGTGGTCAAGGCCGCCAACCTGGCCTATCAGTTCATCGCTGCCCGGAAAAACGCCTGAGCGGCGACTTCCCTCGGGCTATTACGGTACGATTAAACAGCGGGGCGTTCGCCCCGTATGCCAAACGATAGAAAGGCGGCCTGCTCCATGTCCTCCACCTCTGCCAAAAGTTCGGTCGACGCGCTGGCGGTCGCGCTGTGCCTGGGAGCCGCGGCCAGCGCCTCGGTGACCGCGGCCCTGGTGACGGTTTCCGCCGGCGCCATTGTCCTGCTGCTGACCGGCCTGGTGCTGTCCCTGCTGCGGATGAAAGCGGGAACGGCGCGCACGGCGGCGGCCCTGCTGTTCGCCCTGGCCCTGTCCGCCTCGGTGCAGATGTGGCTGAACGCCGCAAGGCCCGCATGGGTACCCGACGGCTTTACCCTGTCCCTGCTGGGGGCGGCCCTGCTCTTCTGCGGGCCGGCCGCCGCCCGTATGCTGGACACCCCGCCGGAGGCGGGGCTGGGCCGCACCCTGGTGTTTGCCCTCGCCCTGCCCGTCATCGGCGGTATACGGGAACTGCTGGCGGCGGGCAGTCTGATGGGGGTGCGCCTGCTGCCGGACGCCTTCCCTGTCTCGATCTCCTTCGCGGGCGGGGCGGCGGGGCTTGTGGCGGCGGGGCTGCTGATGGCCTTGTTCGGACTGCGTTTTCGCGGCATGGTGCGCCTGACCCCCCGTGACGGGGTGCGGGCCGGCATAGCCGTGGGCCTGACGGCTATGCCAGCGGCGATGCTTTATCTGCTGGCCGTGCGCATGATTCCCCTGCCCACGTGGGGGTACCCGCTTTTTGCGCCGCTGTCCGCCGCGCTTTTCGCGGGGGTATGGTCGGCCGTCTGCCCGCAGGGACGGCTGAAGCCGCTGTTCGGCGAAAGCTGGATACCCGCGCTCGTCACCCTGTTCCTGCTGGGGGCGGACAGCCTCAGTGGGGGAGGGGGAAACGGCTGGGCCTTCGGCGGGACGGCACTGGCCGCTGCCGGCCTCGGGCTCGGGGTGTCGCTGGCCGCCGCCCTGCTGGGCAAGATCGAGAACATCCACCTGCCCCATGCCTTTCGCACCGCGCCGGCGGCCCTTACCGCCGCGGGGTTGGCCCTGCTGGCCTTTCAGGTCGTCCGGCTGTAGAATGAGAGAGCCCCCGGGCCGCCGTATACGGCGGC
>JAAWQC010000074.1 GCA_022800315.1 Clostridiales bacterium
AAATACAGAGAATCTTGAGGCACTTGAAAAAGGTATTGTGTATTGCTGCGTCGGCAGTTATGCTCATATCCACGGCATCGGTATTGTCCGGCTGTAAGAAAAACACGGGAAAAACCGAAGAAAAAGAAGTACAGTTTACAATACCGGCTACTGGCAGTGATTATGCGAAAGACATTATGCTGCCTGAGCTGAAAAACCCGGAACTTCATATCATGATGTCCATGTCTTATGACAACATCAAGAAACTGGATACTCCCAGCAATCCCTTCCATCAGGTTCAGGCCACCAACGTCTGGAAAGAAGTCTATGGGACTGATATTGTCGTTGACGTTGTGGCGGAATCTCAGCAGACTGAGTATCTTTCCACCGCAGTCGCCTCGGGTACCTCACCTGACATCATTCCGGCGAACAGTATGACTTATCCGCTGTGGTCTGCCAAAGGCCTGGTTGCGGATATCGACGATCCTAAATTTGCCGCTTATTTTGATCTGGACAGCGATGTGTTTGATAAAAGCCTGATGGATAAATTCCAGTTCCAGGGCCATCCTCAGTGGGCGGTTACCTCCAAGCCGGAGCTTTACTATATTGTTTACAATAAAACGAAGTTCTATCTGGCTGGTGAGACCACTCCCCTGGAGCATTACCAGAACAACAACTGGAACTGGACACAGTTCGTCAAGACCGCTAAGGCGATGACCAGCGGCGATGATTATGGCTTTACTGGCTGGGGCTTGTTCCCCTATAACGGTCCGTATCCGATGATCAATCTGAACGATGACGGTACTGTTGAACTGCGCATTGACGACACTAAGTACATGAGCTACATGACGGAAGTGTACAATTTCTATCAGCGCGAGAAGGCCGGCCGTCTGGATTACAACCTGCAGAACTGGTCCACCACCATTCCTCAGGGTACCGACGCGATGGTCTCCACCACCATTAATGGCTATGAGCGTATCGTCAAGACGGCGAAAGAACTGGAGAGCGACGAATTTGGTATCGCTCCGATGCCGATTTTCGATAAGGGCGGCGAGACGGGACGCATCGTCCCTGCCAGCCTGTGGGGTTACTCTATTTCTTCCGGCGCTCTGCATCCGGAAGCGGCTGCTACCTATATTCGTCTGGAGACCATGGTTTCCCAGCAGATCGTTGCTTCCAAACCGGAATTTGGTTATCTGGAAGATGTCCTTACCGACGATGAAAAGCAGATGATCCATGATACCGCGGGCGACGAATGGATTATTGAAAACATTCTGGGTATCGGCGACTGCTACAACATTCTG
The DNA here is from genome assembly GCA_022800315.1 of Clostridiales bacterium. Lineage (GTDB taxonomy): Bacteria > Bacillota > Clostridia > Oscillospirales > Acutalibacteraceae > Avimonas_A. The sequence continues at coordinate 1,284 of JAAWQC010000074.1, forward strand.
GATACCAAACTGGTTCCCCCGATTTATTACGAGCCCAACGAAACTTCTGTTCAGGCTGAGATCGACGCTGTTAAGCCGCTGCTTCAGGCTGAGATCGACGACTTCAACAACGATCTGCTTGACAGATTGGCTGAGATGGAATAAAGCGCACCTTCTCTTTTGAGAGAGGGGATAAGACGGAGGTCAAACGATTCATCCTGATACCGGCAGACGAAAACGTCCCCGGTATCAGGATGATTCCTCCGATTAACCTTTATCGATAACATAGCAGTGAGGAATTCTTTTACCTTTGTGGCGAAAAATGCACTTTTATGGCGAAATATTGAAAGATAAAATCCGTATTATTGATATAGCTGGACAAAGTACACCATCGCCTTTCATTGCCTGAAGAATCAATGTGATAGGGGAGCATGAAGTATGAAAAAATTCTTGTATACCCTTATGGCATTCGTTATTTTTGCTTCAATGGCAACCGGTTTGACAGCCTGTAAAAAGACTGAACAGAATGAAGATCCCAATGCGAAACCGGAATTTACCATACCGGCGAAAGGCAGCCCTTACGCGGAGGGCATACAGCTGCCGAAGCTGGAGAATACAAAAGTAAAAATATTGATGGGTGTCAACTGGGACTATATCGAGAAGCACAACACGGAGAAAGAGCCCTATGCCCAGTATCATGCAACCAAGGCCTGGGAAGCGACCTACGGCGGCAGCGTCGAGATTGAAACGGTGGCTGACAGCGCGCAAACCGAATATCTCATGACAGCTATGGCATCCGGTACGGCTCCGGATCTTATTCCGGCCGGGGAGACGCTATATCCGCTGTGGTCTGCCAATGGATTGGTGGCTAACGTCGAAGATGTTGCTGATTATCTCGATCTCGACGATCCCATCTATAAAAAAGATATAATGGAACAGTTCAAGTGGCTAGGAAAATATCAGTATATTGTCACACGGGAACCGGCCCATTATTTTGTTGTCTATAATAAGACAAAGTTTAATTTAGCCGGCGAAAAAACACCGATGGATTATTATAAGGACGGTGCTTGGACCTGGAGCCAGTTTGTAAAGACGGCCAGGCAAATGACCACCAGCGACGGCTCGGATTACGGCTTTACCGGCTGGGGCCTGTTCCCCTATTTTGCGCCGTATCCCATGAGTCAGGTGCAGGATGACGGAACGGTCAAGCTTACGGTAGATGACCCCAAATATATGGCATATATGACCGAGGTATACAACTTCTATCAGCGGGAACAGGCCGGTCGTCTGGACTATTCTCTGCAGGATTGGAGCAAGACATTCCCTCAGGGGACCGACGCCATGGTAATGACAACTGTGGACAACATGAAGCAGATTGTCAACGCCGCTGAGGAACTGGAGTCCGACAAATTTGGCATAGCTCCGCTGCCCGTTTTCAATTTGGGAGAGGAAACCGAGCGAATCTCCCCTGCGACCTTCTGGGCGTATTCCATATCTGCGGGAAGCAAAAATCCCAAAGGCGCTGCTACCTACATTCGCTTGGAGGCGAAAGTAACGGAGAATGCGCTGAAGACGATGCCGGAATTCGGCACCCTTGACGATTACCTAACCGAAGAAGAAAAAACGATGATTCGTACCTGCAATTCGGAGGATAAAGTTCTGATTGACCCAACACGTGCCATAGGCGATTGCTATAACATCGTGGACGGTGAGTTGGTTCCCAAACTGTATTATGCGGTGGACCTCACTTCTGTTCAAGCGCTTATTGATTCGGTCAAGCCGAAGCTTCAGGCGGAAATTGATGATTTCAATGAGCAGGCGCAGGAGAATCAGGAGGCGGTATCCGGAGAGTAATCGTATTTTACGCTAGTTTTCCACCAGGCGTCAAAACGGAGGCACAGCTGTTTTGACGCTTGGTGGAGTTTAGGAAGGATGAGAGAGTTCCATGACAAAAATCCGCCTATTATCACTCGTCTGTGCGGCGCTGATGCTGTTCTCGGCGGTGCCGGTAATGGCGATGGCCGCAGAGGATGATGCGGCCAATCAGGACAGCGCGTCGGATATTGAATCGGCTCTTCCAGGTGAGGACGGAGAACTGGTGGATACCACCGTTCCCAGTTATCAGGAGTATACCAAGGACAATGGAAAAGTAACCTATCCGAAGACGAAAAAAACGGTTTCGGTACAGGAGAAGGAAATCGGTGCCAGCGAGGATGAAACGCTGACGCTGAATTTTATTGTTTCTGAGAGTGGATATTACCAGTTGTCCTTCGATTACCTTTTTACCACGAAGGATAACAAGGACAGTAAGTATAAAGTATACATCGACGGTAAAGCTCCTTACGAGGAAGCGGAAAAGCTGGTTCTCAGCCGGCTTTGGGTCAATGAATCGGAGATGATCACCGATAAACAGGGAAACGACATCAATCCTCCCCAGGTCGAGCTGCTGGATTGGCAGACGACGGATGTATACGACAATGTCGGCCGCTATGCGGACCCCCTGCTCTTCTATTTTGAAGAGGGAGCTCATACACTAACCTTTGATCTGGCTACCAAGAATGTAAAATTCCGCAACATCAAACTGGAAACACCGGAAGAAATTCCCACCTACGAGGAATATATGGCGAAGCATCAGAACGACGCCAAGTATGATGGGGACAATCTGGTGGTTGAGGCGGAGGACGCTCAGTATAAGTCGAACATGTCGCTGATGGCGCTGAACGATATGAGCAGCCCGCTGACCCAGCCCTACAGCCCATCTAAAATCAAAATGAATACCTTCGGTGGCGGGAACTGGTATCAGGCCCATCAGACGGCGACGTGGGAATTCGACGCGCCTGAAGCAGGCCTTTACCGCGTTGCATTCCGGTTTCGGCAGGACTTCGGCGAGGGTATCCGCAACTGCCGCCGTTTGTATATCAATGGCGAGACCCCCTTTGCGGAAGCAAAAGAAATCAGCTTTACCTATGCCGAAAAATGGCAGTCTCTTACCTTTGATTATTACATTTACCTGAACAAAGGCAAGAACACCATGGACCTGGAGGTCGTGTTGGGCGAAGCCGAAATCTCCTATGAGCTGTCGGACACCGTTCGGGAGATGAACGAAATCTATCGCCGGATCATGATGGTTACCGGCAGCGTCCCCGATACCAACCGCGACTACGATCTGGATGTGCAGATTCCGGATTTGCTTGATCGATTGAAGGGCGTTATCGAGCGCCTGCAATCGCTGTCTACCAAAATGAGCGAAGGCTATGGCAAAACAAACAAACTGGTTGCCAAGCTCACGGTAGCGATTCAGCAGACCCAGCAGATGGTGGATAAACCGCGTGAAATTCCCAAGCTGCTGTCCACCTTTAAAGGAAATATTTCTACGGTCGGCGAGTATATCGATGCGTACCGGAGTGCTCCGGTGACCTTGGACTGCATCGAGTTTATTGGTGAAAACGGTACGCCCCGCCGGGCGGAGGCCAACTTCTTTGAAAATATCAACCACAGCTTTCACCGCTTTGTCGCTTCTTTTGTCGAAGACTATACCTCTATCGGTATGACCAGCGGCAATAAATCCTCGCTGAAGGTCTGGCTGCCGGCGGAAAGCACTGGTCGTGACCAGGCAAACGTGCTCAACCGGTTAGTGACCAATGACTTTACCCCCAAGACGGGAATCGGCGTATCGGTTGAACTGGTCAACGGCGCGGTCATTGAATCCACCCTGGCCGGTAAGGGCCCGGATATCAGCCTGACGAGAGGCGATACCGATCCGGTCAACTATGCCATGCGTGGAGCACTGGTCGACCTTTCGAAGTTCAGCGATTTCGAAGAGGTAAAAGCCCAGTTTGCAGACGGCGCTTTCGTCCCCTTCGAATACCGAGGGGGTACATACGGTGTGCCCGAGCGTATGACCTTTGAAATGATGTTCTGCCGTACCGATATCCTGGAAGAACTGGGGATCGAGCCGCCCAAGACCTGGGACGACATGATCAAACTGGTCTATCCGGTTCTCAGCCGCAATAACATGGAGATCGGTATCGGTAACCTGACCAAGGTTCAGTCCATGAACGCTTCCAACATCTTTACCAACCTGCTGTATCAGAAGGGCGGCCAGATTTATACCGACGATCTTTCCAAGACCGCGCTGGATACCACGGTTGCCTATGAGGCTTTCTCCGAGGCGGCCGAAATGTACCGCGATTACCTGTTCCCCACCGAGTACAATGACCTGAGCCGTTTCCGTACCGGTGAGATGCCCATTCTGATCGCTCCCTATACCCAGTACAATTCCTATACCTATGCGCTTCCCGAACTGACCGGTCTGTGGGATATGTATCCCATTCCCGGCATCGAGCAGGAAGACGGCACCATCAATATCAGTCAGGCGAATCAGCTGTTTGCTTCGGTCATGTTTGCCAACTGCAAGGATCAGGAAGCGGGCTGGGAATTTCTGAAGTGGTGGATCAGCTCAGATGTCCAGACCAATTTCGGCCTGGAGATTGAAGCGATCCAGGGTTCGGCCGGCCGATACAATACGGCGAACCTGGATGCCATCAGCCGCTTGCCTTGGGATGAAGCGCAGCTTCAGCCCTTGCAGACACAGATTGAAAGTGCTGTTTTTGTTCCGCAGCTGCCCGGCAGCTACTTTACTTCCCGTGCGATTAACAGCGCCTTTGTTACCACGGTCAAGTACAACAAAAATCCATCTCAGCAGATTCTCTACTGGAGCGAGCAGATCGATCAGGAAATTGCTCGTAAACAGGAAGAATTCAAAGATAAGTAAGGGGGGTATTTGTCCGTGGCTATCAAGAACGAGCATTCGCTTGGCAGAAGAATCCGTAAAAACGCCGTATCCTACGCGATGATGGCGCCGTTTATGATCTTCTTCATCATTTTTACGGTACTCCCCGTTTTAGCCGCTATTGTGTTGAGCTTTACCGATTTCAATATGCTGCAAACACCGGGGTTCGTTGGCCTGGCAAACTACCAGCGTCTGTTTACGGCTGACACCGTCTTTATCACCGCGCTGAAAAATACCATGATCTTCGCGGTGATCTGCGGTCCGTTGAGCTATCTGTTTGCCTTCTTCATGGCGTGGCTGATCAACGAGATGCCTCGCAAATTACGCGTGCTGTTGACCGTTATTTTTTACGCGCCTTCGGTTTCCGGCAACGTGTACTTCATCTGGACCTACCTGTTCTCCGGCGACTCCTATGGTATCGTCAACGGTTGGCTGATGCAGCTCGGGCTGATTCAATCTCCGATCCTCTGGCTGACCGAGCCAAAATACAACCTGACCATTATCATTGTCATTCAGTTGTGGCTGTCCCTGGGCGTCAGCTTCCTGTCCTTTATCGCTGGTTTCCAGGGCATTGATAAATCCCAGTATGAGGCGGGCGCCATCGATGGCGTGAAAAACCGTTTTCAAGAGCTGTGGTATATCACCATCCCCAACATGAAGAGCATGCTGCTGTTCGGTGCGGTTATGCAGATCGCAGCCGTATTCGGTGTCGGTGATATCACCCAGGCGCTGGGCGGCGGCTACAGTTCGGTTAACTACTCCACTCTGACCATTCTAAACCATATTCAGGACTACGGTACGGTGCGATATGAAATGGGTTATGCCTGCTGTATAGCGGTTATCCTGTTTATCATGATCGTGCTGGCCAAGAAACTGATATTCAAACTCTTAAAATGGTAGTAGGGGAGGGGTGAGAGAAATGAAACTGAGAAAAGAAAGGCGTTCCGTTTTCGGCACGGTCATGCTGGCCCTGGTGCTGATCCTGTTCGCTGCGTTTATGGCATTGCCTGTTATCTACATGATATCCTCGTCACTCAAGCCTCCGGAGGAGTTTTTCCTGTTTCCGCCTCCCCTGTTGGTGAAGACTCCTACTCTGGATAACTTCAAGGATCTGGGATACAGCCTGTCCAACGCCTGGATTCCCTTCGAGCGGTATCTGTTCAACAGTATTTTGATTTCCGTGTCGTCTACCGTGATCTATGTAGCGATTGCCGCCATGGCGGCTTATCCGCTTGCCAAGCATCAGTTCCCCGGCAAAGCGGCGCTGAACTCGGTGATCACGCTGGCCCTGATGTTCACGGCTGCCGTTCTGGCGCTGCCCCAGTATATGATTCTGTCCCTGCTGGGCTGGATCGACACCTATCTGGCAATACTGGCACCGTCACTGGCGACGACAATGGGCGTGTTCCTATGCGTACAGTTCCTGGAGACGATACCACATTCGGTGCTCGAGTCCGGTCGAATGGACGGTGCGGGCGAATTCCGCGTTTGGTGGAGTATTGTTGTGCCTAACATTAAGCCGGCGCTTTTCACCATGGTTATTTTCCAGTTCCAGGCGGCCTGGAATGCCAACGGCGGCAATGTGATCTATTCAGAAGCGCTGAAAACATTGCCGGCGGCGATGACGCAGATAGCCTCCGCCGGTATCGCACGCGCAGGTGTCGGTTCCGCTTCGGCGTTTATTCTGATGATTCCGCCGGTGCTGGTCTTTATTCTGTCCCAGTCGAATGTACTTGAAACGATGGCTCACTCGGGCATTAAGGATTAAGGGGTGTTATGGTGAAAAAAGTACTTACGATAATAACCCTGATCGTGATCCTGGCGACGACTCTGTGTGTTCCTGCATTTGCCGAGGGGACCGGTAAATCGTATGTTTATGATAACAATTCCAACGCGACGGAGATCCCCGACCCCTACAGAGTTAAGGATACGATCGGTGATCTGAATCTCAATGCGCCGACAGACATGTGCATTCGTGGCGACTTGCTGTACATATTGGATACCAAGCCGATCGAAGGCGAGAAAAACGAGATCTGTCAGGCCCACATTGTGGTTGTGGATCGGAATTACAATCTGGTAAGAGAGTTTACCTTCATGGATGGAGAGGACATTTACCAGTTCAAAAACCCCACCGGTATCTGGGTGGATAAGGAAGATACAATTTTTATCGCCGACCGTGACGGCAACCGGGTGGTTATGGCCGACATCAACGGCAATTATCTGGACGACTTCGGCAAGCCCAAATCCGACCTGATGACGCAGAGCAGCTCCGAATATTATCCCACCAAGGTTCTCACCGACGATCTCGGCATCATCTACGTCATGGTCGAAAACGAGTATCGCGGTATCGTCACCCTGAACAGAGAGGGCGATTTCCTGGGATACTTCGGCGCCAATAATGTCACCCTGTCGGGCGATGTGCTCACCAACCTGATCTGGCGCCGGTTCATGACCGAGGAACAGCTCAAACGTATTCAGAAGATTCTGCCCACCGAGTACACCAATTTCGCTGTGGACGACAGCGGGTTCATTTACTGCACCCGCGGCGCTACCAACGATATGAAAGAACTGGTGCGCAAGATCAACTGTAAAAGCAAAAATGTGCTGAGCAATCAGGAAAAACAATTCGGTGATATCGGCCTTTCTCCTGTCAACGGCAAAGAAAGAAAAACCCGTTTTTCGGCGATTTCCGTGGATGACCGGGGATTTATAACCGTACTGGACACCACCTGGAACCGAATTTTCCAGTACACGTCGGAAGGCTACCTGATGTATGTCTTCGGCGGACAGGGTAACCAGAACGGCACCTTTAAAAAGCCGGTGGACGTGGAGAGCTGGGGCGACGACCTGATGGTCCTCGATCAGGAATTCGCGACACTGACCGTTTTTGAGCCCACCGTTTTCGGACAAAATGTCCGTGAAGGAGAATATCTCTATTCCAAGGGCGAATACACCGCGTCACTGGAACCGTGGCAGGCTGTTAAAACCGAATGCATGAACTACCTTTCCGCCTACACCGGCATCGGTCAGGCCCTGTACATGCAGAAGGATTATGAAGGCGCGATGAAGAACTTCAAGCTGGCGGGCGACCAGAAGAGCTATTCCGCGGCCTTCCAGATGTACCGCGGCGAAGCGATGCGCAATATGTTTACGCCGGTGATGATCGTCGTACTGTGTCTGATAGCTGTCCTGGTGGTTATCAATATTCTGAAGAGGAGGGGGATACTCAAGCAGCGAAAACTGGTTCTCGATGAGTCGGGCAAGTTTAAGTATGCAATCCATACCCTTTTCCATCCCATCGACGGTTATCAGGAAATGCGCTATAACAAGAAGTATTCCATGCGTCTGGCGCTGGTGTTTATTTTCCTGTACTTCATCACCGACGTCATGATTGCCCTCAACGGAGGCTTCTCTTTCGTCAACACGACGATCAACAATTATAACATCGTGATCACCTTCCTGATGGATGTGGGTACGATTGCCCTGTTTGTCCTGGCCAACTGGCTGATGTCCACCTTCTTTGAAGGAAAAGGCCGGCTGAAGGAAGTCTGGATTTATCTGTGCTACGCCACTATGCCGATGATCGTGCACAACATCCTCTTTGTCATCCTTTCCAATGTGCTGACGCAGGAAGAGGGCGTGTTCCTGGTTTACATGCAGATCATCTTCATGGGCTGGATGCTGCTGATGGGGCTTTTCGCTCTGCAGGGACTGCATATGTACAATTTCCGCAGGAACATCCTGTCGATTATCTGCACAGTGCTGGCCATGCTGGCCGCCCTGTTTATCGTGTTCCTGATGTTTAACCTGTTCGTGCAGTTCTTCTCCTTCCTGGAGACCGTGTTTACAGAAGCGATGTACAGAATCGTCGTCGGATTTTAGGAGGAATTACTTTGAAAAAGCGTGTTTTTTCCCTCGTGCTTTCAGTAGTGCTTCTGCTGTCCGTCTTTTCTGTTGCATACGCTGCGGAAGGCGATCCGGCGGATTCCCCTACCAATACCGGTGGGGAGTCCGTCCCGGTAGCGGAAGACTTTCAGGAAGTTGCCAGCAACAAAAATTTTACCCTGTATTTTCGATCCTCCGATTGTTACGTGGGGGTCAAGGACAAACGCACCGGCATGACCTGGTATTCCAATCCGATCATTGAAGACGATCCGGTTGCCAGCGGTATCGCCGTCACCAACCTCAAATCTCAGCTGCTGATTACTTATACCAATAAGAACAAAACCAAGGAAACACAGATCAACAGCTCGGCCGGCTGTGTCCGGGGCGGTTCGGTGAACACCACCAAGATCACCAATGGCATCCGTGTCGATTATGTTTTCGGCAACGAAAAGATTAAGATTCCGGTCACCTATGTGCTGGATGAGGAGGGGCTCAACGCCAGCGTCCTCACCGGCGAAGTGACCGAGGAGAACAACCAGCTGCTGCGTGTTGAACTCCTTCAGTATTTCGGCGCCGGCTCCACCCAGGACAACGGGTATATTTTTGTACCTGACGGAAGCGGCGCGGTCATTAACTTCAACAACGGCAAGACCAATAAGGACCTGACCTATTCCAAACCGGTGTACGGGGAAGACCTTTCCCTGCGTACCAATACCGGCCCCATCACCTCCCGCGCGGAGGAAATCACCCTTCCGGTATTCGGACTGGTGAACAATGGCGCCGGATTCCTGGCGGAGATCACCAACGGCGCCGAGCTTGCTGCGATCAACGCGGGGGTGTCGGGGACATCGTCCAGCTACAACAACGTTTCCTCTACGCTGACCTATCGTTCGTCCAACAGCCTGCCGCTGCAGGATCAGACGGATAACTCCCAGAACGTTATCTACAACGCGCTGCATCCCACTGTTTTATCGGAGTACACGGTCAAATACCGGTTCCTCGATTCTCAGAACGTCACCTACAGCGATCTGGCCAACCTGTATCGCGAGACGCTGAAAAAAGAGGGCGTTACCAAAACCGCGGATGTCACCAACCGCCTGTTCGTAGAGTTTTACGGCGGTGTCCGCAAAAAGAAATCGTTTATCGGATTTATCTATAATGCCAAAGAAAAGCTGACCACCTTTGAGGAAGCGCAGGGCATTCTGCAGGATCTCAAGGACAGCGGTGTGAATCAGATTACCGCCGTGTACGAGAATTACGCGGACGATTTCTTCAGCCGCAATATCCAGGTGGGGATCAATCCCGTGGGAACGCTGGGAGGAAAGGGCGGCTTTACGAAGCTTCTCGAATACGGCCAGCAGGAAAACATCGGGATCTATCCGGCGGTGAACTTCACGACCATGCCCACCGGCGGCAACGGCTTCTCGACCTTCTTCGATGTGTCGAGCGCGCTGAACGTCAGCCCGGTGCTGGTGTATCGGTATAAACTCAACACCAATATGAAGGATTCGTCGGTGTCGCCCTCTTATCTGCTCTCGGCCAGCAAATTCGGCAAAGCGGCGGATAAGATACTGGACACCATGAACAAGAACAACTACAATACGCTGTATTTCAATCGGGAAGCCCAGGCGCTTTATTCCGACTTTGCCAAGGATGGCTATCTGCGGGATCAGGCAAAGCAGGAGATGATCGCCCAGTTTGAACGTCTGGCGGAAGGACATTCGATTACCCTGTCTAACCCCAATGCGTTCCTGATGCAGTTTGCGGACTATATCACCGACCTTCCGCTTTCCAGCAGCCAGAATACGCTGTTCGATTACGACGTTCCGTTCCTGCAGATGGTGCTCAAGGGGACCAAGGCTTACTCGGGCAAGAGCATCAATATCAACGACATGTCCCAGGAGACCTTCCTCAAGCACATCGAGTACGGCGCCGATATCAAGTACTCCCTGATTAAAGCGGACACGACCAAACTGCTGGATACCGATTCGACGTTCCTGTATTCGGCCACCTACGATACCTTCAAGGATCAGATCGTGGACCGGTATGCCCAGGTGGAGTCGATCGGCAAACAGATTGGCGATGCTACCATCACTTCCCATCAGATGAAGGACCAGGTCGCGGTGGTCAGGTATTCCAACGGCAGGACCATCTATGTGAATTACAACGACAGCGAAGCTGAGGTGGACGGCGTTTCCATTCCGGCGAACAGCTATGTCGTGGCTTAACGGGGGGAGTGAGAGGAATGAAACAAAAAACAAAGGCGCCGGCGGCTGAGGCCGCGGTCAAGATACGGCGCCGCAGACGCCCCATGTCTCTGGAGCGCAAGACCAAATGGGCTGGTATGCTGTTTTTGCTGCCGTGGATCGTCGGTACCATCTACTTTTTCGTCATCCCGTTCTGCGGCTCGATCTATTACTCCTTTAACAACGTCAGACTGGGTTCCGCTGGCTTGGATTTCAAGTTTATCGGCATTGAGAATTATCAGTTTATTTTTGGAACCGACGCCCAGTATATGCCTAACATCGCCACCAGTTTGAAGAACCTGGTGACCGATGTGCCGATTATCATCGTATTCGCGCTATTTGTCGCCATGATTCTGAACCAGAAGTTCCATGGGCGGACTTTTGCCCGCGCTCTGTTCTTCCTGCCGGTTATCGTGGCGTCCAGTATGGTCATCAAGATCCTCAACGAGGACGTTTTCCGTCAGACCATGATGAGCGGCGGAGCTACCTCGATGTTCCAGACAGGCGCTATTGAATCCTTTCTGACTGAAAAGCTCAGTCTGCCGGGAGGGCTGGTGCAAACCTTTGCGTCGGTGACTAGTCAGGTGTTCGACCTGTCGTGGCAATCCGGCCTGCAGATACTGCTCTTCCTGAGCGCCCTCCAGTCGGTTCCGGAGTCCTACTACGAGGTTTGCTCCATTGAAGGCGCGAACTCCTGGGAAGCTTTCTGGAAAGTAACGGTGCCGGTCATTTCGCCCACCATCATGATCGTGGCGGTCTATACCATCATCGACAGCTTTACCGATGTGAACAACCCGGTCATGCAGGATATCCTGACCGAATTCAGTAATCTGAGATACGGTGTGGCGACGGCGGCAGCCCTGATTTACTTTGCGATCATCGCCGCGATACTCGGCCTGTTTGCATTCATCGTCGTACGTGCCACCAGACGCAAATAGAAAGGAGGAGGCTGTAAATGAAAGATTCCACACAGGCAGCCGCTCCTGCGGTTCCGGTGACAAACAAGAGCAAGCCTGTCAAAGAGAAAAAGGTTACCCGTGACCTGCGTATGTACCATTTCAAGCAGAAAATCCCGAAGTTTTTCTACAGCTTGTTCCGGTTCTTTTTCATCGTTTGCATGGCTTACGTCCTGTTGTCTCCGATTCTGATCATGCTGACCCGTTCCCTGCGTACCGCGCAGGATATGCTGAACCCCAGCATCGTCTGGATTCCCAGCAGCTTTACCTTTGACAACATCATCGAAGCCTTTAAGATCATGGATTACAGCAACACGCTGGTTTTTTCAGGCCGTGTGGTGCTGCTCAGCACCCTGCTGACTCTGATCTCCTGTTCGATGGCCGGCTATGCGCTGGCGCGTTATCACCTGAAGATATCCAACTTCTGCATAGCCATCGCTATCTTAACCATCATCGTGCCGATGCAGACCTACATCATCCCGTTCTTCTTCCAATTCCGATTTTTTAACTTCCTGTGGATCGGCGATATCTACAACTACATAACGGGAGACCTCCTCAGTCTGAACGACACGGAGTTTGCCTATTATCTGCCGGCAATATTGGGTGCCGGCCTGCGTGCCGGTCTGTTCGTGGTCGTGTTCATGCAGTTCTTCAAGGGCCTGCCCAAAGAACTGGAGGACGCGGCGCGGGTGGATGGCTGTTCCGAGGCCCGTACCTTCGTACAGGTTATGCTCCCCAACTCCGGATCCGTTTTCCTGGTGGTGTCCATCTTCTCCATCGTGTGGTATTGGAACGATTATTTCTTTGCCCAGATTATGATGAAGAATAAACAGATGATGTCCACCAAGATCAGTATGATCAAGTCATTGGTGCGCAATCTATCCAGTGACGGATCATGGGGCGACGGTTTCACCGAAACCGTCTGGGTTTTCGCCGGTGCCCTGTTGTTCATTCTGCCGCCTTTAATCCTCTATATTATTGTACAGAGGTTCTTTATTCAGAGCATTGAACGTACTGGTATAGTAGGATAAGGACAATTAGAAGGAGGAAATAGGCAATGAAACTCGCAAAGAAACTCTTCAGTACCCTGCTTGCCGCCGCGGTACTGTCGTCGGCTGCGGCCATGACAGCGGCAGCGAAACCCGACAGCGGTTTGTCGATCTTTCCGCTGGAAAACAACGAGAACGATCTCGGATATTGGGAAACCCAGATGGCGGATAACGAGTATGCTCCGCTGAACAGCGAAGGCTGCTGGGTCAAGACCACGCTGGGCGACGACGGTTCGCTCACCATGGAGAAGACTGACAAGTCAGGCAACGACTTCCCCCGTATCCGCACCCTGCTTCAGGAGGACCTTCCCTATATTGATATGGAGAAGAACCCCTACCTGTACTTTGACTTTACGGCGGAAAACTGCAGCTGGATGATCCAGTTCAACCACGGCCAGGTCACCGTCAAATTGGCTAAGGGCATCGTAGAAGCCACCGGCCAGGGCGAACTGGTGGGCGGCGACAACGTCGTAGCCATGGATAAGGACGGCCCTGCCGGCCATTATCAGGGTAAACTTGACCTGACCAAGTACTATTCCGATGAGGAAGTCATCGGTCTGGCCGGCCAGAAGAAGCTGAACGCCCCCAGCGTGGCGATTTATATCGTTTCCCCGAAGCCCGGCGGCAAGCTGACCATCAACAACCTGTCTATCGGCAACGATGACGACAGCCAGGCTTCCGGCCCGAAGCTGAACCTGTTGCTGAAGAACGGCGAAGCCGGCGGCGATGAGCCTGAAGAGACCACAGATGCCACCGAAAGCACCACAACTGCTGCTAAAACCACCAAGACGACCACCACTACCGCTGGCAAAACCACGACCACGGCTGCTGGCTCCGATAACGGCGACAGCAATATGTGGATTTATATCGTGATCGCTGTTGCGGTTGTTGTGATTGCCGGCGTGGTTGTCGCTGTCGTGATGGTTAAGAAGAAGAAGGGCGACGGCGTGCCGCCGACCGGGTCGGATAAGCCGGACGATACCGACAAGAAGTAAATCACACACTTTAGGCGGAACGGGATATCCGCCCTAATAAAGAGGCGGCAACGCTTCCGTATGCTCAGAAAATGTGGCCGTCAGTCTCTGGCGGCCACATTTTGCTTATGTATCTGATCCAGATGGACGCTTAGTTGTGAATAGGACACTTCAATTACCTGTTCAGCGTGGCTCTGTTCCACTGCACAGAATACGATAGTTTTACAATACAGAATGAAAGGTGCGATAATCTATGGATACATCTCTTTCAGCCATCACCTTCCCCTGCGGTACTTACGGCGGTGAATACGACGTCGTCGTCATCGGCGGCGGTACGGCCGGCGCGTTTGCCGGCATTGCCGCCGCTGACAGCGGCAAAAAGGTCCTGATTCTGGAGCGTTCGTACAGCCTCGGCGGCACGGCGACGCTGGCGCAGGTAACACCCCTCATGTCTAACAATCTCGACAGGGCCGATAACTCTTACCTGACCCTTCGTCTGAAGGAGAAAATGATGGCCATCGGCGCGGAGGACCATCCGGTTTGGTCACGCGGCGGCGGCTGGTTCAGCCCGGTGATGTTGATTTATGTGCTGGAACAGATGGCGAAAGAAGCGGGAGCCGAAATCGTGTACGGGGCTGATTTTGTTTCGGTCAACAAAACCGGCGACCATATTGATTCGGTTTGTGTCAATACCGTCGAGGGCCTTCAGCTGGTCCACGCGAAGACCTTCATTGACGCGACAGGCGACGCACTGGTTGCCTGTCGTGCGGGCTGCCCCTGTCAGACCGGTGACGAACAAACCGGTAACAACCAGCCGGCGTCCCTGCGCTTTGCGGTTTCGGGGGTCGATATGCCGGCTTTGCGTTCCTATTTGAACAGCATCGGTATCCCTGTGCGGGACGATGACGAATACATCGAACTGGCCTCGCTGTGGTCTTATAAGGACAGACCGCTGACCGAGCTGTTCCGCAAAGGGGTGGAAGACGGCGAGCTGGAGTACAACGATGTGGCTTACTTTCAGAGCTTCTGCGCCCCCTGCAACGGCGGGGTGATCTATTTCAACTGTCCGGAGGCGCCTGACCTGCTCAATACTGTACACGCCTCGTCGCTTACGGATATCGTCCTGACCTGCCGGGAAGCGGCGGTGCGACTTCATACCTTTATGAAAAAACATGTGGGCGGTTTTGAGAACAGCGCTATCAGCTCCTTTGCCGAGATACCCGGCATCCGCGAAGGACGCCGCATTGAGGGGCAGTATGTGCTGACTGAGAAGGACTACAACGATCGGATGAAAATTTCAGATGCCGTCGCTCAGACCGGTTATCCGGTGGATGTCCATGGCCACGTGGAAGAGGACTATGGCACACGCCCCATGCAGTACGGGGAGTATGTCGAGATACCCTATCGCTGCCTCGTACCGAAGAACGCCGATAATTTGCTGGTTGCGGGCCGCTGCATATCCACCACCTTTATCGCCCAGTCGGCGATTCGGATTCAGCTGGTGTGCCGCTGCCTTGGTGAAGCGGCCGGCGTCGCCTGCGCGATGGCGTGCGATCAGGGCGTCAGCCCCGCGGATATCCGAGGGGAAGCTGTCAGAGAGGAAATGATCAGGCGGGGTGCCGTGTTTATGAAATAGCGGGCGTATCAAGCCAAGCTATACTTATGAGGTGGGGAATAGAGGTTAAATTTTATTTATATTGTCCGAAACAATTGAAAAAATATCGGGCATATGCTATTCTTTATCTATATTGTCTTCTGGTCTGATTTTAGAAAGTTTGTGTGTAAATCAAACTTGCTACCGGTCGGAAGAATACAGCGGCAACAGCGGACTGTGAGGATGCAGAAAGCAATGACAGGAAACGGCTTTGGCACGTATGGGCCGATATCTGTCGGGGCGGGAAGCTGTTTCCTGTCGTATCTGTCACGGAGGGCTGAAGTAGTGAGATAGGCGGTTGAGGGGAATGAGGGCGCCCATCCAGGAAAGTAGGAAACGAGAAGAAACAGGGGGATATCATGAAAAAAGGGAAGAGAAAATCGATTCTGTACGCGATGACGGCCTGTACGCTGGCCGCCTGCCTGTTCCTGTCGGGGTGTGAAGTGTCAAACGCAGCGCCTCCGCCGGGAACCGACGCGACCGGTACCACCTCCGGCACAAACGGCGATACGACCGCCGGTACCACAACGACGGGCGGGACATCCTCCACAGCAGGGGCGAACAACACCACCAGCACCGGCGGCACCACGACCACCACGTCTGGAACGGATCGTCCTTCCAATCCGCTGCTGGGCTTGGTCGAAAACCGGTATACACAGGGGCTATCAGAGGTTCAGTGGGCCGAGCTGTATGAAAACGGCAGCCGCGTGGAGCGGGACAGCCTGGTGAACAGCCGGGATAACAAGGTGTTTTATGTCACCAACAGCAACAAGCGTGTGATCAACTACGCCGACGGTTACCTGATGGACCTGCCGCTGGACCTGCAGCCGGATTATTCCCTCAGCCCGGTGCGTTCTCGTTATTCCAACGGCGATATTGTGCTGACCGTAACCAAAGAATCAATACCGGAAAACTATAGCTATGACGTTCTGATGGACGAGTGCTACAACCCTCTGCTTAAGGACGACGAATTCATCCGCAACAACAACATCACTCGCGTTTCCAGTTCACGTGCCACGTACAATATCAACAAGCTCACTGGCGACAACAGCGTGGGTTCGTATCTGGCGGAGTTTTTCACTCTGCGGCTCAACAACATGTCGTCTAGCTCCAAGAGCCTGTATAATTATGTGATTCTGTCCAACCGGGCGAGCGATACCTATTATTTCTTTCTCTGCAAATCCAATAAGCCGGTGGATATGAAGGCGATCTTGGATTCCTTCCAGGTCATCGAGGCGCAGGGCGAGGCCGTCTACAATGTCAGCTACAACCTGCAGAAGCCCTCCAACTGGTCGAAGGAAACCAGCGCGTATTATGACAAGCTGGCGAACCAGGACCATATCGATTGGGGCCTGTTCTCCGGTCCGACCAACCGCGGAGACCTGTCGGATATCCAAACGTTCGGACAGAAGACCGGTTATGATCTGCCCATCGTATCGGTTTACCGTCACGTGTGGGAAGGCTTCCCCTGGACGACCGCCGAAAACACCGCCGCCTCCGGCCGCCAGCTGCAATTCACCTATCAGTTCACCGACAACAACAACACCGACGTTAAGAATTCCCACTCGGAGGCGCTGGATGTCTATCGCGGCTATGACGATGGTTATCTGTACGGTGTTGCCAGAGCCATCAAGTCCTACGGCAAACCGGTGCTGTTCCGCCTGAACAATGAGATGAATACCGACTGGACCAGCTACAGCGCGTCCGCCACCATGCTGGACCCGGATATTTTTATCGACAACTGGATCCGCCTGTATAAAATTTTTGAGGATGAGGGCGTGGACAACGCTATCTGGATTTTCAATCCCAATGGGATGGACTGTCCCCAGGCCAAGTGGGCCAGCTTCCACAGTTATATGCCGCCTGCCCAGTATGTACAAATGCTGGGAATCACCGGCTATGTGACGGGCCACAGCGGCTTCCCCTCCTTTGAACAGGTCTATTCCGAACTGGAAGAAAACTATGAGCCCTTCTTCGGTGACTGGCCGTGGATCATCTCCGAATTTGCCTGCGGGACAGGGGACCAGACCAAGATCAAGGAACAGACCCAGTGGGTAAACGACATGTTTGACTGCCTTGCCAGCGGACGTTTCCCCAACATCAAAGGGGCTGTCTGGTTCAGCGGCAACGACTATAAAAACGACGGGACGATCTCCAATGAGTTCCAACTGAACTTCAATAACAGTGCATTGATGAAGGCTTTCCGCGACGGTTTGGCCCGTACTCACTGACGGACGCATTTGGGTTTCATTCATTCTTCAGCATCCGCAGGGGAGTCCCGCGGCGGCGGAATTCCCCTGCGGTATATTTAATAAGGAGAGAAACGTAATTGAAAAGTAAACTGACCAAAGCATTTTCCGCTATTCTGGCCGGCAGCATTCTGCTGGGCTGTGTAGCGCTGACCGGCTGCGGCGACAGCGGCAGCAAAGAGCCGGCTGGTCCCAGTGAAGAGCAGCTGACCGCTGTCCGCGACGACCTCAAGACCAACAAGCACATGGAGGGCCTGGGCGACGTTACCAAAATGGAGCTGTATGAAAACGGCGAGCGCTCGGCGGCGACCGAAATGGTTTCGGCGAAGGACAATAAGCTCATTTACTACACGGCGGACAAAAAGCGCGTCGTCAATTTTCCCGACGGTTATCTGATCGATTTGGGGCTGGACTGGCAGCCGGATTTTTCACTCAGCCCGCTGCGGACCCGTTACAGCACCGACAACGCCGTACTGACCATTACTCAAGAGAAAAACACCTATGCTTCCATGGAACAATATCTTGACGAGTGTATCACGCGATACATCAAGAATGACAGCTTCTTGGCTGCCAACAACCTGGAGCGGACCAAGGAGACCTATACCAAGGAATTCGGAGAATACTCCGCGGAGTTTATCAATGTCAGGATCAACGACATGGAAGAGGGCGGCCTGGCGAATTATTCCTATGCTATCCTGACCCGCGCAGACAGCAACGATTTCTTCTTCTTCACCCTGAAGTACAATCAGCCCGAGGACCTGGAGGCGATCGTGGAATCCTTCCAGAAGGTCCGAGTACAGGGAGTCGGCGTGTACACCAAGAAATTTGATCTGAAAGAACCGGCCAACTGGAACGCCGAGACTAAAGCATACTATGAAAAGCTGAAGAATCAGGATTACATAGACTGGGGTATTTTCAGCAACAACCTGGCCAAGATCGGCATGAAGAGCGACGTGCCGGCGCTGGAAAAGAAAATGGATTACAAATTCCCCATCATCTCGGAGTATATCCATTACTCCCAGAACGAGTTCCCCACCGATTTGACCGATATTCTCGATAAAGAAGGCCGGCAGCTGCAGCTGACCTATCAGTACACCACCTCCAACAACACCGAGCTGGACGGTTATACCCCTGCGCTGGATATCTACCGCGGCCTGGGCGACGACAAGCTGCGCGAGTTTGCCAAGCAGGTGAAGGCCTACGGCAAACCGGTGCTGTTCCGTCTGAACAACGAGATGAACACCGACTGGACCAGCTACTGCGGCATCGTCACCATGGTGGACCCGGATATTTTCATCGAAACCTGGGAGCGCTTCTACCGTATCTTCGAGGAAGAGGGCGTGGACAACACCATCTGGATTTTCAATCCCGGTGGAGACAGCCTGCCCCCCTGTAAATGGGCCAATTACATCAACTACATGCCCGATTCGGACTATGTGCAGATGATGGGCCTGACCGGTTATGAAGCCAACAACCAGGAAACGAACAAGAGCTTCGAGACCATCTACAACGACATCTTTAAAAAGAACGAACCCTTCTTTAAGGAGTGGCCGTGTATCATTTCCGAGTTCGGCTGCGGTTCCGGCAGCGACAACCAATATGCCGATTCACAGGCGGAATGGGTGAAAGGGATGTTTGACGCTCTGGAAGCGGGCAAATTCCCCAACATCAAAGCGGCTGTCTGGTTTAACGGCAACGACTACAACAGCGACGGTTCGGTTCAAAATCGTTATGCTTTAAAGACCGGCAACGACAAAACCATGAAGGCGTTTAAGGACGGCTTTTCCCGCACACAGCCCTGACAGCAGCTCGTTTTTGCCCGGCTGTCGGCAAATGCGCACAGCGGGTTGCCAAGCCGGACAAAGTATGATATAAAGGGAACTTGAAGCGTAGATGCTGTTTCTGTGAGCAGAAACAGCATCCCGCCCCTCGGTTTTCTTTATATATATCTTATGAAGAGGTGGAAAAATGAAGAAGCAATTGAAAAGAACTGCTTCCGTGTTACTGGCGGGTTGTATGCTGTTTAGCTGCATTGCCCTGGCCGGCTGCAGCAAAGACCAGGAAAAGGGCAATTCCGGTCCGAGCGAAGAGCAGCTGACCGCTGTCCGCGAGGACCTTCAGACGAAAAAGCACATGGAGGGCTTGGACACTGTCACCAAGATGGAGCTGTATGAAAACGGCGAACGATCGGCGGCGACCGAGATGGTGACGGCCAAGGACAATAAAATCATCTACTATACGGCGGACAAAAAGCGCATCGTCAACTTCCCCGATGGTTATCTGATCGATCTGGGGCTGGAATGGCAGCCGGATTTCTCGCTGAGCCCGGTCCGCACCCGCTACAGCACCGATAACGCCGTACTGACCATTACTAAAGAAAAGAACACTTACTCTGCCATGGATCAGTTCATTGAAGAATGCATCACCAAGTACATCAAAAACGACAGCTTCCTTGCGGTCAATCATATTGAGCGCACCAAAGAGACCTATACCAAAACGGTGGGCGACTACACCGTGGAGTTCATCAATCTGAAGCTGGATCTGATGGAAGAGGGCGGGTTGGCCAATTATTCGTATGCCATCCTGACCCGTGCGGACAGCAACGACTTCTATTTCATGACCCTGAAGTATAATCAGCCTGAGAACCTGGAGGCCATTGTGGAAACCTTCCAGAAGGTCCGCGTGCAGGGCGTCGGCGTCTACAGCAAAACCTATGAGCTGAAGGAACCGGAAAACTGGAGCGCCGAAACCAAAGAGTACTATGAGAGACTGAAGAATCAGGATCACATCGACTGGGGTATTTTCAGCGCCAACCTCTCCAAGATCGGCATGAAGAGCGATGTGCCCGCTCTGGAGAAGCAGATGGATTACGAGTTCCCCGTCATCTCCGAGTATATCCACTATTCTCAGAACGAGTTCCCCACCGACCTGACCGATATCCTGGACAAAGAGGGACGTCAGCTCCAGCTGACCTATCAGTTCACCACCTCTAACAACACCGAGCTGGACGGCTATACCCCCTCGCTGGATATTTACCGCGGCCGCAGCGACGATAAGCTGCGTGACTTCGCCAAGCAGGTCAAGGCGTATGGCAAGCCCATCCTGTTCCGCCTGAACAACGAAATGAACACCGACTGGACCAGCTACTGCGGCATTATCAACATGGTAGACCCCGATATCTTCGTCGAATCCTGGGAACGGATGTACAAGATATTCCAGGAGGAAGGCGTCAACAACACCATCTGGATTTTCAATCCCTTCGACGGCAGCTTCCCTCCCTGTAACTGGGCCAACTTCATCAACTATATGCCGGATTCCGAGTATGTGCAGATGATCGGCCTGACCGGCTACGAGGCCAACAACTCGGAGACGAATAAGAGCTTCGAAACTATCTACGATGCCATCGAGAAGGAATACAAACCCTTCTTTATGGATTGGCCGTGGATCATCTCCGAATTCGCCTGCGGCTCCGGCGGCGACAACCAGGCCGCCGATTCCCAGGCGGAATGGGTCGAAGGCATGTTCAAGTGCTTTGAGCAGGGCAAGTATTCCAACATCAAGGTCGCCGTCTGGTTTAACGGCAACGACTACAACGACGACGGTTCGGTCAAAAACCGCTATGCGATGAGTGTTCAGAACAAGAAGACCATGAAGGCCTTCAAGGACGGTCTCGCCGCTACCCAGCCGTAAGCGGGAAAATACGAAATCCAAACTATGGACCGCGTGGCAGGCGGGAATTCCCGCCT
>JAAWQC010000040.1 GCA_022800315.1 Clostridiales bacterium
CTGGAGGCCGGAGAGCAGTTTAAGGCCGTCCCCTGCCGGCGGCGGTTTCCCCCACCGAAGGGAACCAGCACCCGGCAGCCGACGGCGGCGGGCTCCAGTCCCTCGGGCAGCAGGTAATCGTAAAGCTTATCAAAGTGAAACGCCGCCTGTTCCACCGCAATTTTGGCTATTTTGGGCAGCAGCATACGTTTCACCCCGAACGTCCTTACTCTTGTTCCGTATCCTCTTCCTCTTCCTGAGGAACGATCAGCTTGACGTCGCCGTTTTTAAAATCCCCGATGGCCAGGCTCACCGGCTTTTCAATCAGGATTTCCCCGCCGGCTTCCGCCGCATCAGCGATATCCCGGGCGCGTTTGGCGACTCCTACCACCACGGCGTAGCGGCTGTCCTTGCCGCGGATCGTTTCAATATCAGTCGGTTTCAGCATCTTCCATTACCTCCAAAATTAAGTTTTCCATACGGGAATACCGCATCTTTTCCGCGTCGATGATAGTTTGGATGCGGTCAACCGCCTTTTCTACCTCATCGTTGAGCACCACATAATCGTAGCGGAAGGCGCGGGACAGCTCCTGCCGCGCCACCCGGAGACGACCGGCCATGGCCTCCTCGGTTTCGGTGCCCCGGTCGCGCAGGCGGCGCTCCAGCTCCTTCATCGAGGGGATGGTGATAAAGAGAGAAACCAGGTCAGACCGGTGGTCCATCACCTTCTCCGCCCCCTGCACCTCGATCTCCAGCAGGACGTTCTTTCCCTCTTCCAGCCAGCGCCGAATCGGCTGTTCCGGCGTACCGTAATAATTGCCGTTGTACTGGGCGTATTCCAGCAGGGAATCCTCGGCAATCATGGCCTCCACCTCTTCGCGGGTGCGGAAAAAATAATGAACCCCTTCCTCCTCGCCGGGACGCGGAGCCCGTGTGGTGACCGATACGGACAGCACCGTATCGTCCCGCCGGGATAACAGGCTCTTCACCAGCGTGCCCTTACCGGAACCGGAGGGACCGGACAGGACGATCAGCATACCACGCTCAGACCTCATCCTCCAGCTCCTCCTCATCCTCGTCGTCCCGGTCGCTCATCCGGTTGGCCACCGTCTCGGGCTGTACGGCGGACAGGATCACGTGGTCGCTGTCGGTGATCAGCACGGCGCGGGTGCGCCGGCCATAGGTCGCGTCGATCAGGGAGCCCCGTTCCTTGGCATCCAGCACCACCCGCTTGATCGGTGCGGATTCGGGACTGACGATCGCCACCAGACGGTTGGCCGACACCATGTTGCCAAAGCCGATGTTGATTAACTTCATCTGCACTCCTCTTTCCCTCTCCCCCGCGGGAGTAATTTGACGATTTTGACGACAGTTCCGGAACCCTGTCCTCACTCGATGTTCTGAATCTGTTCGCGGATTTTCTCGATCTCCGCCTTGATATCCACCACGACGCGGGCCAGATCGATATCCTGCGATTTGGAACCGATGGTATTGGTCTCCCGGTTGATCTCCTGCACGAGGAAATCCAGTTTTCGACCTACTGGCTCGTCCCCCTCCATCAGGTTCTGGAGCTGGTCGAGATGGCTGCGCAGACGCACCGTCTCCTCCGCCACGGCGATTTTATCCGCGAAGAGGGCGGCCTCGGTGAGAAGGCGCTGCTCGTCCACCGTCACCGTGCTAAGCAGTTCCCGCATGCGGGCCTCCACCTTCTCCATATGCTCATGCACCGTCTGAGGGGAGCGTTCCTCCACAAAAGCCACGGCTTTCAGTATGGTCAGGCGGCGGGACAGGATGTCCTCCCGCAGCCGCGCCCCCTCCTTTTCCCGCATGGCGATAAAGCGGGCCAGCGCCTCGTCGGTGACGCCGCGGACAGCGGCCCACAGGGCTTCCTCGTCCTCCTCCGCCCGGCGGACGGTGAGTACATCGGGGACACGGGCCAGCGACATGGCAGTCAGATCGTCGGGCAGGCCGTACAGGCTGCTCAGCTCCCGGCAGGCCCGCAGATATCCTTCCGCCAGCGACCGGTTGACCATCACCTCACTGGCGGGTGCATCCACCGTTTCAATCCAGAGGGATACCTCCACCTTACCGCGGGAGATCGCCTTTTGTATATGGGATTTCAGCTTTTCGTCGAGAAAGCCATAGGCACGCGGCAGACGGGACGAATATTCATAATACCGGTGATTCACCGACTTGACTTCCACCGTGATATCCATGCCGTCCACAGTGGTTTCATACCGGCCGTAGCCGGTCATACTTCTGATCATGGTGTATCGCGTCCTTCCTTACTGGCCGGGTACTGCGCGCAAGGACCGGCACGGAAAATACCGGCCGGTTCCTTTATGTTTTCTATTTTACAGGGTTGCGTGGGGACTGTCAACAAACGCACTGTTAACAAGGGATGACAATTCTGACACCATTCCGCCGGTAAACCGGATTCTCGTAATAATGCAGCCGCCCAACATACAGGAAAGCCCCATATACATGGGGCTTTCCTCAGATGTCTCAATTTTAGACGGGATGGACCGGTTCCTCAGCGTTCAGATGCTTGCCGTCGATGCCGTATTTAGCATTGCGGCGCTTCTCGAAGAATTTGACCGCTACCTGGCCGAACTGGGCGTAGGTGAGGACATCCTCCTCCTGCTCGTACCACTCGGCCATTTCCTTGCGGGTTTTCTCCAGCTCAGGCTCCAGCTGATCGGCGGGGCGGCAGGTGATCTGTTCCTCGTCGCCGATGATCTTTTTGACGAATTCGGGATCCATCGGCACCGGGGTACGGCCGTACTCGCCGCGCACCAGACCCTTGAATTCCTTTGTCACCATCTTATAGCGTTCGCCGCCGATGACGTTGAACACCGCCTGGGTTCCCACGATCTGGGAGGACGGGGTAACCAGCGGCGGATAACCAGCGTCCTTGCGGACACGCGGCACCTCCTGCAGCACCTCTTCCAGCTGGTCCTCCTTGCCCGCCTGCTTCAGCTGGCTGACCAGGTTGGAAAGCATACCGCCCGGCACCTGATAAATCAGGGCGTTGGTATCGACCTCCAGCATTTTCGGATTGAGAAGGCCGCTTTCGAGATACTTGTGACGCAGATCGGTGAAAATCGGGCTGATTTCCTTCAGCTTTTTCAGATCGAGGCCGGTATCGTAAGGGGTGCCGGCCAGCGCCGCCACCATCGACTCGGTGGCGGGATGAGAAGTTCCCATTGCCAGCGGCGAAAGGGCGGTGTCGATGACATCAGCGCCCGCCTCGATAGCTTTCATCATCACCATGTCGGCGATGCCGGCGGTGAAGTGGGAATGAATCTGAATCGGAATCTTGACCGTTTCCTTCAGCGCCTTGACCAGATTATAGGTGTCATAAGGCACCAGCAGGCCGGCCATATCCTTCAGACAGATGGAATCGGCGCCGACCTCTTCGATCTTTTTAGCGTACTGAACATAGTAATCGATATCGTAGGTGGGGCCGGTGGTATAGGAAATGGCCACCTGTGCGTGGGCACCTTTTTCCTTTTTGGCCGCCTTGATCGACGTCTCCAGATTGCGGATATCGTTGAGCGCGTCAAAGATACGGATGATGTCGATGCCGTTGGCCACCGATTTCTGCACGAAATACTCGACCAGATCGTCGGCATAATGGCGATAACCCAGCATGTTCTGACCGCGGTACAGCATCTGCAGCTTGGTTTTGGGCATCTTGGCGCGCAGGGTGCGCAGACGGTCCCACGGATCCTCATTCAGAAAGCGCAGGCAGGCGTCAAAGGTGGCACCGCCCCAGCACTCCAGCGAATGATAGCCGATATTATCCAACATCTCGAGCGCCGGAAGCATTTCCTCGGTGGTCATGCGGGTGGCGATCAGGGACTGATGCGCGTCGCGCAGAATCGTTTCGGTTATTCCGACCTTAGCCAATTTTCATCCTTCCTTTCTGGCGGGAGAGTTCCCGCCGTCAGATAAATAGGGATTACTGAAGGGAAATCAGCAGCTTGCCGGAATCGACGCTGTCGCCCTTATTGACATGGACGCCCGCCACCACACCGTCGCGGGGTGACATAATCTCATTTTCCATCTTCATGGCCTCCAGGATCAGGAGCACCTGGCCCTTGGTCACCTGGTCGCCCGTCTTGACATTGATACCCAGGATGTTGCCGGGCATGGGCGCGTTGATGGTCTCCGCGCCGGCGGGTGCGCCCGCTGCAGGCGCAGTGGCGGCCGGAGCAGCCGGGGCACTCGCCGCAGGCGCGGCGGCGGGAGCGGAAGAGCTCGCCGCGGGGACAGCCACCGGGGCCGGAGCGGCGGATGCGCCGCCGCCTACCTCTTCAACCTCGACGTCATAGGCGTTGCCGTTCACCTTGATATGAAAGCGTTTCATATTCTATCCATCCTTTTCCTAAACTTTATTAGCCTTTACAGAACAATGTTGGAATGCTTTTTAGGCAGCCGGGAAACCCGTTTGCCGGCCAGCATATCCAGCAGGGATATCAGGCGGGAACGGGTCTCGGCGGGCGCGATCACATCAGTAACGACGCCGTCCGCCGCCGCAGAGAGGGCCGAGCACTCCTGTTCGGCGTATTCCGCCGCCAGCTTCTGCCGGCCGGCAACCGGGTCGGACAGACCAGCGAGGCGGTCCTTCCAGAACAGGTGGATGGCGGCCTCGGGGTTCAGCGGAGAAATAGCCGCACACGGCCAGGCCAGCACCGCATCGGCGCCGGCGGATTTTCCAGCGGCGGCAATATAGACGGGGCCGTAGGCGCGGCCCGTAATGACGGTGATCTTCGCGGTGGTCGCCTCGGCGTAAGCGTGGGACAGCTTGGCGGCGCCTTTGAGGCAGGCAAAGCCCGCCGCGTCCACAAAGCTGATCACCGGCAGCGAGAATCCGTCGCACAGGCGGATAAACCGGGCCAGACGGGAAGCGGCGCAGCCCTTCACCTTATCGCCGGTGAGGGTCAGCAAGCCGCAGGGCAGGCCGCCCACGCGGGCAAAGGCCGTTTTACAGTCGGAATCGGAATCAAAGACAAACAGAGAACCGGCATCCGCTGCCGCTTCCATGGCGGAGGCGATATCCTGCGCCTGAGCGACGGCGGCGCCGTCGAACTCATAGGCGGGGGCAGCCGCCAGATTGTTGGCGGGCAGCAGGGCGATCAGCTCCCGCACCTTGCCGAGGGCCGCCGATTCGTCCTCCACGCACACCGAGGCGGCGGCAGATTCATCGCCGGGATTGAGATAATAGTCGGCGTCCTTTACCTTCACAGTCACATCGGCGTTGGCCGCGATCAGGGCGGCGGAACCGACGCAGGGGCCGGCGATCAGCGCGATCTGCGGCACCACGCCGGACAGGTTATTGGCGGCCAGCAGAATGTCGGCAATGGCATCCATCGCGTCGATGCCTTCACCCAGCTTGGCGCCGTCGCTGTCGAACATGGCAACTACCGGCGCGCCGTTCTGAGCGGCAAGCGTGTAAATCTTCTGGATTTTCGCGGCCTGCGCACGTCCGACAGCGCCGCAGCATACCTCATGGTCCTGCGCAAAGGCGTAGACCGGGCAGCCGTCGACACAGCCGTAACCGGCCACCACCTCAGCGGGACGGTCGCCGTCCTTAGCCAGACGATCGATCTCCACAAAGGTGTCGGCGTCAAAGAAGCGAAGCAGGCGCTGACGGGCGGCGGATTTCTCTCCCGCCGCGACGGCCTCGTTCAGTTTTTCCAGCTGGGAACGCATGTCCATTTTCATAACCACGCCTTTCAAAAGTGCAAAGCACTCCAATAATATACCGGATCATTCCGCAATCGAAACAACGCACTGCGGCGCTGA
Source organism: Clostridiales bacterium (assembly GCA_022800315.1). Taxonomy (GTDB): domain Bacteria; phylum Bacillota; class Clostridia; order Oscillospirales; family Acutalibacteraceae; genus Avimonas_A. The sequence goes on from JAAWQC010000040.1 coordinate 5,791, forward strand.
AAAACCCCATCTCTTCACGCAGCAGGAGAGGACGGATTACGGCTGTAATCCGCCGAAACGGGTTCCCCGCAGCGTCCTCCTTTATACCAGAGGCAGGAACCCGTTTATTATATCGTATCTTTTGGGGCTTGGCAAGGCGTTTTCTCAAGGTTGCCGGCATTTCCTGTTAAAAAATTCCCGAAGTTCGACAGACAGGCAATTCGGCGTTTCCTGAAAGCCCAGCCGCCGAAGCGCGGGAGCCAGCGCGGGCGTCCGGCACACCGCCCGGTCCAGGCCGGCGAGCAGCGCCGCGTTCAGGGCGGCCCGCAGCAGCCCCTCCCCCATGGTTTCGTCGGGAGCGGATAAAGAAAGCAGCTCCACAGCCTGTCCGCTGAAAGCGTATAGGGTATACCCCTTCCGCTCTCCCTTTTCCCACAGCACCATCCCCCGGGCATTCTCCGCGGATAAGCCTGTGTGAGCACCCAAAAGGAGCAGCTCCTCCGGATCAGCGGGACGTATTTCGATCATGGGAGGGCACCCCTTTGCTCTTGGTATACTTCAGCGCGTCTTTCGACTTGATGTTGGCCTGCACCATGAGCTGCTTGACCTCCTTGGGCGACAGGGCGCGCCACTTGCCAGGGGCCAGCATGCCCAGCTTCACCCCGCCCATGGAGACGCGGCGAAGCCGGATGACCTCCAACGACAGCATTTCGCACATCCGGCGAATCTGGCGGTTGCGCCCCTCATAGAGGACCACCTCCGCCACCGTGCGGCCCGGTTCCTTCAGCAGCACCTGGAAATCGGCCGGCGCGGTCTTTTTTCCGTCCAGCACCATGCCCTGACGGAACCGGATGACCTGTTCGTCGGTCACGTCCTGCCGGATGGTGACCCGATACACCTTCGGCACGTGGCCGGAGGGGTGGGTCAGGGCATTGGCGAACTCCCCGTCGTTGGTCAGCAGCAACAGCCCTTCCGAGTCACGGTCCAGCCGTCCCACCGGAAAAACCCGCGCCCCCGCGTCGGCAACCAGGTCGGCGACGCACTTGCGTCCCTTCTCGTCGCTCAGGGTGGTGACGAAGCCCCGGGGCTTGTGCAGCATCAGATACACCTTTTTTTCCGGGGCGGCGAGACGGCGGCCCTCCACCGTCACGGTATCCCGCCGCAGGTCGGCCTTGTCGCCCAGCCCCGCCTTGCGGCCGTTGACCTTGACCTTCCCCAGCCTGATCAGCTCCTCTGCCTTGCGGCGGGAAGCGATTCCACATTCCGAGAGCAGCTTTTGCAGCCGTTCTTCACCCATTTGACACCCTTGCCTTTCTGTTTCCCGCGGAGCAGCACCCCGCCCTGTGTACTATCCGGCAAAGCCGGCCAATAATCCCTTTAAGTAACGGATAAAACGTTCCCCGTAAGTCGCCACCGGCCGCGCCTCCACCCCATCCGTGGTCAGCAGGGGGATCCGGCACAGCTCCCGGTCGTCCAGCAGATAGCGGACCGTCCCCACCTGCTGTCCCGCTTCCACCGGCGCCAGCAGGAACTGAGGGGCTTCGATCACCGCCCTGACACGCGATTCCGATCCGGCCGGCAGCGGGAAAGCGGGCGGCGCTTCTGCCGTCACCGTCACCTCGTCGGCGGTACCTCCCGCCACCGGCAGGGCGGGCAGCGCGGCCGCCGGCGGCGCGACCGCTTTCACCTGCTGAAAGCCGTATTCGTACATACTGATGTGATCGTTCCAGTCGTCGCCGGCCTTGAGGGTGACGGCGATCAGAGTCACCCCGTCACGTACAGCGGCGGATACCAGGCAGCGGCCGGATTTTTTGGTAAAGCCGGTTTTGATGCCCACCGCATCGTCATACAGCGCCAACAGCTTGTTATGATTGTGTACCGAAACCTCCCGCACCGGATTGCCGAAGCGGATGACGGCGTTCTGCTTCTGACAGATCTGGGTAAAGGTCTCGTTCTTCATCGCTTCCGCCGCCAGCAGAGCCATATCGTAGGCCGAGGAGGAGTGCTCCCCTTCGTCCAGTCCTGACGGGGTGACGAAGGTGGTATCCTTCATTCCGATTTCCGCCGCCCGGCGGTTCATCTCCTCCGCAAAGGCGGGGATGCTGCCCGACACGGTGTAGGCGACCACGTTGGCCGCGTCGTTGCCCGACACCAGCAGCAGACCGGTGATCAGGTCCACCATGGTGATTTTATCGCCGCCCCGCAGGCCGAGGGCAGTTCCCTCCACCCGTACCGCCGCGTCTGGCACGGTGATTTCGGTATCCGGCGCACATTTTTCCAGCCCCAGCAGCGCGGTCATGATCTTGGTGGTGCTGGCCATGGGCCGCGGGGTATGGATGTCTTTTTCATACAGCACCTGACCGAAGGCCGGCTCGTAAAGGATAGCCGACGCAGAGGATACGCCGAAGGGCTCCGCGCCGGCGACAGGCGCTGCCGTCAGAAACAGGGCGCAGGTCAGCATCAGGCTGCCGGCCAGCGCGCCGATTTTCCGTTTTACCAAGGGGAACCACCCACCCTTTTCCGAAAATTCCTGCTACAAGGATATGCGGCGGGTTCTCCCAACATGAATCGGTTCTGCAGAGGGCGCAGGAGGATACCGTTTATTTGGATCCGCCCTTTTCATCGGTCACTTCGGTTTTGGTGACGGTGACGTCGCCTTCGGAGGACGCAACCCGTGTCTCCTCGCTCTTGACCTTTTTGGAGGGGAACAGCGACGCGATTTTGTCCACCAGGTCGGGGACCATATTGGCGATCCTGTCTCCACTGTCGGGTTTGGTCACTACATGGAGCAGACGGACCTCATCCTCCCGGATGACGATAAAGGCAATGGGCGTGATGTTGATGCCCGCACCGCTGCCGCCGCCGAAGAGGGTGGCACTCTGCTTCGAGGGCCAGTCGGAGCCGCCGGCCGCAAAGCCGTAAGCCACTTTGGAAACCGGGATGAGCACCGTGCCGGGAGCGCCGTCGGCGCCCGGTACCGTGATGGGTTCCCCAATGATGGTGTTGACATCCACCATCTGTTTGATCTTGTCCATTGATACCCCGAGAAGTCCCTGCACATCGTTTTTATCCGCCATAATTCAGCCTTCCTTTCCCGTTTTGACCGTCTCATTATTCCCGCCGCGCTGATCGGGCGGCGCATCGTTTTGGGCGCCGTCATCGCTATTATGGGCAATGAGACGCCATATCAATCGCGGTATCAGCATCAGAATCCGCAGACCCATCGCGTGTACCCGAATATCGAACCGGACGCTCCCTTTTACCATCAGAAAATCAGGCGCGATCCGGATATCGTTCTTTTTGACACGAAAAGCACTTTCGATGAGGGACAGAGCCGGATAAACCACGGCACAGACCTTGCCGTAATCGGTGGCTGTCTGCGCTGCGTCCTCCCCCACCACCCGGATGTCCAGCCGGAGCTGGTCAATCACGGCGATATGAGCCACCCGCCGCGCACTCTCCGCCACAATGGCGGCAATATTTTTCAGGTATCCGACGACTGCCGTGACCCCATCCTCTTTCAGTATCTGTGACAGCTTACCGGGGTCGTCCTTTTTCCTGCCCGCTGCTTTTTTCCTGCTCTTTTTGGAGGACTTTGCGGGTTTCTTCTTATTCTCCTTCGCCGGATAGACAGTGATGAGCACCGGACCGTAGCCCACCCGCATACGAAGCTCCCCGTCGAAGGCAGCGTGGACCCGCAGCGGAAGCAGCAACAGCAGCAAAAGAAACAGCAGGATTCCGAGCACGATTTTCAGCGCCAGCAACAGGCATCCCTCATTCCGCCATCGTTTGATCGTTTTCCTCGATCACCTCGTCAAGGGTGGTCTCCACCATGCCGGTTTCCTCGTCCGCCTGCTGAGGCAGCGGAGGAAGTTCCTGTAAAGAGGATACCCCAAAACACCGCAGGAAATCCGGCGTCGTCCCATAGAGCAGCGGCCGCCCCGGCAATTCCAGCCGTCCCTTTTCCTCCACCAGGTTTTTGGTAACCAATCCCTGTACCACCGCGCCGCAGTCGACGCCGCGCACCTGCTCGATAAACGCCTTGGTCACCGGCTGGTTATACGCGACGATGGCCAGCACCTCCATCGCCGCCTGGGACAGGGGCGTGTTGCGGCGGATATCCAGCGCTTTGCGGACATAGCCGGCGTATTCCTGCCGGGTGCACAGCTGGTACTGATCCTCCAGTCGCACCATCATCAGCCCGCCGCCGCGGGTGTTGATCTCCTGTTTCAAATCTTCCGTCAGGCGGACCACCGTTTCCTCATCCAGCTCCAGCGTCTCCGCCAGACGGGAAACCGCCAGGGGCTCTCCGGCCGCGAACAGCACCGCCTCGATGGCCGCCTGATACTGCTTAATCTCCAACCGTCTCCCCCTCCCGCAACCGTACATATTGTTCCTCGCCCTCGCCGTCCACACGTATGCGCTTATCCTTGATCAGCTCCAGCAGCGCCAGAAAGGTGGCCACCAGTTCTGATTTGTTGCCCGCCGACTGAAACAGCGAGCGGTAGCTGACCGAAGACCTGCGGTACAGCCGCCCCAGTACGTCGGTGATCTTGGAGGCCACCGACACGATGGTGCGGGACACGATCCCGCTGAAGGCCTGCGGAGGCGGCGGCAGGCGGCGTTTTCCGCGGCCTGCCGCCGCCAGATAGGCGTGGAACAGCTCCCCCGCCTCGTGCTGACGGCGATAGGTATGGTCCGGCTCAATCTCCTCCGGCTCACGCAGAAAGAGGTCGCCGCCGATATTTCGGGCCGCCAGGCGGCGGGCCGCCTCCTGGCACAGCTGATATTCGATCAGTTCGCCGGTCAGCTCCCGCCGCAGCTCCTCCGCTTCCTCATGCCGGGGCAGCAGCATGGCGGATTTGATCTGCACCAGACGAGCCGCCATTTCGAGAAATTCGGTGGCGACCTCCAGATCGGCTTCCTTCCATCGTTCGATGGTCTCCATATACTGGGTGAGCAGCTCGGCGATGGGGATATCGCAGATATTCAGTTTGTTTTTCTGGATAAGCTGCAGCAGCAGGTCCAGCGGCCCCTCGAAAACAGGGAGCTTATACGATATGGCGTCCATCGTTACATCCTTTTATATATACTGGAAAAACAGCAGGCCGAAGATATAAAAATCGTGGTTGCCCAGGCCGAACAGCATGCTGATCAGGGACTGGATCAGCGAGGACAGGTACGAGATGGGGGTGGACAGCACGCCGGTAAAGATCAGCAGCATTACGCCCCAGGTGATCACCTGCTGGTAACGGTTGACGAAATACAGCCATTTCCCCGGCAGGACCAGCCCCAGTATGCGGTAACCGTCCAGGGGCGGGATGGGCAGCAAGTTGAAGATCATCAGCGATATGTTGATCCCCGCGAAAAGGTATACCAGCAGGAATCCCCAGACAATCAGGGCCTTGCCGGTGACAAACAGGGCGATCACCCGGAACAGCCCCACCGACAGCATCGCCATTAACAGATTGGACATCGGCCCCGCCAGCGCCGTCAGCGCCATGCCGGTGCGGGGATTTTTGAAATTGTGGGGATTGACCGGCACCGGTTTGGCAAAGCCGAAGCCCACCAGATACATCATCAGGGTCCCCAGCTTGTCCAGATGGGTCAGCGGATTCAGGTTGAGCCGGCCGCTGTAGCGGGCGGTCTTGTCTCCCAGGCGGTCGGCCACCAGTCCGTGGGCGACCTCGTGCACCGGCAGGGCGACGAACACCACCAGGGATATCATCAAAAACTGCAGCAGCAGGACGAAATAGTCGATCTGCCCGGTCTGCCGCATATTCCACAGAGTCATCAGCATAGGGGAAATCCTCCGTTCTTCCAGCAGGGAATAAACTAAGTATTCAGTATACTGGAATGATAGGGAAATTACAAGGCTTGCTCTCCCGAAACCGGGGGCATGCGCTGTCTTTTTTACTGCCGGGAAAAAAGAACTTGCTTTTCACGCGCAAATCTGCTAATATACATCTGTTGTTTTTTTATTGATGACAGTCACTTTTCAAAGGAGGTGCAGAATAGATGGCAAAATGCGATATCTGCGGAAAGAGTGTTTCCTTCGGCATTAAGGTCTCCCATTCCCACAGACGTACCAACCGCGCTTGGAAGCCCAACATCATGCGCGTCAAGGCGGTCGTGAACGGTTCCCCGAAACGGGTTTACGCCTGCACCCGCTGCCTGCGTTCGGGCAAGGTCACCCGTGCCGTCTGATTTCCGCCACGAGGAGCCGCTGACAACAGCGGCTCTTTTTTCATGCCCGAAAATCACCGGTCGCCCTGTTACAGGGGACAATTCGGCATATACTATCATTCTGAGTCAAAAGGGAGTATAATCGGATTGCCCGCCTGGTCTATATCGTCATCTTCTAATGATGGAGGAGATTACCTATGATACTGCCGCATAACAACGATTGGGTCCGTGGCGCCGGCGCCGCCCTGTCCGACATGCTCGACGGTTTCCGCAACCTGCCGTTTTTATCCCTATCGCTGTTGGAGCCATCCTCGACCGCCCTGATCCTCGTCGACCTGGTCAACGGCTTTGCCAAGGAGGGCCCGCTGGCCAGCCCTCGCATCGGCAGCCTGGTCGGCGCGTCGGCCGAGCTGCTGCGCCGCTGCCGCCAACGGGGGATCACCTGTATCGCCTTTGCGGATACCCATACCCCCGACAGCCTGGAACTGCAGTCCTACCCCTCCCACTGCCTGCGCGGCAGCGAGGAATCGGCCCTGTGCGCCGAGCTGGAGGCGGTGGGTGGTTATCTCCGCATCGACAAGGATTCCACCAACGGATTTGTGGAGCCGGCCTTCGAACGCTGGCGAGACGAGCACCCCGCCATATGTAATTATCTGGTGGTGGGCGACTGCACCGACATCTGCGTCTCCCAGTTTACCCTGACCGCCAAGGCCTATTACAACTCCCGCGGCCTTCCCTCCCGGGTGATGGTGCCCGTGACGATGGTGGACACCTTCGACGGCGGTACTCATCACGCTGATCTGCTGAATGTCGTTTCCCTCTACATGATGCAGGGCGGCGGCGTCGAGCTCTATCAATCAATACTGGAATGAGAGCGGAGGAAACACACATGAGCAAACGATTCAACTGCGACAATCTGACCATGCTGACTGATTTTTATGAACTGACCATGGCCAACGGCTTTTTCCAGAACGGGTACGGCGACCAGATCGTCTATTTCGATATGTTCTTCCGCACCATTCCCGACGGCGGCGGGCTGGCCATCATGGCCGGCGTTGAACAAATGGTGGATTATCTGCGCGGGCTTTCCTTTACCGACGAGGACATCGCCTATCTGCGGGAGAAGAAACTGTTCAGCGAGGATTTTCTGGCCTATCTGCGGGATTTCCGATTTACCTGTGATGTGTGGGCGGTGCCGGAGGGTACTCCCATTTTTCCCCACGAGCCCATCGTAACGGTGCGCGGCCCTGTCATACAAGCCCAGTTTATCGAGACCATGATCCTGCTGTCGGTCAACCATCAGTCCCTCATCGCCACCAAGGCAAACCGTATCGTCCGCGCCTCTCAGGGCCGCGCCGTCATGGAATTCGGTTCCCGGCGCGCCCAGGGCTACGACGGAGCAGTTTACGGCGCCCGTGCCGCCTATATCGGCGGGTGTGACGGCACCGCCTGCACCATCGCGGACCGGGAGTTCGGCATCCCCGCCCTGGGCACCATGGCCCACAGCTGGGTGCAGCTTTTCGACAGCGAACTGGAGGCATTCAAAGCCTACGCGCGGGAATATCCCGACTCCTGCACCCTGCTGGTGGACACCTACAACACGCTGAAATCGGGAATCCCCAACGCCATACGCGCCTTCGATGAAGAGCTGAAGCCCCGCGGCTGCCGCCCGCGAGGTGTGCGTATCGATTCGGGCGACATCACCTATCTGAGCAAAAAGGCCCGCAAAATGCTGGACGATGCAGGATATCCCGACTGCAAAATCACCGCCTCCAACTCTCTCGACGAGTATATCATCCGCGATATGATTGTACAGGGTGCCTGCGTGGACAGCTTCGGTGTGGGCGAGCGGCTGATCACGGCGGCCAGCGACCCGGTTTTCGGCGGGGTGTACAAACTCGCCGCCGTAGAAAAGGACGGGGCGGTTATCCCCCGGATCAAGGTCAGCGAAAACGTGACTAAGATCACCAACCCCTGCTTCAAAAAGCTGTATCGGCTGTATGACCGCGACAGCGGCAAGGCCATCGGCGACGTCATTACCCTGCACGACGAGACGATTGACGACACCCTCCCCTATACCATCTTCGATCCCGACCACATCTGGAAGCACAAAACCCTTGAAAATTTCGTCGCCGTCCCTTTGCAAAAGCAGCTGTTCCGCGCCGGTGAGTGCGTGTATCACACCCCCGGCATCGAGGAAATCCGCGCCTACTGTGCCGAGCAGGTGGACGCCATGTGGGACGAGGTGCTTCGGTTTGAGAATCCCCACCGGTATTATGTGGATCTCTCCCAGGCCCTTTGGGATGAAAAGCAGCGCCTTCTGTCGGAATACAGCATGATCTGACTGGGTGAATATCCATTTTCCTTATAAGAAAAACCCCCGTCAAAGATTTTTCCTTTGACGGGGGCTCGTTTATTCAGCTCACGCTGCCATATCGTTTCATAATCTGCAGGATCGGGCGTGCCACAGCGGGAACCACCACTACCGCCAACAGCAGCTCAACGACACCATTCAGCGCAAAAGCGGTTTTAATAATGGTCTCCAGTGTGGAGCCGAGGGTCGCGACCGCGCTGCCAAACAGACTGATGGACGTCAGCACGAGCACGGTATTGGTAAGGGTACCCAGCGCTCCGGTTATCGCGGCGGCGATGATTTTGCCTCCTTTGACCCGGCGGAATACCCGGCTGAAGCCCCGGTAATACCATCCGGCGGCAAGACCAACCAGGATACGCGGGATAACCGAGATACGGGGGTCAAGAAAAATGACCGCGTCCGCCGTTCCGTTCATCAGCGCGTAAAGCAGGCAGGTAATGCCCCACACCAGTCCCAGAAGCGTTCCGCGCGCGGGTCCCAGCACCACCGCGCCCAGTATCACCACCACATGGATGGTCGTGATACTCAGCAGTCCGTACACGATATACCCGGTGTAGGGAATGAAGGTGAGGGCGATAATAATGGCGAAAAACATGGCCGTTAAGGTGAGCTTGGTCATTTGGTCTTTGGATTTGTTCATGAATACAGCCTCCCGCTGCTGTTCCGTCGAGGATACAGCGCAAAATATGTATGTCAACACCGACAGCCCTTCTCCCCTGCCCGGCTGAAGCGCCGCTGAGCTGCTTCGCTTTGCAGGGTGATGAGAAAGGCCCGGCTTTATTGTCGTCTCCTATCTCCTGTTTTTTTCGTACACCATCCGCAGTCCTTCCAGCAGCAGATCGTCGTCGTAGTGGATTTTCCTCCGGCAATAGGGTGTGACCACGGGGCCCAGTCCGCCGGTTGCCACCACGTCGGCGGGGTATCCCAGTTCCTCTTCCACCCGGTCGCACATGCCGTCCAGCATGGCGGCGGTTCCATAAACCGCGCCCGACTGCATGGATTCGATGGTATTAGCGCCCACGGCGCGGGAAGGTGCCTCCAGACTGATACGGGGCAGCAGCGAGGTGTTGGCGGTGAGCGTATCGAAAGATACCCCGATCCCCGGCATGATTGCGCCGCCGCGGAAGATGCCGTCCCGGTCCACCACCGACATGGTGGTGGCGGTCCCCAGGTCCCAGATGATACAGGGGGCGCCGTATTTCGCCACAGCGGCCACGGCGCCGACCAGCAGGTCGGGACCGAGCTGTGCGGGGTTGTCGATACGGATATTGATACCGGTTTTCGTGCCGGGCCCCACCAGCAGCGGCATGACCCCCGTCACCTTTTTGACCGCGTGGCGGATGGCGTGATCGAGGGGCGGTACCACCGAACTGATGACGGCACCCTCAAAATGATCGGGCGGCACATGGTACAGCCGCAGAATATCCAGCAGCTCTACCGCATACTGGTCGGTCATTTTCGTGCGGTCGGTGGCCATGCGGGATTCCAGCATCAGCCGTTCGCCGTCGAACACGCCGATGGTGATATTCGTATTGCCCATATCCAAGGCCAATAACATACTATCGCCCCTTTTGCCTAACAGGATGAATCTATCCTCAGTTTAACACAAAGTGTGGCGGTTTGGCAATTCCGCTCCTTTATTTTTCGGTTAATTTTGTTTCGTATTCCTTGCATTCTGAAAGAAATAGGGTATCATAAACAAAAACAGCTGTGCCGGTGCGGTATCGGTGCAGATAAATAAAGGTGGAATAGATATGGTCACATACGACAGTATACGGCACAACGAGGAAATCCGCGCCCTGATCGAAGCGGGCAACGAAGCGCTGGGCGTCATCGGCTATACCGACCACGGTTACGCCCACGCCGGGCTGACCGCCACGGTGGCGGGAGAGCTGCTGGAGACGCTGGAGTATGACCCGCGCACCTGCGAACTGGCCCGCATTGCCGGATTTATCCACGATATTGGCAACGCCATCAACCGCAGCAACCACGCCCTGTCCGGCGCGCTGCTGGCCCATACCATTCTGCGCGGAATGGATATGGATATTCGAGAGGTCACAGCCATCATTACCGCTATCGGCAACCACGATGAGGGCACTGCCGCCCCCGTGACCCCGCTGAGCGCCGCCCTGATCCTGGCGGATAAAAGCGACGTGCGCCGCAGTCGGGTGCGGACCACCGAACACGATTTCGATATCCATGACCGTGTCAATTACGCTGTTCTCAAATCCTCCCTGTCGGTTGACAAAGAGAAAAAAATCATCTCCCTGCGTATCCAAATCGACACCTCCATCACCGCCGTGATGGATTATTTTGAAATTTTTCTGACCCGGATGATCCTGTGCCGGTCAGCCGCCTCTTATCTGGGGCTGGACTTCGAACTGATGATCAACGAAACCCGTATGCTCTGATCCTGTCCCGCCCGGTGAACCGGGATTCCTCCTTGACACCCCCCGGGGTCCGTATTATAATCAGGAGGTGTGTGAAGCGCCTTTTGCCGCCCCCTTCGCGGCTGAAAATCGATACGGTAACCGGGTGTGGCGCAGTTGGTAGCGCGGATGGTTTGGGACCATCAGGCCGCAGGTTCGAACCCTGTCACTCGGACCAGTAGGAGTGTTCTTACAGCATTTGAAAATGGTGGTACGTTCTCAAATGTGGGACACTCAAAAGTTCATAGCTTTTGGGGATGAGGAGTAGCTTAAAGCTACTCCTTTTCTCGTTTGTATCAAGACTTCCGGTTCCGGCAGCAGCAATAGTTCGGGAATCTCCAGCGTGCCGACGCAGTTGTAATGAATGGTGAGCCGTTGAACCTGCAGCCCGTCGATCTTCTCGGACTGATGTACCTCGATCCGCTCAATCAGTTCATTCAGCATCCGTTCGGTCAGCTTCTTCGCCCGTGTGTACTTGCGGACGGTTGCGAGAAACATCTCTGCTGACAGGGCTTCGTCGGCTTCCTGTTCAAGTTCCGCGCGGAGGGCTTTCACCCTCTCCGCAAGCTCCTGCTGTTCCTGCGTGTACTGCCGGGACATCCGTGCAAACCGGTCATCGTCGATTTTTCCGGTGATATTGTCCTCGTACATTCGGTTGAACAGTGTATCAAGCTCGCGGTCGCGGGTAAGCAGGGAGTCAAGCTCTTTCTGCTTTCTTTGCCGCTGGGACGTATCGGCCAGCCGGGAATGCTCCATCACGACCCGCGCGAATTCCGGCTCATACCGGCTTGCAAACTTCGTCAAACGGCGGATTTCCTGCAAAAGCACCTCTTCCAGAAAGTCAACCCGGATGTAATGCGTGGTCGGGCAGGTTCCCCGGTTGCCCTTGTAATTGGAACAGCTGAAATACCGGATTTCCGGGTTCTTCTGGTTGAAGTGATACCACAGGTTGCGTCCGCAGTCGGCGCAGACGAGCAGGCCGGAAAACATGTTCTTCTCGCCATCGTTCGTCCTTCGCTTGCGGGTCTTGCCGCGTTTGGTCTGCACCTTCTCCCAATCGACGCGATCAATAATCGGCTCGTGTACGTCCTTGAAAACCGCCTTGTTTTCCTCGGCATTGGGAATCCGCTTTTTCAGCTTGAACGACTTCGAGTACGTCTTAAAATTGATAACGTCCCCGCAGTATTCCTGCATGGACAGAATCTTAACTACGGTTGAGCTGTTCCACCGATGCGGCTCCCTGTCGGACACCGTGCCGGAACGACGGATTCCCTTACTTCGCCAGTAGAACATAGGGGTTAAAATCTTGTCCTGCGACAGGGCGGCGGCGATCTGCTCCGTCCCGAAGCCGTCCAGCGTCATACGATAGATGCGGCGGACCACAGTGGCGGCTTCTTCGTCGATGATCCAGCGTTTGGGGTTGTCCGGGTCTTTCCGATAGCCGTAGGGCGGCGGGGAAAGCGGTTCCCCGGCAGTTCCTTTAACTACGTTCGTCAGCTTGCGCTTTTTGGAGATATCCCGCGAATACCACTCGTTCATGAGATTGCGGAACGGAGCGAATTCGTCCTCTCCCTCCGCGGTGTCAATGCCCTCGGAAACGGAGATGAAGCGGATATCGTGCTCGGGGAAAAACTCTTCCAGAAGGGTATCCGCTCGGATGTGATCGCGGGCCAGACGGGACAGGTCTTTCACCATCACGGCGGAGATATTCCCTTTTTCAATCCCATCCAGCATCCGCAGAAATTCCTTGCGGTCCCTTTTCGTGCCGGTAATCCCATCGTCCACAAACTCGACGAACTTTACGAACCCCTTCTCTTTGGCTGCTTTTTGCAGGAGTTTGCGCTGGTTGACGATACTGTAGCTCTCGTCCTTCCCCTGATCTTCCCTGCTGATTCGCAGATATAGCGCGATGGTCTTTTCACGGTTATTTGACTGTTTCAAAAGTCCTCCTTTCCGGCAGTCAAATAAGCAGTATTTACACCCCGAATTATACCACAAATCGCCGCCACAGTCACGTGAAGGACGCAGGAAGTCATGGGGATTCCCCCTCTTTTTTCATGAGTTTCATAAGGATTTCAGCAACGGTTTCCGCGTTATTCGTTCGGAAAATCCGGATTATGGAAACCATCGTTTTTCCTATTTTATAAGACGCTGCTGTTTCAAATGTTCGACCTTTGTTGTTGGCGGATAGCTCACTTGTGCTGCTCATATACCACCTCCAAAGACACGAAAAATTCTGGCGGACGCAAAAAAGTCCCTCCTACTAAACGTGATTAAATCGGGGTGGTGTACGGGTAATCAGACGATTGTTTACCGTTTGTTCACTTATGGCACTGAGTGCCATAAGTTGAAAATCTCCTTGTATTGCAACGGTTTAGCTTAAAATTAAGGCCGTATTTGTGAAGGCAAGGTTAATAAATTCTTGTTAAAGAGGCAGTCCTTTCCTGCCATAACAAAAACCCCTATGGTGACCCATAGGGGTTTTACGGCGTCCATTAGGGACGGATGAACCGTTTTATATGGTGCTACCTCGATTCAAGGACGATTTCCCGTATCACGATCTCTTCCGCCGTCAGCTTCAGACTGTTCAGGTGCCGCGTACGTTCCAACGTGTCCTCGGTGTGCGGCAGTGGGGCGGATACCAGCATTTGTTGAATCAAAAACTCTATTTTTGTTGCGGCCTGCTCCTGTACTCGGTGCATGACCTCCATGAGCGACCCTTCCATTTTTAGCGTCGTATAGCGGTCGAAATGATGATCCCGCAGATATTCCAGCGCCATGCGCCCGTACCGTCCGAGCGGCTGGTCCGCCAGCGGATCGTTCGATATTTGAAGATTGGGAAACCGTATTCCATCCCTCTCCGTATAGCGGAGACTCGAAGCTTCGTTCTTCATAGTAAGCTCTCCTTTCTCTATATTAATTTGCTCTTTGAAATTCTTTGAGTTTTGCAAGTTCAATATCGGGCAGGTTATTCTGAATAAGCTTGTCAAAGGCCGCACAATAATTCCGATCCACCACCACAGCAGGATCGAGCGACTTTGCTAAAGAGACAAAGTCGAAAAACGCCCTATACGCGACAACATGGCTGATTTGTATTGCCTGTTGTACTCGTAGCCTCCGGTACTCGTCCGCATAGTTATCAAAATCAATCCGTTTTTTCTCATCCTGAATTTGACAAGACGATTTCTTACGATTGCTTTGCCACTTGTTCCATATCCTGTAATATCGTCGATTGTACGAGCGGTCATCCAACACAGCTTGGAGTAAGGATGCGTCGATTGTTTCGGGAGCCTTCTTCCGCGCCGTGTAAAACGCCGTGACGGCAAAATAGTAGGCCTGAGCCTGTATGGCATCTTCAAGACAACTAAAAATATCAACCCTCTTTTCAGAGGCTCCATTCGATTCTAAAGATCGTAATTGGTTTGAAAGATGAATCAATTTTCGCCGTTGGATCTGAAAATGGGGACTACTGTCTGATAAGAATGCCACCGTACTCGAAAAGCTGTGAAATATCCATTCAAACTCTTTCATAATTAAATTTCCTCAAGGGATACAGAATCCAGAATAATATCGGGTATCTTCATCTTAAGCCAGTCATTCAGAAAGCGGATTTTCTGTTTCTTTGCTTTTCCTTCCCCATAGACCATCTCAAAAGATTCACAATCACGAAAAGCAATATAAAACATAAAATATCTGAGCATATCGGTTTTTACTGTCATACGATCCAGAAGCCGTTTACTATATTTCAATAATTCTTCACAGATCGTAGGATCAACTATTTGTGTTCTGACATCGTGTTCAAATTTATTTATTGCAGAAGGTTGATTGTCTTTTTCATATTTGAAAGATAGGAACTCGGTATTGTCATAAATCTTTTTACAGATTCTTTCATTGTCGACTGACTGCGTATAGTAGTATCGAAAACCTGCGTAATAGGCTCGATAAGTCAATGCGGTTTCCAGGTCGTAAGCCGGCTGTCTAAATAGGATTATTACTTCTTCCTCTAGGTGCTCCAAGAGTTGTTTTTGAATACTTGTAATTAAATAATTATTCTGCTTATAGGTGCTGGATAGTTTTTCAAGTAGACAGCTTGCTTTTTGTTCTCGGTCAAGCAGAAATATCTCGATTGCGTCATTCGCACGAACCGTCATCTATCGTCCCTCCCACTAATAAATTTAGGTTTTCAGCAATTCAATCATATAACCGTTTAAAGCGTTTGTCAACCGTAATTGATTGTTATCAAAGAGAATTTGTGATTGGTATACTTATTCCAATAGGAGTGACTATACTATGTTTGCTGTGCGGTTAAAGGAATTACGGACTGGCAAAAAAATCAGTCAAAAAGCTCTGGCAGATATGTTGGGGCTAGCCCAATCCAGTGTTAATCAATACGAACATAAGGAAAGCGAACCGGATATAACGACGCTAAAACGTATGGCGGATATTTTCGACTGTTCAGTTGACTATATTATTGGACATACGAATTGCAGATCAAATATTGATAAGCTATTACGATATGAAATCACGCCTGCGGAACTTGAGTTGTTGGACAAATACAGAGAAGCCTCCCCTCATATGCAAAAGATACTCGATCAGCTCTTGGGGTTTTATTTGAAAGATGTGGGGAAGGAAGGGGGGTAACCTTCCTTTTTCTTTACGGCTGGATAAAGTATAAAACGGTTAATAACCGTAAATCATTATTATAAATTGATATCTGCGATTGGTATACTTTTACATATAGAGGGGTGATAACCATGTTCCGGGATACACTAAAAGAGTTAAGGGCCTCCCATAAATTAAGCCAACAGCGTTTGGCCGATCAATTGGGTTTGGCCCAATCCAGCGTAAATCAATATGAACATGGTATGAGTGAACCGGATATCACCACTCTTAAAAAGCTGGCCGATATTTTTGATACGTCTGTGGATTATTTAACCGGCCATACAAAATGTAAAACAAGCGTTTCAAAGTTGCTCACCTATAAATTGACGCCTGATGAGATCAGAATGCTTGATAAATACCGAGAAGTCGGACCGGCTACCCAGTGTGCCATTGAAAAGTTGATCGACGCATATTTACAGGATTTAGCAGGTAAGTAATGAGGCTTATGGTAAAGTATCATACCGAACAAAACGGCTGGGGAAATATTTCCCCA
>JAAWQC010000007.1 GCA_022800315.1 Clostridiales bacterium
AATTTTTTGTATAAAATACGGATATCCTTTTTATTTTCAATTCACCCTGACCCCTTACGGACGGGATTGGGAACCGGGCCTGCCCGATAAACGCACCCTGATCGAAACCTTTCGGGAGCTGAGCCGGCAGGCAGGGCCCGAACGGGTCATCTGGCGGTACGATCCGATCCTGCTCGACAGCCGCTGGACCGCCGCCGCGCATCGGGACGCTTTCCGCCGGATGGCGGAGGCCCTGAGCGGTTTTACCCACCGGTGTATCTTCAGCTTTATCGACAGGTACAGCGGTCGTGCCTTTCAGCGGATACAGCCGGTCGGCGAAAGTGATCAGCACACGATGGCCCGCGCTTTTGCCGATATCGCCGCCCTCCACGGCATCCGCCTGTTCACCTGCTGCGAAGGCATCGATCTGTCCCCTTACGGTATCGGTCATGGCGCCTGCATCGACGGTCAGCTCATTTCCTCACTGACAGGACGGGAGGCCCATACCCGAAAGGACGGGGGACAGCGGGACGGCTGCCGCTGTGTGCAGAGCGCGGATATCGGCTGCTACGGCTGCTGCCCCCATGGCTGCCGCTATTGCTACGCCAACCCCGCACCGGAAGCCGTTTCAAAAAAAGCGGCGCTTCACGATCGTTACTCCCCGCTCCTGATCGGTCGGCCAGCGGAGGACGCCCTTATCACCGACAGCCGAAAAGCTTCCCTGTTCACCGGTCAGACCTCCTTATTCGAATAGCAAAAGGCGCGGCAAAAGCGAATTTTGCCGCGCCTCCTGTTATTTACCCCAGACCGTCTTGTTGACGATATGCGTATAGCTCTGGATCAGCTTGACCACCTTGACCGAAACGTTGGTGTCGGCATAGTCTTCCGCCATCACCGTCTCTTCGCCGTTGTCCCGCATGGCCACCGCCAGCTCCACCGCCTGCTCGACGTCTTTGGATTCAATGCCGCCGATGACCACCGACCCCTTGTCCAGTACCTCCGGCCGTTCGGTAGAGGTACGGATCAGCACCCCGGCGAAGCCCAGCATGGCGCTTTCCTCCGACAGGGTACCGCTGTCGGAAAGCACGCAATAGCTGTTCATCTGCAAATGGTTATAATCGGAGAAGCCAAAGGGCTTCAGATTCTGCACCAGCGGGTGGAAACGGAACTGACGCGCCTCGATAAACTTCATCGAGCGTGGGTGGGTGGAGTAGATTACAGGCATCTGGTATTTTTCCGCGATGGCGTTGATGGCGTTCATCAGCGCCATAAAATGCTCTTCGTGATCTATATTTTCCTCCCGGTGGGCGGATACCAGCATATACCGGCCCTTTTCGAGGCCGAGCCGTTCCAGCACATCGCTTTTCTCGATGGCCTCCCGGTGGTCCCGCAGCACCTCCCGCATGGGGGAACCGGTGACGAAAACGGTCTTGCCGTCGATTCCCTCCGACAGCAGATACCGGCGGGAATGCTCGGTATAGGGCAGGTTGATATCCGCTATATGATCCACGATCTTGCGGTTGATCATCTCCGAAACATTCCAGTCCCAGCAACGGTTGCCCGCCTCCATGTGGAAAATCGGGATTTTCAGCCGTTTGGCCGAGATAGCGGACAGGGCCGAGTTGGTGTCACCCAGCAGCAGCACAGCGTCGGGCCGTTCCTTCACCATCACTTCGTAGGACTTGGCGATGATATTGCCCATGGTTTCCCCCAGGTCCTTGCCCACGCTGTCCAGATAATAATCCGGTTCCCGCAGCTGCAGATCCTCAAAAAACACCTGGTTGAGGGAATAATCCCAATTCTGTCCCGTGTGGACCAGCAGATGATCAAAATACCGGTCACATGCCTTGATACAGGCGGATAGTCGGATGATTTCGGGCCGTGTCCCGATAACGGTCATCACTTTGAGCTTATGCATACAATATCCTCCTCTGGAAAGGGCCTCCGTCGCCGTCAAACCTCTTCAAAAAAGGTGTCGGGGTGGGCGGGATCGAAGGATTCGTTTGCCCACATAAAGGTGATCAGGTCGGTATCGCCGGTATTCTCGATGTTATGGGTGTAGCCGGTGGGGATATCCACCACCTCCAGCTTGCTGCCGCTGACCGGATATTCGATCACCTCGTCGCAGCCCAAACGGCGGAACCGGATGACTCCGGTGCCGCTGACCACCAGGAACTTTTCGTTCTTGGTGTGATGCCAGTGATTGCCCTTGGTGATGCCCGGCTTCGCCACGTTGACCGAAAACTGACCCCGGTCGGCAGTACGGATGATCTCGGTAAACGATCCGCGCTGATCCACATTCATCTTCAGCGGATAGGAAAAGCTGTCCTCCGGCAGGTAGCTCAGATAGGTGCTGTACAGCTTTTTCTCAAAGGGGTCATCCAGTTTCGGCACCGATAGGGTGCCGCGGCTGGCATGGAAGGACTGCAGCTGGGAGGCGATCTGTCCCAACGTGACCGAATGGGACACGGGCACGGTGCCGAAGAGGCCGTCCCTGTGTCCTTTTCCCTCCAGCGCGGCGAGAAACTCGTCCACCACGTCGTCGATGTACACCAGGTTCAGCCGCACCGCCGGATCGTTTA
Organism: Clostridiales bacterium; assembly: GCA_022800315.1. Taxonomy (GTDB): domain Bacteria; phylum Bacillota; class Clostridia; order Oscillospirales; family Acutalibacteraceae; genus Avimonas_A. The sequence goes on from JAAWQC010000007.1 coordinate 2,562, forward strand.
CCGTAATGGGCAGACCGCGTGCAATGTTGTGGCAGAAGGTTGCCACCACGCTGTTGTAGTTGGGCCGGCACCACTTGCCGAACACATTGGTCAGCCGGTAAACGAAAACCGGCGCGCCGGTCTCCTGTCCATAGCCCAGCAGCAGGTCCTCCCCCGCCTTCTTGCTGCGGCCATAAGGGTTGTCCAGCTCCGCCTGGATGGATGAGGTGATCAGCACCGGCGCCCGATTGCCGTGACGCCGCAGGGTATCGAGGAGGGTGGACGTAAAGCCGAAATTTCCCTCCATAAACTCCTGCTGATCCCGGGGACGGTTGACCCCCGCCAGATGAAAAACAAAGTCACACCGGGCGCTGTATTCCTCCAAAAGCGCCGGATCGGTATCCAGGTCATAGCGGTAAATTTCATCGATCGACAGGGCCGGATGGGTCCTGTCCTTCCCGGTTTTGATCGCTTCCAGCGTCGCGGACAGGTTCTGTCCCACAAAGCCCCCCGCCCCGGTTATCAGAATATTCATGATTGCGTCTCTCCCTTAGCCAGCTCTTCCCGAATATACGGCAGGGTCATCAGCTTGTCCTTTACCTGCTCCACACTCATCAGCTCGGTGTTGTTGGAGTTGAACTCGGACAGGGCCGCCAGCTCCTGATTGCCGTCCACAAAATACTTGTCGTAGTTCAGGTCCCGCTTGTCCGCCGGTACGCGGTAGAAATTCCCCATATCCACCGCGTGCGCGCATTCCTCGTTGGTCAGCAGGGTCTCGTACATCTTTTCCCCATGACGGATGCCGATGACCTTGACCGGGTTGTCCGCATGGAACAGCTCTTTCACCGCCTGAGCGAGCGTCTCGATGGTGCAGGCCGGCGCCTTCTGCACCAGGATATCCCCCTGCGCCGCGTGCTCGAAGGCAAAGAGGACCAGGTCCACCGCCTCGTCCAGGGTCATGACAAAGCGGGTCATCGCCGGTTCGGTAAGGGTCAGGGGCTGCCCCGACCGGATCTGCTCGATGAACAGCGGCACCACCGATCCGCGGGAACACAGGACGTTGCCGTAACGGGTGCCGCAGATCAGGGTCCGATCAGGCGAGACGGTCCGCGCCTTGGCGACGAACACCTTCTCCATCATGGCTTTGGAGGTGCCCATGGCATTGACCGGATAGGCCGCCTTATCGGTGGACAGGCAAATAACCTTTTTCACCCCGGCCGAGATGGCGGCGTTCAGCACATTGTCGGTTCCGATGACGTTGGTTTTCACCGCCTCCAGCGGGAAAAATTCGCAGGAGGGCACCTGTTTAAGGGCGGCGGCGTGAAAGATGTAATCCACGCCGTACATGGCCCCCTGCAGGCTGCCGGGATCCCGCACATCGCCGATATGATAACGAATCTTATCCCCGCCCGGATGGGTGCTGTAGTGGTGGCGCATGTCATCCTGCTTTTTCTCATCGCGGGAAAAGATGCGGATTTCCCCGATATCGGTATCCAGAAACCGATTCAGCACCGCGCATCCGAAAGAGCCGGTTCCTCCGGTTATCAACAGTGTCTTTGAGGTCGGCATAACGGTTCACCTGGCTTCCTCTTTACATTTGTCCCGGGTGATTGCGCCCGGCACAGCCTATACTCTATTCGTCAGCGGGTACCTCGTCCTTGGGCGGCAGAATACGAGCCGGTACGCCCACCGCCGTGGCGCCGGCGGGGACATCCTGTAAGACGACCGCATTGGCCCCGATTTTGGCGTGGTCGCCTATCGTGATTCTGCCGAGTACACAGGCTCCCGCGCCGATGAGCACATCGCTGCCGATAACCGGATTGCCCCGGATATTCCCACGACCTCCAATGGTAACATGCTGCAGAATCTTCACGCCGGACCCGATGACCGCATCGTGCCCCACCACAACGCCCAATCCTTTGTGGGCAAACACGACACTCCTGTCGATGTCCGCCGTATAGGGAATCTCACATCCATTGAAAAAGCGCAGCAAACGCCCGGTTACTTTACAGACAGGCTTTAAATGATGGAGATAGGCCCAGCGCCCGATATTGTGAAACAGTAAATTGCTCATATTACACTCTCCGCCCCAGCAGCTTACGGATATCCTGTTTATCCGGCAGCAGCACATCCCTGATCCGCTGCTTTTTCACCCTTAGATAATAGACGAGGAACAGCACGCCGCACACCGTGTAGGACCCTACCGAAGCCCACGCCGCGCCGTACATGCCGTAAGGGGGAATAACGAAATAATTGACCGTAATATTGACGATAACGCTTATCAGCAAGGAAACAAAGTAAAAAACGCGACGGCCCTCCGCCAGCATCAGTATCCCGATGATTTTGTAGAACACCATACTGAAGCAGCCGAGTATCAGTATCAGGACGATGCCATATGACGGTACAAATTCTCCGCCGTAAAGCAGACGCAGAGCAAATTTCCCGAATACGGCGAATCCCGCCGTGATAGCAGCGACGGCCGCCAGTGAAATTTTCAGTGCAAAATGTACGGGCCGCAAATCATCCGACCTCGCCACGCGGGAAACCAGCACCTCTTTGAAGGCGTCGGGTATAAACCAGACGTAATTGATGATGCCGGCCGCTGTGGAATACAGGCTCAGCTCTGCCGGATCGCCCATCGCTTTGAGAAAAAGGACATCCACACTGTAATTCAGTGTGATCAGCAACGCGGTCAGCATGGGAAGCCAGCTGTATTTTAAGACCCGTATGATAAATTGCCGGTCGATTTGAAAAGGATGCGGCTTAATCCGGTTGTTTAAAGTATAGATCAGGATCGTTCCCAGGTCAATCAGGGCGGTCAGCAGGATGGGATAAAACAGGCTGCACCCGATAAGGGAACGCAGGCCGTAAATCAACCCGTACAAAACGAACTTGGCTGTCGCATTGACTATACGCATCTTGATACGAAGCCGGATATTTTCAACCACCATCGCATTTTCCATTTGCTGATACATAAGAGAAAAGGGAATCAAGACACATACATAAACGATGTTCTGATTATTGCGAAAAACAATGCCGACTAACAGCGCACCTAAAGTATAGACGATTGTCTGCTGTACATATAGGTTCAGATATTTTTGATAGACCCGGCCATGATTTCGTTTGTAAAAATAGGAATACGTTTCCGGTATGCCAAGGTTTAATATCAGCACAATGATACCGGATACCTGAATAATGTAAGCATAATCGCCCTTTAGAGACAGCCCCAAATACCGGGTCATAAAAGCAGTGGAGAATAGTCCGATCAAAACCGTATATATTTTATTAAATATATTTAGAGCATAATCATTTTTCATCAATTTTGCAAACATGTACTTCCTCACAAAGCTTCAAAAAAGTCGTTCAAATTGGGGATTCCATCCTCATGCCCGCGGCATCTGTCTCCAAAACAGGCGGCCAACTCTGGATTTTGTATCATTTCTTGGACTGCATCCGCTATAGCTTCACCACTCATATCGCATATGATACCGTTCATATGATCGGAGATGACTTCACCAGCTGTGGAATAATTCGTTAACACAATGGGCTTTCCCGCGTATTTCGCTTCATCCACCGCATTGGATTTCCCCTCCGTCCTCGACGGATGCACATAAAGATCCGCCTCTTGAAGAAACTTCAGGGTATTCAGCTGAAAACCCGTTAAAATAAAGCGATCTTCTATCTGTTTCTCCTTCAGCATCGACTCGATCTCCGTCCGGAAACTCCCGTTCCCCAGCACAAACCAACAAATGTCATACCCGCGATCCAACAGGATACGGCAGGCTTCAATCGCCATCTCGATGCCTTTAAGCGGATCCAGGCGGCAGATCGTCATGATTTTGTATCGCGCTTTTCGATCCTTTATAATCGAAAGATCACATTCCATCCTCTCATAAAAACCAACGGGAATATAATTGTACAGCACCTGGATATGCCCCTTGGTGAACGGATATATATCGGCAAAAATATCGGCACATTCTGTGGAGACAGACAGAAAACCATCCATCTTGCGGTAATAAAGGGCGTCTATCGCCTCATCTCTCTGTAATATCCTTGTGTCGCTGATAATCTGATTGTATTTTTTATCAGCTTGTACACAATCCGCAACATAATAAGTCGGTAACCCCGGGATACAGAAGGCGATATCATAGCTGCCCGGCAGTTTTGGCAGATCCTGCCCATGCTTTCGCCAAATTCTCTGCCTTGCCTGATTCATGTTGATATGGAACAAGAGATGTCTAATCATAGCTAAAAATGCCGCGATAAATAGGCGGAATTTACGATGACGCAAAAGTACCATCAGCCAGTACAGGCTGCGCTTCCCTGGTATAGTGGCGGCTGTAACGACCTCCGGAGTATCGAGGAACCGCACATGGGGATTATAATACTGCTGTAGCTCCCCTCCCGGCTGCATAACCAGAACATCCGCCTGAAACCGAGAATAATCCAGCTTATCAAGTAACGCCAGCAGGCTTTTCTGAGGTCCTCCAATATTTATATTGCCCAAAATGAAAAGCAGCCTTTTCATCATCAATCACCTGATTTTCACTTTTTTGGATATATAGATAAAGAAACAACAGGGGACAATCATTGAGTAAAAATAGCTAAGGACAACACTCATATTGGTTAACAGCCCCATACTGCAGATCGCGGCCTCATAAGCGTACAAATAAACTTCCATTAACCCATCTGCACTATTATATTTTTTATCGAAATAGGACATAAGTATTAAAAATAAGCACGAGGGAACAACGGAAAATACGGGACCAAGATGAAATAACCCCTGTCCGACCATCGGTATTATCTGATCCCTCGACAACCCTCCGGAATAATACATTATATTGAATAAAGTAGACGATCTGTTCTCTGAGTCAAACAGTGAACTCAGTCCCGGGAAATTTCCCATAATGTCGTTAATCCGGGTAGAAAATGAAAAATTTTCTCGCAATTGTTCATAGGCCCTAACGGAAATGGAAGTATTCCGCGGTCCTGCAAACGCTGCCTGGAGATAATTGTTGAGTTCACCCACCGTATTGAAACTTGTTCCAAGATAGGTTGTTTTCAGCAGCGTAAGCATCAGCACCCCTGCCAATATCGATATCGATATCCAGTAAAAGGTGATCCTCTTTTTTTCAGGATAAGCATACAAAATAAAAAAAAGGGAGGCTATCGCGGGAATAATAGCGGAATTGCGGCTGGATCCGCTGAAAATACACAGGTTAAAAAACAACATGAGGACGCACACAATGAGGTAATAGCGGTTGGGGTTATTACCTCGCCGCTTCCACAAAAAAATGCTGATTACAACCGGGAGAAACAGCTTTCCCCAGTCAATAATCATGGCCCCCAAGCCGGTGATCAGACTGCGTCCCCTAACTACCTCATAGTTGTCGACGGCAACCCATATAAAATTATATTGCTGCAAAACATCCGGCTGAAAAATCAAGATACCAAGTGCGATAACTACGATGACTGCATAGAGGCCGACCTGTTCCCCACTGGTAGACAGCGGCTGTTTCTTATCGAGACCCGCGTACCGTTTGCGTATCAGTATACCCATGGTTACCAATATAGCAATTTCCTCGTACAGATATAAGAGGATTCCTGCCTGCTCCGCATAGTCGATGGAATACGATGAATCCAACATCATCAAGGCTGGAATCAGCAGATATCGCACGACGGAAATGCAAAAGAAAATACAAAGCCCGGGATAATCTATATAATCCATGACATCCGTAACACATACAAAACCGATAAATATCAGAGGGACAAATAAGATCAGCAGGCTGGACTTCATCGGGACAAACGCAATATACACGCACAAAATTAAAAATAGAAAGATCAGCAGAAGTCGCACCAATGTCATTGCTTTATGTGAGAATATGGGTTTGGGGTTATGATTTTGTATCCTCATATACTATTCTTTCTCCAATAACCGGCCAGCAGCCACCCAAAGGGTTTCGCCCACTTTTTGAGATACCGTTTATCCATACCCACGGCGGCGATATCCTGTTTGCTCAAATGCCCAAAGCAGGCATACGCCTGGGCGGAGATCGCATATTTCAGCCGTATTCGGCGGCTGGGATTTTGCTTTGACTGCAGCAAACCGCTGTAATGTACCATCCCCATAGGATTATTCAGCCGTAGCTTCCTGCCGGATTTGGAAAGACCTCCCTCTTGATATTCCGCTATACCGATCACAACGTTGGTAAAAGCAATTTTATATTTATCGGCCATCATCATCTGAATGACAATAGGCCCCACATATTTTTCATTCTTATATACCGGATAGCGATATTCCGATACCGCCCTTTGAAAATACCCCATACAGCCATCATCCTTGGCATAACAGGCATCGTGCTCGTAACGGGTCATCACCACCTCGCCTGCCGGCATAAGACCGCCCTTCAAATGGAGAATCGACCCGTCCGGATTCTGATAACGGAAGAAGATGGCGCCGACCTCATAGATCCCCTCGTATTGTCCTACCTTCTCCCGGATGCGGTGCAGCGCCTCTGGAACCGCATGATCGTCGCTGTCGATGACAGCAAAAAAATCGATATCGGGTTCGTTCTGAAAAGCATAATTTAGCGCACTGGCCTTACCGCCGTTTTCTTTGTAATAATAACGGATGGTAAAAGGCGGACGAGCATTGACAAACGACTCGATTACCGATTCCGTATCGTCGGTGCTGCCATCGTCCACCACAATCCATACAAAATCCGTATCCGTTTGGGAAAGCAGGCTGTGGTACAAGCGGCCCAATAAATGGGCCCGGTTATAGGTTGGCGTCAGTACCGCTATCTTCATCGTTTCAGCCCTCTCCGATTTTTTTAATAAAACGGGCAGGAACTCCCGCATTCACGGTAAAGGGGGCTATATCTTTCGTAACAACGCTGTTGGCTCCCACTACTGCGCCCTTCCCAATTCGTTTACCGTATAAAATGGTCGCCTTCGCGCCGATCCATGCATTATCTTGGATTTCAGTCTCCGCAAATTCAATTCCCTGATTGCGAATCGGTAAATCCGTACGGTCATAACGATGTGTTGACGACATAATCGTTACCCCATGTGCAATGGATATATCGTTGCCGATACGGATACCTCCAGCTGCATCGATATAGCACATCGGTTGTATACTCACATTATCGCCAATAGCTAGTTTTTCCGGATGCAATATGAAACAGTTGGGAAAAATCGCGACATTCTCGCCGCAGCTCTGAGCCAGCGTTCTTAACAGCGCATAACGAACGGCTAAACCATATTTTCCTCTTGAGCCTCGCTTACGCTCGAACATTTTCATCCGGGCCCTTCGCGGGAAAAAAGAATAAAATTTTATAAGCAATATCAATACACTTTTATACCTTTGGAATTTAACTCTCCCCCGTTCCCGATTTCCCATTACAGATTCTCCTTATACCATGCAATAGCCAGTTTGATCCCGTCCTCGAAGCTGTAGTCGGGATCGTATCCCAGCAGGCGTCTCGCCTTGCCGATATCGGCGTTGGAATGCTTGATATCGCCGGGACGGTCGGGTCCGAAACGGGGCTCGATATCCTTTCCGAGGGCGCCGCACAGATGGCGGTAAATGTCGATCAGATATTCCCGCCCGCCGTAAGCGATGTTGAAAGCCTCCCCCGCCGCCTCATGGGGCGCCAGACAGGCGCGCAGGTTCGCCTCAATCACGTTGTCCACATAGGTAAAGTCGCGGGACTGCTTCCCGTCGCCGTTGATGGTGGGAGCCTCACCGGCCAGCAGCTGCTTGAGGAACTTCGGTATCACCGCGGCGTAAGCCCCGTCCGGGTCCTGCCGGCGGCCGAAGACGTTGAAATAACGCATACCGTAGGTATCCAGCCCATACAGACGGGTGTACAGCTTGCCGTATTCCTCGTCCGCCCGCTTGGTCAACGCATAGGGGGACAGCAGGTTGCCCTCCTGCCCCTCCGTTTTCGGCAAAACCGGATGGTCGCCGTACACAGAGGAACTGGAGGCGTAAACGAATTTTCGAACGCCCTGACGGCGGGCCGCCTCCATCATGTTTAAGGTGCCGCGAATATTTATCTCTTCGTATAACAACGGCATTTCTATACTGCGGGGAACGCTTCCCCACGCAGCCTGATGAAGCACATAATCCGCGCCCTCGCACGCCTTCAGGCAGGTGTCGAGGTCACGGATATCACCTTTCATAAACGTATAGCGCGGATTCCCGCTAAAGAGATCCACATTTTTCACTTTACCGGTGGACAGGTCATCGAGACACCGCACGGTGTATCCCATGTCCAGCAGCGCCTCACACAGGTTGGAACCGATAAAACCAGCCCCCCCTGTCACCAAAAAAACCGAGGCAGCGTCAAATTTCAGCTGTTGATAACCCATTTTACTTTCCGTCCTTCCCGTCCTGTCGTCGGACCAGATTTACAAGCGCCAGTAGAGATAACCGGCCTCTTCGCAGGCGCCGCGGTCAAAAATACCCTTGACGTCGGACAGTACCCGCTGTTTCCCATTATCGGCGTACAGGCGGCCGATCGTTTCCGGCGTCAGCGCTGCAAAAGCGTCGTGCGCTACCGCGACCACGACGGCGTCCATGTCGCGGATCGCCGACAAATCGGTAAAGGATATGCCGTACAGATTCCGAGCCTCTTCGCTGTCCGCCACAGGATCGGAGACTACCGGCTCAATCCCGTATTCTCTCAGTTCGGTGACGAAGTCGATCACACGGGTGTTGCGGGTGTCGGGACAGTTTTCCTTAAAGGTGAATCCTAAAATGGCCACCCGGGCTCCCTTCACCGGGATATCGGCGCGGATCAGGTTTTTCACCAGGCATTCGATGACGTATTTGCCCATATCGTCATTGATGCGGCGGCCCGCCAGGATCACCTGGGAATGATAGCCCATCTGTTCCGCCCGATAGGTCAGGTAGTACGGGTCCACCCCGATACAGTGGCCGCCTACCAAACCGGGGGTAAAGTTGAGGAAATTCCATTTGGTGCCCGCGGCTTCCAGCACCGCTTTGGTATCGATCCCCGCCCGATTGAAAATAATGGACAGCTCGTTCATAAAGGCGATGTTGATATCCCGCTGGCTGTTTTCGATCACTTTGGCGGCCTCGGCCACCTGAATGCTCGCCGCCCGGTGAACGCCCGCTTCCACCACCAGCTCGTAGACCTTCGCCACGGTGTCCAGGGTCTCCTCATCCATGCCGGAGACGATTTTGACGATGCTTTCCAGCCGATGGACCTTATCCCCCGGGTTGATCCGCTCGGGGGAATAACCCACCTTAAAGTCCACACCGCATTTCAGACCGGATTCCTTCTCCAGTATCGGCACACAGATCTCCTCGGTGACGCCGGGATATACCGTGGATTCGTAAACGACGACCGCGCCGCGGGTCAGATGCCGTCCCACAATCCGGCTCGCTCCCTCCACCGGCGACAGGTCGGGTGTTTTGTCCGCATTGATAGGCGTGGGGACGGCAACAATCAGGAAACTCGCTTCCTCCAAGCGCTTCTCGTCCGCTGTAAACTCCACCGAACAGGCACGAATCGCTTCGTCCCCCACCTCGCCGGTAGGATCGAAGCCGTTCCGATACCGTTCAATTTTAGCCTGATTGGTATCGAAACCGATGACCTTCACCTTTCGGGAAAAAGATACGGCGATGGGCATTCCCACATATCCGAGACCCACCAGTGCCAGCTTCGCCGTTCCGCCGACAATATCCTCATACAGTTTCATAATCCCTCACCTTTTCCTTATTCGTACCGCAGATCATCGCGATCTCTTTTTGATACGCATCAATCACGATTTCACGGCTGAATTCCCGCTCCATTTTTTCACGACCGGCCAGGCCCATACGTTTCTTCTGTTCGTAGGGAAGCGCTAAAAACGCTTCCACCGCCCGGCACAGGTCGGCGGCGCTTTGGGCCTCGAAGCCCAATCCGCTGATCCCCTCATCAAAGGTCTCCCGGCAACCGGGAACCCGTGAGGCCAAAACGGGCCGTCCGCTGGATGCCGACTCCAGCAGTACATTGGCCAGTCCCTCATGATAGGATGGCAGCACCGTAGCATGATGCTCCCGAATAAAGGCATGGACATCGTCCTGCTGTCCGTAATAACGAAGCAGCCCCGCCTCCTGGGCGTCAGCCAGGCGCTGCCCGTATTCTTCCTCACAGGCGCCAATCACACTAAAGGAAACCGGGGCCTGCTGTTCATGCATGTACTTTGCGCATTCCAACAGCTCCTCGATTCCCTTTTCACGCATCACCCTGCCGATAAACAGCAGTCGGCATTTTTCGGTTTCATCCGGGTAGTCTTCCAGGCAGTGGTGCTCCAGGTTCACGCCCGAGCCCGGTATCGAACGCGCCGCATCCTTCACCATACCTCTTTGCATAAAGAAGCGCCTGTTGTCATCGTTCTGAAAAAAGACGGCGGAAGCCCGCGCCAGGCCCTTTTTATACAGCCACAGGACCACCTTTTGCAGCAAGCCAGACTTTTTCAACCCCGAACCCAACCCGGTGATGTTCGCTATGTAGGGTATGCGGAGGCGGCCGCAGGCCAGGCCGCCGTAGACATTGGGCTTAACCGTATAGGTCAGCACCACGTCGGGGCGTTCCGCCCGCAGCAAACGGCGGTAGTTCCCCATCAGCTTGGCGTCGCGCAGGGGGTTGGTACCGCGGCGATCGATCGGCGTTTCCAAAAACCGGCACCCCTTTTGCACCAGAGCCTCTATGTACTCGCCGTCAGGCAGCGAAATCACAACCTCAAAACCCGAAGCCAGCAGCGAATCGATCAGCTCACCGCGAAACTTATACAAGCCCACATCGCTGTTGGCTAATATCATAACCTTACTCACTGTGTAACCCTTTTCTTCACGGAATTGTTTTCTAAACGGCAGATGGTGCCTTTATTAACGGACCATCTGCGGCAGGCTGCTCCTGGACTCACTGGAATCACAGCTGCCGGTGAAGGTCTGCATGGTATCGCTGACGCCGGCATTGATTCCCTGACGCTTGAGCACGTTGACAATGGTCATCCAGAATATCTTCATGTCGAGCAGGAACGAATAATGATCCACATACCAGACATCCCGCTCAAATTTTTGCTCCCATGTCAGCTCGTTGCGCCCATTCACCTGCGCCCAGCCGGATATTCCCGGCAGTACATCGTGCCGCCGGCTCTGTTCCGGGGTATACAGCGGGAGATAGCTGACCAACAGGGGCCGCGGACCGATAAAACTCATCTCCAGCTTGAATATGTTCAGCAGCTGGGGCAGCTCGTCAAAACTGCATTTGCGGATAATCCGCCCTGTCCTGGTCATCCGCTCCATGTCGGACAGCGGACGGCCGTCCCGCTCAGTCTCCACGCACATGGTCCTAAGCTTGTATATCTTGAATATTTTCCCTTTGTAACCCGGCCGTTCCTGCACAAAAAAGACCGGGCCGCCTGTTTCCGCCTTGATCGCGATATAGCAGATCAGGACAATGACCGCTGCAGGAAGGCAGAGAATCAACGCCAGCAGTATATCGAGAACATGCTTAATATATCGATACGGTTTCATCGATTACCCCCCTGTATGAACTCAGAAACAATTTTTGAGTTCGGTAATGACCATTTGCTGCTGCAGTTCGGTCATACCGTCACCGCTGGGAAGACAGACAGCGTGAGCAAAAACGTCCTCATCCACCACGTGATCCTCGTCATGGGTAAAGAAACGGGGCTGATTGAATACCGGCTGCATATGCATGGGTTTCCATGCGGGCCGGGCCTCGATCCCTGCATTCTGAAGCTTCACCACAATGTCATTGGGTGCGATATTTTCGTCAACGATATACAGAAGATTCAGCCAGCAGTTGGAATAATTCTTCTGGGCATGCTCCTTGATATACGCCGGAAGCCCTTTCAGCCCCTCTACATAGGCTTTGTGTATCTTTTTACGTATACGGATCTTCTCTTCCAGAAACTCCAACTGGCCGCGGCCTATGGCGGCACAGATGTTGCTCATACGATAGTTGTAACCGTACTCCTTATGTTCGTAATGGATGGCTGGCTCTCTTGCCTGGGTGGACCAGAAGCGCATCTTCTCGATGGCGACGGTGTCGTGAGACAGCACCATACCGCCGCCGGAGGTCGTCATAATTTTATTGCCGTTATAACTCTGTACGGCAAAATCGCCGAAGGAACCGCAGCGCTTCCCCTTATAAAGGGAACCGACCGCTTCCGCCGCATCTTCAATAACCGGCACGCCGTACTTGCGGCAGATAGGCAGCAGACTGTCCCAATCCGCGCTCTCGCCATACAAGTCGACAACAATGACCGCCTTGGGCATTCTGCCCTCAGCCTTCGCCCAACGAAACGCTTTTTCCAGCGCGACGGGAGACATGTTCCAGCTATCCGGCTCACTGTCGATAAAGACCGGTACCGCCCGCTCATAAAACACCGGGTCGCAACTGCCGATAAAGGTCAGATCGGAGCAGAAAACCAGGTCCCCTTCTTGAATATTCAGCCATCGAAATATCAAGTGGATCGCCGCCGTACCCGATGTCACCGCCAGTGCGTCGGCCACTCCTATGTAATCCGCCATCGCCTCTTCAAACTGGTTGATGGAGGGACCATACGGCGCGATCCAGTTGCTGCGGAACGCCTCCTGGACATACTCCAGTTCCTTTCCCCCCATATGCGGGGGGGACAAAAAAATATCAAAAGCCATTTCTTTCACCCTTTTTCGACATCCCTACGCACAGAATGTCCGTAATTTCACAACTGCCTTTTATTTTCTCCCCCTTGCCGTCCTCATAACGGCCCCATATCAATCGTTCGTGCTGTGTTGAAACGTCGGTACCAGCTCGTGCAGGCAGGACAGTATCTCTTCCACGTCGTCGCTGTCCATCACCCGCTTGATCGCGTTGAGCTTATCTATAAACTCGTCGATTTTAACCGGGATCTGACTGCCGATAAATATCTTATGATTCATGGTGGACTGGAGGCCTTCCTCACTCATCAGCAGCTCCTCGAACAGCTTTTCGCCGGGACGCAGACCGGTGAAGATGATATTGATATCACGATAAGGCTCCTTGCCGTACTGGCGGATCAGGTTTTCTGCCAGTGTGACGATCTTGACCGGCTGCCCCATATCCAACACAAAGATTTCGCCGCCTTTGGCCATGGAGCCCGCCTGCAGGATCAAAGACACCGCCTCGGGTATCGTCATGAAATAGCGGATAATATCGGGATGGGTAACGGTAACCGGACCGCCGTCCTCAATCTGTTTGCGGAACAGGGGAATGACCGAGCCGTTAGAGCCCAGTACGTTACCGAACCGCACCGCCACGTATTCGGTGCCGGTGGACTGCTCCGCCATATACTGCATGATCATTTCGCAGCAGCGTTTGGTAGCCCCCATCACATTGGTGGGATTCACCGCCTTATCGGTGGAAACCAGCACAAACTTTTTAATGCGGTAGAGGTCGGCCAGATTGGCTACGTTAAAGGTACCGATGATGTTGTTTTTCACCGCTTCCTCGGGGTTGGTCTCCATCAGGGGTACGTGTTTATGGGCCGCCGCATGGAATACCACCGTCGGGCGGAACCGGCGGAACAGCTGATCCATCTTCTTGAAATCACGCACCGACGCAATCTGGACGGTCATGTTCAGATCGCTGTGGTATTCCCGCAGCAGCTCCTGCTGAATCTCGTAGGCATTGTTTTCATAAATATCCACGATGACGAGCAGCTTCGGGCGGTAGCGGGCAATCTGCCGGCAAAGCTCCGAGCCAATGGACCCGCCGCCGCCGGTGACCATGCAAACCTCGTCCTGTATGAATGAGGCCACTTCGCTGTTGTCGAACTGAATGGGCTCCCGGCCCAGCAGATCCTCGATCCGCATCTCCTTGGCCTGGTTCAGCAGTCCCTGATCCTCGATCATAGTGTGGAGATACGGCAGCATTTTGATCTTCCGGCCGGTGCTGGTGCATATCTGCAGGATGCGCTTACGATCCTCCTCGTCAATGGAGGGCATGGCGAACAGGATCACGTCAACCTGCAGCTGATCGCACAATTCGGGTATGCGGGCGGTGGGGCCGTAAACCCGTACGCCGCTGATACTGCGGGAGATTTTTTCCTTACTGTCGTCCACGATGCACACCGGATAATAGGGACAATCGGTCCCCAGCATCTCCGACAGGATGGTTTTGCATGCCTGGCCGGCGCCAACAATCATAGTCCTGTCCCGCAGGGGTTTGCCCCAATGGCGGTTGGTGACGAGATACAGGGACTGGTACAGCATGCGCATACTGACGATCAGGACATTGCTCAGCAAAAAGGCCAGTACCATATAGATGTTCGACCGGAAGTCCTTTTCCACCGTCAGCACCGTCAGGATATAGCTGGCGGCCGTGCCCACACACAGGCTGAGAATGCAGGAAACAAAATCACGGGAGTTGGCATACCGCCAAATACTGCGGTAGGCGCCGGACAAACCCAGCGCCAGCAGATTGCAGGCGGTAAAGTTGACGATTTGCCAATACATGTTTTCCGGTTCCAGATTGACAATCGTCAGTGTATTGGACAGAAAATACGCCGCAAAACACGCCAGAATCAGGGTCAGCATATCAATCAGGATCAACAGGCTCTTCCGTGTGTTAAACTTTTTCATGTCATCGTTTCCTTTACAAAGGTTCGTACCGGCTCTACACCTGCTAGTATAGGACTATTTTCTTCATTATAACAGATACTGGAAGATTTCATCTTTGCCGTTAGCAGACATTTGGGCACCGTAGGTCAAAAGAGGCAGACTTCTTCTTATACGATACAACTAATGAATTATACCAATTTCGACATTTAGTGTCAACCGACCATCGTCTGGAAACAGGGGAGTATTAATGTCCAATGCATGCAGGGAGCGGCTTTTCACAAAGGAAAGCGTAAACACCCGTGGAAGCAGGCGTTAAGCGAAGGCTGCCACGATTCATTATCGCTGATCACTGCTGATCGAAGGGAGACCCAGTCTGACAAACCGAATTTTCGCCCTTTTATTTATCTCAACGGGACTATATTAATATCTTATAAGGATAATGTCAACACTAAAAAACTTGTTTGGAATATTTTGTTAGCTATATTCGGGAAAATGCTATACTTTAACTATCTCATTTGGACACAATTGGGGGATAATATGGATTTTTCCACCCGTTTACGAGAACTGCGAGTCAGTCACGATATGCTGCAGCAGGAACTGGCCGATTTGCTGAATATGAAACCGAGCGCCGTATCTAAGTATGAAAAAGGATTGACACAGCCCAGTCTGGACACGCTGATCCGTCTTGCAGATATCTTCCATGTAAGTGTGGATTTTCTAGTAGGAGTTTCCAGTGTGGAAAATCCCTACGAGAAAAGCCAGCTGTCCCCGCGGGAGGCAGATGTCATTCTGCGGTTTCGCCGTCTGTCCTATGAAAACAAGATACGGATTGACGAACGGATCAACGCGCTGCTGGATACACAGACCGGCCGTACCTATACCGATAAATCCTGAATCTTTTTCGGCATGACCGGTAAAAGCCCTCCATTCGGTGTGAATGGAGGGCTTTTCTACCCCTTATGTACAGTTTCCTTTTCCTCAGGCATAGTCTTCCCTGTCTGTACAGACAGGGCCCCCTCCCGCGGTTTTCTCCCGAACAACAGCTTAAAACGGCTTATGCGGTGAATCCTGACAACGAGATTTTCAACCCCGCCACAGGATCCGCAGGGATGAGGGTAATATAAATAGACGCAGTCTTTTGGCTGTAAATTCAGCCCGAACAGGCGGTTGATGCATTTGCGGCACATGCCGGGACCGATAGTTCGTTTGAAACGGGAATAGGTGATCATGATTGATTATCTCCTTTTTCCGGCCTATCGAGTCAATTCCATTATGATAGCGATCACATGAATTTCGTGTCGATTTTCGGTATTATTTGGTTCCTTGTCTCTTTATGCCGTGACGGCACGGCACGGTTTCCTAATTGGAGAAAGATTCTTTCAATGACTCACGAACACAGGCGCCACTCTCAATGTGCTGCTGGTCCAGCATACCCCTGATATAAATCTGTATTTTTTCTATCAATTCTTCGTCCTGAATCTGCTCGACCTGCGAACGCAGTTGCTTTTGTGCCTGAGTCATCGTTTTCACCGCCATATATTGCTTTTGTCAATATTATACATTGCTTTTATCAATTGGTCAAGAGTTTTTAAAGAGAGATGCGTTGACATAAGCAACAGCATTTGTTATGCTAACTTTTATGAGGTGAGGATACATTGATCAATGATCGGCTGAAAATCCTGTTAAGTGAGCTTCGGCTGTCGCAGCGGCAGTTCGCTTTGAAAATAAATTTGGACCCCGGCTATTTTTCCCGTATCATCCAGGGGAAGGTGACCCCGCCCGATCGGATACTCCTCCTGATCGAAAACGTGTTCCACGTCAATCCCCAATGGCTGGAATCCGGCGAGGGTCCTGTTTTTGTCAGCCAGGGACGTTCGCGGGCGAAGCAGCAGGTGCTGGAAACCATTGATCTGCTCAGCGACGAGCAGGTGAAGGCGGTCTCCTCTTTTATCCGTTATCTGACCGAAGAGGAACCACCACAGGAATAAAACAGAACACAGGCCCTGCAAAATTTCAGATTTTGCAGGGCCTGTGTTCTGTTTTATACGGGTATTTTTATCGTTCCGCGTTTTTCTGCGCCTTGATCACCTTCAGACGGGAGAAGTCCTCCCGTTCCTTTTCTTCCAGCGAATCGGTGATAAATTTCACCGTGGCGGTAAAACGGGGAATGATAATATTTTTCAGGGCGTTTGCCCGCTTCTGCGTTTTGTTGACCGCCGTCGCCAGACGATAGACACTGTTTTCCACCTCGGCCAGTTCAGCGGTGAGCTTTTTCACCTGATCGAATTTGATATATGCCTCGTCTACCAGGGAACTGGTGGACATGAAACCGTAGGTCAGCTCCAGCGGCTGGGCATCCAGCTGCACCAGCGGGATTTCCACGCCCATCACGCTGCGGGTGGTCAGGCTGAGACCGTTCTCCACCGGCACCGCCTCGGCGATATCCTCGCAGACGCCGTGGGCGATATTGGCTCGCTGCAGGGCGAGATACGCCTCCGCATAACAGGAATCGATGCTGGACTGAATCGCCTCCGCCCGGTCGATCAGCGCCATCATTTCCCGCACGATGATGTTGCGCTTGCGGTCCAACAGCTCAAAGCCCACCCTGGCCAGATCGAGTGATTTTTTGGTGCTGATCAGATTGCCTTTTGTCGGGAAAACCTGTTCCGCCATAGGGGGTCACCTCCTGCCGCTGTCAATAGGTGAGTATTCATCTTACTAAGCTTCGGTAGATACCTGGGGATGATAATGCTCGTCGAGCATCTTGTCGTCCACACGGTCCAGTTCCTCGCGGGGCAGGGTGGACAGCAGCTCCCAGCCTAGATCCAGCGTCTGGTCGATGGTGCGGTTCTCATCTGGTCCCTGATTGACGTATTTCTGATCGAACAGACGGCCGAACTCCAGCAGCTTCTTGTCATTAGGGGACAGCTCTTCCTCGCCGATGACCGATGCGAGGGACCGGGCCTCCTGCACGCGGGCGTAGCAGGCGAACAGCTGGTTGGACACCGCCGCGTGATCGGCTCGGGTAAATCCCTCGCCGATGCCATCCTTCATCAGACGGGAGAGAGACGGCAGCACCGATACCGGCGGGTAGATGCCGCTGTTGTCGAGGCTGCGGTCCAGCACGATCTGCCCCTCGGTGATATACCCCGTCAGATCGGGCACCGGGTGGGTGATGTCGTCGTTGGGCATGGTCAGAATCGGAATCTGTGTTACCGAGCCGCGACTGCCGTGGATCATGCCGGCGCGTTCGTACAGAGAGGCCAGATCGGAATACAGATAGCCGGGATAGCCTTTCCGGCCGGGAATCTCGCCCTTGGAGGAGGAGAATTCCCGCAGTGCCTCCGCATAGGAGGTCATATCGGTCATAATGACCAGAATATGCTTGCCCAGATCAAAGGCCAGATACTCCGCCGCTGTCAGGGCGCAGCGGGGGGTCAGGATACGCTCGATAATAGGGTCGTTGGACAGGTTAAGGAACATGGTGACCCGCCCCAGCACGCCGCTTTCCTCGAAACTGCGGCGGAAATAATCGGCCACATCGTTGGTGACGCCCATGGCGGCGAATACGATGGCAAAGTCGCTGTCCCCGCCATCCTGATCGGCAATTTTCGCCTGCCGGACAATCTGGGCTGCCAGCTCGTTGTGCCGCATGCCCGAACCGGAGAAAATCGGCAGCTTCTGCCCGCGGATCAGGGTCATCATACAGTCGATGGAGGAAATGCCGGTGGCGATATAGTTGCGGGGATATACACGGGACACCGGGTTGATGGCGGTGCCGTTGATGTCGCGTGATACTGGCCTGCCGTCCTTTCCCATGGCGGGGAACAGAGCCCCCAGCCCGTCGGCTGGACGTCCGGCGCCATCAAAGATACGGCCCAGCAGCTCGGGGGACAACGGCATTTCCACTGGACGGCCGCGCAGACGGGTATGGGTATTGCTCAGGGAGATACCGTTGGTACCCTCGAATACCTGGATGACCGCCCGTTCGCCCTCCATCTGCACGATACGGCCGGAACGCTCGACGCCGCCCTCCATTCGGATGGTAACCGTCTCTTCGAAGGTAGCGCCCTTCACGCCGTCGATCGCGATCAGGGAACCGCTGATCTCCTTCACCCCGACATATTCAATAATCATGGAAGCCCCACGCCTTTCGGTGCCGTCCGGCCCTCCCCGCAGGGAACGGCCGAAGGAAGATTTTCAGTGATTCTGCGGTCAGTTCAGGCCGCGGAGAGTGTCGTCGATTTCTTTCAGGTATCCGTCCAGCAGCTCCAGCTGGTCGTTGGGCACGTCGTATTTGATACGGCTCACCTTGTCGAACAGGCCGGTGCCCGTGATATGGGACAGCGGAATACCCTTGCCCACCAGTGACAGGGCCGTTTCGTGGAGATGGAGGATGACCCGCATCATCTTCAGCTGCTTCTCCAGCGGCACATAGGTGTCGTCCTGATGGTAGGCATTCTGCTGGAGGAACCCGACCCGGATCACACGGGCTGTCTCGATGACCAGCTTCTGATCGTCGGGCAGCACGTCGGAGCCGATCAGCTTGACGATCTCCATCAGCTTGCTTTCTTCCTGCAGCAGGCGGGCGATCCGGCCGCGGCAGTCGATGAAGTCGGCGCCCACGTTCTTTTCGTACCAAGCGGACAGGTCGCCCAGATATTCGCTGTAGCTGGAGGTCCAGTTAATCGCGGGATAGTGACGGGCATAAGCCAGCGATTTATCCAGCGCCCAGAAGCAGCGGGTGAACCGCTTGGTGTTCTGGGTGACCGGTTCGGAGAAGTCGCTGCCCTGAGGGGAGACGGCGCCGATGATGGTGACGCTTCCCTTGTCGCCGCCCAGGGTCTCGGTCATACCGGCCCGCTCGTAGAACTCGGACAGGCGGGAGGGCAGATAGGCTGGAAAGCCTTCCTCCGCGGGCATTTCCTCCAGACGTCCCGATATCTCACGAAGCGCCTCCGCCCACCGGGAGGTGGAGTCGGCCATGATCGCGACGTGGTATCCCATATCGCGGTAGTATTCCGCCAGGGTGATACCGGTATAGATAGATGCCTCACGGGCGGCCACCGGCATATTGGAGGTGTTGGCAATGAGCACAGTGCGGTCGGTCATAGGCCGGCCCGACTTGGGGTCCACCAGACTGGAGAACTCCTCCAGCACCTGGGACATCTCGTTGCCGCGCTCACCGCAGCCCACATAGACGATGATATCGGCATCACACCACTTCGCCAGCTGGTGCTGGGTCATGGTTTTCCCGGTACCGAAGCCTCCGGGGATAGCCGCCGTGCCGCCCTTGGCCACCGGGAAAAGTGTGTCGATGACCCGCTGACCCGTAATCAGGGGCGTCTCCGCATACAGGCGGCGCGCCACCGGACGGGGGGAACGGATGGACCACTTCTGGCACAGGGACAGCTCGTGCACCCCGCCGCCGTCGTCCTCCAGCACCACCACCGTGTCGTTGACCCGGTATTTGCCGTCGGGCTTCACCGTCTTCACCGTGCCGGACAGCCCTACGGGGGTCAGGCAGCGGTGTACGATGGCGGGGGTCTCGGGACAGGTGGCGTACACTGCGCCGGAGGCCAGACGGTCCCCCGCCTTTACCGTTACGGTCACGTCCCATTCCTTTTCCTCGTCGATGGCCGACACCGACACGCCGCGGCTGATGAAGTCGCCGGAGCGCTCTTCAATGGCCTTCAGAGGCCGCTCGATGCCGTCGAATATGTTGTCGAGGATACCGGGACCCAGCGTGGCGCACAGGGGGCCGCCGGTCCCGTGAACCGGCTCGCCGGGATGCAGGCCGGTGGTGTTCTCATATACCTGGATGGTGGTCTCCTTCGCGTTGATGCCGATGACCTCGCCCACCAGTTTTTCGTCGCCCACCAGCACCATTTCCATCATGGACAGCCCCGTATCGCCCAGCAGGGTGACCACCGGCCCGTTGATGCCGTATATGCGGTTATTCGTCATAGTCAGGACCATGCCTTTCCGTGCCCTATTCCGCCGCTCTGCGAGCGGACGGACCGGCCTAGTATATCGGGGCACCGAGTCCCCTTATCAACCTGTTGCTTATTCCAGAGTCAGACCGGAATAGGCGGTAAACCACTCCCGCTCCTTCTCCAGCTTCTGGTCCAGCGTATCGTCGGCAATGACGCCCGCCCGCCGGTTTTCGCCCCGGATGCCGCCCAGACGGATATCGTCGGTCAGTTCCAGACGGCCGTCGGCGGGACAGAGAGCTTTCAGCCCTTCCAGCAAGGCTTCATCCCCGCGGGAAAGGTAATATATCCGCTCCCCCTCAGGCAGCTTTTCAGTGATGGCGGCCATCGACTGCTTGAGCCCCTCGGCATAAGCGGGGGTTTTCGTATACGCCCGCAGCCGGTCGGCCGCTTCGGCAAACACCGACTCCATCCCGTCGCGGCGCTTTTCCAGCAGGTGGCTGCGAGCTTCCAGCTCCCGGCGGGAGACATCCCGGCTGCGGTCGCTGCGCATTTCGGCGCTCTCCTTCTGGATGAGCAGGTACGCGTCCTGCAGCACCTGCTGCTCCGCCTGATGGAGGCGCTCCGCTTTATAATCCTCCACCTCCTGGTGGATTTTCCGTGACTGCTCCTCCGCGTATTCGGTGATCGCGTCCACGAACTTGCTTACTTTTTCGTCGTTGTTAGCCATACCGTCGATTCACGCCTTTCTTGCGCTGTCGCCCCAAAAGGGAACGGCTGGGATTTGCACACGTTCCGCCGGCGCGGCGGAACGCCGTCAGATGCGGATGCCGATCGCCTCACGGACATAGCGGGTGATAGAATCCTTGGCACGCCCGTTGCCATGGCGGTCGGGAATTTCCACGATCAGGGGACGGGAGCGGTTCAGCTTGAGTTCGTCCACCAGGTCGGAGCACTGGCGCACCAGATGCTCGGTCATCAGGATCACGGCGATGTCCTCCCGCTCCATAGCGTCTGACAGGGCCTTATGTATCTCCTCGGCCTCGTGTACCACCACGCCCTCGATGCCGGCGAGGCGCATCCCCACCTTGGTGTCGATGTTGTCGCTGATTACGTAAAAACGCATACGGGACCCGCCTTCCGTTTAAAGGACCAGGATCAGGATCGCGATCAACAGGCCGTAAAGGCCGAAGCCTTCGCCCAGCGCCACGAAGATGATGGATTTACCGAAGTTCTTGGGATCCTCGGCGGTGGCACCGATAGCCGCGGGAGCGGCGGATGCGACGGCGATACCGCCGCCGATGGTGCCGATGCCCACTGCCAGGGCGGCGCTGATGTACGCGATGCTCTTGTCGGTCATACCGCTCTTCACCGTTTCGCTCTGAGAGGTGCCATCCGCTCCCTCTTCCGGCGCGGCGGCGGCGCCCAGGGGCAGGGCGAAGCACAGGGCACTGATGACGATCAGGGACAAAAAGTGGATGGCCATGGCGCGCTTCGCGGGGGTGCCGCGGCGGACCAGCAGGACCGAGATGACCACCGAAGCCACCAGCAGGGCGGCGGGAAGCAGCAGATAAACGAGTGTCATAATACATTACCTCCTTAAATTACACGGCAGGTGATCCCGCCGCTGTCAGACAAAACATAAATTCAGCGGTCCTCCGCCGCAGGGGTGAGCGGCACGAAGGGCCGCCCGTCGCCGTTGTAATACCGGCTGAACATCTCGTAAAATTCGAGACGCATTACCTGAATGGCCACCAGCAGGGCCTCCATGGCCATGACCAGAGCGTTGCCCAAAATGACGGCCACCGTGTAGCCGAAGGGACCGAACAGGCCGGCCAGTGTAAACACCGCCATCATCATACCAGCGTGAATCATGACGAAAGCCGCCACACGCAGGAAGGACATGGTGTTGGACAGGTAGGAGAGCACGCCCTCGAACAGTTCGAAGAAGCTCTGCAGGACGTATTCGCCCCATTTTTCCGGTTTCCAGTCGGGGCGCCGTTCTGCAAGCCCGCCCAGCGGTTCCTTGAACAGGATCACCACCAGCGGCAGTATCACCAGCAGCAATATATAGGGCAGGGAGAACACCGGGATGCTGAACATCAGCTGTGCCACCGCCCCGCAGGCCAGCGATCCGAAAAACAGGAAGCCGGCGACCCCATTGGGGCCGAACAGGGCGTTTTCGTAGTCCCGCCTTCGCAGGCAGGAGTACATGTTGAGCAGCATGCTGATCAGGATCAGGGCGATACCGATGAAGACGGCCGCCAGTATGATCTTGATCGGGGTACCGGTGCCCATGACCTCGATGGGTTTTTCGGACAGGCCGAACAGGGACTTGTACACCGGGTCGAGGACGTGTTCGAAGCCGAACACCGACCCGAAAATCGTCCCGAAAACCGCCGCCGCGATACCGCAGGGGATCAATATCCTGCCGATCTCCATGCGCTTGAAACGCCACATCAGATACCCGACGATGGACAGGCAGATTCCCTGCCCCAAATCGCCGAACATGAAACCGAACAGCAGCGTGTAGGTGATCGCCACGAAAATGGTGGGGTCCAGCTCGTTGTACCGGGGGGTGCCGTACATGCCCACCAGATATTCGAAAGGACGGAACATTTTGGGGTTTCGCAGCTCCACCGGCGGGGTATGGTGATGGTCCTTATCCGGTTTCTCCACCGAATACTCGATGGCCTCCACCCTGTCAAGAGCCTCACAGAACCGCTTTTCCTCCCGGGCGGGTATCCAGCCGGTGAGGACGAATTTGTCGTGATAACGGGCGGCATAATGCCGTACCTCGAAATAATAGGATCGGGTTTTCAGGCAGCGGTAAACCGACAGGCAGCTGTCCCGCTGCTGTTCCCAGTAACCGGCGATTTCCTCCCGGCACCGCACCAGCTCCTGGTACACCTCTTCCCGCTCTTTCCGCAGACCGGCCACCACATCCTCGGGCAGGCCGACGGCGGCGGGGATACGCAATCGTTCGAAGTACAGGCTGGAAAAGATCCGGTCGATATCCGCCGCCGTATCGAAGGGGGCGAAGTAAACCCCCCAGCAGTACTCCTCCTCCCGCACGCCGGGAAAGAACAGCACGAAGGGATTGTCTTCGTACAGGTCCAAACGGTCGAGGCTTTCGTTGGGAAGACGGCCGAACCGCACCTTGATATTCTCGCAGGACAGGATTTTGTCCAGGTCGATATCCAGCCCGAAAAAATGCTGGAACTGTTCGATGTCCTTGCCGATGGATTCGTAACGGGCGGACAGTTCCCCCCGTTTGCGCGTCAGATCGGCGGCATGAGCGGACAGCTCATCCACGAAGGAAAACAGTTCCCCGTCCGGCTGGCCGCCGTCCGATCCGCCCCCCTCCAGCACGCCGCCCAGACGGGCGACCGCCGACTGGAGACGGTTCAGCGGATCGGCAAACGGGTTTTCCTCCCGCACCGATTCGAATCCATAGGTGTCGGAAAAAAAGGTGATCGCGTCGTCCGGCTGGGAGACGCAGGTGTCGCCGCAGACGCGCACCACCTCATCCAGACGGTCCATCCGGCCGATGATGCTGACCAGCTTCATTTTAGAAACAGCCAAATCTTTTCACCCCCTCAGTGATCCGCGAGGACAAGCACCGGCTTGATTTCCTCGGGGGTCATACCGTATCGGATGCCCTCAATGACATTGACGATATCGTCCAGCTCCATATCGCTGACGATAATATAGGAGATCAGCGCCACCATCGGGTGGATGGAATATCGGATATAGTGACGGGCGCTGTAAAAGGGCGCCCGGTGGTAAAGGTCGTGGATATAGCCCCGCTGCCCCTCCGGTATCCGCCGTCCCGCGGGACTGGCGAAAAACAGGTCCAGCACTTCTTCCGCCGTAGCCGCTTCCAGCATCTTTTCCCGTATTTTTTCGGGTATCACGCCGCTCCACGGCAGGAGGTTCCGCCTGATCTCGTCGGCGGAAGCGTTAAAATACCGTTTCAGGCGGATGATGCGGGTAACGTTCTGGGTATCGATCTGGGTGCCGCACAGATCGGTGAGCTGTTCCCGCACCTCTCCCGAAGTTTTGGCGATGGTTTGCAGCAAATTCTTCGTCAGGGCGATAAACAGCTCGTTTTCAATCTCCCGAATGCGCAGGGTCCCGTCGGCGAGGGGCGGGTATTTCTCCAGCACCCTGCGGAAAGCGGTGTCGCCCAGCGCCTCGGTCAACTCAGAAAAGTTGGTCGCCCGGCTCATTTTCACAAAATCGATACGGGCGGTATCCATCAGAAACATGGGCATTTCGTAGAAGTATTCCTCCGGACGCCCGGCGCCCATTAGGCGCAAACAGCTGATGATCTGCTCGATCTCTTCCTTATGGATGAGGTATTCGGCCATCTCCCGGCCGCCGGCGAAGCCGTACTGGCACAGGGAGGTATAATCGTTGCGTATTTTGCGCCGCAGCAGCGTCTCCAGATAACCGCGGTGGATATTCGCCTCGTTGATCTCGCCGAGTACCGACACGTAACTGGTTTTGCTCTTGAGATAAGAGGCAGCCTCCGCGACGGTGTGGCAGTTGAGCAACGCCGCGAAATCCTCCGGTTTCAGGCGGCTCCCGTACAGCGCGCGCGCCCTGGCCAATATGACGTTGGAGGTATATTCCAGCATGTGCCGCCCGCGCCCCTTTCCATCCTAGTGTGTCCCGCCTGCCGGCGGTTTGCCATTCACTGACGGTGGTATCGTTCCCCGCCTCAGCCGGTAACGTGTTCGACGATCTGGCTGACCCAGCTTTCCCGGTTTGATTCAATCAGCTGATCGAGACGGGACGCCTGCTCGGCGTAATAGGTCTCCCGCCGCTGCCATTCCTCGTCGGCGAGACGGCGTTCGGTTTCGGCGTTTTTGCGGATACGCTCCCGTGCGCGCTCCAGATACGCGTCGCGCAGCTGGGCGGCCTTCTCGGCGATTTCCTTTTCCGAATCCGCCTTTTCCTGTTCGGCGGCGTCGGTGATCTGACGGGCCTTTTTGTCCATATCGATGATCCGTTTGATCATGGCTTCCATGCGAAACACCGCACCTTTCCGCGTCAGGCCGCGGCGGCCCGACGTTCCTATTTACTGCGCCGGTTCTCCCGATTACTATCAGTTTTCCGGCGAAACTAAAGTATATACCTGCTCCACACAGATTTCAATGTCAATTTGACCAAATAACTTTCCTCTCTTTGGTCAATTTTTCAGACTCTGTATGGGCGCGGGGATTCGGCCGCCCCGTCCGATGAAGCGGGCCGGAGACCAGGTGTTCAGCGGCATCACCGGTCCGCCGCCCAGCAGTCCGCCGAACGAGAGCTCCTCACCCACCCCTTTGCCGATGGCAGGGACCACCCGCACGGCGGTTGTTTTGGAGTTGATCATACCGATAGCCGCTTCGTCCGCGATGATCGCGGAAATTACCTCCGCCGGCGTATCACCGGGGATATTGATCATATCGAGGCCCACCGAACACACGGCGGTCATGGCCTCCAGCTTCTCGATGCGCAGGCAGCCGCAGCGGGCCGCGTCGATCATGCCCGCATCCTCGGTGACCGGGATAAAAGCGCCGGACAGCCCCCCCACGTGGGAGGAGGCCATGACGCCGCCCTTTTTCACCGCGTCGTTGAGCAGCGCAAGGGCCGCCGTGGTACCGTGGGCACCGCAGCATTCCAGTCCCATCTCCTCCAGGATATGGGCCACCGAGTCGCCCACCGCGGGGGTGGGCGCCAGGGAGAGGTCCACGATGCCGAAGGGGACGTTCAGCGCTTTGGACGCCTCCGCTCCCACCAGCTGGCCCATCCGGGTGATCTTAAAGGCGGTTTTCTTAATCAGGTCAGCCACGGCGGTGAGGTCGCAGTCCCCCGCCTTGGCCAATGCGGCCCGCACCACACCGGGACCCGAAACGCCCACGTTGATGACGCAGTCGGGCTCTCCCGCCCCGTGGAAAGCGCCCGCCATAAAGGGATTGTCCTCCGGCGCGTTGCAGAAGACCACCAGCTTCGCACAGCCGATACAGTCCCGGTCGGCGGTGCGCTCCGCCGTCAGGCGGACCACTCTGCCCATGGCCGCCACCGCGTCCATGTTGATGCCGGCCTTGGTAGACCCAATGTTGATGGAAGAACACACGTGGTCGGTAACAGCCAGCGCCTCGGGTATGCTGTCGATCAGCTCCCGGTCGCCGGGGGCGAAGCCCTTCTGCACCAGGGCGGAATAACCGCCGATGAAGTTGACTCCGCACGTCACCGCCGCCCGCTCCAGCGTTCGGGCGATCCGTACCATGTCCTTGTCGTCGCAGGCCGCCCCGATCATGGCGATGGGGGTGACCGAAATTCGTTTATTGATAATCGGGATACCGTACTTTTTCTCGATCTGCTCCCCGGTTTTCACCAGATCGCTGGCACAGCGGGTGATCTTATCATAGATACGGTCGCATACGCGGCCCACGTCACTGTCACAGCAGTCGAGAAGGGATATGCCCATGGTGATGGTGCGCACGTCCAGGTGTTCGTCCTGGATCATGGTGATGGTCTCCAGTATATCTCCTGCGTTGAGCATGCTCATTGTCGTTATCTGTCCTTTCGTAGAGGGCGCAAATCCCCGGCGTTATATCCGATGCATGGAATTAAAAATATCCTCGTGCATCGCATGGATGGATAAGCCCATCTCACCGCCCAGGGCGGTCAGTTCCTCTGCAAAATCGGTAAAGGGGAGGTCGCAGTCCGAAATGTCCACCATCATAATCATGGCGAACATCCCCTGTAAAATCGACTGGGTGACGTCCGAAACGTTCACCCGGTGGCGGGCGCAAACCTCCGACACCCGGGCGAGAATGCCCACCGTATCCTTGCCGATAACCGTTATCACTGCACGCATAACTGTTTCCTCCAACCTATTTTGACTTCGGATTGTCTATCCTGTTTACTCAAGATTTCAGTTTATCACACTTGCGAAAAATTGAAAAGCGATTTTTTCCGTCCCGATTCCGCTTGACAGTCGGACGATGCTTTTTTAATATAGTAAAATAACAGATGCCCTATCAATTGATTTCGCGTCAATGTCATCTGTATACCAATTATCTTTTATTTAATAAGATATAATCCTTTAAAAAGGTGTGAGAAAAATGCTGATTACCCAACGGCTATACCTGCGCCTGCTGGAGTGGGAGGATTACCCCGACCTGCGCCGCCGGAAAATCATCCGCGCCTGCCACTGGAACGGCGAACACCCTCACAATATATACTCTTTGAATAGTCCTCATCCGAATACTCACAACGTATAAGAAGGAGGCGCCTTATGTACCTTGCCGACTGCCACCTGCACACCCATCACTCCCCCGATTCGGAATCCGGCCTCCGCGACGTGTGCGAGGCGGGCCTGCGGGCGGGCCTGTCCGCCCTGACCGTCACCGACCATGTGGAGATGAGCTGGTTCGTGGGGGGCGGGTACGACCGTTCCTCCGCCGCTTCGTTTGAAGAAACCAGCCGTTTCGCCGCCGAATACAGGGAGCGGCTGCTCATTCTGCGAGGGGTGGAACTGGGCGAACCGCTGGAGGACCAGGAGGCCGCCGAGGCCCTGCTGAACAGCCACGACTACGATTTCGTCCTCGGTTCCCTGCACAACCTGCCGGGGGTGGACGATTTCTATTTTCTCGACTACGGCAAGGTGGACCCCCTCCCCCTGCTGGACCGGTATTTCGACGAACTGCTCCGTATGGTCGGATGGGGCCGGTTCGATTCTCTCGCCCACCTGACCTATCCCTTCCGCTATCTTCCTGAGGACCTGCGCTCCGCCGGGACGGGCCGCTGGCGCGACGGCATAGATGCGGTGCTGAAGGCGGCGGCCGGTAAGGGCCTGGCGCTGGAGATCAATGTCTCCGGTCTGCGGGATCCCCGATATTTCCTCTCCCCCGACCTGCCTCTCCTCCGCCGGTTCCATGAGCTGGGCGGCCGTCTGATCACGGTGGGTTCCGACGCCCATCGTCCCCAGGACGTGGGCGTGCCGGTGGAGGAGGGCCTGCGCGCCGCAAAGGAGGCGGGCTTCGACGCCTATGCCCTCTTCGTGGGACGCCAGCCGGTGCTGCATCCCCTCGATTTGTGAGGAAGAGGATTCGAAACGGTGGGCATTTCCTCCGCTTTTCTTTTATGATATAATGTCCTCGACCGCAGGATCAGCGGTCGAGAACCGGAAGAATCCCCTTTCGGGACGAAGTCCCTCCGCGGCAGTTGCCGCGCCGGATATTCTTCCAGGCGGATAATGGAAACACCATTATACATAAATAGCCGCCCGGCCCCGGCCGCGGCGGCGCCTGTAAAGGGAGGATAACAAATGGATAAGCTGCTCAAATTGCTGGATACCAACGCACGGCTTACCAACAGCCAGCTGGCCGTCATGCTCGGCTGCACTGAATCGGAGGTGCAGACCCAGCTGGGCGAACTGGAACGCAGCGGCATCGTCCGCGGATACAAAGCGGTCATCGACTGGGAAAAGACCGACCGGGAATACGTCACCGCCCTCATCGAACTGCGGGTGACGCCGGAGCGCGACCTGGGATTCGAGGGCATTGCCGAACAGGTGATGAAATTCGACGAGGTGGAGAGTGTTTATCTGATGTCCGGCGGCTACGATCTGGCGGTCACGGTATGCGGACGCACCTTCCGCGACGTGGCCCTGTTTGTGGCCAAGCGGCTGTCCACCCTGGACGCCGTCACCTCCACTGCGACCCATTTTGTCCTGCGTCGCTATAAGGATAACGGCGTGATGTTCCCCAGCGGGGAAAAGGATATGAGAGGAGTCCAGTAATTAGATGAACGATCAAGATATCCAATACGAACAGCTCCTCAATCCCACCCTGGTGGATCTCAAGCCGTCGGGTATCCGGCGTTTCTTCGATATCGCCAGCGAGATGGAGGATGTGATAACCCTGTCGCTGGGAGAACCGGATTTTACCACCCCCTGGCATATACGGGAGGAGGGCATCCGTTCACTGGAACGGGGCCACACCTGGTATACCTCCAATGCGGGCCTGTTACAGCTGCGGGAGGCCATCGCCCAGTTCACCCATCGCCATTCCCACGTGCAGTATGACCCCAAAAACGAAATACTGGTCACGGTGGGCGGCAGCGAAGCTATCGACCTGGGGCTCCGCGCCCTGCTCCGCCCGGGGGATGAAGTGCTGATCCCCGAACCCAGCTTCGTCTGCTACGAGCCGCTGACCCGTATGGCGGGCGGAATACCGGTGCCGCTGGTCACCCGGTCGGAGGATGCCTTTCGCCTGACGCCGGAGGCGCTGCGGGCCGCCGTCACCCCCCGCTCCAAACTGCTGATCCTGCCCTACCCCAACAACCCCACCGGCGGGGTCATGCGCCGCCGGCATCTGGAAGCCATCGCCGAGGTGGTAAAGGAACATAACCTTTTCGTTTTATCGGATGAAATATACGGCGCGCTGACCTACGGCGGAGAATCCCACGTCAGCTTCGCCTCCCTGCCCGGTATGCAGGCCCGCACCCTGCTCATCAGCGGCTTTTCCAAGGCGTTCGCCATGACCGGCTGGCGTCTCGGCTATGTCTGCGGACCCGCGCCGGTGATGAAGCAGATCGTCAAGTTGCACCAGTACGCCCTGATGTGCGCCCCCACCACCGCCCAGTATGCCGCCGTGGATGCCATGAGAAACGGAGATGACGACATCACCCGCATGCGGGGCGAATACGATACCCGCCGGCGCTTTATCGTGGACGAGCTCAACCACATGGGTCTGACCTGCTTCGAACCGGAGGGAGCCTTCTACGTTTTCCCCTGCATCCGTTCCACCGGCCTCACCTCGGAGGAGTTCTGTCAGCAGCTTCTGATGGAAAAACATGTGGCCGTGGTGCCCGGCACCGCCTTCGGCGACAGCGGCGAGGGCTTCGTCCGCGTCTCTTATTGCTATTCCCTCAGTCACATCACCGAGGCGATGAAGCGCATCGGCGAATTTTTACAGGAACACGCGGTGAAGCCCGCCGCCCAAGACTGATCCGATCGGAGGAATATCCATGCCTGTCACCGTCAATGCCCCGGCCAAGATCAATCTGTCACTGGATGTCGGCGAACGGCGGGACGACGGCTATCACCTGATCGACACGGTGATGCAGACGGTCAGCCTTTATGACACCGTCACCGTCTGGGAAAGCGATGGTCCCGGTGTGACGCTGACCCTCACAGGGGACGGCGCCGGCAGCCTGCCGGCAGATGGGAGCAATACCGCCTGCCGGGCGGCGGCTGCTTTCTGCTCCGCGGCCGGTATCGCAGAACCCGCCTTTGGCATCCGAGTGCACAAGCGCATCCCCTTTGCCGCCGGCATGGCGGGGGGCAGCGCCGACGCTGCCGGGGTGCTGACGGCCCTCAACGAACTCACCGGGGCGCGCCTTCCGCAGGAGGAGCTGTGCCGGATCGGAGGCCGGATCGGCGCTGATGTCCCTTTTTGCCTGTTGGGCGGCACGGCACGGGCCACCGGCATCGGCACCATCCTGACCCCCCTGCCCGATCTGCCCGACTGTTATATCGTAGTGGTCAAGCCTTCAGCGGGCGTGTCCACCGCCGAGGCGTACCGGGCGGTGGATGCGGCCTTCGGCTCCGCGGGAGAAGATGGAAAAAGCGGCGTCCGTCATCCCCATACTTCCTCCCTCATCGACGGGGTCTGCGCCGGCGACCTGTCCATGGTCGGCCGGGAGCTTTGCAATGTGTTCGAGGAGGCGGTGCGCCTGCCTGCGGTGGAATCGATCAAGGCGCATCTGCGCCGCTTCCGCCCTCTGGGGTGCTTAATGACCGGGAGCGGCTCCGCTGTTTTCGGCCTGTTCGGCCGGCTGAGCGATGCCGAGCGCTGCGCCGACTCCCTATCCCGTTCCCCCCTGCCCGCCGCTGACCGTTCGGTCTTTTTATGCCGTCCGACAGCTGACGGCCCCGTTATGGTGACCGACAACGCTCTTTCCGAAGCGGCGGAAGACCTGCTGGAGGCAGAGGCTGATCGGGGGTAACCGCTAACCAAATTTTCACCTGACCTGAAATCGTGTAAATAAACCACTGAATATTTCCCGATTGGAAACAATATTATTCCAATCGGGAACCATTTTTCGACATTTATCGTGTATAATAAGAAAAACGGAAATCCTCTGTAACACGGTATCGCCGCTATGGTTTGGGTGAGGTGTACTCAGTTTGTACTGTCCATACTAGTACATATCAAACGATAGGCAAGGGGGGCCTTCCATGTTTACCATTGATTCTCTGTCGCGCCAGCCCCTGTATGAGCAGCTCATCGAACAGCTGGAACAGCTGGTACTGACCGGTGTGCTGGAACCCGGCAGCCGGATTCCCACCGTACGCGGCCTCTCCTGTGAGTTGTCCGTCAATCCCAACACCATACAAAAGGCCTATTCCGACCTGGACCGGCGAGGCGTCATCTGCTCGGTACCCGGCCGCGGCTGCTATATCACCGACCAGGCGGTAACGCTTCTCCGACAAGAGTGTCAGGGGCTTCTCCCGCTTTTGGAAGACCAGCTCCGTCGGCTGAAGCTGGCCGGTATCGGACGGGAGGCGATCGAAGCCCTGCTGGACCAGATCTATCCCATATCCAATGAGGGGGGACAACAGCCATGATCAAGACGCAGAATCTCACCAAGCGTTTCGACGGGGAAACGGCGCTGGCGGGGGTAGACTGTCTCATCCCGCAGGGCTGTATTTACGGACTGGTCGGCTCAAACGGCGCGGGAAAATCCACCTTTCTACGCCTGCTGTCGGGCATTTACCGCCCCGACGAGGGAACGGTCACCATCGATTCCCTGCCCGTTTACGACAACCCCGCGGTCAAGGGACGGATGGCCTTTGTTCCCGACGACCTGTATTTCCTGCCCGGCGCCGACCTGCGCCGTATGATGAAGCTGTATGAGGCCGCCTATCCCGCTTTTGACAAAGCGTACTGCTCCCGTCTGATCGAGACGCTCCGTCTCAACCCCTGCAAGGCAATTCATACCTTTTCCAAAGGTATGCGGAGGCAGGCCTCTCTCCTGCTGGCCCTGTCCTGCCGTCCCGATTACCTGTTCTTTGACGAGACCTTCGACGGCCTCGACCCGGTGGTCCGGCGGCTGGTGAAGTCCCTCATCTGTCAGGAGGTGAGCGAACGGCAGGTAACCGCCATCATCGCCTCCCATTCCCTGCGGGAGCTGGAGGATACCTGTGACCAGCTCGCCCTGCTGCATGAGGGCGGCATTGTTCTGGAAAGCGATGTCAGCGATCTGAAAACCAGCCTGTTCAAGGTACAGATCGCCCTGCCGGAGCCCTATGACCGTACCGTGTTCGAAGGAATCGAGCTGCTGGAATACAACCGTCTCGGTTCGGTGTCCCGCCTCATTATCCGGGGCGGCCGGGATGAGACGGTACAGCGGCTGCAGGCGCTGTCGCCGCTGGTGCTGGACGTGCTTCCCCTGACGCTGGAGGAGGTCTTCACCCACGAGATGTCGGCCCTGGGCTATTGTTTTGACACCTCCCTGCTCGGCGGGGGGACAACCGAAGCGGCGGAGGTGAGCGGACTGTGAAAAAATCCTGTTTCAGCAGACGCCTGTATCTCGAAGGGCTGCGGCAGCTGAGGCTTCCCGGCATCATCGGCGGCCTGCTGCTGGTTCTGGCAGCCCTGCTGGTCATCATCGGCAGGGCCGTCACCCACTCGTACTTATCCAGCATCTACCTCTTCAATTCCATTGATCTGTTCTCCGCTTTTCCCCTGCTGCCGGCGGTTCCCCTGCTATTGGCCCCGCTGATGATCCTGCGGCTGTTCCGCTTCCTCAACAAACGGAGCTCCAGCGACTTTTATCACGGGCTGCCGGAAAACCGCCTTTCGCTCTTTCTGAGTTTTTTTGCCGCAGCCATGACCTGGCTGACCGGTATCCTCCTGCTGGTTTCCACGATCACCCTGTCGGGTTTCAGCATCGTGTACCACTCCTATGCCATTCAGTGGGCGGAGAGCCTTTCCTTCCTCTTTAACATGTTCGCAGCCACGGTGTACGTCTCCGCCGCTTTCTCACTGTGCATGTGTATCACCGGTACCGTGCTGACCAACGTCACGGCGTCGCTGCTGCTGATCTTCCTGCCGCGCCTGCTTCTGTCCATCCTCTCCTGGCAGGTGACCGAGCTGCTTCCCCTCCTGCCGGAGGGCCTGTCTTTTCCCCTGTCGGGCAGCGAGTATCAGATCGTCTTCGGCCTGTTCGCCTCGTTAGGAGGGATGCAGGACCACTCCCCTCTCACCTACCTGCCCGGCGGCCTGTATACCCTGATTCTGGGCCTGCTGTACGGCGTTGGCGCCGCCGCGCTGTTCCTGCGGCGCAAGAGCGAGGCGGCGGGCCTGGCGACCCCCAACCGCGCATTGCAGACGACGCTGCGCCTGCTCGTCGCTTTCCTGCTGTGCCAGTATCCCTGCCGCGTGATCATCCGCGTGGTGCTGCACCGGGAGACGGTCACCAGCTCAGCGGTATTCACCTGCGTGGTGTGGTACATTGTGGCACTGGTGGTCTACTTCCTGTTTGAGCTGGTCACCACCCGGCGGGTGAAAAACCTGCTGCGCTCCCTGCCCGCTGTGGGGCTCCTCGCCCTGCTCAACCTGCTCTTTATCGGCGGAATGGCCTGCTCTTATCACACGGTTATCAGCGCCAATCCCACTCCCGAAGAAATTGAGACGGTGGTCTTCGATACCGACGACAGCCTCGGTGACCGGTTCGGCCGCCACTTCATCCGTTCGATGCAGGGGCTGACCTTCCAGGGCGAAGAGGTACGGCAGCAGGTATCGGAACGGTTACGGGATACCGCCTCCGTATTCCGCGGCGACTGGAACAACGACCACAACGTCGACAAGTGGATGGCCCTGCGGTATGACAACAGTATGAGCGGGTCTTATTGCTCTGTGAAGGTGAATATCCGCCTGGAAGGACGGATCCTCCGGCGTAAAATCGCGTTGTCGCCTGAGGATATCGCCAAAATGAAGACCGCCATCTCCCGGGAAGAAGCCTTCCGGGCCGCCTACGCCGCTCTGCCGTCCCCTGAGAATTGTACGATCATACGGGGCGGGCGCATTATCGACACCAAGGCCCGGCAGGTATATGAGACGATGCGGCGGGAGATTCCGACGGTGGATTTCGAAACCTGGTATGCCTTTATGGACTGGTGCGACCGGACGGAGATCCAAAGCGCCCTTTCCGGCACTCCTTCGGATATCGACTGCCCCTTCCCCGTCCTGCCCGACAAGCTCACCATCAAGCAAATCACGGAGGAAAGCAACCTGTCCTTTCCTCTCCCGGCCTTTTTGACCGACACCGCTGATGTTTATATGAGCTATTATGCCGACGACTGGATTCTGGACGCCCTGACCGCCTCGCCGGAGGAAAGCCGCTATACCGTCCAGTTCACCCTCTACCCGTCCGGCGAGACATCGGACGTCATGACTCGGATTTATCAGCATGCCCCTCATTCTTTAGCAATAGCCGTCCAGCGGATGGATTCCCTGACCAATTTTTTGAAAGAAAACCGGCTGGAACAGCCCGATATGAAAAAGCCCACCCTGTGCATCGCGGTGAAAAGCTATACGGGTCCTTCGACCAACCGCGGCAACCTGTATTTCTGCAGCGCGGAGGACGGGGAAACCCTGAACCGGCTTGTGGAACAGCTGTTTTAATCTGCCCGCTTCTACTCTCTTCATAAAGCCGCCGGCCGCCGTTATACAACGGCGGCCGGCGGCTTTTATCGGCGGTGTCAGTTCTGCGGAGGGGGATCGGACGGCGGCACATCGCTGCCGTCGTCGCCCGGTTCGGGATTCATCGGCGGCTCACCGGCAGGGGTACCAGCAGACGGGCCTGCCTGGCCCGCTGGGCCGGGACCCTGCGGCCCCTTCTTCTGCTTGTTGCTGACCACCTGCAGTACGATCAGGGCAATCAGAAGCAGGATGCCAATCCCCATCAGGATAAACGGCCAGGGATTGAACTCTTCGCCGGTGGCGGGGGTGAAGCCGGCCGCCAGCAGGGATACGACAGTTTCCATGGTGGTTTCCTCCCATACCCGCCGCGTCCCTGTCCGAACCGGACAGCCCCGGCGTGTTTTTTATCAGTATACGTCATCCGCCCGTTTTTTTCAACAGGCGGCGCGCTTTCCGCCCTCATTTATAAGAGGCGAAAGGAAAAGCCGCTACCGACTGTTCGTCATCCGTCTGACGGCCTCTTCCCTTGTCGCGGCAAAAAAAACGTCGCGGCCGTTGTTAGATTCGTAGATAAAATCCCGCAGCGGCTTGCTCGTGTACCGGGTAAAATCGCCGTAGACGGCAAAAGCCAGGTGATAGCTGACGAATTTCTGCAGGATTTTGCCTGCCAGGCCGGTGCTTAAAATAAAGAAATCCTCGGCAAGCGCTTCCTTATTCAGGACGATTTTCTCCGCCCCGGTTTCGTATTTCACGCTCATCATCAGATCCAGCGCCGAGCGCTCGTCGGTGATGACCGCCTGCTCACTGGTAACGACCGCTATAGTGCTGCCTTTTTCGGTGATTGTCTCCACTTTCATAGGAACCTCCAACGGGATGAATTCGTAATAGACTGTTACTATACGGCAGTCCGCCCCCTTTGTCAATTGCCCTTTCACCGGCGGCCGGAAACTAAGCTTTGACGAGATGGGCCTTGCGTCAGCGGTGAAAACCGTGTAGAATAAGAGCGATTTATATATACCGACAACCATCCCAGGAAAGGCGTGAAGTATTTCCATGCACGACCGTTATGAAAGCCCACTGTCCTCCCGTTATGCCAGCGACGAGATGCAGTATCTCTTCTCCTCCGACAACAAGTTCCGTACCTGGCGCAAGCTCTGGATCGCCTTGGCGGAAACCGAGCGCGAGCTGGGCCTGCCGGTGACCGAGGAACAGATCGCCGAGCTGAAAGCCCATGCCGACGACATCAATTACGACATAGCCGCCGCACGGGAAAAAGAGGTCCGCCACGACGTGATGGCCCATGTGTACGCTTACGGCCAGCAATGCCCGAAGGCCAAGGGTATCATACATCTGGGCGCCACGAGCTGCTATGTGGGCGACAACACCGACCTGATCATCCTGTACGACGCCCTGCGCCTGATCCGCGGCAAACTGGCAGGCGCCATTGCACAGCTGGCCCGCTTCGCGGACGAATACCGGGCGCTCCCCACCCTGGCTTTCACCCATTTCCAACCCGCCCAGCCCACCACGGTGGGCAAACGGGCCACACTGTGGATACAGGAATTCCTCATGGATCTGGAAGAGGTGGAATACCGCCTGTCCGGCGCGAAGCTGCTGGGCTGCAAGGGTACCACCGGCACCCAGGCCAGCTTCCTCGAGCTGTTCGGCGGCGACCACGAAAAATGCCGCCGGCTGGACCGCCGCATCGCGGAAAAAATGGGATACGACGCATGCTTTGCCGTATCGGGCCAGACCTATCCGCGCAAGCTGGACTCTGCCATCCTGTCCACACTGTCGGGCATCGCCCAGAGCGCGGCGAAGTTCTCCAATGACATCCGCCTGCTCCAGCACCTGAAAGAGGTGGAGGAGCCCTTTGAAAAGAACCAGATCGGTTCCTCCGCCATGGCGTACAAGCGCAATCCCATGCGGAGTGAACGCATCGCCTCCCTGTCCCGCTATCTCATCGCCGACACGGTGAACCCCGCCATGACCGCCGCCACCCAGTGGTTCGAGCGGACGCTGGACGACAGCGCCAACAAGCGCATCAGCGTGGCGGAGGCCTTCCTGGCCGCCGACGCGGTGCTGTCCCTGGTGATCAACGTGTCAGGGGGGCTGGTGGTCAACACCGCCGTCATCGACCGCGACCTGCGGCGGGAGCTGCCCTTCATGGCCACCGAGAACATCATGATGGACTGCGTCAAGCGGGGCGGCGACCGGCAGGAGCTGCACGAGCGCATCCGTGTCCATTCCATGGAAGCCGCCCGCCGGGTCAAGCAGGGGGACGGCGTCAACGACCTGATGGAGCGCATCGCCGGCGATCCCGCCTTCGGCGTCACCGCCGCGGAGCTGGAAGGGATTCTGGAGCCGTCCCGCTATGTGGGCCGCGCGCCGGAGCAGACCGCCGAATTCCTGAAGGAAGAGGTCCGGCCGGTACTCGACCGGCTGAACGACTGCCTCAGCCTCGATGTGGAAATCAAGGTTTGACACACCGGTTCTCCTTCCCCTGCTTTCCGATACGATCGAGAGGACCCTTTCGTTACTGCGATCACTCACGATGCCTGATGGAGAGAATCATATGGACGTCAGTCTGGATTTGTACCGGGTGTTTTACACCGTGGCGGAAAGCGGCAGCCTCACCGCTGCCGCCGAGAAGCTGTACCTGTCCCAGCCTGCCGTCAGCCAGAAACTGCGGCAGCTGGAGGAAACTCTCGGCTGCCGCCTGTTTTTGCGCACCTCCCGCGGGGTGCGTCTGACGGCGGAGGGGGAAACCCTGCGCCGCCATGTGGGGGACGGCCTGGACCACATCCGCTTGGGGGAGCGAAAGCTCCGCGAGCAGCTGAGCCTGGACAGCGGCGAAATTCGGGTGGGGGCCAGCGACATGACCCTGCAATTTTTCCTGCTCCCCTATCTGGAGCGATTCCACGCGCTGTATCCCTCCATCCGCATCAGCGTCACCAACGGACCCACGCCGGAGACCGCCCGGTTCCTCGCACAGGGGGCTATCGATTTCGGCGTGGTCAGCGAGGAGGTCCCCGACGGTATGCCCGGCGGGGAGGAATACGCCGGCGATTTCACCTGCCTGCCGGTCAGCGGCATACAGGACGTGTTTATCGCGGGCACCCGGTTCCGTGAGCTGGCGGGTAACCCTCTCCCGCTCGCAGAATTGGCGGCGCAGCCCATGATCTGCCTGAAGGACAACAGCAGTACCCGGCGGTATATTGACCGTTTCTTCGCGGATCGCGGCGTCACCCTCACCCCCGAATTCGAGCTGGCCACCAGTGAGCTGATCGTCCGCTTCGCCGAGCGGAATCTCGGCGTGGGCTGCGTGGTGCGGGATTTCGCCCTCCCCGCCATCGAGCGGGGAACCGTGTTCGAGCTGACCCCCGCCGAGCTGCCGCCGCCCCGCCGTCTCTGCATCCTGCAGAGCGGCCTTCCCGTCTCCCATGCGGCGGAAAGCCTGCTGAAATTCATCATGGCATAACTCCCGCTTATATATTTTATAAGAATTCCCTATTTTACTTATAATGTATCCCTGTGCTATACTGCATAGGGATACTGCCGGCGAAGCGCACTGTCCGCCGGACGACATCACGACGTATCAAGCGGCCTCCCACACAAGGGACGGCCGTCACAGGAGGTTCAACAATGGTTAAGGCAATCGTGGGCGCCAACTGGGGCGACGAAGGCAAGGGCAAGATCACCGACGTGCTGGCGGGCCAGTCGGACGTGGTCATCCGCTTCCAGGGCGGAAGCAACGCGGGGCACACCATCATCAACGATTATGGCCGTTTCGCCCTGCACCAGCTGCCCTCCGGCGTGTTTTAT
The DNA here is from genome assembly GCA_022800315.1 of Clostridiales bacterium. Taxonomy (GTDB): domain Bacteria; phylum Bacillota; class Clostridia; order Oscillospirales; family Acutalibacteraceae; genus Avimonas_A. The sequence continues at coordinate 41,636 of JAAWQC010000007.1, forward strand.
GAGCATATCACCAACGTCATCGGCAACGGCGTGGCGCTGGATATCCGCAAATTTCTGAAAGAAATGGCCGAGCTGGACGAAAAGGGAGTCCATCCCCGCATGCTGGTCTCCGACCGGGTGCAGATCGTCATGCCCTATCACGTACTGTTCGACCAGTACGAGGAAGAGCGGCTGGGCGGCAAGTCCTTCGGCTCCACCAAATCGGGGATCGCCCCCTTCTATTCGGACAAATACGCCAAGACGGGCTTCGAGCTGTGCGAGCTGTTCGACGAGGACTACGCCTACCAGAAGCTCCAAGGGATACTGGAGGTCAAAAACGTCCTGCTGCGCGACCTGTATCATAAGCCCGAACTGGATGTGGACAGCCTGTTCACCGAGGTGATGAAGCTGCGGGACGCCATCCGTCCCTATGTGGGCGACACCTTCCGCTTCCTGCGCGGCGCGCTGAAGGACGGGAAGAACATCCTGCTGGAGGGCCAGCTGGGCGCGCTGAAGGACCCCGACTACGGCATTTATCCCATGGTCACCTCCTCCTCCACCCTGGCTGGCTACGGCGCTATCGGCGCGGGCCTGCCCCCCTACGCCATCCAGGACATCGTCGTGGTGGTCAAGGCCTACTCCAGCGCGGTGGGCGCCGGCGCCTTCGTCAGTGAGATTTTCGGCGACGAGGCGCAGGAGCTGCGCGTGCGCGGCGGCGATTCGGGCGAATTCGGCGCCACCACCGGCCGTCCCCGCCGCATGGGCTGGTTCGACTGCGTGGCCTCCCGCTATGGCGTACAGGCGCAGGGCGCCACCGAGGCGGTGCTCACCGTCATCGACGCCCTGGGCTATCTGGACGAGATCCCCGTCTGTGTCGGGTATGAGATCGACGGGCAGGTCACCCGCGACTTCCCCACCACCCGCCTGCTGGAACGGGCCAAGCCGGTGCTTCAGGTGCTGCCGGGATGGAACTGCGACGTGCGGGGCATTACTAAGTACGAGGACCTGCCCGAGAACTGCCGCCGCTACGTGGAATTCATTGAAAAAGAGCTGGAGATCCCGGTCACCATGGTGTCCAACGGCCCCGGCCGCCACGAGCTGATCTACCGCTGATCCCACCTGTAAAGGAGTCGTTTGCATGGAGCATGAAACCATATTGGTACTCGATTTCGGCGGACAGTACAACCAGCTGATCGCCCGCCGTGTCCGTGATGCAGGGGTCTATTCGGTGGTCAAATCTTATAAGACCCCGCTGGCGGAGATCGAAGCCGCGGGGTACAAGGGCATCATTTTCACCGGCGGACCCAACAGCGTGTACGACGAAAAGTCCCCCCATTATACGAAGGATATCCTCTCGCTGGGGATTCCCGTGCTGGGCATCTGCTACGGGGCCCAGCTGATGGCCTGGATGCTGGACGGCAGGGTGGAGCCCGCCGCCTGCGAATACGGCAAGGCCGACGTACAGGTGGAGGAGGACAGCCTGCTGTTCAAGGGGCTGGAGCCCACCCAGCGCTGCTGGATGAGCCACACCGACTTTATCGCGGAGCCCCCGGCGGGCTTTCACGTATCGGGCACCACCGCCAGCTGCCCCTGTGCAGCGATGGAGGACCCGGCGCGGCGGCTGTACGCCGTCCAGTTCCACCCCGAGGTGAACCACACCGAAAACGGCAGCGGGATGCTGAAAAACTTCCTGTTCCGCGTGTGCGGCTGTACCGGCGACTGGAAAATGGACTCCTTCGCGGAGGAATCGGTCCGGCGCCTGAAGGAGCAGATCGGTTCGGACAAGGTGCTGTGCGCCCTGTCCGGCGGCGTCGATTCCTCGGTGGCCGCCGTGATGGTCTCCCGCGCGGTGGGCCGCCAGCTCACCTGCATCTTCGTCGATCACGGCCTGCTGCGCAAGGACGAGGGCGACATGGTGGAGCGGATGTTCACCGAGAACTACGACATCAACTTCATCCGGGTGGACGCGGCCGACCGCTTCCTCGAAAAACTGGCGGGAGTATCCGACCCCGAGCGCAAGCGCAAAATCATCGGAGAGGAATTCATCCGCGTATTCGAGGAGGAGGCCAACCGGATCGGCAAGGTCCAGTGGCTGGTGCAGGGCACCATCTATCCCGACGTGATCGAGAGCGGCAGCGACGAGGCCGCCGTCATCAAGAGCCACCACAACGTGGGCGGCCTGCCCGAGCGGATGAATCTGAAGCTGTGCGAGCCGTTGCGTGACCTGTTCAAGGATGAGGTACGCCGCGCCGGCCTGGAGCTGGGCCTGCCCTATCACATGGTATGGCGCCAGCCCTTCCCTGGCCCCGGCCTGGCGGTGCGCTGCATCGGCGCCCTGACCCGGGAGCGTCTCGGCATCCTGCGGGAGGCGGACGCCATTTTCCGCGACGTGATTATGGAGGCGGGGCTGGAGAAAACGGTGGGCCAGTACTTTGCCGTCATCACCGACATGCGTTCGGTGGGGGTGATGGGCGACGCCCGCACCTACGACTACACCATCGCGCTGCGAGCGGTCTCCACCACCGACTTCATGACCGCCGACTGGGCGCGGCTCCCCCTCGACGTGCTGGCAGAGGCTTCCAGCCGCATCGTCAACGAGGTCAAGGGGGTCAACCGGGTGGTGTACGACATCACCTCCAAACCCCCGGCCACCATTGAATGGGAATGATAAACTAATCCCCGGAAACCCGCATGAATGCTGGGTTTTCGGGGATTTTTCTTTTGAAATCGTAACAGAAGCGTAACAAAAATTCCTTCAGGCTCCTTTTTTGAGTGTTTCCAGATCCTTCAGAACGGACGAGCGATCCTACATAACCCGCGATGATAAACTCAGTGATTACAAACCACGACAAAGTCTCGCTATAACCTTGACTTTCTATGCGCACAAGAAAATTATTGATATGCGCACAGAAAGCGAGGTGACTAAATGGCGCAAAAAAGGATGGGACGTCCACCTGCAGAGAAACCCTTGAAAGACAGAATCTTTGTTTTGGTCAGCGATGAAACAAAGGATAAGCTGGAACAATGCAAAAAGGCGTGGGGATCCACAACGTCGGATATTGTTCGCAAGGGTATCGACAGGATGTACGACGACCTGAAAAAATGAAAGGAAACAGCGCACTCCTCATCAAAGTAACACGCCGCTTCCCCCACACAGCCGCCACAGGGGCGAACCGCATAAATAGTATACACTGTGCGGCGGGTTCCTGCAAGGGATTACGTATAAACAACACGGAAGGAAACTGTCGTTGTATAAAAAACGCACCATCGGAAACATAGATAGACTGTTTGATAATAACAAAATTATTGGCGGTAAAATAATACTTGATTTTATGGCGGTAATAAATTATACTTAAATTGTTGGCAAGGAAAGGGGGGATATATGCCAGGAAAAAACCGAGGGCGCCCAACTACTGATAATCCAAAGAGTTTACGAGTCGATGTACGTCTTACCCCGGAAGAACTCAAAATGCTCGATGAGTACTGTCAGAGGAAGGGCGTGTCACGCCCGCAGGGCCTGCGTGATGGCATAAAAGCCCTCAATAAAAAATGAAAGGAAAAGTGGTGCGTTGTTGGCAAACGTACTACACCACTTTCCCCCACACAGCCGCCACAGGGGCAGACCGCATAAATAGTATACACTGTGCGGCGGGTTCCTGCAAGAGGTTGTGTGCTGTCAACACGAAAGGACGGAACCCGTATGGAAAACATTTTGGAATTGTTCTACGACCAGCCCTGTGCGACAATACACGGGCAGGGCTCGACCTTCGTCAGACTGGCGCGGATTAAAAAGGAACAGCTGGATATGCTGAACGCTACCCTGTCCGACGAACAAAAGGAACGGCTGGAAGCCTACTTCGACGCCGAAACCGAGATAGAAGGCATGATCGGCTTCGACCGGTTCCGGTACGCCTTCCATCTGGGGGCCCAGCTGACGGCCGAGCTGGCGCGGGGAAAAGACCTGCTGTTGCGGTAACAGCCCCGCTGCCGCCTGATCCGGTGATAACGGCTGTTCCCGAAAAATTTACGGAAAGCTGTCACAGCCTGTCCTCCCCGCCGTCTAATCCATCAGGAGGTGTCAACCATGACGACGATAGACAACGAAAAGGAAACGATTGAAAAGGCGGTGGCCGGCGACCGCCAGGCGCTGGAGGCCCTGCTGGGCGGGGTGCGGGACATGGTGTTCAACCTGTCCCTGCGCATGCTGGGCATGATCCCCGACGCGGAGGACGCCACGCAGGAAATCCTGATCAAGGTGATGACCCATCTCTCCTCCTTCCGTCAGGAGAGCCGCCTGTCCACCTGGGTATTCCGCATCGCGGCGAACCATCTGCGGGATTATCGGAAGGGGATGTTCGCCGCCCGTCCGCTGAGCTTCGAGGATTACGGGGAGGACATCGCCTCCGGCCGGGAAAAGGACGTGCCCGACATGAGCGGCGGCGTGGACCGCTCGCTGCTGGAGCAGGAGCTGAAGCTGTCCTGCACCAACGTCATGCTGCAGTGCCTGGACCCCGAAAGCCGCTGCATCTACATCCTGGGCACCATGTTCCGTCTGAACAGCCGGATCGCGGCGGACATACTGGAAATGACCCCCGAGGCCTATCGTCAGAAGCTGTCCCGTGTGCGCAAAAAGATGGCGGCGTTTCTCGGCGAATACTGCGGACTAAGCGGCACCGGGACCTGTTCCTGCCGGCGCCGGGTGGACTACGCCATCGCCACCCGCCGCGTCGATCCGGCGAAACTGGGATTCCAGTCCCTGACCGCCTGCGGGTACGGCGACGTGGCGGGCTTTACCGACGCGATGGAGGAACTGGACGAGCAGTCCCGGATCTTTGCGGAGTTCCCCGCCTACCGCTCCACCGAGAACCTGACCGAGTGGATGCGCAACCTGATGGCCTCCCCGAGCTTTGCCGCCGTGACCGAAAGACAGGAGGCCGTGAGATGAACACCGCCGATATGCAGGGAATACTGGACTACCTTTCCTCCTTGGAACAGAACAACAACCGGGAGTGGTTTCACGCCAACAAACCGCAGTACAGCGAGGCCGTCCGGTCGTTTGAAACCCTTGTCGGCGAGCTGATGGGGGCGCTGAGGGAACACGACGACAGCCTGCCGCTGACAGAGCCGAAGGAGCTGACCTTCAAGCTGATGCGGGACACCCGTTTCAGCCACGACAAATCCCCCTATAACCCCGCCTTCCGCGCCCACATTTCCTCAAAGGGCAAGCTGCCCATTCCGGTGGGCTATTTCCTGATGATTCAGCCGGGCGGGCGCTCCTTCCTCGGCGGCGGCCTGTTCGCGGACATGTTCCGTGAGGCCACCGTCCTGGTGCGGGACCATATCGCCGCCCATGGGGGCCGCTGGCAGCAAATCGTGGAGGACCCTGCCTTCACCTCCCGTTTCACCGTGGGGGGAACGGCGCTGAAGAAGGTGCCGCAGGGCTACGACCCCGGTCATCCTCAGGCAGAATACCTGAAAAACAAGAGCTGGTATATCGAGTATCCTCTCACCGACGCCCAGCTGCTGGACAAGGATTTTCTCCCCTTCGCGGTGGATACCTTCGTCGGGATGCAGCCCTTCAACGGCTTTTTGAACGAAGCGCTTCAGAGGTTCCAGATGCCGTCGCGATAAGGCACATTTTTTCGCCTCCCACTGCCGTAAATAGCCGTCCGTCCCCACAACTTCGGGGACGGACGGCTTTCTTTCCCCTTCCGTCGACAAAATATGGGCGATTCTCTTGCCAAACTCTGCCCGCATGCGTTATAGTGGAATCATACGTTAACAGTACTGGAGGAATCTTTCTGCAACAGGATATGATCGTCATCCTTGATCTGGGCAGCGAGCAGAATGCGCAGATCGCACGGGAGGTGCGCGCCCTCGGCGTGTATTCGGAAATCCATCCCCACGACATCACCGCTGACCAGCTGAAGGCACTGCCCGGCGTCCGCGGCATCATCCTCAACGGCGGCAAAAACCGCGTGGTGGACGGCGCGGCTATCGACGCGGGCGAGGCGGTTTATCAGAGCGGCCTGCCCCTGCTCACTGTGGAGCATACCGCCGGCAGCGATCTCGACCGGTGGCCCGCGGACGACGCCGAGCGTAGGGATTGCCTCTCCCGTTTCGTGTTCGGGCGCTGCGGCGCCGCAGCCAATTGGAACATGAAGAATTTCATCGACGACCAGGTGGAGCTGATACGCCGCCAGGTCGGGGAGCGCCAGGTCCTGCTGGCCCTGTCGGGCGGCGTGGATTCCTCGGTGGTGGCCGCCCTGCTCATCAAGGCCATCGGCAGCCAGCTCACCTGTGTCCACGTCAACCACGGCCTGCTGCGCCTCGGCGAGCCGGAGCAGGTGGTGGAGGTATTCCGGGAGCAGCTCCACGCCAACCTGATCTATGTGGACGCCAGCAAGCGCTTTCTCGATAAGCTGGCGGGGGTAGCCGAACCGGAGAAGAAACGGAAAATCATCGGCACGGAATTTATCCGCGTGTTCGAGGAGGAGGCCCGCCGGCTGCAGGGCATCGACTTCCTCGCCCAAGGCACCATCTATCCCGATATCGTGGAGAGCGGCACCAAAACCGCCAAGGTGGTCAAATCCCATCACAACGTGGGCGGCCTGCCGGAGGATATGCAGTTCGAGCTGGTGGAACCGCTGAAAATGCTGTTCAAGGACGAGGTGCGCGCCTGCGGCGTCGAGCTGGGCCTGCCCGAGGGCATGGTATACCGGCAGCCCTTCCCCGGCCCCGGACTCGGCGTGCGCTGCCTGGGCGCCATCACGGCCGACCGGCTGGAGGCCGTCCGCCACTCCGACGCCATCCTGCGGGAGGAATTCGCCGCCGCCGGCCTCGACCGAACGGTGTGGCAGTATTTTACCGTCGTGCCCGACCTCAAGTCGGTGGGCGTGCGGGACAACGCCCGCTGCGTCGAATACCCGGTCATCCTGCGCGCGGTCAACACGGTGGACGCCATGACCGCCACGGTGGAGGACGTCCCGTTCCCCCTGTTGCAGAAAATTACCGCCCGTATCGTCAGCGAGGTGGCAGGGGTCAACCGTGTACTGTACGATCTGACACCCAAGCCCACCGCCACCATTGAGTGGGAATAAAGGATACCCTCCCGGGAACCCGTCTGTTCGGCGGATTCCCGGGATTCTTTTATCCGTTTTGTCTGTAAAACGAGCAGGTACGCTGTGCTGTACACAATCGCCGGATAATAAGCAGCTATAGAGGAAGGCCGGAGCATGGTATCATGCCCCGGCCTTCCTCTAATAAAATTGTTTCTGTACTAACAAAAAATATCCATGACGGCGCGCAGCTTGTGGAGATAATCCTCCAGCTTTTCTTCGGTGAGCTCTTCTTCCTCCTGCAAAAGGCCGTATTTGATGAATTTACGCCGCAGCATATCGTCCCCGTCCTTCCCCCCTGCGCTGTAACAAGAAAATAGCTGGTCGTTCCCCAGCAAATAATCGGTAGAAACGTGAAACATGGCGGCGATTTTCAGTTTGATGTCGTCACAGGGGACACGGCTGCCGTGCTCGTATTGGGACAGGGTGGTATTGCTGATATGCAGCCTGTCGGCCATTTCTTTTTGAGTAAGACCCGCCTCTTCACGCAGCTGTCGGATTCTGTCGCCTATAATGGGAAACACCGCCTTACCACATCGGAATAGTCCCGCTTCTGTCTCTCAAATTATACCATATGCATTGAAAATAGCGTAAAACTTCACAATATGAGAAGCCAAGCTTGACTTTTCTCATATTGTGGAAATATAATTGTGAGACAGTACTTGTGGCCGAAACAGCGCGGAAAGCTTCACATAACAGAGGGCAGTTTGTGCCCGAGGAGGGTTTGTCTTGGACGAAAAAGAGCGGCCCCGGTTACTAACGGTGGTCATCTGGCTTATCAAAGCGCTGGCGGCGGGAGCGCTCGCCCTGATTCTGCTGTCGGTTGTGGTGACGGGGTACGAATTCACCGGCACCCACATCGACAATCCGGAAGGCTACACCGATTACAAGTGGAATCCCTATCAGTATAAAGGGACGATGACCGAGGGTTTCTCCTGGTTATCCATGGATCAGAACGGCTTCAACAACGGGTATCCCGCCGCCGATGCGGTGGATATCCTGCTGATGGGCTCCTCCCACATGGAGGCGGTCAACATTCCCCCCGACAAAAACGTCGGCTATCTTCTCAACGAGCGGTTGGAAAAAGAAGCGGGCCTGTATACCTATAACATCGGCGTATCGGGTCACACCCTGTATCACTGCGCCAAAAATATGGAGGCGGCCGTCGATACCTACCATCCCTCCGTCGTGGCGGTGGAGACCTCCACCGTGGAATTAGACACTACCGCAATGGAGAAGGTGCTCGCCGGCAGCTACCCCAAGCTGAAATCTTATGACAGCGGACTGCTGTACCAGATACAGCGGATTCCCAGCATTAAATGGCTGTACAAGCAGGCGGGGGATCTGAGCTTTCCCGCCGCCGCATCCGCTGCCCCGCCCGCTCCCTCCTGGGATAAAGACCGGGTGGCGTACGCCGCGGCGCTGGACGGTCTGCTGGCGCAGATGAAGGCGGCGGCCGATCGCAGCGGCGCCGACCTGATCCTTTTCTATCACCCCACCCTGCGGCTGAACGCCGACGGTTCCGCCTCCGTCGACACCCCCGCGGAAGCCCTTGCCCTGTTTGCCTCCCTGTGTGAAGAAAACGGAGTGGTTTTTCTCGACATGACGGCGGATTTCCTGGAGAATTACCGTTTGGCCCACACCCTCCCCCACGGTTTTTCCAATACCCCCGTGGGAACCGGCCATCTGAATGAAACCGGGCACGCGCTGGTCGCCGACCGCCTGTGCGGCGCCATCGCAGCGCTGAAAGGGCAGGTGAGCTCATGAATTTTTACAGCCTGACCTTTGTCCTGTTTTTCGCCGCTGTGCTGCTGGTTCTGTGGCTGCTCAAAATACCGGCGCTGGACCGTCTGCTGCGCGGTAAGGCCCGCGGAGCGGGCCATCTGGTCCTGCTGCTGGCGAGTTATTGTTTCCTGTGGATGGCCGACGGTCTGCTTGCCTCCCTCCTGCTGCTTCTGAGCGTGATCACCTACCTCTGCGCCCGCGGCGCGGGAGGAAGCCGTCATCCCCTTTTTTGGACCCGGCTGGGCGTGATCGCCCCCCTGCTGATGCTGGCAGTCTTCAAGTATTTCAACTTCTTCGCCGCCTCGTTCGAATCGGTTTTCGGCGGCCTGTCCAGCCTGCCCAGCCTGGTGCTGCCGGTAGGGATTTCCTTCTACACCTTCAGCGCCATCAGCTATGTGGTGGATGTCCATCGGAAGAAGTATGCCCCCTGCACCAGCTTCGTCCGTGTGGCGATGTTCCTTTCCTTCTTTCCCAAGCTGCTATCGGGCCCCATTGTCCGCGCCTCCGAATTTCTTCCCCAGCTGGAGGAGGATCGAACGGTCAGTCTGAAAAACCTGGAAACGGGCGTACAGATTTTCCTGTTCGGCCTGTTTAAAAAGGTGGTGCTGGCCGATCACTTATCGGTGTTTGTGGGCGACGTGTTCGGCGCGCCGGGCGCGTTCGGCTCACTGACGGTCATTCTTGCCGCCGTCTCCTATTCCCTTCAGATTTATCTGGATTTCTCCGGTTATTCCGATATGGCCATCGGCCTCGCCAAGTGTATGGGATACGACATCACCCGCAATTTCAACCTGCCGTATCTGTCCCGCAACGTCACCGAATTCTGGAAGCGATGGCACATTTCCCTGTCCTCCTGGCTGCAGGATTATCTGTACATACCGCTGGGCGGCAATCGGAAAGGTCCCGTTCGCACCTATCTCAACCTGCTGATTACCATGCTGCTGGGCGGATTGTGGCACGGCGCCAGCTGGACCTTTGTGGTCTGGGGCGGTATTCAGGGGATCGGGCTATGCGCCCATAAGCTGTTCCTCCGCTGGCGCAAGGGCCGGCACTCCCGGCCCTCCCCGCTGACGACGGTATTGTCGGTAGCCGGCACCTTCCTGTTCGTCACCGTCAGCTGGGTATTCTTCCGCGCCCCGGACCTGAATACGGCCTTTGCCGTGCTGTCGCGCATGGTGATCTGGCAGGGCGGCGTGTCCCAGCTCTATTCCTGGTCTTTCGCCGCCATACTGTTGAGTGTCGGGGCCACCGTCGTCGCCTGCCGCCGAAGCCGCCGCCAGCCCGTCTATGATAAAAGGACCGGGTGTTTGCAGATGAACGGTTTTTATCTCCTGTTTGATCTGACGAAGTTCTGGTCCCTCGTTCTCTTCTTTACCATTCTGGGCCTGACCATCGGCCTCGCTTATACCGGCGCCAGCCCCTTTATTTACGGCAATTTTTAACCATATAATCGGATATTCATCCCTGATTTGAGACATTTGTAAACGATGACCAGGTGCCATGTTATATAAATTTGCCTATTTTATTAAAAATAATTGCATTTTTCTATTTTATGTGATAGGGTTTATATAAATTTATACAACCTCTATAACTAATAAGCCTTCTTGAAGAACGGAAAGGCTTGATCTTGTGAATGAGCGAGAAACCAACAGACAATATCCGGGTCTGTCCGTTTCCACTGTCACCTCCTCACAAACGGTAATGACGCACTCCCTGCAGATGCCTGCGCATCTGCAGGGCGGTGCGTTTTTGCATTCATCCGGCAGAGGAATCCGTTCACCCACCATTGCCGGCAAACGAAAACCGTACAGACAGCATCGGATTACATGCAGAAGCGATTGGGGTAAAGGGAGGCGTATTATGAAAAAAGCATTGAGTTTCCTGTTGGCATTTGTCCTGATAGTTTCCCTGCCGGGAGTCCCCCTATTGGCGGGTGCCGCAGCGGCGGCGCCTGCGGCGGACATCCTGAATGTGGACTTTACGAACGGCACACCGGAAGACCGAACCGGCAAGCACACCCCGCAAACACAGGGCCAACCGATAATTAAAGCGGAACAGAGCCTGAGCGGGAAAACCGCGGCGACCTTCGACGGAGCCTCTTCCTATTTTTACGATATGGCCGATGCCGATTACACCGCCACGGAAAGCTCGGTCACGATGGAATGTCTGTTCCGTTATCAGTATATACCCGAAAGCGGCGAGAGCGATGTGTTCTCCAACCAGCAGCGCGGCGGTATGGGAATCGGCATCGACGCCGGCAGATTGAACCTGTTTGTCAATGTGGGCGGAGCCTGGAAGCAGCCCGCCTGCAATATAGAGACAGGCCGATGGTATCACGTGGCCGGGACCTACGACGGCCGTACGGTTAAGCTCTATGTAAACGGTGAGCTGGCAGACAGCGTCGCCGCGCCGGGCATCATCCAGCCGCCCGAAACCGCCGCCCGGTTCTTCGTCATCGGCGGCGACAGCGGCAATCAGGTGGTGCAGTACCATTCCCAAACCACCGTCAGCTTCGCCCGGCTTTACAGCCAGGCCCTTACCGCAGAGGATGCCGCGCTGCTGTCGGAAGAGGCGCTGAAGGCGGTGTCTCCGGTGGATTCCGGCGATATGCTGCTGAACGTGGATTTCGCGGACGGTACGGCGGCGGACACCGCGGGAGGCCGTCCTCCCCGCGCGCAGGGCGAACCGGTGATCGCCTCGCTGGACGAACTCAAAGGGCAGAAAGCGGCGGCTTTCGACGGCTCCTCCTCCTATTCCTACGACATGACCGCGGCGGATTATACCGCCATGGAAACCACGGTGACGCTGGAATCCATGTTCCGATACGACGAACTGCCCTCCAGCGGGGAATTCGACATCTTTTCCAATCAGCAGTACGGCGGGATCGGGATCGGCACCCTGGACGGCCGGCTGACCCTGTTTGCCAATGTGAACGGGACCTGGATACAGCCCGACTGCGAGATCGGCGCGGGAATCTGGTATCACGTCGTGGGTACCTACGACGGCAAAACAGCCCGGCTGTATATCAACGGCAGGCTGGCGGACAGCATCGAAGCCGCCGGCTCCCTTCAGCCGCCCGCAGTGGCGGCCCGATTCTTCGTCATCGGCGGCGACAGCGGCAACCAAACGGTGCAGTTTCAGTCCCGCTCCACCGTCAACTTCGCCCGCCTCTATAAAACGGTGCTCGGCGACGACGAGATCGCCGGCCTGAGCAACTGGGCGTTTGCCCAAACCGACGTGCCCGAGGACCCGCCCCAGCAGGTGAAGGTGGGCATCGTCGCCGCCGGAGCCATGGCTTCCGACGCCATGGTCAACGTCAACCTTCATATCGGCTCGGACATCGGCGGCTCCATCGACCAGGTTGCCTTTGACGTCCGGTACGACCCCGAACGCCTTGAGTATAAGGGGCTTCAGCATCTCAGGACGGGCGCCTCCGTCAAGCAGAGCAGCCCCGGCATCCTCTCGGTCGCCTGCCGGGGAAAGCTGTCCGCCTCCTCCTTCCAGCAGTACGGCGATACACGGCTGGCGAAGCTGGATTTTGCCGTCCGACATGTGGACCAGGAGGTTCAGACCTCCCTGGAGATTGAAAATATCCGGCTGTACGCACGGGGAGAACCGCTGGACAACGGATCCACCGCACAGGGAGCTGACCATGGGGTCACCCTCCTGCCCCAGGACCGGCTGGACCTCAACGGCGACGGGTTTATCGGTGCAGGCGATGTCGCTCTGGCCGACAGCGGCCTCCGCGAGGCCGCTGCGCAGGCAGCGTCCATCCATCCCTACAAGCATGTACTCGTCCTGACCATGGACGGCGCCGGCCTCGTTTGGAATCCCGACGAAATGTACTATGCCTCTTCGGCCGGCGTCAATCCGGTCAAAACCAGCGACCCGGCAATCATGGCGCTTCGGAAAAATACCTACGCCATGGAGCTCATCAACCAACAGTTTGCGGTCAGTTACACCGCCTCGGCGGTAAATCCCCCGATTTCCGCCCAAAATTACAGCTCAATCCTCCACGGCGTTCCCTGGCAGCAGTTTCCCAGCGCGTACAGGGTGACCAACGACATCGCCGCCCGGCAGTATTTTGCGGATTTCGGGAAGGAAAGGGCGCTGTTTCCTTCTGTCTTTTCATCGCTGAGCAATCAGCTTCCCGGCCGGCCGCTAGCGGCCTTTGCAGAATGGACGCCTATCCTCAACGGCATCATCGAGCCGGATATCCCCGTGTTCGGCAGTGTCAGCAGCGGAGGCCGCGCCTTTTACGATGTCGCGGACTATATCCGGGGCGATTCATTCCAGGATACCCCCCTGATTTTCATGGAAAGCGACAAAATGGACTCTCTGGGCCACACCGTCGGCTACTATACCCCCTCCTATTGGTCCGGCCTGCAATCGTATGACAGCTATTTCAAAGCGGTAATGGATGCATTGGAGGAAACCGGTCATGCCGACGACACCCTGATCATCACCAACGCTGACCACGGCGGCAGCGGCACCGGCCACAGCAATCCCGGCCTCTCCTCCCATATGAACGTCTTTATCGCCCTGGGAGGCCTGACGATAGACAGCGGCAGGCGCCTGAGCGGCGGAACCAACGCGGACATCCCCGCTCTGATCCTGAACGGGCTGCGGATGGAAAAGCCTGCGGAAATGGCGGCGAGTTCGGTATTCGACCCTTCCGCATTCCTGTCCCAGGAGGAGCTGTCCCAAAAGAACCGCGATGTGGAAAACGTCGTCTTCCGAAGAAGCGGCAACCGAGCGTCCCTCACGCTGGATAACCCCAAAACCGATACCCGTGCGGTGGATATGGTCATCGACCTCCACGGCAGCACGGTGGAATCCATTCTGACCGACGGCACCCTTCTGCGCCAGTCGGAGGAACAGGGACGGCTACTTCTCACCATCGTCTACGACAGTCAGCCGGAAAATCTGGCGGTAGTGACCTTTGCTTCGGCGGCGGATAAAGTCGAACTGAGCGAAGTGATGCTGGGTGCGGCGGATGGCAGCGAGACCTATTGTAATCTGTCGACAGAGACCTCCTGCCCCGACGCCCTGCGGCAGGCGATCGAAGACGCCCGGGAGGCAATCGCCTCCGGCCTCTATCCGGATGGGGAAAACCAGCAGCTGCTTCAACAGGAGATCGACGCCTCCCGGAAGCTTATCGAACAGGCCGCATCCGACAGTGCCTATCAGACACAGCTCTCCGCTCTCCGCCTTGCGTTGGCCCGTCTCAAAGGGTTGGATACCGATACTCTCAGCGGGCGGATCACCGCGGCGGAGCAGCTTCATATGGAGGACTATCTGGACGGCGACGCCAAGGACCGTTTTCTCTCCGCCCTGGAGGAAGCTAAAAATGTATTGAAATCGGTCGAAAAAGAAGACGTAACCCAACAACGAATCGACCAGACGGCGGCCGCCTTGGAAACAGCGCAGCGGGAGCTGGTCGCCAAACCGGATAAATCGGCTTTGCAGGAACTGCTGGAAAAAGCCCGTCAAATCGACCTTACCGCCTATACCGAAAAGAGCGGGGCGGAACTGGCGGCAGCGATTGGGGAAGCGGCAGCCCTGTACGCCGATCTCCAGGCCGACGCCCGGCAGGTCGCTCAGGCAGAAGCCCGGCTGTCAGAGGCAATCGCGTCCCTGATTCCCATCGGTTCTGTTGCGGAATCCACCAAAGGAACCCCCTCCGCAACCGGCCCGGGCGCGATTCCCGCTACAGGGGACAGCGGCGGCGCGGCGATGGTCCTCCTCGCCGTCGGCGCCCTGCTGACTCTCGCCGCCCGGAAGCGGACGTCCACAAAGGCCAACTGACCCACCGGCTATACACAAGAAGGACCCGACGAAACCGTCGGGTCCTTCTTGTGTATAGCCGCCTACCTTTCTTCGAGCTGGATATTGCCCATACTGGCGCTTCCCGAAATCCGGTACGGGCCGCCGCCGTTCAGCCTGCCTTCCAGGGTGCCGTCCCGGTCTTCACCGGCGAATCGAGAGCCGAAGTCCTGGTCCGCGTTTCCCATGGAAGCGGAGAGGGATACCTCCGCCGCCGTATCGGAGGGAAGTTCCAGGGTCACACTGCCCATGCTGACGTCACAGCTGATGTCGCCGCCCAGCCGGTCAAAGGTCAGCTCCGCACCGCCGGTGCTGACATCGATCGAGGCTCCGCCGGTCAGCCCGGCCAGCTCCGCCGCGCCGATACCTACCGACAGTTTCACCTGGACGGCGTCCAGCTTTTCCGCCTCGATATGCCCGGCCGACACACTCAGGTCGGCTTTATCGGTTTTGACCGATCCCATCAGGCATTCGCCCGCGCCCACGTCCACCTTCATGCTGCTGAAGGTGTGCTGATCCCGCAGAGTCAGGGTACCGGCGCCGACCTCAGCGTCCAGCTCACCGCTGTAATCTCGGGGCAGGTCGATGACCACCCTCACGAGGCGGAAATCGCGAAAAAAATTCCACAGATGAATGGTCTGATCCAGCGTCTTGACGGTCAGTGTCCCCCCCGACTCGGACAGGCTCACCGGGGACTTCCCCTCCACGGGCCGGTTGGACGTGTAGCTCAACCCGATGTCGGAGCGGTCCGACCGCTGTACGATCAGTTCTGCAGCCCCCACGTCCAGCTTGATTTTCTTCAGTCCGTCGGCTGATGCCGTCTGATCCGGCCCCTGATGGCTCAGCTGGCCTTCGGACTGCCAGAACAGTTCCTCCAGCGTGTTGATACCGTCCTCCATGCCCACCGCCGTCAGGGTGATCCCCACCGCCATGGCGATACAGAAAACAGCTGTCGCGACGATGGCGATTATTTTCATTGCTTTCATAGCCTATTCCTCCCCTCGATCAAGACGGCCAGCGTCCTTCGCGGCAGATACGTTCACAAAAACGGATATATTTGGTCAGCCCGATGACGCATACGCGGATGAGCGCCGCCACCGCCACCCCCAGCAGTACGCTGAGAGCCAGCACCGCCACCCCGCCGCAGATCACCGTGCCGCCAGCTGCAGGGGAAAGACCAAAGGCCGCGGCGGAGAAGATAAACAACGCCACCGCGCACACCAACAGGCCGACAGCCGCCATAGCGATGCCGAACAGGCCCATCATCACGCCGAAAAAGAGCGGCGTGCCGATCATGATATTGAACAGGACCACCAGCACCACCGCCAGCGCCTGATTGGAGGCCCCTGCCTGCCGGGGCTGGTTGACGGGATAAGCATAGGCCGTCCCCTGCGGAGGGACCGGCGGCGGAGGGGGCGCGGTCCCCACACCCGGCGCCGGTTCCGGCTGCGGGTACCCGTTTGCATCGAGCGGTACCGGGGGGATCGGAGGGATGGGCGGGATCGGGGGCGTTGCCGGCCCTGTGCCGGCCGCGGTGTCCTCCCGGAGCGGTGTTTCCCGTCCGTCCAGATAGGAGCGGGACAGCTCCGCCGGGTCTCCCAGCCCCTCCGCGATTTCCTCCCCGGTTTTTCCCTGTTCCTCGCCCGCGCGGAAATGTTCCATATAATCGCCGAGGATATCGATGCGCTCGTTAGCCGGCAAGGGCTCCAGCGCCCGCTCCATGGCAAGCAAAAATTCGTCTTTCGTCATGGTATCAACCCTTCCTTTCGCCGGGACGGCAGATTTCGGTCACGACCGGTGCCTGAGCACTGTCTCATGCCGTCTCCCCCTCCTCTATACCGTGCCCGCTGTGTCCACTGCCGGCCCCCACTGTTATCAGGTCGTTGACCTGCCGCTGGAAACGGGCCCATTCCTCCCGCAGGAGGGCGGCGAATTCCCTGCCGTGGTTGGTCAGCGTATAGTATTTGCGGGGCGGCCCGCCGCTGGACTCCTCCAGATAGGACGATACATACCCATCAACCTTCAGCCGCCTCAGGATGGGGTACACGGTGCCGTCGGACACCTCCAGCTCGACCGAAAATGTCTGTGCGATTTCGTAGCCGTAGCAATCACCTTTTTCAAGCAGGGACAGCACACACATCTCCAGGACGCCCTTCTTGAACTGTATATTCAAGTACACAGCCTCCTTTCTATCAACCATCGTCCACTACTGTTTATTGTACAATAGTGAGTATAGCCTGATACAGAGGGACTGTCAACCCGTCTTCCCGCTCTTTTATCATTCCTTCGCATTTTCTTAAGAATTCATCCGGCGGGGTGTCAGACAAAAAAGGAGGCGGACAATGTCCGCCTCCTTTTTACTTTATCGTTCAGTGGGCGGCGTTTCAAAGGGATGATCCTGATCGATCTCACGTATCGCCCGTGCCGGATTGCCCGCGATGACCACGTCAGGCCCGAAGCTCTTGGTGACCACCGCCCCCGCGCCGACCACCACGTTGTCCCCCAGGGTGACGCCGGGGCAGATGATCGCGCCGCCGCCGATCCAGACATTGTTCCCGATGGTGATAGGCCGGCCGAACTCCCAGCCCGAGTTGCGGGTCGCCGCATCCAGTGGATGGCCGGCGGTGAACAGGCTCACCCGCGGTCCAAACATACAGTTGTCCCCTATTCGCACCTCACAGGTGTCCAGTATCACGCAGTCGAAATTGGCGTAAAAATTCTCCCCCACGTACACATTGCCGCCGTAATCGCAGGTAAAGGGCGTTTCGATAAAAAGCGTCTTTCCCCGCGCGCCCAGCAGCTCACGCAGCAGGGCGTCCCGTTCGGACTCCTGCTCCTCGGTGGTGGCGTTATACGCGCGGACCAGCCGGCGGGCGCGCCGGCGCTCTGCCGTCAGTTCCGGGTCGGCGCTGAAATACAGCTGGGCGGCCAGCATCCGTTCCTTCTGGTTCATCGGTCATTCTCCTTTAATACCGGATAAATAAACACGGCCGTGCCGTGCGCCTGTTCCTACTATGCCACAGGGCGGATCAAAAGGCAAGGGCGGCGGGCGGGAAAGTTAATGGAAGTATAAAACAGGCTTAACATTCGCCTAACATGCCGGATTTAACATAACGAGCGTAGAAAGAAAAAATGAAGAAAAAAGGATGGTCCTACAGATGAAAAAGATCCTGACTGCCGCTGTCGCGGCCCTGATGGCATCGGTGCTGCTGGCGGGCTGCTCCGCCGGAGAAGTGGGCGGCACCACCTCCACCCCCGGCACGGATGGTTCCATGAGCTCCTCCGACGAGCTCAAAGGCAAGCTCGTTTTCGCCGGTTCCAGCTCCATGACCGACATCAACAACGCCCTGACCGAAGCCTTCAAGAAGAAGAACCCCGGCGTGACGGTAGAGGTCGAAGGCAAGGGCTCGGGCACCGCTATCCCGGCGCTGGCCGACGGCACCGCCCAGATCGGATCCCTCTCCCGCGATGTGAAGGCGGAGGAAAACGCCGAGGGTAAATACACGGCGGTTACCATCGCCCTGGACGGAATCGCCATCGTGGTCAATCCCGCCAACGGGGTGGCCGACCTGACAAAAGAACAGATCGCCGGTATCTTTACTGGTGAGATCACCAACTGGAACCAGGTCGGCGGCGACGACGGGGCCATCATGGTCCTGGGCCGCGAGGAAGGCTCGGGTACGCGGGATGGCTTTGAGGAAATCGTCGGTGTCAAGGGCAAATGCCAGTATAACTCCCTGTACGGCGAGACCGGCGACGTGGTGAGCAAGGTCGCCTCCGAAAAGGCCGCCATCGGCTATGTCTCCTACGCTTCGGTCAAGGACAGCATCAAAGCGGTGAAAGTCGGCGGTGTTTCCGCCTCCGAGTCCACTATCGCGGACAAGAGCTACGTCATCCAGCGGCCTTTCGTCTACACCTACCTGAAAAACACCGAGGACGAGGTCATCAAAGCCTACATGGAATTTGTCAAGAGCAGCGAAGGCCAGAGCCTCATCAAGGCCGACAAGCTGGTTCCCCAGTCCTTCTGAACATACGACCTCTTCACTCCCTCTCCCAAGGTTCCTGAGCGGGTCTCCCCTGTGGGGATTCCCGCCTGGGAACCTATTTGAGGATACGGCCCCCGGCGGGAATAACGGTCCGCGGGGAGCACGGAACCGGAAAGGTTTGACTATATGGACGCACAAATGAACAACCCCCTGGCTCAGCGAAAGCGCCGGCGCAAAAGCCTCGTCATGACCGTGCTGGCCCTCGTACTGACGGCGGCCGCGCTGAGCTGCCTGCTGATGCCCTTCGTCACCTTCACCCTTAACAAGACCAGCTACACCTTTCAGCTGTGGCAGGTACTCACCGGGTACATGAACGTGCGGGACACCCTCATTTCCCTGCCTCTGACCGCTAAGGCGGGCACCGTGCTTCTGCCCCTGCTGGCGCTGGCCGGCGGTGTGCTCACCCTGCTGAAAAAGCACACCGCCTCCGCCGTGTGCTATGCCCTGTCCGCCCTGTGTCCCCTGGTGGTCATGATGGCGGCCAACACCCTTTCCCCCCAGTTCATCGACGCGGGCATCAGCACCGTCAGCGTCGCCTATCACACCGGCCTTCTGGTGATGCTGGCCGCCCTGCTCCTCGCCGCCGTCCTTGCCATGTGGGCGAAGGGCGGGGAAAAGCTGGCGGAATCCATCTTTCTCGTCTTCGCCTGCCTGTCGGTGGGTTCGGTGGTCATCATCACCGTCTACATGATTGCGGCGGGAGCTCCCGCCCTGAGTGAAATCGGGCTGGGCAACTTTCTGTTCGGCACCGAGTGGGTCCCCAGCGACGGCAAGTACGGCATCGCCTACATGATCCTTTCCTCCATCGTCGGTATGCTGGGCGCCATCCTGATCGGCGTACCCATCGGACTGCTGACCGCCGTCTTCCTGGCCGAGTTGGCCCCCCGCCGTCTGGCGGGGATTGTCCGCCCGGCGGTGGAGCTGCTGGCGGGCATCCCCTCGGTCATCTACGGCTTCTTCGGCATGATGATCATCGTCCCTGCCATCCGCAGGGTGTTCCCCAGCTCCTTCGGCGACAGCCTGCTGGCCATGGTCCTGATTCTCGCCATTATGGTGCTGCCCACCATCATCAGCGTGTCGGAGACCGCCCTGCGGGCGGTGCCCGGCGCCTACCGGGAGGCCTCCCTCGCGCTGGGCAACACCCGGGTGGGCACCATCTTCGGCGTCACCGTCCCCGCCGCCAAATCGGGGATTCTCGCCGGGGTGATTCTGGGGGTGGGCCGCGCCATCGGCGAAACCATGGCGGTGGTCATGGTCTGCGGCAACGTGGTCCAGTTTCCCCAGCTGCTGAACAGCGTGCGGCCCCTGACCTCCGGCGTGGTGCTGGAGATGAGCTACAGCTACGGGCTGCACCGGCAGGCCCTGTTCAGCATCGGTCTGATCCTCTTCATTTTCATCATGATCGTCAACATCGCGTTTACCATCATTTCTCGCAGGGGGGTGCAGATCAGTGGAAAGGAATAATATCGCGGTTTTGGAACCGCCCCGCACTCCCGCTCCGGTCAGCCTCTATCACAAGCAGCGGCGGCTGGGCGACGGCATCCTGACCGCCCTGATCTACCTGTCGGCGGCGGTGACCGTGCTCGTGCTGGTGGGGCTTATCGCCTACATCCTCATACAGGGGGTGCCCCACATCTCCTTTGAGTTCCTCTCCACCGGTTATTCCGCGCTGGAGGGCGGTCAGCGGGGTATCCTGCCCATGATTATCAATACCTTGTATATTGTCGTCATCACACTGCTGATCGTCACCCCTATCGGTATCTGTTCCGCTATCTACCTGACCCAATACGCCCGGCAGGGTAAGCTGGTGCGCAGCATCCGCTTCGCCACCGAGGTGCTGTCCGGCGTGCCCTCCATTATTTTCGGCCTGTTCGGCTACACCGTGTTCTGCGTCATGTTCGGCTTCGGTACCTCCCTGCTGGCGGGCTGCCTGACCATGACCATCTGCATCCTGCCCACCATCGTGCGCACCACCGAGGAATCCCTCCTCGCCGTACCCGAGAGCTACAAGGAGGGCGCCCTCGCCCTGGGCGCGGGCAAGCTGCGGGTGGTGATGGGTATCGTGGTGCCCTGCGCCATGCCGGGCATCCTCACCGCCGTCATCCTCGGCATGGGACGGCTGGTGGGAGAGTCGGCGGCCCTGCTGTTTACCTCCGGTATGGCGTACGATATGCCGAACGGCCTCCTCTCCCACATCATGGACAGCGGGCGGACACTGACCCTCCACCTGTACCAGACCGCCAAACAGGCGGTGGACCCCGATGCCTTCCAGATCGCCTACGCCACCGCCTCAGTGCTGCTGATCCTGGTATTCATTCTCAACCGCCTGGCAGGATTGCTGTCAAGGGTGTTCAGAAAGGACCAAACCGCATGAAAACGAAAATCGAGATCGAGAATCTCAACCTTCACTACGGCGAATTCCAGGCCCTGAAGGGCATCTCCATGAAGATCGCGGAAAACCAGATCACCGCCTTCATCGGTCCGTCGGGCTGCGGCAAGTCCACCTGCATCAAGACCCTCAACCGGATGAACGATCTGGTGGACGGCTGCCGTATCACCGGGCGGGTATCCATCGACGGGGAGGATATCTACGACCCGCGCACCGACGTGACTCTGCTGCGCCGCCGGGCCGGCATGGTGTTTCAAAAGCCCAACCCCTTTCCCATGAGCATCTACGACAACATCGCTTACGGCCCCCGCGTCCACAAGATCAAAAACAAACGGGAGCTGGACGAACGGGTGGAAAAGTCCCTGCGGGGCGCCGCCTTGTGGGACGAGGTAAAGGACCGGCTGAAATCCTCCGCCCTGGGCCTGTCCGGCGGGCAGCAGCAGCGGCTGTGCATCGCCCGCGCCCTGGCGGTGGAGCCCGACATCCTGCTGATGGACGAACCCACCTCCGCCCTCGACCCCATCTCCACCCTGAAAATCGAGGACCTGATGCAGGAGCTGAAGAAAGAGTATACCGTGGTCATCGTCACCCACAACATGCAGCAGGCAGGCCGCATTGCGGACAAAACCGCCTTTTTCCTGCTGGGCGAGATCGTGGAGTACGACGACACGGTACTGATGTTCAACACCCCCCGCGACAAGCGCACCGAGGACTATATCACCGGCCGCTTCGGTTAATCACCGGCGGTTTGGTTACAATGATGACTGATAAGGAGAACGACTATGCCGAGAACCCTATTCGATCAGGAGCTGGAGCGGCTGGGCCGCGATCTGTCGGCTATGGGCCGGCTGGTGGATAAGATCATGCAGGGCACCATCAAGTGCCTGAAAACGATGGATATCGGGCTGGCCCGCACCATTTTTCCCCGGGACGCCGAGATCAACAGCATGGAAAAAAATATCGAGCAGAACTGTATGAATCTGCTGGCCCTGCAGCAGCCGCTGGCCGGTGACCTGCGCATCATCACCTCCACGCTGAAAATCATCACCGATATGGAGCGCATCTCCGACCAGTGCGCGGATATCTGCGAGATCCTGTCCACCGTACCCCGCATCGCCTCTCTGACCCCCTCCTCACAGATGCTGAAGATGTTCGAAAAGGCGCGGGAGATGACCGCCGGCGCGCTGGACGCCTACATCCGCCGGGACGCGGAGGCCGCCCGCGCCGTCTGTCTGGCCGACGATGAAATCGACAGCCTGTTCTCCTCCGCCGTGCTGGAGCTGTGCGGCCGCATCGGCTCCCACCCCTCCGCCGTGCCCGAAAACGTGGACTTCATGTTCATCGCCAAGTATATCGAGCGCATGGGCGACCACGCCACCAATATCGCCGAATGGGCCATTTTCGTCCAGACCGGCGTCCACCCCAACCTGAACGATACCGCCGCCCCCGAGGAATGATTCCCCCGGCGAAAAAACGGCTGGAGCAGTTGGCGAGCGGAATGGCATAAATGGAGGCTACCGGACTGGTGCCAATTTCATCCGTTGATTGCTCTAGGCACTATAAAAAGATTATGATATGATAGAGGCAACGGATAGAATTATGTGTTATGCTGCCCGTCCTGTTTCTGACGTGACGAAAGGAAGAATCATCATGCCTTTGGCCTATATAGTCGACGACGAGCCCCACATCCGCCGTCTCGCCTCCATCAGCCTGAAGGACGCGGGTTTCGACACGGCGGAATTTTCCGACGGCGCCACCGTGCTGCGGGCGGTGGGACAGCAAAAGCCGGACGCCATCCTGCTCGACTGGATGATGCCGGGGCTGGACGGGATGGAGGTGCTGCGCCAGCTGCGGGCCAACCCGGCGACCCGGCCGGTACCGATCCTGATGATGACCGCCCGTTCCGACGAGGTGGACCGGGTGCTGGGGCTGGAGCTGGGTGCGGACGACTATGTCACCAAGCCCTTCAGCGTCAAGGAACTGGCGGCGCGGGTCCGCGCGGTAATCCGGCGGCAGGAATACCTGACCCCGCCCCAGGAACAGCTGCTGAAAAGCAACGGCATCACCCTCGATTACGCCCGCCGCCGGGTGACCAAGAACAACCAGCCGGTGGAGCTGACCCAGAAGGAATTCGAGCTGCTCTATACTCTGATGAAAGCGCCGGGCCGGGTCTTCACCCGGGAGATGCTGCTGGATACCGTGTGGAAGATCGATTTTTACGGCGATACGCGGACGGTGGACGTCCACGTGCGCTATCTGCGGCAAAAGCTGGAGGATGAGCCGGACAATCCCAAACTGATCCTTACCGTCCGCGGCGCGGGCTACCGGTTCCGGGACTGATGTTCCGCCCGAGCCCGCTCCGCGGTTTTCCCTTTTCCCACTTTGAAATGAGGTGATTGATTGAGAAAGCGCTTTTTTCGCGCGGCCACCATCGCCATTGCCGCCGGCCTGTTTATCGCGTTTTTATTTGCCGTTCCCCTGATGGAACAGGTGTATATCGACGAGGCGGAGCTGCGTCTGCAGGCCGCCCTCACCCTGATGGCGGAGAACGCGAGATCGGACGGCGGCCCTCAGTCGCTCACCGAACGGACGGCGGCCGCCCTTGCGCAGGCCGGCCAGCATATCCGCCTGACCGTCATCTCCGAGGATGGCCAAGTGCTGGGGGACAGCGAATCGTCACCAGCGGGAATGGGCAGCCACGAGAATCGCAAAGAGGTGGTCAAAGCCCTGTCGGAGGGCAGGGGCCGGGATATCCGCCGCAGCGCCACGTTGGGCGGCCGGCAGCTCTATGCCGCCCTGCGCGGCGTCGGCGCCGGCGGCGAAACGGTGATATACCGCGCCGCCCTGCCATTGGACGGCATGAACCGGGTGCTGTATCTCCTATGGGGCTGCGGCGCCATCGGGATTTTCATGGGGCTGGTGGCCGCTCTCATCGCAGCCAGCTATTCCGCTGGACGGGTGGTGGAGCCCCTCCACTCCCTGACACGGGCGGCCCGCTCCATGGCGGACGGGGACGAACCAGCCGCCCTCTCCCTCTCGGAGCAGGAAGCTCCCGATGAACTGGGAGAACTTTCCCGCGCGTTCAGCCGTATGGCGGAACGGCTGGCAGCCGCCCAGCTGGACCTGGCGCAGAATAACGACCGGCTGGCCGGTGTGCTGCAGGGGATGGACGACGGAGTGATCGCAGTGGACGCGGCCGGCAGCGTCACCCTCATGACCGACCGGGCGCGGGCATTGCTGGGCGACTGCCCCGCCACTGCCGCCCACCTGTCTGAACGGGGGGTCAATTACGCCGCTATCGCCGCGCTGCTGGAAACGGTGGCCGATACCGGCGAACCGGTGCGGGACACCCTGTTTCTCGCCGCTCCGGAGGAACGCACCCTGCAGGTATACGCCGCGCCCCTTTCCTCCGTCGTCTCCCATACGGGCGCGGAGGAGGACGGCGGTGCCCTGGCGGTCATTTCCGATATCACCCGTCTCACCAAGCTGGAGGAGATACGCAGCGAATTTGTGGCCAACGTCACCCATGAGCTGAAAACGCCCCTGACCTCCATCCGCGGCTACATCGAACTGCTCAAAAGCGGGCCACGTGACGAGGATACCACCCACAGCTTTTACGAGATCATCGAAATCGAGGCCGAGCGGCTGCAAAAGCTGACCGATGACCTGCTGCAATTATCCGAAATCGAAAACCGACGGAGCGAGACGGAAGACCCCCTCACCTCCCTGAGCGAAATCATCGAGCGGGCCGCGGGGACACTGCGCCCCGAGGCGGAAAGCCGCGGCATCCGCCTGTACCTCTTCACCGACCCCTCCCTGATGGTAAAGGCCAATCCCCGGCGCCTGTACCAGCTTATCAAGAACCTGATGGAAAACGCCGTCAAATATAACCGCGACGGCGGCGCGGTCAACGTGTCCGCCCACGGAGAGCGGGGTCTGGCGGTCATCCGCGTCCACGACACCGGTATCGGCATCCCCGCCGAGCACCGGGAGCGGGTGTTCGAGCGGTTCTACCGGGTGGACAAAGGGCGCTCCAGGGAGCTGGGCGGCACCGGGCTGGGGCTGTCCATCGTCAAGCACATCGTCAGCCTGTACGGCGGCGACCTGCGGGTGGACAGCGAGCCGGGAGTGGGCACCACCTTCACGGTACGGCTGAAAATACAATAATTTGTACGATTCCCTTATAGTAATAGACGGGGTCTGGCGATTGGCGCCGGACCCCGTCTTTTGCGTGGCTGCCGTCTTTCAGTCTTCCACCTTCATCCGCATTATCCGCCGGTATTCGTTGGGGGTAAAGCCGGACAGCCGGCGGAAGCACTGGGAAAAATACGACTGGGACGAAAAACCGGTAAAAGAAGCGATTTTGGCAATATTCAGGTCGGTGGTTTTCAGCAGGGTTTTGCTCTCCTCCACCCGGCGGGCGATGAGGTAATTGATGGGAGAAATGCCGTAATCCTCGGTAAAGCTGTGGATCAGATGAAATTTGCCCACATGCAGTTCGTCTGCCAGCTCCTGCAGCGTCACCGCTTCCTTAAAATGGTCGTCGATAAACCGTTTGGCCGAGCTGCTGACCGACCGCAGCCGTCGGGAGGACACCACCGACAGGGTGAAGTTGGCCAGCCGCATCATGTGGATAATCATAACCTCCAGCAGATTCTGGCAGACCACCTCATGATAGAGCGCCTTGTTCTCCACCTCACGCAGCATGGTTTTCAGGTACCAGTTCATCTGGGACGCCTGTTCCTGATAATGGTAGAGCCGGTAACTGCTCGCCGCCCCCAGCGGATCGAAGGTGAATATTACATTATCTACGCCTAATACTATATATTCCAGCGGGTGATCTTTCAGCGAGGTCTCGGTATGTTCCACATGGGGGTTGACGATCACCAGATCGTTTTCCTTAATGTCCAGGACGGTGTTTTCTACCAGGAAACGCCCTTGCCCGTGGAGCACATAGATAAACTCGGAAAAATAGTGGGAATGCATGGTGCTGTGCCAGTCGGTGTCGTACCGCGCGGCAGTGACGTACAGCAATTTAGCGGACGGTCGTTCCCCGCCGTTGGCCGCCATTTCATACTGCTGGTTGCTCATGGGACAGGTCCCCTTTCAGCCGTCGCCGGCAGTGGCGGCAGGCATAACTGGTTTTGAACGTTTTTTCCCGAATTTGGGCTTTTTCGCTTTACTCTGTTACTATATTGCGTGAATCTCTTGCGATTTATACCCGCTTTTCTTTCTGGATTGTATTATATAACAAGACACCCGATCTGGCAAGCTGCCTAAAATTATAGAATATTATCATGAAATATGGCCAATTGGCGGATAACGCCCTTCATGATAGCGGAAGAACGCACAACAATGTTGAACAAAACATGTATACAGTGGGCAAAAGCTCCAAATACAGCAATATATATAAAAAATGCCGCAATATCCAAATTGAATGCGGCCCCAAAAACGATATACTGAGATTGTAAGCAAAACACACCACCGCATTCCCCCATCGTTTTGGCATTCGAAAATAAACCAACCGACATCAGAAGGAGTGAAGGGCATGAAAAAGGCAGTATCCCTCGTGCTGGTCGCAGCAATGTCCGTCAGCGTGCTGGCAGGATGCTCCGCCAAGAACAACGACACTGGCAGCGGCAGCAACAAAACGCTTAAGGTAGCCGCTATCGAAACCGCCTATGGCGCCGAAATGTGGAAAGAGGTCGCCGCCGCGTTTGAAAAGGCGAATCCCGGCGTAAAGGTGGAGCTGACCCTGGATAAGAATCTGGAGGACGTCATCAGCCCCAAAATGAAATCCGGCGATTATCCCGACGTCATCCACCTGGCCGTGGGCCGCACCCTGGCCCTGACCGAGACCATGACCAAGGACAACGCCATCCGTGACCTGTCCGGCATGCTGGAGATGACCGTCCCCGGTGAAGAGGTCAAGGTCAAGGACAAGATCGTCGACGGCTTTCTGGACACCCTGGTGACCAACCCCTATACCGACGGCAAAACCTATCTGTCGCCGATGTTCTACGGACCCTGCGGCCTGTTCTACGACGCCGCTTTCCTTCAGTCCAAGGGCTGGGAAGTCCCCAAGACCTGGGATGAGATGTGGGAGCTGGGCGAGAAGGCCAAGGCCGAAGGCATCGCGCTGTTCACCTATCCCACCACCGGCTACTTCGACGCTTTCTTCTACGCTCTGCTCAACGAGACGGGCGGCCCCGAGTTCTTCAACCGGGCGATGAAGTATGAAGAGGGTATCTGGGATACCCCCGAAGCCACCGAAGCCTTCAACATCGTGGCCAAGCTGGCCTCCTATACCGAAAAGAGCACGGTGGCCAACGCCAATGATTCCAACTATCTGAAGAACCAGCAGCTTATCCTGGACCACAAAGCCCTGTTCGTGCCCAACGGTACCTGGATTGTGGACGAAATGAAGGACGCGCCCCGCGCCGACGGTTTTGAGTGGGGCTTCACCGCCCTGCCGGCCGTAACCGACGGCGGAGACCAGTATTCCTACACCTTCTTTGAGCAGGTGTGGAGCCCGAAGCAGGCGAAGAATCCCGAACTGGCCGACCAGTTCATGGCGTACCTGTACTCCGACGAGGCCGCGGCCATCTTCGCCAAGGCCGGCGCCATCCAGCCCATCAAGGGCATCAGCTCGAAGCTGGAGGGCAACAATAAGCTGTTCTACAGCATCTACGACAACGGCGCCAAGGCCGCCATGGGCACCTTCGCCACCACCGAGCCGGTGGAGGGCGTGAGTATGAAGGATTCCCTGTTCGGCACCGTGGACAGCGTCGTCAGCGGACAGAAGACGGTGGACGAATGGAAAGCCGCCGTCAACAAGGCCAACGACGCCCTGCGCGGCGCGATGAAATAAGCTGGACAGCGCCCGTTACGGCTGATACCGGAAGGCGGCGGGCAATGCCCGCCGCCTTCTCCCCTGCGGGGAAACCATCCCGCCCCAATACGGCGCACGATGCGGCGCAAATCCCTCACGACAGGAGAGTGAGCTAATGGAAAAACACAAGGGACGCGGCCGATTTATCTTTTTCTGTGTGGCACCCGCCGCCGTCCTCTTCACCATCTTTATGGTGATCCCCACCCTGCAGGTGTTCTGGATGTCTCTGTTCAAGTGGGGCGGTTATTCGGCGGAGGGCAAGACCTTCGTCGGCCTGGATAATTTCCAGAAACTGCTCGGGGACGAAAAGTTCCTTCGATCCTTTCAGAACTCCGTCCTTTTGATCGTTCTGGTGACCATTGTCACCTTTGCCTTCGCCCTGCTGTTCGCCGGCATCCTGACACGGGAAAAGCTCAAGGGCCAGAATTTTTTCCGCATCATTTTCTATATCCCCAACATTCTCTCGGTGGTGGTCATCGCCGCTATCTTCAACGCCATCTACGACCCCAACAGCGGTCTGCTCAACAGCATTCTGGGCCTCTTCACCAACCTGAAGGACAACCCGGTGCTGTGGCTGGGTGATCAGAAAATCGTGGTATTCAGCCTGGCGGGGGCCATGGTCTGGCAGGCCATCGGCTACTACATGGTCATGTACATGGCCAGCATGTCCGCCGTGCCTGAGAGCCTGTATGAGAGCGCCTCGCTGGAGGGTGCGGGACGATTCCGCCAGTTCTTCACCATCACCGTCCCGCTGATCTGGACCAACATCCGCACCACCCTGACCTTCTTCATCATCAGTTCCATCAATCTCAGCTTCCTGTTCGTCAAGGCGATGACCAGCGGCGGGCCGGACGGCTCCAGCGAAGTGTTCCTGAGCTATATGTACGGCCAGGCCTACACCAACTCGTCCTACGGGTACGGCATGGCCATCGGCGTGATCGTGTTCCTGTTCTCCTTTGCGCTGGCGGCGATTGTCAATGCCGTCACCAAGCGGGAACCGCTTGAATACTAAGAAGGGGGTCGAAACATGAAAAAGCGCAAGCCCATGAGTGCGGAAACCCTCTACAAAATCTTTATTTATGTGGCGCTCATCACCTTCGCCGTCACCATCATTGTGCCGGTGGGCTGGGCCTTTCTGGCCTCGGTGAAGGAAAACTCCGAATTCTACGGCAGTCCGTGGGCGTGGCCCAAGGGCTTCTATTTCCAGAACTTTATCGACGCCTTCCAGAAGGCGAATATGGGGACCTATTTTATCAACTCCATCCTCGTGACGGCGCTGGCGCTGGCGATCCTGCTGGTGGTAGCCCTGCCTGCCTCCTATGTGCTGGCCCGCTACCGTTTCCGTGGGCGCCGGGTGCTGAACACCGCCTTCATGGGCGGCCTGTTCGTCAACGTCAATTACATCGTCGTGCCCATCTTCCTCATGCTGGTGGACTGGAATTCCCTGTTCGGGGGGACCGTTTTCACCAACAACCGCCTGATGGTCGCTCTGATCTACGCCTCCACCGCCCTGCCCTTCACCATCTACCTGCTGTCGGGCTATTTCGCCACCCTGCCGAAGGATTATGAGGAAGCGGCCTATGTGGACGGCAGCGGCTACTTCAACACCATGGTCAAGATCATCATGCCCATGGCCAAGCCCAGCATCATCACCGTGATCCTGTTCAATTTCCTGTCCTTCTGGAACGAGTACATCATCTCGATGACCCTGCTGACCGACGACGCCTTTAAAACCCTGCCGGTGGGCCTGATGAATCTGATGAAAGCCCAGAACGCCGCCGCGCAATACGGACAGATGTACGCCGGACTGGTCATCGTCATGCTGCCGACCCTGATCCTGTATATTATGGTGCAGAAGAAGCTGACGCAGGGCATGACGGTGGGCGGACTGAAGGGCTGATTTCCCGCGGCGGCGGAAAGCCAGAAAGGAAGATCGACATGAAACTGCTCAAAACGCTGGCGACACTGGCCGCGTTCCTTGGCTGTGTCGCCCTGATCATCATCGGACAGATGAACCAGGGCGCGGTCTGGCTCGGCGTCATGATGCTGGGTCTGGCCGGCCTGCTGGTCCTGCTGTTTCTCTACAACCGGCGCTATACCCGTGCCGACCGCCTGGCGAAGAGAAAGAAAAAAGAGCAGGGTTCAACGGGGCTGAACCCCCGCTGAAACCCTCCCTTTATTCCCATATTTACAGGACTCCCTGTGAGGGCCCTGCCCCACGGGAGCCGGAAAGGTTCCGCCCATGACACAAGACAACCGTAAAAAGGGCCGCGTCACCATCCCCACCGATCTGGACGTGGTGCCCGAGACCAAACAGCTGCTCGATCTGTGGGGCGCCGACGCCATCCGCGACTGCGACGGCACCGATTATCCCGACGAGCTCAAGGGAGTGGACGCCAAGGTCTACTCCACCTACTACACCACCCGAAAGGACAACGCCTGGGCCAGCGCCCATCCCGAAGAAATCCAGCAGATGTACCTGATGACACCCCACCGGGCCGCGGAATCGGAAACCCTATCCATCCATCTGATGGCGGGTCTGTATCCCGACATGCTCATGGTCAACAGCCGGGACGACATCCGCCGCTGGTGGGAGGTCATCGACCGCACCACAGGGGAACCCGTGCCCGCCGGGCAGTGGCGCTATGACGAGGAAACCGGCGACGTCACCATCACGCCGGCCGTTCCCTTCCACGAATACACGGTCAGCTTCCTCGCCTACATCCTGTGGGACCCGGTCCATATGTACAACGCGGTCACCAACGACTGGCAGGGGGTGGAGCATCAGGTTACCTTCGACGTCCGCCAGCCCCTGACACGCGAGTACACGATGAAACGGCTGCGCCGCTTCATCGCGGAGCACCCTTATGTGGATGTGATCCGCTTCACCACCTTCTTCCACCAGTTCACCCTGATCTTCGACGAGCTGGCGCGGGAAAAATACGTGGACTGGTACGGCTATTCGGCCAGCGTCAGCCCCTATATCCTCGAACAGTTCGAGAAGGAGGCCGGTTATCCGTTTCGGCCGGAATACATCATCGATCAGGGCTACCTGAACAATACCTACCGGGTTCCCAGCCGGGAATTCCGCGATTTCCAGGCCTTTCAGCGCCGCGAGGTGGCCAAGCTGGCCAAAGAGATGGTGGATATCACCCATGAATGCGGCAAGGAAGCCATGATGTTCCTGGGGGACCACTGGATCGGCACCGAGCCCTTCCTGGAGGAATTCAAATCCATCGGCCTGGACGCGGTGGTGGGCAGCGTGGGCAACGGCTCCACCCTGCGGCTCATCAGCGACATACCGGGAGTGAAATACACCGAAGGCCGCTTCCTCCCCTATTTCTTCCCCGACACCTTCCATGAGGGAGGCGACCCGGTGCGCGAGGCCAAGGTCAACTGGGTCACCGCCCGCCGCGCCATCCTGCGCAAACCCATCGACCGCATCGGCTACGGCGGTTATCTGAAGCTGGCGCTGCAATTTCCCGAATTTGTGGAGTACGTGCGCAGCGTCTGCGACGAATTCCGCGAGCTGTATGAGAATATCCGCGGCACTACCCCCTTCTGTGTTAAGCGGGTGGCGGTGCTCAACTGCTGGGGCAAAATGCGGGCGTGGGGCAACCACATGGTCCACCACGCCATCTACTACAAACAGAACTATTCCTACGCGGGGGTCATCGAAGCCCTCAGCGGTGCCCCCTTTGACGTCACATTCCTTAGCTTCGACGACATCCGGGAGAATCCCGCCTTCCTCGACGACATTGATGTGGTGCTCAACGTGGGTGACGCCTACACCGCCTGGTCGGGCGGGGAAAACTGGACCGATCCCGCCGTGGTATCCGCCCTGCGCCGGTTCGTGCACCAGGGCGGCGGCTTCATCGGCGTGGGAGAACCCGCCGCCTGTCAGCATGAAGGCCGGTTTTTCCAGCTGGCCGGCATACTGGGGGTAGAGGAAGAAATCGGCTTTACCCTCTCCCTTGACAAATACAACTGGGAAGAGCATCCCCACTTTATCACCGCCGACTGCGGGAATTCCATTGATTTCGGCGAAGGGAAGCCGAACGTTTTCGCCCTCGAAGGCACCGCCGTGCTGCGGCAGGTGGACAAGGGGGTCCAGCTGGCGGTCAACTCCTTCGGCGGCGGCCGCGGTGTTTATATCAGCGGTCTGCCCTACAGCTTTGAAAACTCCCGGCTGCTGTACCGCGCCATCCTGTGGGCCGCTCACGGCGAGCAGGAGCTCCACGCCTGGTTCAGCGACAACTACAACGTCGAAGTCCACGCCTATGTGAAAAACGGCAAATACTGCGTGGTCAACAACACCTACGAGCCGCAGAGCACGGTGGTGTACCGGGGGGACGGCAGCTGCTTCCCGCTGGAGCTGGCCGCTAATGAAATTCGCTGGTACGAAATCTGATATTCCGCAGAAGGGATGGGTGAAACCATGAAAAAACCGGTCCTTGTCGTCATGGCCGCGGGCATGGGTTCCCGTTACGGGGGCCTGAAGCAGATCGACCCGGTGGGACGCCACGGCGAGGTGATCGTGGATTACTCTATTTATGACGCCTTGCGCGCCGGGTTCGAACGCATCGTGTTCGTTATCAAAAAAGAAATAGAGGCCGACTTCGAAGAGGTCA
The DNA here is from genome assembly GCA_022800315.1 of Clostridiales bacterium. Taxonomy (GTDB): domain Bacteria; phylum Bacillota; class Clostridia; order Oscillospirales; family Acutalibacteraceae; genus Avimonas_A. Next base: position 74,302 of record JAAWQC010000007.1, read on the forward strand.
TCGGCCGCCGGATGAAAGAACAAGCCCAGGTGGACTACGCCTACCAGCGGCTGGATGACCTGCCGGCGGGCTATACCGTACCGGAGGGCCGGGTCAAACCGTGGGGCACGGCCCAGGCGGTCTACAGCATCCGCGGTCTGGTGGACGCCCCCTTCGCCGTCATCAACGCCGACGATTACTACGGGCCGGAGGCCTTCCGCCTGATCTGCCGCTGCCTGCAGGAAACGGCTGCCGCCGGTAAAGCCGTGCCCTCCCCCTACTGTATGGTGGGTTACCGGCTGAAAAACACCCTCACCGATTACGGCCACGTGGCGCGGGGGGTATGCGAGGTGGACCGGAACGGTTTCCTCACCGGCGTCACCGAGCACACCCATATCGAAAAGACGCCCGACGGCGCCCGCTTCACCGAAGACGACGGCAGTACCTGGACCGCTCTCGACCCCGAGACGGTGGTCTCTATGAACCTGTGGGGGTTCACCCCCGCCCTGCTGGACGCCATCGGGGAACGTTATCCCGCCTTCCTCGACACCGCGCTGCGGGAAAACCCGCTGAAAGCCGAATACCTGCTGCCCACCGTGGTCAACGATCTGGTGAAAAACGGCCGGGCCGCCGTGAAGGTACTGACCAGCCAAGACAGGTGGTGCGGCGTGACCTATCAGGAGGATAAACCCGCCGTCATGGCCGCCATCGCTGAAAAGCACGCGGCCGGTCTGTATCCCGAGCCCCTGTGGCAGAAAACCGTTTGAACGAAAGGGGAACGCCCATGTCCAAAATCAACCACAACCCCACCCCCGAGGTCCTCGCCGCCTTTGATTTCGGCGGGGAAGCCGCCGGCGCGCTGCGCTACGGGCAGGGACATATCAACGACACCTTCGCGGTCTACACCCAGCAGAAGGACGGCAGCGCCAAACGGTTCCTGCTGCAGCGGATCAACACCGACGTCTTCAAAAACCCCGCCCACCTGATGGCCAACGTACTGGGCGTCACCGAACACCTGAAAAAGAAAATCCGAGAGGCCGGCGGCGACCCGGAACGGGAGACCCTCAACGTCGTGCCCACCCGGACGGGTGACGCCTTCTATACCGATAAGGAGGGCGGTGCGTGGCGCTGCTATCTCTTCATAGAAGGAGGTTATTGCCTGCAGGCAGCGGAAAACGCGGACCAGTTCGCCGCGGCGGGACGCAGCTTCGGCCGTTTCCTTCGCCTGCTGGAGGATTACCCCGCTGACACCCTGTACGAGACCATCGAGCATTTCCACGACACCCGCCGGCGGCTGGATAACTTCCGCACAGTGCTGGCGGCCGACCCGCTGGGCCGCGCCGGGGATGTACCGGCGGAAATCGACTTCGTGCTGGCGCGGCAGGACGACTGCGCCGTACTGATGGACCTGCTGGAGGCGGGGAAACTGCCCCTGCGGGTCACTCACAACGATACCAAACTCAACAATATCATCCTGGACCGCCGGACCGGCGAAGGGCTTTGCGTGATCGATCTGGACACCATCATGCCCGGCCTCGTACTCAACGACTTCGGCGATTCCATCCGATTTGGCGCCTCCACAGCGGCGGAGGATGAGCCGGACCTCGACAAGGTCCACTTCGACATCGGCCTGTACCGGGCCTATACGGAGGGCTATCTGTCCGCCGCAGGCGACGCCCTCACCGCCAAAGAGAAGGAGTGCCTCCCCTGGGGCGCCAAGCTGATGACGCTGGAATGCGGCATGCGTTTCCTCACCGATTACCTGGAGGGGGATACCTACTTCAAAATCCATCGGGAGGGACACAACCTCGACCGCTGCCGCACCCAGTTCCGGCTGGTGGCCGAAATGGAACAGCAATGGGACGCTATGCATCGGACTGTCCATGAATTTGCCTGATAACGGGAAGAACAGAAGAGAAGGGGTGCCTTTTCTGTGGAAAAGCGCCTGACTCCATACCCCAAAACGCTGGCCGCTGCTCTCCCAGCGGCCAGCGTTTTTTTATACCAGGACGCCTCTGCGGGTACATGGGCTTCCAAAATCCCGCTGTGGCAGACACATTCCACACAGTACGGACACAGTTTTCTGGAAGAATTCAAATTCCCCCTTGCAAACGGGGCCTTCAGCGGATATAATGCTGTTTAGAATCAACCCTTTGTGAAGGCCCGTCGCGGAGCCTGTTTCTGCATCGGTTAAGCGTCGGAGTTCCCGCCTGGCGGGAGTTCTGCCGCTTTTTTTATGCGGCGCCGCCTGACAGGGGAGTTTGTACGGTGAAAATGTGGAGGGATTTATGATGAAAAAAACCATGCGCGTGGCCGCCGCTGTGCTGGCCGCGGCGATGATGACCATGCCGCTGGCTGGCTGCGGCGGCAAGGACGCCGGGACAACCGGCGGTGACACCATCAAGATCGGCGGGCTGGCGCCCCTGACTGGCGAGGTTGCCCAGTACGGCACCGCTGTGGACAACGCCGTCAAGCTGGCGGTCAAGGAAATCAACGAAAAGGGCGGCGTCCTCGGCAAGCAGATCGAGTACATCAGCTACGACGAAAAGGGCGACTCGCAGGAAGCTGTCACCGCGTACGACCGTCTGGTCGGCGACAAGGTGGTGGCCCTGATCGGCGACGTCACCTCCAAACCCTGCAAGGCAGTGGCCCAGAAGGCCGCAGCCGACAACATGCCCATGCTGACCCCCTCCGGCACGCAGGAGGACATCACCGATGTGGGCGCCAACGTGTTCCGCACCTGCTTTATCGACCCCTATCAGGGCAAGCTGATGGCCACCTATGCCTCCCAGAAGCTGGAGGCAAAAACCGCCGCCATCCTGTATGACAGCGCGGACACCTATTCCACCGGCATCGCCGACGCCTTTGAAGCGGCGGCCAAGGACCTGAACATCACCATCACCAATAAAGAGGGCTATCAGGGCGGCAGCAGCGGCAGCAAGGACTTCAATACCCAGCTGACCAAGATCAAATCCTCCAATCCCGACGTGCTGATGATCCCCGTCTACTACTCCGATGTGGCCCTCATCGCCGTGCAGGCCAAGGCCCAGGGCATCACCAGCAAGCTGCTGGGCGCCGACGGCTGGGACGGCGTGCTGGAAAAGATCGACGCTTCCAACCAGGACGCGGTTTCCAACGCTTATTTCTGCAGCCAGTACTCCGCCACCAGCACCGACGAGGCGCTGCAGGGCTTCCTGAAAAAATACAAGGAAACCTATCATCTGGACGCCAACATGTTCTCCGTGCTGGGCTATGACTCCATGTACATCATGGCGGACGCTATTTCCCGCGCCGGCTCCACCGACTCGGATAAGATCATCGAAGCGATGAAGGCCACCAACTTCAAGGGCCTGACCGGCACCACCTCCTTCGATGAGAAGCGTAATCCCATCCGCGAGGCCATTATCACCGGCTTCGACGGCGGTTCCTATAAGTTCATCGAAAACTTCAGCGTCGGCGCGTAAACCGGCGTCCGCCATACGGCAAGACAGAACCGAGGGGGGTGGGTGTCCCACCCCCCTTAGCTTGTCGAAAAAGTCCGGCGGAAACCAGACTTTTTCGACAAGCTAAGGGCCTGCGTCCGGCAGAAATTTCCTCAGGCCCTCCCGCAAACAATTACCATAAAAGTCACGATAAAAGAAGGTGCGGCAGACAATGGACTTTTTTTCGCAGATACTCAACGGCCTCGGGCTGGGCAGTATATACGCGCTGGTGGCGCTGGGCTACAGCATGGTATACGGTATCGTCCAGCTCATCAACTTCGCTCACGGCGATATCATCATGGTGGGCGGCTACATGGTGTATTTCACTATGGTCAGCCTGAAGATGCCGGTATGGGTTGCCATCCCGGTGGCCCTGCTGGTGTGCGCGCTGGCCGGCGTCCTGATTGAAAAGCTGGCGTATCACCGCCTGCTGACCAAGGGGGCCCCCCGCATCTCTCTCCTGATCACGGCCATCGGCGTCAGCCTGTTTTTACAGAATTCCTTTATGATGCTGTTCCAATCGGACCCCAAATCCATGCCCGTCATGTTCATGAACGGTATGATCGGCTCGCCCGGCGGGCTGCAGGTCAATTCGGCCACCCTGCTCAATATCGCGGTGTCGGTGGTTATGATGATCTGCCTGCAGCTGCTGGTGAATAAGACCAAGATCGGCAAGGCCATGCAGGCAACCTCAGAGGACGCGGGAGCAGCCAAGCTGATGGGCATCAACACCAACTTCATCATCGCGGTCACCTTTGCGGTCGGCTCCGCGTTGGCGGCGGTGGGCGCCCTGCTGTACTGCAACACCTATCCGCAGATTTCCCCCACCATGGGCAACCTCTTCGGACTCAAGGCCTTCGTGGCCGCTGTTCTCGGCGGCATCGGCAGCATTCCCGGCGCCATGTTGGGCGGTTACCTGCTGGGCATGGCGGAGGTGCTGACCAAGGCCTACGTCAGCAGCACCCTGACCGACGCGGTGGTGTTCGGCATCCTGATCGTGGTCCTGCTGGTCAAGCCCGCCGGTATCCTGGGCAAGATCCGAAAGGAGAAGGTGTAAGATGGACAAACGCAAGAAGAACAAGCTGCTGGTCTATATCGTCAACTTTCTCCTCACCGCCCTGGTGTTCGCCGCCCTCGTCTTTCTCATCGACAGCGGCACACTGGACCGGATGCAGTCGAACCTGCTGTCCCTGGTATGCATCAACGTCATACTCGCCGTCAGCCTGAACCTGGTGACCGGCGTGCTGGGCCAGCTGGTACTGGGTCATGCAGGCTTCATGCTGGTAGGGGCCTACGCCGCCGCCCTGTTCACCAAGAACAGCGGGCTGCCGCTGGACATCGCTTTTCCCATTGGACTGATACTGGCCGGCATTGTGTCCGCCCTGTTCAGTGTCGTGATCGGCATCCCCGCCCTGCGGCTGAAAGGCGATTATCTGGCCATCATCACCCTGGGCTTCGGTGAAATCATCCGCGTGGTGGCCAACAATCTGGGCTTCACCGGCGGCGCCATGGGCCTGTCGGGTATCTCCACCATCGCCACCCGGCAGAATCCTGCCGGCATGTTCATTTACGCCTTTGTCATCGTGGTGCTGGTGGTGTTCGTCATGTTCACCTTCGGCCGTTCCCGCCACGGGCGGGCAGTCATCGCTATCCGGGAGGACGAGATCGCCGCAGAAGCGTCCGGCGTCAATACTACTTATTATAAGCTGCTGGCCTTCGTTATTGCCGCCTTCATCGCCGGTGTGGCCGGCGGTCTGTACGCTCACCACGTGGGCGTGGTGGACCCCTCCAAGTTCGATTTTAACAAATCGGTGGAAATCCTCATCATGGTGGTGCTGGGCGGCATGGGCTCCATCACCGGCTCCATCATTTCCGCCACCGTGCTCACCCTGCTGCCCGAGCTGCTTCGCGGCTGGCTGGGCGATTTCGCCAACTACCGTATGCTCATCTACTCCATTATCCTGATTATCGTGATGCTGTTCCGCCCCACCGGCCTCCTGGGCCGCTATGAGGTGACCGTATCCAGCGTCTTCGGCAAGGTGAAGGGTTTCATCACCCGCCGCCGTTCGTCGAAAAAGGAGGTGTGAGCATGACGGTGCTGGAAACAAAGGATCTGGGAATCAACTTCGGCGGCCTGCAGGCTCTGGACGACGTGTATCTCAAGATCGAAGAAAAGGAAATCATCGGCCTGATAGGCCCCAACGGAGCGGGCAAAACCACCGTTTTCAACCTGCTCACCGGCGTGTATACCCCCACTAAGGGCGCCATCCGCTTCGAGGGCAAGAGCATCATCGGTAAAAAGCCCTATCAGATCAACCGGCTGGGCATCGCCCGTACCTTTCAGAATATCCGGCTGTTCAAGAACATGACCGTCCTCGACAACATCAAGGCCGCCATGTCCCAGAACATGAAATATTCCGCTCTGACCGCTATCCTGCGGCTCCCCGCTTACTGGCGGGAGGAACGGGACGCCTCCGACAGCGCGCTGGAGCTGCTGAAGCTGTTCGATATGGAGGACACGGCGGACCAGCTGGCCGCCAACCTGCCCTACGGCCGGCAGCGCAAGCTGGAAATCCTGCGCGCCCTCGCCTCCGGTCCCAAGCTGCTGCTGCTCGACGAGCCGGCGGCGGGTATGAACCCCACCGAAACCCGGGAACTGATGGAGACCATCCACCGTATCCGGGAGCTGTTCGGTGTATCCATCCTTCTGATCGAACACGATATGAGCCTGGTCATGGGCGTGTGCGAACGCATCTATGTGCTGGATTACGGCACCCTGATCGCCAGCGGCACACCGGAGGAAATCCGCGGCAACGAACAGGTGATCAAAGCGTATCTCGGCGGCTGAGACCCCGGTGCGACCGGTCAGGGCCACAACGTCATCGAAAAGGATGGTTATCTCCATGCTGAATGTTACCGATATCCATGTCTATTACGGCGCTATTCACGCGCTGAAGGGCATTTCGTTCCATGTGGACGAGGGGGAGATCGTCTCCCTCATCGGCGCCAACGGCGCCGGCAAAACCACCAGTATGCAGACGGTATCCGGGCTGTTGCGGGCGCGCAGCGGCGACATCGCCTTTATGGGCGATTCCATTGCCAAGATGGAGCCGCACAAGATTGTACGGATGGGCCTGGCCCAGGTGCCGGAAGGCCGCCGTGTGTTCTCTACCATGACGGTACAGGAAAATCTGGAGATGGGCGCCTATATCCTGTCGGGCAAGGCGGGAGCCAAAACCGAGGCGGACCTGGAAATGGTGTATACCCGTTTTCCGCGCCTGCGGGAACGGCGCAAACAGGTGGCGGGGACCCTATCGGGTGGCGAACAGCAGATGCTGGCCATCGGCCGCGCCCTGATGTCACACCCCTCCATGCTGCTGCTGGATGAGCCTTCCATGGGTCTGTCCCCTATCCTGGTACAGGAGATTTTCGACTGCATCCGGGAGGTCAATAAGGGCGGCACCACCGTCCTGTTGGTGGAGCAAAACGCCAAAATGGCCCTGTCCATCTCCAATCGTGCCTACGTTCTCGAAACCGGCACCGTGGTGCTGGAGGGCCCCGCCGCCGAACTGCTGGAAAACGACCAGGTGAAAACGGCCTATCTCGGAGCTTAGGTAAAGCGACATCGACTCCCGTCGAGTCGCATTACAGGAAGAATTCCCTGTCGGCGTAAACCGCCTCCTGTGGCTTCACCACATCGGGATTTCTTCCGC
>JAAWQC010000041.1 GCA_022800315.1 Clostridiales bacterium
TGGGGAAAGCTTTCCCCACGGAGGGTTTTTATCTGTTTACGCCCAAACGAACTGCTGTACGATACCGCGTGCCAGATAATCGGCCATTTGCAGCGCCCGCTCCTCCAGTTCGTCGAAACGGGAGGCTTCCCCGTACCAGTCGCCTTCCGACTTATCCTCGAAGGCCTTTTCCAGTGCCTTCATCTGCAGGAACAGCAGTTGATTCCACTGCTGTTCCTCCCAATACGGATTCAGAAGATGCAGGCCGCGGGCCAGCAGCCGCCCGTTCTGCGCCCATTGACTGCGCAGGCGGTTGGAATCGGCCACCTTCAGCTCCAGCCGTGCGGACAGCAGGGAGGCTGCCAGACGATAACGGCCGGCCACCAGCCGGGCGCACTCCTGTGCCCGTTGATCACCGTAATACCGGCGGAGTACGGCGGCAATGTCACCCCCGGCCGACTCCAGCAGTCGTATATTGGCGGCGCGGTCAGGCAGTTCGAAGAAGATACTGGTCAGCACCGCCCGCAGGCGATATACCGATTGCTCCGCCAGCCGGCGCAGAGTATTGATCAGGGACAGCTGCTGTTCACTGATACAGCTGGTGCGCGCTGTCTGGCGGTTTCCCTTACTGTACAACGGCGTCCTCTCCTTTCCAGTCATTCAGGCTATCCTATGCGGACAGAGAGGGGGCTGTGCAAAAAAACGCGGGGCCGGTCGAATGCCGGCGCCGGGGGAGAGTTAACCCCGTGCGCCCGCAAACAGCCGGTCCCCGCGTCAGGAGGGAAGCTATTTATGTAAAAGGAAGCCGGGGCTGTACCTTGTCCTCCCCTGTCAGGGGAGGACAAGGCTTTTCCAAGGCGCAACAAGAGATGGCTCCCGCGCGACCGTCCCCGGCGGACATCCGGGTGTTTCCCGCGGGGAAGGAAGGGAAGCTTCCCTGCGGATCAGCGGTCCGTGGCGGCGGACATCCTGCCGTCGGTTTCCCACGGACAAGGTATTATATGTAGTACTGCGCCTGAGCGTTCCACATATCGCTGTAACGCCCGCCCCGGGCGATCAATTCCTCATGGGTTCCCAGCTCGATCGGCTCCCCGTGGTCGAATACCGCCACCCGGTCGCAGAACCGGCAGGAGGACAGGCGGTGGGAGATAGCGCTTTGTTAAATTTATACTATTAATGCGAAATATAGTCAACATTCATATGGTTAATTGGACTGGTTTTAACCAATTTATTGCGAATTGGAAACGAAGTATGTAAAAGCCGAACTCAAGTCCGGCTTTTTATGGGGATATCCGGTTTAGAACATGTTGGTAACGTTGTCCATAAAGTCGCCCACATTGCGCAGCGCCTTGCCCACGTTTTTTTTCAGGCCCTTTTTGTTCGAGTGCATATACATGTTGCCGACCGCCCCGGCGATACATCCCACAGCGATGCCCATACCGGCGCCTTTGACGAAGCCCATTACGCCCTTAGTCATGAAAATTCCCTCCCGTACTACCAAATTTGCTTTCGCATCCTTAGTTTGATACAAAAGACGATGGATACACGCGGAGCTTTTTGGCAATTGCCGTCGGAGGGTGTTCCTGCTATAATGGACGATACCGGTTCCTCTCCGCCCATCCTGTTTCAAACAGGAAAAATGGATTGGTATATACTGGAAACATGAATTTTTCCGTTTTATAATGCCGTCAGCGGCGAATCCTAAAAAAGGAGCAATGGTTATGCCGCAGCTCAATATTGTCCTGATCGAACCGGAAATCCCACAGAACACCGGCAATATCAGCCGCACCTGCGCGGCGACGGGCGCCCGTCTCCATCTGGTAGGGCCGATGGGATTCCGTATCGACGACAGGCAGCTCAAACGGGCGGGCCTCGATTACTGGCATCTCCTCGACATTACGCAATATGAAAGCACGAAGGAATTTTTTCGGAAAAACAGTGGCCCGTTTTATTATTTTTCCACCAAGGCAAAGCGGATATACTCCGATATTGCCTATCCCGACGGGGCATATTTGGTATTTGGCAAGGAGACCGCCGGCCTGCCGGAGGAATGGATGCGGGACCATCCCGATCAAAGCGTCCGGCTCCCCATGCTCGACGATGATGCGGCCCGCTCTCTCAACCTGTCCAATACGGTGGCGGTGGGGGTGTACGAGGTGCTGCGGCAGTGGGGTTTTCCCGCACTGCGCACGGCGGGCCGCCTGACACGCTATCCTGATTGACGGCACCGTTCTCATTTATAGCTGCAAATTTTGGCCGCGGGGGACAGGTATAAAACCCCCCTCTCCTCCTCACAATAAGAGGGCGGAAAGGAGGGAATTCAAATGGCTAAAAAGAATCAGCAGAACGACTTCCAGAACCAGCAGAACCAGAACCAGCAGAACCAGAATCAGCAGAACCAGCAGCAGTGCCCCCACGGTGAGAACAACAATCAGCAGAACAACTTCCAGAATCGTCAGCAGAACAACCAGAACAAAAATCAGCAGAACCAGAATCAGAACCAGTTCTAACTTCCGATTCCGTCGCGAAGGAGCAGACGGCGCCGTTCTTGCGCCGCCTGCTCCTTCCTTTTAACAAAACAGCCCCGGCGTTTATCGTAAACGCCGGGGCTGTTGTCGGTGTTTCCATTATTCGGCTGGTACGGATTCCTGTTCTTTCACAACGCCGGCCGCCTTGTCCTCCATCGCGGGCAGAGCCTCCTCGATCTGATCGCGGAGGCTGCTAATATAGGCGGCAGTGGCGCCGCCGGCCACCGAGACCACTACGTCGTCGCCAAAGGCCACCGACGGGAACAAAAAGGTGCCGAAGGCGGCGGGTTTGTAGACGTTCACCGGCAGCCCCTTCGCCTTGCATTCGTCCGAAATGGAGATGTTCAGCGACTCTTCCTCTGTGGCCGCCACACAGAGATAGGCGGAGGTACAGTCGCCGCGGTAATACCGGCGGGGAATGTAGCGAATCTGTCCCTGCTCATCCATCTGCCGCAGGGTATCGCACAGGGTCGGATGAATGACTGTGACCCGCGCGCCGAAGCGAAGCAGGGTCTGCGCGCGGGAGGCGGCGAACTGTCCGCCGCCGAAAACGATGCAGTTGTTTCCGTTCAGGTCGATATACAGCGGAAATCCGAGGGCCATGCCATCCCGTCCCTTCCGGCAGTGTCGATGGTTTGCGGGGGACTGTCTGCCGCTTCTCTATTCTTTACCTTATGATTGTATTTAATAAGCCTTATTATAACACAGGCGACAATAAATGACAAGCACGGGACTTTACAGCGGTGAAACGCCGGAGATTTGCAGGGTGTCGATGTCCATCAATAGCCGGTAACCGCCGCCGCAGGCCACCTGATGGCTGTAGAGGTCGTTTTTCAGCGCGTTCTCGCCGCTGAGCAGGGTCATGATACAGCCGCCGTGGGTGACGACGGCCGCGGTGTGGAAGCCGCGCCGCCGGGCGTCCGCCGCGAGGCTCTCCAATCCGCCGTGGAGACGGCGGGCGAATTCCCGGCCGCCTTCCCCGCCGGGGGGCGGGGTCAACCCCGCGCTGTCGATCCACTGCCGATAAGCGGGCTCATTTTTCAGCTGTTCGTAGGTTTTGCCCTCGAAAGCGCCAAAATCCAGCTCGTTGAAGGCAGGCAGGGGGATCGGGACCAGCATGGGGTAGAGAAGGCGGGCGGTTTCCTCACAGCGGGCCAGCGTCCCGGTGTACAGGGCGTCGGCACGGGGGTAACAGCCCCGTCCCTTGCGCTCCAGCAGCTCTCGTCGGCCCCGTTCGGTCAGAGGTTCGTCGGTGTTCATGCCGATGTAGCGCCGGGCAATATTGCCGGCTGTCAGGCCATGCCGGATCAGATACAGTGTCAATTCCATGGGTACAGGACTCCTTTCACCGGGGCGCGGCCCCGTTACAGCAGACAGGATGCGGCAGCTAAGGCGAGCCACAGGGTAAGCTCGCTCAGCTCCACCAGAAAGCCCAATAGATCACCAGTGACGCCGCCGAAGCGGTGCAGGACCATCCGCCGGTACCAGATATACAGCAGCAGCACGGCGGCTGTCCCGAAGCCGGCGGCCGCCAGACCCGCCCGGCCGCCGCCCAACCATCCTGCGGCCGGCAAAAGCAGAAGGGAGACGGCGGCCTCCCACATGCTCAGCTGCCGGACCCCGCGGGCGGCACGGCCGGCGAACAGCGCACCCAGCGTGCTGGTAGAAGCGTAGGGAAGGCGGCTTCCCGCCGCCACGGTCAGACCGCGTGACGCCACGGGGACCAGGCACGCGGCAGGGAGCAGGGCGGGAACCTTCAGCAGTTGTCCCCAGGCGCCGGCTCCCAGCAGCAGCAGGCCGCCGCAGCACAGTACGGCGAACGGGCCGCAGCGGGGGTCTTTCATGATTTTCAGAGCTTCCTCCCGTTCGCGGCGGGAGAAAATGGCGTCCGCCGCGTCGAGAAAGCCGTCCATATGGAAGCCCCCCGACAGCGCGATGGGCAGCAGGACCGCCACCGCCGAAAAAAAGAGTGGGCTGAGGGTAAAATACCGGGCCAAGAATGACCAGCCGCCCAGCAGAAGCGCCGCCAGTATTCCCACCGCCGGGAGGCAGGCCAGGGACCAGCGCATATTGTCCTCCCGCCAGTCGAGGCGCGGCATGGGGAGGATGGAGTACATCGACAGGGCGATGGCCAGGGATTGTAGAAAGGACAGCATGTCACGGCCCCGTTTCCTATAGAATTTGAAATTGCCGCAGGCGTCAGATATCACGAAGAAGGACGGTTTCCCGGTAGGCATGGAGGGCAGCGTCCAGCAGCAGGACGCCGAGAGCCCCGCCGGTGCCTTCCCCGAGGCACAGGCCCGCCGTGATCAGGGGGGCAAAGCCGAGGGCATCCAGCAGGAGCACTCCCGCCGGTTCGGCGGAACAGTGGGAGGGGAAGAGGTAATCCCGTGACGCGGGGACCAGCCGAACAGCGCACAGAGCCGCCGCGCAGGAGATGATCCCGTCGAGGACCACCGGGATGCGCCGGGCGGCGCATCCGAGATAAAAACCGCACAGGGCCGCCATATCCAACCCGCCGACCTTTGCCAGCACGTCAACCGGGTCGTCGGGGTCGGGGCGGCTGCGCCGGATGGCCCGGTGGATGACCGCCGCCTTGTGCGCCACCCGTCCGGCGGAACCGGCGCCGCGGGCCGCGACCTCCTCAGGAGGGCGGCGCAGCAGCACGGCGGCGACAGCGCTGGAGGTGGTGGTGTTGCCGATTCCCATTTCGCCGCCCACCGCCAGATTCACCCCGCCGGCGGCACATTCCTCTGCCAGCAGGATACCGGTTTCGGCGGCGCGCAGGCATTCACACCGGGTCATGGCCGGGCCCCGCGCGATGCTGCCGGTTCCCTTCCGGACGGCCAGGCGCCGGACGCAGGGTTCGTCATAAGGGGTGGCGATGCCCACATCTACCGGTGTGACCTGAGCGCCTACCCGCCGGGAAAAAGCGTTGATCACACCGCCGCCCCGGGCAAAGTTGACCGCCTGGGCGGCGGTCACCGACCGGTCGGAGGGGGTGACGCCCTCGTCGGTCACCCCGTTGTCGGCGCAGAAAACCACAACCCGCCGCCGGTCAATCAGGGGATCGGAAGTCCCCTGGGCCGCGGCGAGGCGGCAGACAGCGGTTTCCAGCGCGCCCAGGCTCCCCGTCAGCTTGGCAAGGCTGTCCCAGCGCGCTTTGGCGGCGAGGTAAGCGGCCGGATCAGCGGGCGCGATCCGCCCCAGGGTATCCTCCCATGTCATGCCGCCGCCTCCTGACTTTATCGTATCTTTCGTCATTGTAGCACAGGAAGATGACCGCGGCAAGAACGGCGGCGGGATTGGACCGGCGTAAAAGGAAAAGCTCCCCATTTTACTGAGGCGGTTGTCAAGCAGCGGGGACAATGCTATAATAATCCTGTTTAACCATGCCCCGCGGAGGAGGTCTCCGGGGAGCAGAGAAACGGAGGGGGTTCCATGGCCGAACTGGGAGCGTTTCGTACCGGTCTGTCGGGCTTTAATAAAAAGGACGTGCTGGATTACATCGATTCGATGCAGCTCAGCCACGCGGAGGAGCTGAATCAGCAGGCGGCCATGGCCGACAACCTGCGCCGTCAGATATCCCAGGCGGAGGAAAAGGCGTCCGCCGCCGTTGACCGGGCGGATCAGGCGGGAGCCGAAGTTGCCGCCATGCGGGAGGAGAATCAGCGGCTGCAGCAGTCGCTGGACGAAGCTCTGCGGTTTGTCAGCGAGCTGAAAGCACAGGCCGCCGAGATGGACGCCCTGCGGCGGGAGCGGGAAGATTTCCGCAGCCGCGCCGCGGAGGCGGAAGCCAGGGCGGAGGAGGCCTATGCCCATACCGAGGAAAACGGGCGCCTCAGGTTGGAAAACCGGCGTCTGGCCGGAGAGCTGGAACAGCTGAGGCAGCAGACGGTCCCCGCCGAAGCGGTGGATACCGAGCGGGCCCAGTCCCAGAGCCGCATCGCGGCGCTGGAGGAGCAGGCCGCCCGGCTCACGGCGGAAAACGACCGGCTGAGTGGGCTGGTGGGCGACGTGGGTGAGCTGATCATGGAGGTGCGCTCCATGGGACAGCGGTATCTGGACAGCGCCTGCCGCCGTGGGGAAGAGGGTATCGAAGCGCTCGACGGCGCGGTCGCGTCGCTTCAGCGGCAGCTGGAGGAGGCGAAGGGCGATGTCGACGCCGCCCGCGACGAGCTGAAGGAACAGAGGGAAGCCGCCGCCGCCCGGCTGGAGAAAATGGTGCAGTCGCTGGTCCGGCAGGCGGACGAAAGCGCGGCGCCCCCATCTCCCACAGAGAAAGGGACCGGGAAAACCGAAGGCGAAGCGGATGACAAACCCTCCTTTTTTCGATGGGCCGCCGGTAAAGGCGGCGTTCAGGACGGCCGCTGATGCTGCGGCTGTGGATACGACAACCTATCGGCGGCCCCGCCGCACCGTTTCGGCGCGGCGACCGGGTCTGCTGGATATTTTGGGAGGCTGGCTGTCACGAGAGAGATGAGAATACATACCAGTGAGCTGAGGGAGCGGGCGCCGCATCTGCGTGCAGGCGACCGCCTTCTGCTGTCGGGAACCGTGTATACTTCACGGGACGCGGCGCATAAGCGATTGTTCGCCCTGCTGGACGCGGGGAAACCGCTGCCCTATCCGCTGAAGGACGGGGTGATTTATTATTCCGGCGCCACCCCGGCGCCCGACGGGCTGCCCATCGGCGCCTGCGGGCCGACAACCTCGGGCCGCATGGACCCCTATGCGCCCCGCTTGCACGATCTGGGGATTTGTGCTACCATTGGCAAAGGCCGCCGCTCCCCCGTGGTGGTGGACGCCATCCGGCGCAACGGCGGGGTATACCTGTGTGCCATCGGCGGCGCGGGCGCCCTGGCCGCCCGCAGCGTGGTGTCCTGTGAGGTCATCGCCTTTGAGGACCTGGGCTGCGAATCGGTCAAAAAGCTGGAGATACGGGATTTTCCCCTGATTGTGGCAATCGACTGTCAGGGAGGCGACCTGTATGAGCGGCCGGAACCTTCCCCTGACATTACGGATTAAAAGGAGTGCTTTCCATGGCGGAACTCAAGTATGAAATTGTGAAAGAATTCGGTGTCCTCTCCCAGTCTCCCTCGGGCTGGACCAAGGAGCTCAACCTGATCAGCTGGAACGACCGTACCCCCAAGTACGATATCCGCGAGTGGGCCCCCGACCACACCAAAATGGGCAAGGGCGTCACCATTTCGGCGGATGAGATTATTCTGCTGCGGGACCTGCTCAACGAAATCGACCTGTAAACAACAGCCACACAGGAAACGGCGGTGTAATCGACGGATTGCACCGTTCTGTTTTTATCCGGCAAAGGGCGGTGAACGGATGAAAATCGACCGGCTTCTGGGTATCCTGACCATCCTGCTGCAAAAGGAAAAGGCCACCGCACCCGAACTGGCGGAACGGTTTGAGGTTTCCCGGCGCACCATCCTGCGGGATATCGACACGCTGTGCCAGGCGGGTATCCCAGTGACCACCACCCGGGGCGGTGACGGCGGCATCTCCATCATGGAGGGGTATAAAATCCAGAAAAGCGTCCTGACCACCGCGGAGCTGCAGCACCTGATCGCCGGTCTGAAAGGCCTGGATTCGGTCTCGGAAACCTCCTATATGGAGCAGCTGCTGCTCAAGCTGGCGCCGGAGAATCAGGCGGTGGTTTCGCTGCCGGGCAGTATGGTGATCGACCTGTCCTCCCATTATAAGGACAGCTTGTCGGACAAAATCGGCCGGATACGTCAGGCCATCGGGGAAAAGCGGCGCATCGCCTTCGATTATTATGACAGCAAAGGCGTCTCCCGTCGGAAAATCGAACCGGCGATCATCGAGTTCCGCTGGAACGCCTGGTATGTGTTCGGCTGGTGCTGCCTGCGCCGGGATTTCCGCCGGTTCAAGCTCAACCGCCTGTGGGAGCTTCAGATCACCGACGAACCGTTTACCGAACGGCCGGTGCCGGTGGAGGAGGCGCGGAAAACCGACCCCTTCCCCGATGAGGAGTACCTGCGGGTCTGGTTCAGCAGGAAAGCCCGCTATCGGCTGATTGAAACCTATGGCCTGCGGGATTACGAGGAGACCGAGGACGGCCTGCTCTTTACCCTGCCCTACACGAACAAGGATTACATTTTCAGCTGGCTGCTGGGTTTCGGCCCTGATGCGGAAGTGCTGTCCCCGCCCGTGCTGCGGGATGAATTCGCCTGCCTGGCCCGCCGGCTGGCTGACCGGTATTCGACCGAACACGGATAAAAGAGCGCCCGCCGCCTGTTTTATCAGGCAGCGGGCGCTTTGTACGGTTATTGATGGGAGGGAGGAGGGGCTTCGCCGCCGTCCAGCGCGCCCACGCCGCGGAGCATGATGCTCTCCGCCATCGCGGCCATTTCGCGGGCGGACAGCACCATACCGTCGTCCAGCCACCGGCGCAGCAGGCCGATGCAGCCCGCGCTGACGAAAGCGTAGAAATAATCGATCTGCTGCGGGGTGGCCTGGCGGAAATACCGGCCGTAAACCTCCGCGCATCGTTCCCGTCCGATGTTGATGAGCCGGACGGCGAAATCCTTGTCGCCGTAATCTCCCAGCGTGACGGTGCACAGGTCGGCGTTATCCTTGAGGCACTGAAAGATTTCGGCGCTGATTTCCACCGGATGCAGGTGCCGATCCTCCGCCGTCAGGAGGGACTGCAGCGCCTTGTCGAAATCCGCCAGCATCTCGTCCTCGATGCTGTGCAGCAGGTCGTAAATATCGGTGTAGTGGGCGTAAAAGGTCCCCCGGTTGATGCCCGCCTGCTCACACAGCTCCTTGATGCTGATGCTCTGGATCGGTTTATGGCTGAGCAGATCGGTGAAAGCCCGGCGGATCAGCATACGGGTGACCCGGGTACGGTGATCGTCTGATAGGGGTTTCATGAACTTTTATTCCTTTCCAACACGCCGTGTCGGTTTTGTCGATTATCGGGACAGCACGCCCCAATCTGTTTGTTGTATTTCGTGGGTATTCTGATTATAATACAGTTACAAAGGAAAATCAACACCGTGTCGGATAAAGACGAAAGGAGTAGGATTATGGGCAGGGTGTATATTGTTACAGGGGCCGCCGGACATCTGGGCGGGACCCTCGTGCGTCTGTTGCTGCAGGCGGGCGCACAGGTACGGGGTCTGATTCTGCCGGACGAGCTTACGTCCCCGGCGGCAAAAGGGGCCGACATGACCTATATACGCGGCGATGTAAGGGACAAGCGTTCCCTGGAACCCCTTTTTGACGGTACGGACGGGCAGGAGGTGGTCGTCTTCCATACGGCGGGCATCGTGGACATCACTGGCGAACTGACCGAACAGATGGAGGCGGTCAACGTCGGGGGGACCCGTCATATGGTGGAGCTGTGCCGGGAACACGGGGTTGCCCGCCTGGTGTATGTCAGCTCGGTCCACGCCATACCGGAGAAGGACGCCCTGCAGGTGCAGGGGGAGGTGGACCGCTTTTCCCCCGACGAGGTGACGGGCGGCTATGCGAAAACCAAAGCGGAGGCCACCCAGCTGGTGCTGGACGCTGTTGAGCAGGGCCTCGACGCGGTGGTGGTACATCCGTCGGGCATTCTGGGCCCCTACGACACCGGCGGCAACCATCTGGTGCAGATGGTCACCGACTATATCCGCGGCAAACTGCCCGCCTGTGTGCGGGGAGGCTACGATTTCGTCGATGTGCGGGATGTGGCGGCAGGATGCCTGGCCGCCGCTGAAAAGGGCAGGTCAGGTCAGTGCTATATCCTCTCCAACCGCCATTATGAGGTGAAAGAGGTGCTGCGCATGGTCAAGGAGGTACAGGGCGGCCGCCGGCTCCCGGTGCTGCCGATATGGATGGCCCGCGCCGCCGCGCCCGTCATGGGTTTCTTCGCCCGCAGAAAAAAGCGGCGCCCGCTCTACACAGCCTATTCCCTCTATACTCTGCACAGCAACGACCGCTTCTCCCACGACAAAGCTACCAGTGAGCTGGGGTACCGGCCCCGTGATCTGTACCAGACCATTCGGGACACGGTTAGCTGGATGAACCGGCGGAAAAAGAAAACCGCCTGAATAAGAGGGAAGCGCCCGAACTCATGGTTCGGGCGCTTCCTTTGATCGCTTATTTCTGCCGGGGTTTCTTGTTCAGTTTGAGTACGATATCCCGCCGTTTGGCCGTTGTGCTCAGCAGGCCGGCCGCGAGGGCGGCCTTTTCTTTCAGAGATTGTCCCGGCTCGTCCTCCGCATGGAGCTGTTCCATGACGGCGCACAGGTCCTCGATATCCAGCAGATTGGCCGCGAGACAAAACAGGTTTTTCCGCCGCCCGTCGTTGTAGCCGTCCAACAGCTGCCGCAGGATGCCGATTCTCTCGTCCAGTTCCGCCCGGTAGGCGTCGATCCCCATCGCCTTCACCCGTTCGAAATTCCGCAGCTGATTTTGATGGGTGATGAAGGAGTCGTACTCGGTAACGCCGGCATACCGCTCACAGGGATATTCATCGCACATATGGCAGTATTCCACACCGCCGTTCGGTTCGCCGGAACGGTGGACCGCGCAGCGGATGAACCCGCAGGACTGATGCCCTTCTCCGCCGCCGCAGCCGGGGCAGTACCCGCCGATATGCATGGGACACAGTCCGCAGTTCAGGCCGCAAAGGGAGAATAGGGGGTATTCCCTGTTATAATCTTTCATGGAAGTCATCCCATCCGCGCCGCATTTTCGAATGAAGCTCATTCAGGTGCGGGCTGGTTTCAGTGTATCAACAGCAAAGCCCCCTGTCAATTGATAAAAACTGACAGAGGGAGAGCTCCGCCGAGAGTATGCTTGCGGCACAACCGTCATCCCTAACGAGAGATTTCCGATAAATCAGAGACGGGAATACCCGTAACTGTTGACCAGCGCGTCGATTTTGCGGCCCTCGCGGCACTGGGCGCATTCGTGAAACGGGCAGGTGGTGTAGTCCGGTATGTCCCCGCGGGTGAACAGGGAGTAGACCGGGACGCCGCTGTACTCGGTAATGGCGCTGAAGACCGCCGCGATCCCCGTCAGCGCCCCACCGTAGTACTGCAGGCATTCCATCGATCGGTTGATGGTTTTGCCGGTGGAAGCGGAGGCGATCAGCAGCAGTATATTTTTGTTCCAGACCATGGGCTGGAGGTTGTCGCGGAAAATCATCTGGTTGTTGGCGTTCCGTTCCGGCGTAATCAGGTTGATATCGCCGCCCGCGTTGGGGGATCTCGTGCCGGCATGGGACAGCCAGTCGGCCAGGAAGGCGCCCAGCACCTCGGTTCCCTCCAGACAGATGATGGTATCCACCGGCGTCATCTGCAAAGGGGTATCCGCCAGCAGGGCCGCCGCCGCTTTTGCCATGGCAGCCTGACATTTCACGTCGGTCATGTCCACATAGTAATTGACGTGGGAGTGGTTGGTGGCAAAGTGGCCGGGAATCACATTGATGGCCACCCGTTTGTCGCGTTTGGCTGTCACACGGATCGAACGTTGCTCCATAATGCCTCCTCCTGTCTGTTTGAGCTTTATTTACCTTATTTTAACATATAACACCGGCAAATTCAATAAGGATAATCAACATACTGCCGATTGATTTAATCACAATACAATAACGGGACTTTCGCAGCCGCGAAAGTCCCGTTATCCATTATATCGAGATTCAAGCCGGTTCTTCCGGCCGCCAGCCCTTGCACACGTCCACCCACTTTGCCGCGCGGGAGTATTGCTCCAGCTCCTCACAGGTCAGCTCGACAGCGGAGTTAGGGCTGCCCCCGGCGGGAAAGACGGTATCGAACCGTTTGAGGGATTCGTCCAGGTAAATGTTCACCCCGTCGTTGACGGCAAAGGGGCAGACCCCGCCCACCCCGTGGCCGGTCAGGGCCGCCACCTCGTCGTGGGAGGGCATTTTCGCCTTGCAGCCGAAAGCGGCTTTGAACCGAGGATTGTCGATGCGGGCGTCCCCCGCGGCGACGATGAGGATGCAGCCCTCCGGCGTGAGGAAGGAGAGGGTCTTGGCGATGCGCTCCGGGGCGACGCCGAGGGCCTGCGCCGCCAGCTCCACCGTGGCGCTGGAGACAGTGAACTCCCGCACGTCTTTACCCCGTCCCCACTGGTCGAGATAGGCACGGACCGTTTCAACAGACATGGATATTCCGCCCTTCTTACAGCGTATCCAGCGCCTGCCGGATGTCGCCGATGATGTCGTCGATGTGCTCGATGCCCACCGAGAAACGGATCAAATCGGGGGTCACCCCCGCCTCGGCCAGCTGCTGGTCGCTGAGCTGGCGGTGGGTGGTGCTGGCGGGATGGAGCACGCAGGTGCGCAGGTCAGCCACATGGATGACAATGGCGGCCAGCCTCAGCGCCTCCATGAATTTGCTGGCGGCTTCCCGTCCGCCCTTGACGCCGAAGGCGATGACGCCGCAGGTACCGTGGGGCATATACTTTTTCGCCAGCTCGTAGTTTTTGTCGCCTGGCAGGCCGGGGTAATTCACCCACGACACCCGCTCGTCCTGCGACAGGAATTCGGCCACCTTCTGCGCGTTATAACAGTGACGCTCCATCCGCAGGTGCAGGGTGTCGATGCCCTGGCTGAGCAGGAAGGCGTTCTGGGGCGCGGGGGTCACGCCCATATCCCGCATCAGGTGGGTGCGACATTTGACGATATAGGCGGCTCTGCCGAACTGCTCGGTATAGGTGATGCCGTGATAGGTTTCGTCGGGAGTGGTCAGACCGGGGTATTTATCCGCGTATTTCTGCCAGTCGAAGCGGCCGCTGTCCACAATGACGCCACCCAGGGCGGTGGCGTGGCCGTCCAGATATTTGGAGGTGGAGTGGACCACGATATCGGCGCCGAATTCAAAGGGGCGGCAGTTGACCGGGGTGGGGAAGGTGTTGTCCACGATCAGGGGCACCCCGTGGGCGTGGGCGATGCGGGCATACTGCTCGATATCCAGCACGTTGAGGGAGGGGTTGGACAGGGTTTCGCCGAACAGCAGCTTGGTGTTGGGGCGGAAGGCGGCCTCGATCTGAGCGTCGGTGGCGCCGGGCTGGAGGAAGGTGACATCAATGCCCAGTTCCCGCAGGGTTTTATTAAAGAGGTTGAAGGTGCCGCCATAGATGGCGACAGCGCTGACGATGTGGTCGCCGCTGCGGGCGATGTTGCATACCGACAGCATGGAGGCCGCCTGGCCCGCTGAGGTCATCAACGCGCCCACGCCGCCCTCCAGCGCGGCGATTTTATTTTCCACCGCGTTAGTGGTGGGGTTGGACAGGCGGGTATAAAAATCGCCGCCGATCTTCAGATCAAACAGGTCGCCGAGAGTTTCGGCGCTGTTATATTTAAAGGTGGTGCTTTGATAAATAGGCAACACGCGGGGCTCGCCCTCGCCGGGCTTCCAGCCCTCCTGAATGCATTTTGTGCCGATATGCCAGTCCATGATGGGGCCTCCTTCAGTTTACAAGTGAACCCATCATAGCACAGGCAGGTCGAGATTTCAAGAAAAGGGATTGAGGAGACACTAACTCGAAGCCGGTCTCGCCCGCACACAGCGAATGCATACGCCAGGGGTGCTGGCGCACATCATGAGGTGGTATACTTAGAGGCGGCAAGTATCCAGGTGGATTAGCGGACCATATGCCGGCATGATCGGGGCATCCTCCCCCCACGGCGAGCGTTCGTCTCAGGCGCTGCCTCCATAGGATTTTAAGGCGGATAGTTTTTGCAGTGCCCGCCCGCCGATATTTTTATTCTATTCATGATTACGCCGCCGGGTGGTGATACCATAATTACGGCCCGCTCTCGTTGCATTCGACACGGGAGCATGCTATAATCAACCATATAATTTGGCTCTTTCAAAGCAGAGAGGGCCGGGATGTGTCTCCATTCGTTAACAGAAAGGGTTGTTTGATAGCCAATGGATGCTTTTGTGGAACAGATCGTCGCCCGTAAAAAGGGCGGCAGGGAATACACCCTGATCGGGGCCGCAGTGGCGGCGGCGCTGGTCCTGCTGGTGCTGGCCTACCTCTTCCTGCTGCCGTTTTTAGGTGTGTTTTTCCTTCTGCTGGTTTTCGGTATGGCTTACGGCGTATGGTGGCTGATTTCCGAGCAGAATGTGGAGTACGAATACAGCGTGACCAACGGTGACATCGATATCGACCAGATCACCGCCCGCCGCAAGCGCAAGCGCATCGTCTCGGTGTCGGGGGCGAAGATCGAGAGCTTCCAGCCCTATGACGCGGGGGCGTTCGCCGGGCGGAATTTCGACCGGCGGGTGGAGGCGGGTTCGGTCCCCGTGGGGGAGGGCTTGTGGTGCTTCACCTACCGCAGTAAGAAAAACGGCCACACCCTGGTGGTGTTCCAGCCGGAGCAGCGGGTGATTGACCAGCTGCGCGGCGGCCTGCCCAAGCTGGTACAGATGGATATGGACAAGAAGCTCAGGCAGAAAAGCTGAGGACGGGGGAGGGTGACCTCCCCCTTTTTGCACAATGGCAACGAGTCGATAAAGGAGTGGTGAGAGATGAAGGTATTGACCGCCCAGGCCATGCGCTTGCTGGAGGCCGCCGCGGTGGAAGAAGAGGGCTTTGACTATTGCCGCCTGATGGAAAATGCGGGCGCGGCCGCCGCGCGGGTCATCCGCTCCCGGTATGAGGTGGAGGGCCTGCCGGTGACGGTGCTGTGCGGAGCGGGAAACAACGGCGGTGACGGCTTCGTCATCGCCCGCAAGCTGCTGGAGGAAGGAGCCGACGTCCGTGTAATCCTTACTTCCGGTCCGCCCGCCACCCCTCAGGCCACCGAGATGCTGTCCCGCATCGTCCCGCGGCTGATCCAGCCCATCGAACTTGCCGACGAGCCCTATCTGGCCGCCGACGCGGTCAGCAGCGCCGGCCTGATCGTGGACGCGGTGTACGGCATCGGCTTTCACGGTTCCCTGCCGGACGGGCTGCGCAGCCTGTTCCGACTGGCGGGGTCCCAGCCGGCGCCGCGGGTGGCGGTGGATATTCCCAGCGGGCTGGACGCGGATACCGGCGCTGCCGATGAGGATACCCTGCCGGCCGACGTCACCGTGACCTTTTCGGCGGCGAAGCCGGGCCTGCTCACCGCCGCCGCCTCCCCTCTGTGCGGGCAGGTGGAGGTGGCGGGCATCGGCATCGGGGACGGTCTGCTGGACCGGTACGCCTCCGATCAGACCCTGATTGACGACAAGATGGTGAAGGCGTGCTTCTCCACGCGGGAGGAGGACACCCATAAAGGCACTTACGGCCGCCTGCTGATGGTGTGCGGCAGCTACGGCATGGCGGGGGCCGCGATGATGGCTGCTTCCGCCGCCCTGCGCTGTGGGGTGGGGCTGGCCGCGCTGGCGCTGCCCCGTTCCATCTACCCCATCGCGGCGGCGCGGCTGTGCGAGCCGGTGTTTATCCCTCTGCCCGAGACGGGGGAGGGCAGGGTGGCTCTGTCCGCCCGTCCGATTCTGCGCCGGGAGGCCGCCCGTTCCAGCGCCCTTCTCATCGGCTGTGGGCTGGGGAGCGGGGACGAGGCCGCCGGCGTGGTAGCGGATTTGCTGGGCAGCGCCGCCTGTCCGATTGTTCTGGACGCGGATGGTATAAACGCCGCCGCCGGGCATATAGATATAAAGAAAACAGCTTGCTCACCGCTGATTCTGACCCCCCATCCGGGAGAAATGGCGCGCCTGACCGGCCTCACGGTGGAACAGGTGCAGCGCGACCGCCTGGGGACCGCTTCCCGCTTTGCCGTTGAAACCGGCGCCGTCGTGGTGCTCAAGGGCCATCATACCGTGATCGCCGCGCCGGGCCGTTCCGCCCTCGTCAACCTGACCGGGAATCCCGGCATGGCCACAGGGGGCAGCGGCGACGTGCTGGCGGGGATGATCGCCTCCTTCGCGGCGCAGGGGATGGAACCGGTGAAGGCCGCCATGTGCGGTGTATATCTCCACGGGCTGGCGGGCGACCGGGCCGCCGCGCGGCTGTCGCAGCATGCCATGCTGCCCACCGATCTGCTGGAGGAACTGGGCGGGCTGTTTTTAAATCTGGAACAATAGGAGCTGAATCCTATGCCCCGCCGTTTGATCCTGCCGTTGTGCCTGATGCTGATTTTGTCGCTGCTGATGATGCCGGGATGCAAGCAGGCCGCCTCCAAAGGGCAGCCCGCCGTCACCGGCTTTGAGTGCGACGCGGACGTGAACTACAAGGATATGAATGTGAAAGGCCATCTGAAACGCCAGGCTGAGGGTACCCTCACCATGGAGGTGACCGAACCCGAAACCCTGAAGGGCCTGTCGATGGAATGGAACGGCGAAACCATCTCCATCAAGCTGTACGGCTTCTCCTTCGGCGTGAATCCGGAGCAGATCCCCGAAAGCGCCCTGGGCAAGAGTATTCTCAATACACTGGATGCCGCCCTTAAGGCCAAGGACACCGCCTCCGCCGCCAAGGGGGAGGACGGCACCGCCAAACTGGAGGGCGATTCGGAGAACGGCGCCTTCGAGCTGTATTTCGACCCGTCCAGCGGCGCCCTGCTGGAGCTGAAAATCCCCGATCTGGACCTGGACGCCAAGTTTTCCAACTTCCAGGCCCTGACCGAAGCCTCCGACGCCGCATAAGTTCGCGTATAAAGGAACCCGCCGGGAAGGACGCTCCCGGCGGGTTCCTTTATACGCGGTATGCCATATTTACCCGGTGGAGGCCGTTTGAGGCGAAAAAAGACGCTGTGGGGCGATGAGGGGCGAATATCTCCCGCTGGTTCGCCCTCACGCTCTTTTACACAAAGTCTTGCAATGTGACGAAGTTGCTGATATAATGACAGACAGGAATCCGGCGCTGTGCCGGACCCGAAATTTCAAAAAAGAGGGAGGTGGACAGGGTGAGTCCCGACCCGGATACGTATCGAAGTAGACTGTCAGTTTTCCATTACCACACGGAAAGGGAGGATTCCGACGGGAATACTCCGGTACCGGCTCCGCCAAACGCCGTTTTATCGGCAAGAAGGGGAACCGGTGCAGATCATAACAGCGGGACGCGCCGTCCATCGTAGCGCATCCCGCGGAAGGGGTGTGCTCTTATGCTCAATTATTACACGACTGTCAACGGCCGGCTGCGCCGCGTGGACGAAGCCCAGGAGGGCTGCTGGATCGATGTGGTCAATCCCGACGAGCGGGAGATCAATTCGCTCATCCACGACTATGCGCTGGAGCCGGATTTTTTACGCGCCGCCCTCGATGAGGAGGAGTCCTCCCGTATCGAGACCGAGGACGAAAACACCCTCATTATCATCGATTCCCCCGTGGCCGAAAAGGGGGACAGCGGCGTCACCTATTACACCATGCCCATCGGCATCCTGGTGACCCCTCAGCACGTCATCACCGTCTCCCTGCGGGAGAACGCGATCATCTCAGAATTTGCCGAGGGGGTGGTCAAGGGGGTGCAGACCGACCTGAAGACCCAGTTCGTGCTGCACATCATGCTGAGGGTCGCCACCCGCTATCTCCAGTTCCTCAAGCAGATCGACAAGCTGTCGAGCCTGCTGGAAAAGCAGCTGCGCAAATCCATGAAGAACAAGGAGCTCATCCAGCTGCTGGACGTGCAGAAATCCCTGGTGTACTTCTCCACCTCCCTCAAGGCGGATGAGACCACGCTGGAAAAGCTGATGCGCGGCCGGTATATCAAGCTGTACGAGGACGACCAGGACCTGCTGGAGGACGTGCTCATCGAAATCAAACAGGCCATCGAGATGTCCAGCATCTATCTGAACATCCTGTCGGGGACCATGGACGCCTTCGCCTCGGTGATCTCCAACAACCTGAATATCGTGATGAAGGTACTCGCCTCGGTGACCATCGTCATCTCTATCCCCAATATCATCGCCGGATTTTACGGCATGAACGTACAGGGTCTGCCGCTCAGCCAGTTTTTCTGGTTCCCCATCGCGCTGTCGGTGGGGCTGATGGGTGTCGTGGGACTGATCCTCCATAAAAAAGGGATGATGTAACATAGTCAAAAGAGAACCGCGCGCCCATAGGGCGCGCGGCTTTTTTGGTTTACTGGTCCGCCGGTTCGTCCGCGGCGGCGGGGGAAGGCGCTTTCGCCATAACGGCTTCCTGCACAGGCGGAGCCTCCGAAGGAAGCCCCCCTTCCCGCAGCACCCGGTTGCGGGTGATGGTGAGGCTTAAGAGCCCGATGAGAGCGCCGGTGCCGATCAGGAGCCACTGCACCGGCACCGCGTCGGCCAGCGGGCCGAACAGGGCCATGCCCAGCGGTACCGCGGCGGAGGAAATGATCTGCAGCAGGCTGAAAATGCGGCCCTGCATATCGCCCTCCACCTTTTCCTGCAGCAGCACGGTGGCGGGGGAGTTGAAGAAGGGGAGACAGATGCCCGCCGCGAAATCCGCCGCCAGATAGACGGCGAAGAGGGGGGACAGGCCCATGAAGAGGGTGGCCACGCCGAAACAGACCCCCGCCAGCGCGATGGTGTACATTCGGTTGCGGAAGCCGCCCTTCCAGGCAATGAGCACACCGCCCGCCATGGCGCCCGCGCCGAAGGCGATCTCGTTGAAGGTGAGGAACCACACCTCGTCGCCGAAGGTTCGGGTGATCATGAGGGGGGTCAGCATGGCGGCGGGGGTGACCAGGAACATCAGCACGGCGTACACCGCCATCAGGGCGCGGATGAATCGGTGCCGGGCGGCGTAAGTAATGCCGTTTTTCAGGTCGGTGAAGTAGCCGCCCCTGATCTTTTGCAGGGCCCTGTGATGGGGCGGCACCTTCAGGCAGAGCAGGATGACGATGGCGGCCGCCGCCGTGATCACGTCGATGAAGAAGATGCTTTCCAGCGAGGCGTATTTCAGAAGAGGGGCGCTGGCCGCCGGTGCCAGCAGCATCACGAGCGACTGAACGCTGCCGTTGACGCCGTTGACCCGCATAAGCCGATCGGGGGGCACGATCTGGGGGATAAAGGCGGTCACCGCCGGCGTCTGGATGCCCGAGCCTATCGAGCGCAGGCCCAGTATGAGAAATAGCAGCCAGATTTCCCGGTAGCCCGACAGGAAGAGGAGGGCCAGTACCAGGGTGGCCAGCGCGATGCCGGCATCGGCTCCCATGATGAGGAACCGGCGGTTGTAACGGTCGGCCCATACCCCCGCGAACAGGGAAATGGCGATCTGGGGCAGGAAGCCGCACAGGGTGGCGATGGTCATCATCACTCCCGAGGAAGTGCTCAGGGTGATATGCCAGATGATGGCGTATTGAACCAGGGAGGAGCCAAACAGCGAGACGGTCTGTCCCGCCAGGAAGAGGACGGTCCGGCGCTGCCAGCCGTGAAACCCGGCTGGTGTGGATGTCGACATGTCGAATCGTTCCTTTCGTATGGATGGTTCGCTGCAAGGCAGCGTCGGTGAAAACCCGCCCGACGGCATCATCCGGCGGTGCATCAGAAACAGGGAGATATGGGCATCGTCACTCGCCTGTTACTGGATGAAAAATCAGTATACCATATTTACAATCGGTTGCCTAGCGGCAAATCGCTGGGTCAGATGTCTTCAAAACGTCTGTGGCGCATCTGGAATTAACGCTTGCCTTGTTTCACTGCCGCATAGTAGAATAAAGAAAACGGACGGGGGGGGTCATCCATGATCCAGATCAATTCGGATACCATGTACCACATCGGGCTGCGAAAAGAGCAGGGAGCGGCTTACTGCCTTCTGACCGGCGATCCGGGCCGGGTGGAGGCGGTAGCCCGCCTGCTGGAAAGTCCCCGGTTTGTGGCGCAGAACCGGGAATACACCACCTGGGCGGGGCAAATCGGCAAAGAGCGGGTGCTGGTCACCTCCCACGGCATCGGTGGGCCTTCCACCGCCATCTGCGTGGAGGAGCTGATTGCCTGCGGCGCGAAAACCCTGATCCGCATCGGCACCTGCGGAGGCATGGCCCTTGAGGTGCGGGGGGGCGACCTGGTGGTGGCCTCCGCCGCCATCCGCATGGACGGCACGTCGCGGGAATACATGCCGTTGGAATTCCCCGCGGCGGCGGATTTCACCGTCACCGCTGCTTTGGCCGAAGCGGCGCGGGAAACGGGCTCCCGCGTCCATGTGGGCGTGGTGCAGTGCAAGGACTCCTTTTACGGCCAGCACAGCCCGGAGAGCATGGCCACCGCGCCGGAGCTGACCGATAAGTGGCAGGCATGGATGAAGGGCGGCTGCCTCGCCTCCGAGATGGAGTCCGCCGCTCTGTATATCGCTGCTGCCGTCCGCGGCGTCCGCGCCGGCTGCGTTTTGCAGACGGTATGGAATCAGGAGCGGGTGAAGGCGGGGCTGCCCGACACGCGGTGTGGTCAGCCCGAACAGGCGGCCCGGGCCGCGGTGGAGGCACTCCGGCGTCTCATCACAGCGGAAAAACCGGTGTAAAGCGGTCCTGAGCAACGGGTTTACAGCAAAAAAGACAGCGAAAAAGAGCCTCCGTCAGCTGACGGAG
>JAAWQC010000008.1 GCA_022800315.1 Clostridiales bacterium
GTGAATGGTACAATAGACGAAAAGGAAGAATTACCGAGTAATTCTTCAGCACCGGTTCTCCAGAACGTATCCTGATCTGGGACGTACAGGAACCGGTGAGAGGATAGGGAGGTTTCCTTGATGATACATGTTACCCTGCTGGCCCATACCCCCGAACCGGAAAAAACGGTGGCGGCGGCGGCCCGGCTGTGTTATTCCCCTGCCACCATCGACGAGCTGATGGAGGGGATGACGGAGGAAAAAACAGCGTCCTTTGTGGACATGCTGTCTCAGCTCGGCCATGAAAGCCCCATCGAGCACGCCAGCTTCACCTTTGGCATTGAGGGCGTGTCCCGTTCCCTGCTGGCCCAGATTACCCGTCACCGCATGGCATCCTTCAGCGTGCAGAGCCAGCGGTATGTGGCGGAAAATCGTTTCGAATACGTCGTTCCGCCTGAGATCGACGCCCTGCCGGAGGCAAAGGCGGAGTATCTCCGCGCTATGGAAGAGGATCAGCGGCATTATGAGCGCCTGACCGCTCTGCTTAAAGAAAAGCATCTGGAGGAAAAACTCAGCGCAGGAATGGAGCCGAAGGCCGCCGCCCGCGCCGCAGAAAAACAGGCCATTGAGGATGCCCGCTTCGTACTGCCCAACGCCTGCACCACCAAAATGATGGTGACCATGAACGCCCGCAGCCTGCGCAACTTTTTCCGTCTGCGCTGCTGCAACCGCGCCCAGTGGGAGATACGGGAGCTGGCGGAGCAGATGTGCGCCCTGTGCCTGAAGGCGGCGCCCCATCTCTTTCGCGGCGCCGGCCCCGGCTGCGTATCCGGCAGCTGTCCTGAGGGAAAGATGTCCTGCGGCCGCGCCGCTGAGATGCGCGAGCGCTACGCCGCCGGCCGCGGCTGAGAGACCGGCTTTGCCGACTGAACAAGGAAAGGCAGTGAACCCCCCGATGGGCTATCTGATGGTGTTGGACGGACTGGACGGGAGCGGGAAATCCACGCAGTTCGACCGGCTGTGCGCGTATTTGGATGCGCGCGGGACAAGCTATAAAAGTATCTGTTTTCCCGATTACGGTCAGCCGTCCTCCGCGCTGGTGAAGATGTATCTGGACGGGGAATTCGGTTCCTCACCCGACGCCGTGAACGCCTATGCGGCTTCCTCCTTTTACGCGGTGGACAGGTATGCCAGTTATCAGAAATTCTGGCGGGCGGATTATGAGTCGGGCCGTCCCATATTGGCCGCCCGGTACGTCACCTCCAACGCCATTCATCAGATGCCCAAGCTCCCGCGGGAGGAATGGGATCGGTATCTGGGGTGGCTGGAGGAATACGAATATGGACTGCTGGGCCTGCCTCGGCCCGATCTGGTGGCGTTTCTCGACATGCCTACCGCCATCTCTCAGCGCCTGCTGCTCAACCGGTACGGAGGGGACAGCGGCCGCCGCGATATCCACGAGCGGGATGTGGCCTATTTGGAGCACTGCCGGGAGGCGGCCCTGTACGCGGCCCGCCGGCTCCATTGGGAGGTAGTGCCCTGTCACGAGGGCGGAGAGCCGCTGCCGCCCGAGGCGATCACGGCCCGCCTGACCGAACGAATGGGCGGAGCCGTTTAGCAAGTCTGGGGGCCGCATACGCGTGCGGCCCGGCGCCCTGTCGAGAGGGACGAAGGAAATTCATAACAGAAAGGGTCCTGTAACCGCATGATCGTTACACAAGCCAAAAAAGAGCTCATTTTCCGCGAATTGATGGTGGAGGACCGGGAGTGGGCCGCTCCCTTGCTGGAAGGGGCGGACGCTCTGGCGTGCGAATATTCTTTTACTACTTTATATATGTGGCGCCGCCATTATCACAACCGCATCGCGCGGGAGGGGGAGACCCTGTATATCCGTTCAGGGGAGCGTCACCATTCCTATCTGCTGCCGGTCGGCGGCGACCGTAAGGCGGGGATCGATCGTCTGTGGGAGCATGCGCGGTCACAGGGGGAGCCTCTGGTACTCTATGGGGCCGGCACCGCTCTAATCGAACAATTGGAGGAATGGTATCCCAGTGCTTTTTCCATCGAATCCTCACCGAACGATTTCGATTATCTCTACAACAGCCGCGATCTCGCGGAGCTGCCGGGTAAAAAATATCATCAGAAACGCAACCATATCTCCGCCTTTACCCGCGACCATCCGTGGAGCTATGAGGCGCTGAACGACGAAAACACGCCGGAGGTCATCGCCCTGGCGGAGGAATGGTGCCGGCAAAAGGGCAACTGCCAGGATCAGAGCCTGCGTTCGGAAAACTGCGCCATCCGTGAAGCGCTCCGGCTGCGGCGGGAGCTGCATATCACCGGCGGTCTCATCCGGGTGGAAGGCCGGCCGGTGGCCTTTACCTTCGGCTCTCCTATCAGCGGGGAGGTCTTTGACGTCCATGTGGAAAAGGCGCTGGCCGAATACGGCGCGGCGTATACCGTGATCAACAAAGAATTTGCGTCCCGTGAGCTGACCAGTTACCGGTATATCAACCGGGAAAACGATCTGGGCATCGAGGGACTGCGGCGGGCCAAACAATCCTATCGCCCCGCCATCGTACTGGAGAAATACGTCTGTCGTGAGAAATAAACGGAGGAGCCTATGGAAGCATCCCGGCAGCCGGTAATCTCCCGGCGTTCCCAGGTGCTGCAGCTGAAAGCGCTGTGGCTTACCGCCTTCCCCGGCGACACGCCGGAGGACGTGAGCAGGTTCTTCGACCGGGTTTACCGTCCGGAGGAATGCCTGGTGATGGAGGAGGACGGCCTTCCCGTTTCCATGGCGTTCCTTCTCCCCGCCCATTTGCCGGTACAGGAGGAAAATCTGTCCCTCCAGTATGTGTACGCGGCGGCTACCCGTCCCGACCGGCGGGGGAAGGGGCTGTTTTCCGCCCTGCTGCGGGCCGCGCTGGAGAGAGGGAGGAAGCAGGGAGCCGCTGCGTCCTTTCTGCGGCCGGCGGACGCCGGGCTGCAAGAGTATTACGGCCGATTCGGCTACCGTCCCTTTTTCAGGGTGAGGGTCGTGGACTGCGGCAGAACCACGCTCCTCAGGGCGGAACCGGCCGGGGTTACGCCCTGCCGGGTAACCGATTACGCGGCGTTGCGCGGCGCGTTTTTACAGGATATCCGCCGGGCGGTGCGGTGGCCTGACCGGCTGGCTGTTTATGAGGCCGAGTCGGTGGAAAAAAGTGGCGGTTTCCTGTTGGCGGGCCGGGACGGTTTCGCCCTGTGCGAGCCCCGGTCCGACGGGGACGGCACGCGGCTGCTGACCCGGGAGCTTCTCTGCCGCCCGGGACGGGAGAAGGCGATGATGGCGGCGGTGGCGGCGCATTATCCGGCGGACGCCTACCGGTTCCGCCTGCCGGCGGGGGAGGCGGAACCGGATACGGAGGGTTTCGGCCTGCTGTGCCCCCTGTCCCGCCGGGCCGAAGGACTGTTTGCGGGCCACGGGTATATGGGACCGGCTTTTGACTAGCGGATCAATGGAAGGAGCGGATCGCGATGATCTATGTGTTTCTGGCGCCGGGTTTTGAAGAGATGGAAGCGCTGACCACGGTGGATATCCTCCGCCGGGCGGGAAAGGAAACCGCCATGGTGGCGGTGGGGAGCGGGCCGGTAGTCCGCGGCTCCCACGATATTGCGGTGGAAGCCGACCTCACCGAGCGGGAGATCGTTCCGGACGGGCTGGAGGCGGTGGTGCTGCCCGGCGGCATGCCCGGCACCCTTCATCTGGAACGCTCCCAGACGGTGCAGCGATATATCCGCATCGCGGTGGAACAGGGGCTGTATCTGTGCGCGATCTGCGCGGCGCCCACCATCCTCGGGCATATGGGCCTGCTGGAGGGACGGGAGGCCGTCTGTTTTCCCGGCTGTGAACAGGAGCTCACCGGCGCCAGGATACCGGATCATCCCGTTGTGGTGGACGGCCGCCTGATCACCGCCGTCGGGCCGGGGGCGTCGGCAGCCTTCGGCCTGCGCATCGTGTCCGAGATGGTTTCCCCTGAGGCGGCGGCGTCACTGGAGGCGTCCCTCCAATGCCGGTAGGGGATATCCGGCCGCTCAAGGCCGACATGAGAGCCCAGTATAAACAGATGCGCCGCGACATGCCGGAGAAACAGAAGGAACATAACGACTGTGCCATCGCCGAGCGTGTTTTCGGCTTGTGGCAGTACCGCCGGTGCCGGATCCTGCTGACCTACGTCTCCACTGCTATCGAGGTGGACACCCGCCGGATCATCGAACAGGCGCTTGCAGACGGCAAACAGGTGGCGGTGCCCCGCTGTGTACCGGGGACGCGGGATATGGAGTTTTATACGATTCGTGGTCTCGGCGATCTGGAGCCGGGCACCTTCGGCGTACTGGAGCCCCGCCCCGATCCACAATTTTTGCTGCCGAAGGATTCCGGCGGCTTGTGTCTGGTACCCGCTTTGTGTTATGATTGGAAAGGTTTCCGGCTGGGATATGGAAAAGGCTATTACGACCGGTTCCTCAGCGGCTTCGGCGGCCATATGGTGGGCATCTGCTACAGCAGCTGTGTCCGCCGCCGGCTGCCCCACGGGCGGTTCGACCGGCCGGTGGAATTGCTGGTCACCGAGAAGTACCTGCGCCGCACTGCCGATAAATCATCCGGCAGGCCGGACAGACGAACCGGTGAGGGGAAACGAAAGCCCGCCGGCAAGAACGATGTGAAATGAGAACAATAGGAGCGTGATCCCGTTGTCCGAGGATATTGACAAGATTCTGAAGGAACTGGAAAACGATAAAAACGTCGGCGGAACCTCTTCCTCCGCCGACGATGTCCTGTCCCGCATACAGGAAGAACGGCGTTCCAAGGTGTCGGGCTTCAAGCTGGACCTCAATCTCGACGGGGACGAGTCTTCCCCGCCGGCTGATGGGTCTGTACCCGCGGGGGAAAGCTCCGCCGCGGGGGAGAGCTCTGCGGCGGACGAGACAATCCCTCCCGCGGACAAGGGCGCGGGTGCGCCGCTCCTTTCCGGCGGGGACTATTCCTGGGCGAATGCCCCCGACCCCGACGAGGAGCCGGAGGGAGCGGAACAGGCAGTGGTGAGCCTGACGCAGAAACCGGTAAAGGAAACTGGCAAAGGGGGAGATAAAAAGCCCGGCGCCGTACAGAAAAAAAAGAAAAACAGCAAGGTCAGGACCCGCGTAAAGACCTTCTCCAGCATTATTTACGCCGTGTTGGTGCTGGTGATATCGGTGGTTCTCGCCTGCGTGTGCATCACGGGCGGCATCGATATGGTGGGACTCAATAAATCGGAGCAGAAGATCGACGTCATCATCCCCGAAGGGGCCACCACCAAGGAAATCGCTCAGATTCTGAAGAAAAACGGCATCATCGACCATCCTTTTATCTTTGAGCTGTACTCCAAATTCATGAACAAGGACGGTACGTATAAGCCCCATGGGGAAAACAATCCCGCCACCCTGTCCCCCAGCATGGGCTATAACGGCGTCATCGCCCAGCTGCAAAGCGGCAAGGCGCGGGAAGTGGTCAGCGTGGTCATCCCTGAGGGCTATACGGTGGACGCTATCGCGGCCGAGCTGGAAAGCAAAGGAGTCTGCGCTGCCAGCGACTTCTACGCGTCGATGAAGAGCGACACCTTCGACTACGATTTCATCAACAACCTGCCCCCGAACGGCAACGACGACGGCGAAAACCGGATATACAAACTGGAGGGTTATCTGTTCCCCGACACCTATGAGTTCTATACCGACAGCTCCGCCAAATCGGTGATTACCAAATTCCTCGACAACTTCGACACCCGCATCGACACCACCGTCCGTTCCTCCATTAAAGCGAGCGGGCGCAACTTCACTCTGGATCAGATCATCACCCTCGCCTCCATCATTCAGGCGGAGGCGGCGGACGAGCCGGATATGGCGGGCGTGTCCCGTGTGCTGTGGAACCGTCTGGACAACCCCGACAAGTTCCCCAAGCTGGAATGTGACTCCACCTGGATTTATATCGACAAAATTATCGAACAGCCTGAAACGGTGACCCCGCAGCAGGAGGCGTATTACACCTATGTGCGCGAGGGCCTTCCGGTGGGGGCAATCTGCAACCCCGGCATGGCGGCGATCAAGGCGGCTATCTCCCCTTCCGACGACCCGAAAATCACCCCCTGTTTCTACTTCGCTTCGGCGAAGGTAAACGGAGAATTCGTCACCTTCTACTCCAAGACGCAGCAGGAACACGATAAGATACGGCAGAAGTACAACCTGTACAAGTGATGGTTGCGACCATGCTCGGACACACCCATGGCGGGGGATGCGGTCGGCCGCGTCCCCCGCTTATTGATAGACGTCGAGGCGGAACCTATGAGTGAGAAAAGACCCGAAATTTTATCCCCGGCGGGGGACAGGGAATCCCTGCTGGCCGCTCTGCGCTACGGGGCGGACGCCGTATACCTGGCGGGCCGCTCCTTCGGTATGCGGGCGGGCGCGGCCAACTTCGACGGGAACGGCCTGTGCGAAGCGGTGAGCCTTGCCCACGGTGTGGGAGCGAAGGTATACGTGGCTTGCAATACCCTGCCGCGGGACCAGGAGCTGCGCCGTCTGCCCGCCTTTCTGGAACAGGTGGAGGCGGCGGGAGCCGACGCGGTCATCGCCGCCGACCTGGGGGTGATGGCCCTTGTCAAACGGTACGCGCCCCGCTGCGCTTTGCACGTATCGGTACAGTTCGGGGTGGTCAATGCCGCCGCCGCGGCCCAGCTGTGGGAGCTGGGAGCCTCCCGGGTGGTGCTGGCACGGGAGCTTTCCCTCGACGAGATTGCGGTTCTGCGCCGGGAGACGCCGGCGGAACTTGAATTGGAGGCTTTTGTCCACGGTTCGATGTGCCTGTCGGTTTCGGGCCGATGTCTGCTGTCCTCCTCCCTAACCGGCCGGGACGCCAACCGGGGCGACTGCGCCCAGCCCTGCCGCTGGCGGTATTCGCTGGTGGAGGAAAAGCGACCGGGTCTGTATTTCCCGGTGGAATCGGGGGAAGAGGGCAGCTATATCCTGGACGCCAACGACCTGTGCATGATCGGCCATGTGGCGGCGCTGGCGCAGGCGGGAGTGACCTCCTTCAAGATCGAGGGCCGCGCCAAAGCCCCCTATTACGTAGCGGCGGTGACCAATGCCTACCGGCTGGCCGCGGACGGCTATGCCGCCTCCGGTTATTCCGCCGGTTATCAGCCCCCCCTCTGGCTGTCGGAGGAGCTGGACAAGGTCAGTCACCGTCCTTACGGCACCGGCTTTTATTACGGTACGCCGCGGCAGAATACCGCGGCGGGCGGGTATATCCGCCGATGG
Organism: Clostridiales bacterium; assembly: GCA_022800315.1. Taxonomy (GTDB): domain Bacteria; phylum Bacillota; class Clostridia; order Oscillospirales; family Acutalibacteraceae; genus Avimonas_A. Next base: position 7,312 of record JAAWQC010000008.1, read on the forward strand.
GAGGTGGCGGCGGTGGTGCTCGACTGGGAGGACGGCGTGCTGCGGGTGTCCCAGCGCAACCGGTTTTTCGACGGCGAAGAGCTGGAAGTTCTGCTTCCTGGTGAGCGGCCCTTTACCGTGTCGGCTTCCCCCTTAACCGATGGGGAGGGGAAGCCCGTCCCGTCGGCAAACCATCCGGAGATGACCGTGTCCTTCCCCTGCCCGCGGCCGGTGCCGGCAGGGACCCTGCTCCGCCGGAAAAAGGATTAGGCGGGAGATAGGGAATCCCTTCCATAGAACCCTTTTTACTTGACACGCCATCGAAAAGGTAATACCATACTTAATAGGGTAATGCATTACTTAATGGAGGGTGACGATGGAACGTAGAGAGAAGCTGGAGGGGGTGGACCCGCGCCTTCGGCTGTTCGGCGGGCTGTTTTTATTGACGACACGGCTGGAGACGATGGGCAACGGCCCCGACTATCTGGGAGAGCTGACCACCAAGCAATGGTTCCTGATGCTGAACCTGCTGCAATTCTTTGACCGGCCGCCCTCCATCGGCGAGCTGGCGGGGCAGATGGGTACCTCCCATCAGAACGTCAAGGCTATCGCCGTCAATCTGGAGAAAAAGGGCTTTGTCCGTCTGACGCGGGACGAAAAGGACGCGCGGGTCCTGCGGGTCTGCCCCGATGAAAAATGCGGAATCTATTTTCAGGGGCGGGCGGCGGAAGATCAGGCTTTCGTCTGGATGCTCACCGACGTGCTGACGCCGGAGGAAATCGAGACGCTGGACCATTGCCTGTTCCGTCTGGCGGATCAGGCGAACCGCATGAGCCCTGCCATGATCGAACAGTGGGTACAGGCGGATGAACAAAGGGAGGAAAACAACGGATGAGCACACGGATATTGATCGTTTACGAATCCCGCTACGGTTACTCTGCGGCTTACGGAAAATGGCTGGCGGAGGAATGGGGGGCCGCGGCGGTGGAGTCCCGCTGCCTGACGGCGGAGCTGCTGGCAGGCTGCGACACCTTGATTGCCGGCGGCGGCCTTTACGCTGGCAGGATTGGCTGCGCCGCCGCGCTGCGCAAATGGGAAAAGCAGCTCGGCGGTAAACGCCTGTTTTTCTATACGGTGGGGCTGGCCCCGGTGGATGACCCGGCGGTTTTCCGTCCGGTTATAGACAAGAATTTCTCGCCCGAACTGCTGCGCCGCATCCGCTTTTTCCACTTTCGCGGCGGGATGGATTTTCAGAAGCTGGGGCCGGTCCATCGGCTGATGATGCAGATGATGAGAAAAATGCTGCTCAAAAAGAAAACGCTGACCGACGACGACCGCAGCCTGCTCGCCGCCTACGACACGCCGGTGGACATGACCGACCGGGAGGCGATCCGTCCGCTGGCGGACGCCGTCCGGGAGGGACGGCAGGCGGACTGACCGCGGGGACAGAGAAGAATCTTCCGTTTTCCGGCATGAAAACCCTTCCACAGGGGCACACTGGGTAGAGAAGGACAGAGGTGTCCGGCGTGGAAAGGCGTGGTGGGAAGATGCAGAAACGTACGGTGGTTTGTTTTGTGATGGTGCTGCTGATGATGTGCGGCGTGATGCTGCGGATTTATCAGCTCACCAGCGGAACCCTGGCGCAGGCGGCGGATCAGCAGGCGAGTATGACGGTGAACGTGGCTTCGGCACGCGGGACTATCTACGACCGCAACCTGACCCCGCTCAATAACACCGGCAAGGAGTACCGGGCGGCGGTTACGCCCACCGCCACGGCGGTGGCGGCACTGGCCGGCTGCCTCGGTGAGGAGGAGATGGACGCGCTGTCCTCCCGTTTGCAGAGCGGGAAACCGGCGGTAGCCGTCCTGTCCGATCCCACGCCGCCCGCACAGGGGGTCACCCTTTTCACCGTCCCGCAGCGATACGAGGGTACCCTGCTGGCCCCCCATGTGGTGGGCTATCTGGCGGGGGACGGGATCAACGGTGCGGCGGGAATGGAACTGTTCTATAACGACTATCTGAAGGAACACAGCGGCGTCGCCTCAGTCACCTATACCGCCGACGCCATGGGACGGCCCCTGCAGGGGATAACCCCAGAAATCACCGACACGCTGGCGGATGCTCAGGCGGGCATCGCGCTGACCATCGACGCGGATATCCAGAAGATCGTGGAAAACGCCGCCCGCCAGTATATCCAGAAGGGGGCGGTGGTGGTCACCGAGCCCTCCACCGGCCGTATCCTCGCCATGGTCAGCCTGCCCGATTTCCAGCCCGACACCCTGGCGGAGAGCCTGGAAAATCCCGATTCTCCCCTGGTCAACCGGGCGCTGAGCAACTACAACTGCGGATCGGTGTTCAAGATCGTATCCACCGCCGCCGCACTGGAGGCGGGGGTATCCACCAGCACCTCGTACAACTGCGTCGGTTCCATCGACGTGGGCGGCGTAAATTTCCACTGTCACAACCGTCTGGGCCACGGCCTGTTCAACATGCACCAGGCCTTTGCGGAATCCTGCAACCCCTATTTTATCAGCCTGATGCTGGGGGTGGGCGGGGACCGCCTGTACAACATGGCGGTAAATCTGGGCTTCGACCGGCCCATCGTACTGGCCGATGGGATGAAAACCGCCCGGGCTACCATGCCCTCGCTGGAATCCCTCCAGTCCCCGGCGGAGGTGGCCAACTTTGCCTTTGGACAGGGTTCTCTGCTGGCCTCACCCGTCCATTTGGCCCAGCTGGTGGGTACGGTGGTCAACGGCGGCGAGCTGGTGCGCCCCACCCTGTTCCTCGGCACGGTGGACGCGGACGGTACCCTCCACGAAGAAGCCCCCGCTGCCAAGCAGCAGGCTTTTTCCAAGAGCACGGCGGCTTTGCTCAAGGAGATGATGGTGGGCACCGTCGAGGAAGGAACCGGTAAAAAAGCCAAGCCCATCGAGGGGGGAGCGGGCGCCAAAACCGGTACGGCGGAAACCGGTTGGGAAATCGACGGTCATGAGGTGGTACAGGGCTGGTTCGCCGGATATTATCCCGCCGAGGACCCCCGCTACGTAGTGGTGGTGCTGGCGGAGGATACCGACGGCTCCGGCGGCAAGTCCACCCCGGTTTTCAAGCAGATATGCGAAGACCTGAACATGCTGGAAAAAGCCAAAGGATAAACGAGAAGCCTGGCCCCGACAGATAAGGGGCCGGGCTTTTTTGATTCTGCCGATGCCAGGGCCGGTTTACGGCCGGCGGTACTTTTTGTACCGTTTCCTCTTAAAATCTCCCGTTGCTGCCAATGAAATAATTTAAGCTAAGGGGTTGACAGGAAAGAAATTCCTGCTATAATAAAATTGTAATCATTACAAAACAGGAACAGCTACAAGAATGGAGGCCGATATGACCACCCATGAACTCGCGGCCATGCTGAATGCGCGGGGCGTCAGGCCCACTCAGCAGCGGATCGCGGTATACGGATATCTGATGGATCATTCGACCCATCCCACGGCTGATACTATTTATCATGCGCTGGCCAGGGAGTATCCGACCTTTTCCCGCACCACTATTTATAATTCTCTGCGGGCCCTGATCGAGGCGCGGCTGATCCGGCCGGTCCTGATCGACGCGGAGGAACAGCGTTTCGACGGCAATCCGCTGGACCACGGACATTTCAAATGCGTCCGCTGCGGCGAAATTTACGATTTCGATCTGGAAGCGCCGGTGCTGCGGCAGATGTGTCCCCCCGGTTTCCGCGCGGAAATACAGGACGTGTACTACACCGGCGTGTGCGCCGACTGCGAGGCTGCCTTCCGTATCGATATCCACTGCTCCGAGGGAGCATGAAACCTTCGTATCCCTAATATATTTATCATACTTATCAAAACTAGGAGGAAATTCACATGAAAAAGTACGTTTGCCTGATCTGCGGTTATGTCCACAATGGTGACGAGCCCCCGGCTGTCTGCCCGGTCTGCGGCGCCGGCGCCGATAAGTTTAAGGAAACCGGCGCTCCCGCCGCTTCCGCACCTTCCGTGCCGGCTGCCAAGCCGGCCGCCGGCGCGGTACAGTGGGCCGACGAGCATCGCGTGGGCATCGCCCAGGGCCTCGATCCCGAAGTGGTAGAGGGTCTGCGCGCCAACTTTACCGGTGAATGCAGTGAAGTCGGCATGTACTTGGCGATGAGCCGTCAGGCGGACCGTGAAGGCTATCCCGAGGTCGCCGAAGCTTACAAGCGCATCGCGTTCGAAGAGGCGGAGCACGCCGCCAAATTTGCCGAGCTGCTGGGCGAAGTTGTCGTCGCGGATACCAAAGCCAACTTACAGGCCCGCGTGGAGGCCGAGGGCGGCGCCACCGAGGGCAAGCTGATGCTGGCGAAAAAAGCGAAGGAGCTGGGCTACGACGCCGTTCACGACACCGTCCACGAGATGTGCAAAGACGAGGCCCGTCACGGCTGCGCCTTCCAGGGGCTGCTGAACCGTTATTTCGGTTAAGCTGACAACAGTATACTTGTCACAGGGGAACAAAGCGCTGGCTTTGTTCCCCTGTGTTTTTATAGTGAGAGGGCGCTGCGGACGATCCATCGGTGCTCCCTGTGACGTCAGGTACGGATGAAGATCGGTTGACATCACGATCGGTATAGAATAGTATAAGCATACCGATAAACGTGGGGGCGGGAACATGAGTAAAAAGGTCTGGAAGATTGTCTGTGTGGTCTCTTTTCTGCTAATGATTGCGGCAGCCGTCCTGCTGGTTTTTTCTGTCCTCCCGCTGCAAAACACACCGGATGTCTCCATTATCGGCGGCGCCGATGGACCCACCTTTTATTTTATACTGACAACACTGGTGTTTCATCATCCTCTTTTCATCGCTGCGGCCGTCTTTTTCAGCTTGTTTGTCCTATCGCTTGTGGTGCTGCTGATTCAACGTCGTCGTAAACGATAAAGAAGGAATGGGGCCGAAAACGACGAAACGAGTATCCGCCCTGTAAAAGAGCGCCGTGCCGTAAGGACCGGCGCTTTTCCGTGTGTTCTGAACGGGCGGCGCGGCGCATAGATTGAAGCGGGAGAGCCTGTGTTTTGAAAATGTGTTTATGTACCACACGGTTCAAATGGGAATTTACTTTTGAGTAAAAATATGATATCATGTCTCCGCTGATGGAGCGTCAGGTCTCTCCATGGGCATATTCTATGATAAACGATAACCCACCGCCGGTCGTGAGGCGGCTTCACCGGGGAAACAGGAAGGATCGGGGATGCGCAGGATAAGCGTCCGCCGGTCGGAAAGGAATGGAATGCATCGATGAAACGATTTACCGCCCTGCTGCTCAGTCTGGCGCTTCTTTTTTGCCTGATTCCGCTGGGTGTCGTGGCCGAAGGGGATTTTGAGCCGGAGGTCACGGCTTCCTATCAGGCGGAGGACGGCATGGTGGTCCTCACGTGGATGACCGCCGGTACCGCCGGCTACACCCTCAAAGAGGTCAGCATCAATTCCAACGCCTACGGCAGCGTTTCCACCAGCGTCAGCGGCGGCAAAGCCACCGCTAAGGTTAAGGAGACGCAGAAACTGGAGGCCGGCACCTACAAGGGGACCTGTACCTTCGAAGCGGAGAGCGCCTCCGCCGCTGTGAAGGAACAGACGGCCGATTTTACCCTCAAGCTGACCGACGCCGACCTGCTGGGCTTCACTTTTTCCGACCCGCAGCCCGGCTATAACGCCTCCAACGAGGTGTTTTCCCTCAATTACGCGGGGGGGAACGCAGGGGTCAGACTGGCCCGCGTGCAGATCGACGGCAAGCAGATTTTAAACGTCACCGACAACGGCGGAAGGGTCACCGGCAGTATCGGCAAGCTGGATATCGGCAGTCACCGCCTGACCTATTATTTTACCGCCGCCAACGGCGCCACCGTGACCTTTCAGTCCAAAAAGACGCTGGATATCGCCGGTACGATTGCGCTGAAGCTGTCGGTGGGGGTGGAGGGCGACCTGATCGTCGCCACTCTGAAGGACGAGGACGGCAATCCGGTGGCGGATTACATGGTGGACCTGTATGTGTCGGGACAAAAGCTGCGCAACAATAAAACCGATGCGGCGGGCCGTGTGGTTTTTGACGTGGCGGCGCCTGCCGACCGCACCACGGTGCGGTGCAGCGTCACCGGCGGCCGGGTGGGCGTGATCACCTATACCGGCGCCGAAGCGTGGCTGCAGACTCCGTCGTCCCAGCCGCCCACCACCACAACCACCAAACCGAAAACCACCACGACCGGCGGCGTCACGACCGATACCACCGGGGACGACGACGCCACCACGACGGGGACGGGCACCGGCACCACAGGCACCCGTTATCCGGTGGTCACCGGCGCGGCTACCACCTCGCTGCAGGGGGACATGGTGGCGGTCAGCGTGACCTTCGACACCGGTATTTCCACCGCTTTCGGCCTGTCCGACAAGGATTTCGGCGACCGGGTCCGCCTGCTCATGCCTGCGGATTTTTACGATACCCTGATCAATGGCTCTCAGGCTACCGTCATGCTGTCCATGCGCTCCTCCGACAAGAAGGTCAGCTCCCCGGATATTGCCGCGTCCATAGCGGGCAATTCCCGCTTCAACGGGATGAACGCAGAGGACGCCAAGAGCATCACGATGGATCTATCCGCCCTTTTCATCAGCCTGCTCGACCATTCCGAGGCGGATCTGTCCATGCCCGCCGCGGATATGAAGATGCAGATACCGGTTCCTGAAAATATGAAGGACCGTGTGCTGGGCATCGCGGTCAATACCGATGACGGCCTGTCGCAGTTGGTCGAGGTCACGCCGGAGGACGGCGTGATCACCGTGGCGCTGAACCGCCTGGCCACCGTCACGCTGGTGGGCTTCGTCAATCCCGGTACGCCGGAAGGCGGCGGGGTGCCGTGGCTGGTGATCGTCCTGATCGTGGTCGGTGTGCTGCTGCTGGGCGGCGCCGGCGTGCTGGTTTATTTCTTCCTGATCCGTAAGCCGAAGGAGGAGGACGATCCTGACGGCGACGGCCCCGACGACGGCAATCCGGAGGGTGAAGGCCCCGATGGAGATCGTCCCGACGGTCCGCAGGACCCCGACGGTGAAGAACCGCCGGAAGATGGCCTGCCGGAGGATGCCGTATCCGAGGATAACGGATGGGCGTCCGGCGAAGAGATGAACAGCGACGGGACAGACGGCAATACCCGCGTGATTCCGAACGTCAACGGGGCCGCTTCGCCGGTGAGCGACGCGACGCAGGTCATCGGCGGCGTTTCACTCGGCGCTTTCGCCGAGCGTCCCGCCAACGATCCTTCCCGTCCGAAGCGATAGGGAAAATAAGGCGGTCTTCACGCAAGTGGGGGCCGCTTTTTATCGGCGATATCCGCTGACAGGGAGGTAACGGAACATGAAAATTTTAAATTTTGGTTCTCTCAATCTGGACCGTGTGTACACGGTCGCCCATTTTGTGCAGGGCGGGGAAACGGAGACCGCCGACCGGCTGGAAACCCATTGCGGCGGCAAGGGGCTCAACCAGTCGGTGGCGCTGGCACGGGCCGGCGGGAGGGTACTCCACGCCGGCTGTGTCGGGCCGGACGGGGAAGCTCTCACCGGTTATCTGCGGGACTGCGGCGTGGATGTGAGCCGTGTGCAGGTGCTGGACCAGCCCACCGGCCATGCCGTGATACAGGTCACGCCCAGCGGTCAGAACTGCATCCTCCTCTTCGCGGGGGCCAACCGCTGCCTGACCAGGGAGGCGGCCCGGTCCGCCCTCGACGCCTGTGAGCCGGGAGACTGGCTACTGCTGCAAAATGAAACCAATCTCACCGGCTGGCTGGCCGCCCAGGGGGCGGAGCGGGGGCTGAAGGTGGCCTTCAACCCCTCGCCCGCCGACGAGCGGCTGAAGGAGGTGGATTTTCGCCATCTCAGCCTCTGCCTGTTCAATGAGATCGAAGGGGCCTTCCTGACCGGCGAAACTCAACCCGAGGCGATACTGGACGGTTTCCGCCGGCGGTATCCCGCCTGTGGGGCGGTGCTGACGCTGGGGGGCGAGGGCGCCTGTTACGACGACGGGGAGCAGCGTCTGTATCAGCCGGCGATTCCCGCCCTAGCGGTGGATACCACAGGGGCAGGGGATACCTTCACCGGTTATTTGCTGGCCGCCATTGCGGCGGGGGAACCACCCGCCGCCGGTCTGCGGCGGGCCGCGGCGGCCGCCTCGCTGGCGGTCTCCCGCAAAGGGGCCGCTCCTTCCATCCCCCGGCGGGAGGAAGTGGAGGAAAGCCTACGCCGAATGAACAAGTGAGAGGGCAAAAAAGAGGGAGGAAACGCTCAGGCGTTTCCCTCCCTTTGTGTATCGAACAATAGCGCCGCCCTTGACAGCAGGACCTGCCGGTCGTTTTCACATCGTCCCTCGATGACGTCCTCCAACAGGGTATGAAGCAGCATACCCATCCCCGGCCCGGCGGGGATGCCCGCCGCCTGCAGGTCGCGTCCATTTACCGCCAGATCCGTCAGGGAGAAGCACTGCCGCTGGGCGAGGACCTCATCGAGCAGGGTTTCCAGCCGGCGGATTTCCGCCTGCCGTCCGTGATAGGCGGGGTGCTGGGCCAGATTGTCGGCGGCTTTGACCAGCAGCAGCTGACGCAGCCCCTCCTCGCCGAGGCGGTTCAGCCAGCGGCGCAGGGAGGCGGGCGTGGGGGAAACGGCCGCGTCGTGGTAACGGATGAGAGCCAGAATCCTGACGGAGGACGCCTTGTCGAACTTCAGCCGGGCCAGCGCCTGCTCCGCCAGCTGGAGGCTGACTGCGGCGTGGCCGCGGAAGTGGCCTACCCCCTGTTCGTCCTCGGTGTAGGAGGCGGGCTTGCCGCTGTCGTGGAACAGCAGGGCGGTCCGTACCACCGGGTCAGGCGGGGCCGCCTCCACACTGCGGATGGTGTGCTCGTAAACGTCGTAGAGGTGATGGGGGTTGTTCTGGTCGAATCCCACCATGGCGGTAAGCTCGGGCAGCACCGTCCCGATCACGGAGGGGAACCGGCGCAGCACGGCGGCAGGGGCCGTGCCCCGCAGCAGGCGGAGCAGTTCCTCCCGCACTCGCTCGGCTGAGACATGGACGAGCAGGCCGCGTTTGCGGACGAGGGACCCGGCGGAGGCCTCGTCGATGGCAAAATCCAGCACCGAAGCGAAACGCAGGGCGCGCAGGATGCGCAGCGCGTCCTCCTCGAACCGGCGGTCGGGTTCCCCCACGCAGCGCAGCAGGCGCCGCTCCAGGTCTTCCTGCCCACCGAACCGGTCAATCAGGCCCTCCTCCTCGTTGTAAGCCATGGCGTTGACGGTGAAATCCCGGCGTGCCAGGTCCTCGGTGAGACAGGGGGTGAAGCGCACGGCGTCGGGATGGCGGTGATCCCGTCCGCCCATGTCCACCCGGTAGGTGGTGATCTCCAGCGGGCGGCCGCCGATCCGGACGGTTAGGGTCCCGTGCTTCAGGCCGGTTTCGATCACGGGATAGGCGGACAGCAGCCTGCGGACCTGTTCGGGGGCGGCGGAGGTGGTCACATCCCAGTCGGCGGGGACGCGGCCCAGCAGGGAATCCCTCACACAGCCGCCCACCGCGTAAGCCTGATAGCCCCCGTCGTGAAGCATCCGCAGGGCCTGCCGGACCTCCGGGGGCAGGGCGATGGCCATGGGAATCCCTCCTGTTCGTTCTGTTACGCCTGTTTATTTCCATTTTATCATAACCCAAAGGCCGCCGCAAACACAGGTGAGGGGGACGAAAGGAAAAAAGAAACTAATTTTGTATATCCTCTTGATTTTTGGGGGATGATTCAGTATAATGATCTAGCGTCGTTTGGAAGACAGGGAGAGTTGTCCGAGTGGCCGAAGGAGCATGATTGGAAATCATGTGTACGGTTTCCGCCGTACCCGGGGTTCAAATCCCCGACTCTCCGCCAGAGACCCGCTTCTCACATGGGTGAGGAGCGGGTTTGTTTTATTTTCACCGGCTGAACGCTCGACAGGATATCCCTGCTGTGTTACAGTGCTGGTATATCCCTATAATCCCAATAAGGAGGACTCCCATGCGCCTGTTATTCAAGCAGCGGCTTTTCTCCTGGCTGGACAGCTACGATATTTACGACGAGGCCGGCCGGACCGTCTTTACGGTCAAGGGGGTGCTCTCCTGGGGGCACTGTCTGGAGATTTACGACGGGGCGGGCCGGAAACTCGGCTGTGTGAAGGAGGAGGTGCTGACCTTCCTGCCGCGGTTTCATCTTTATGCCGGCGATACCTTCCTCGGTACTATCCGCAAGGAGTTCAGCCTGTTCCATCCCTCCTACAACATCTCCTTCAACGGCTGGCGGGTGGAGGGGGACCTGTTCGGCTGGGAGTACGCGGTATACGACAGCGGGGAACAGGTGGCGCGGGTATTCAAGGAACTGCTGAATTTTACCGACACCTATGTCATCGACGTCCCGCGCGCGGAAAACGTGCTCTATGTCCTTATGACCGTGCTGGCTATCGACGCGGCCAACTGTTCGAAGAACTGAGGGCATTTGGACAGTTTAGCACAACGGTTTGGTCATAGCGGCGCAACACCCTGCCATGGGGATTTGCTATAATTTATTCGTCAAAGGGGGCCGGACAAACGGGCCGCCCGCAATTTACATACGCACAGCGTATACGGAGGTTATTATGGCGAAGAAGAAAGTTGCAGTCATCGGCTGCGGTACCATTGCGAACAACGCGCATATTCCCGCCTATATGGGCAACGACAAGGCGGAAATCAAGTATTTCTGCGACATCATCCCCGAGCGCGCGGAGGCGGCGGTCAAGAAGTATGGCTGCGGCACCGCGGTGGTGGACTATCATGACGTCATCGCCGATCCCGAGGTGGAGGCCGTCTCCATCTGTACCCCGAATAACGTCCACGCCACCATCGCCATGGACTGCCTGCGCGGCGGCAAGAACGTGCTGTGCGAGAAGCCCGCGGCCCGCACCTACGCGGAGGCCGAGGAGATGGCCAAGGTCCAGCACGAAACCGGCAAGGTACTCAACATCGGCGTAGTCAACCGCTTCAACACGTCGGTCAACCGCATCAAGACCATGATCGACAACGGCGAGCTGGGCGAGGTGTACCATGTGTACGGCTCCTTCCGCGCGCAGCGTTCCATCCCCGGCCTGGGCGGTGCCTTCACCACCAAGGCGATCTCCGGCGGCGGCGTGCTCATCGACTGGGGCGTGCATTTCCTCGACCTTATCATGTATTGCACCGGCGATCCCATCCCGAAGACCGTTTCCTCCCAGTCCTTCTGCAAACTGGGCAAGAATATGGACGAATACACCTATGTCAACATGTGGGCCGGCCCTCCCGTGAAAGGCGGCACCTACGACGTGGACGACTTCATCACCGGCTTCGTCCGCACCGAAGGCCCCACCATCACCATCAACGGCGCCTGGGCGCAGAATCTGGGTGTGGACGAGATGTACGTCGACTTCCTGGGCACCAAGGCGGGCGTCCGCTTCCAGTACAACGACGGCAGCATGCGCATCTACTCCACCGATAACGGCTCCCTGACCGAGATCATCCCCAAATTTACCGTGGAACCCATGTTCGAGAAGGAGATCGACGCCTTCCTGACCTGCATCGACAGCGGCGAGAAGCTGCCGTCCCACATCGACACGGTGCTGATCACCGCCAAGATGATGCAGGCGCTGTACGATTCCTCCGAGCAGGGTAAGGAAATCGTGCTGTAAGCCGGTCCCCCACTTTTTGAAAAGGCAGGTTCTTTCGATGAAAAAGGTTGGATTTATCGATTACTATCTGGACGAGTGGCACGCCAATAATTATCCCGCCTGGTTCAAGACCTATTCCGACGGCGAGATGGAAGTGGCCTACGCCTACGGCAAGATCGACGCCCCCAACGGCCTGACCACCGACGCGTGGTGCGAAAAGTTCGGCGTACAGCGCTGCGCCACCATCGAAGAGGTGGTGGAAAAGAGCGATTACCTCGTGGTGCTGTCTCCCGACAATCCTGAGATGCACGAGGAGCTGTGCCAGCTTCCCCTGCGCTCGGGCAAACCGGTGTACGTGGACAAAACCTTTGCCCCCGATGCCGCCGCCGCCCGCCGCATCGTGAAGCTGGCGGAGGACAGCAACACCCCCATGTTCTCCACCTCCTCCATCCGGTTCTCGGATGAGATCCAGGCGCTCGATGAGCCGTCGGACAACATCGATTTCCTCAACGCGGTGGGCTGCTGCGACGTGGACGTGCACCTGATCCATCTGGTGGAGCCGATGGTCAACATCATGGGCGTGGGCGCCCAGCGGTTGATGAGCGTCGGCACCAAAGAATCCCCGGCGTGGATGATCGAATTCACCGGCGGCCGCAAGGTTTTCGCCGTGATGTACATGAACCACGAATCCTGGTCCTTTAAGGCCAACACCAAGGATAACCGGGTGCTGGTGGTCAAGGACTGCCACAATTTCTGGGAGACCTTCATGGTCAAGCTGGTCGATTTCTTCCGCACCGGCGAGGTCAAGGTTCCCCACGAGCAGACGGTCATGGGCATCGAGCTGCGCGCGAAAATGATCGCGGCGCTGGACCAGCCCTATACCTGGTTCGACGTGGAGCAGTAAGCGATACGATTGTGAAGAGCCGGTGCGGATCATCCGCACCGGCTCTTTTTATGGGAAAGTAAGGGAATGTTGTTTCAGCGCTAAAATCAAACGATCCCCAGGTTGGCATGGGGCAATGCCTGTCAATAACGGTTCGCCCGTAATAGGAGAGGGGGAACGACGGGCCGGTTATATCTGCATACCATATGCACTTGTTTTCATGGGTGTAAAAACAGGGTGTATACAACTCCGGGTTGGCTGATGTATCCTGTTGAAAAGGGCCTTTTGTATGCTAACCAAAGGAATGATGAAAATGTCGTGTGAAAACTGTTTTTGCATTTATTGGAACGAGGGAGAATGTACGCTGGAAAAAATCATGTTGGATGCGCAGGGAAGCTGTCAGGACTGCGTATTCATCGATTTGTCGGACAGCGCCCTTCGGCAGGCGCGGGAGAAAACGCTGAGGCGATATGACCGGGAATACGGACGCTGGGAATGACAGGTGTTGACGTAGGGGCGAACGTTTCCGCCGATAGGCGGAAAGACTGTTCGCCCGTAATAAAGGAAAGCGCTGGAGGGCGTACACCATTTTCTCCGGTGGTGTCCGCCGGCGGAAACAGTACGCCCCTATGGGAGAATCGTAGGCTCATGAGAGCACCGTCCCGGCGGATAACGTCGGGACGGGTCGGTTTACAGCGCTTCTTCGGGCAGGCATTCGTATACGTAATTCTCCGCCGGTACTCCGTCGATGAGGACGTGTCCCCGGTCGGAAACATTGACCGGCAGGCGAGCGCTGTCCGCCCGGTATCCGGCGGCGGCCTGTGTTTCGCTGAGAGTGTGGTATCCGTAATAGACCCCCTCGAAGGACACGACGCCCTCCTCATCCGACACGGCGGTGAGGATGGGGCGGTCGCCCAGCGTGAAGGCGGTCCCCTCCAGCGGCGCGCCGGTCTGCCCGTCGGCCACCCGGAAGGTGAAGCCGGTGAGCAGCGGCTGCAGGGTGACGCCAAAGGTTTCCGCCGGATGGTTCTCCACCGACACGCCGCCGTCCTCGGTCACCTGTACCGACCATTCGCCGGCCGGCTTGGCGTAGCCGGGGGCAGAGACCACACAGTGCAGGCGGTAACTGCCCGGCTGGAGCGGACCGAAGCGTACCCGCCCGTTGTGGTCGGAGCAATCCTCCAGCGTCCCCGACTCGCTCATCAGCCGAAATTCCGCCCGGTGGACCGGCCAGCCCCCCTGCCCGTCGGTCACCGCAAAGGACAGCTGGCGGGGGGCGGAGGCGCTGACGACGGTTAAGGAAGGGGAAAGGCTGCCGTCCACCCGTAAAGCACCGTCGCTGTCCACCGACAGGGTATGTTCGGCTTTTTGCACCAGATAGCCCGGTACCGCGTGGGTTTCCCGCAGCGTGTAGACGCCGGGCTCCGGCGCGCTGAAGCGGGCGGTGCCGTCCTCAGCGGTCTGTACCGTCTGGAAAGCGCTTCCGTTATGCCGCAGCTCCCATTTGGCGCCGGCCAGTGTCTGACCGGCCCTGTTCACCTGCCGCAGGGACAGATAGGGCTGGGGGCTCATAGACGGGGAAGCCGCCGGGGCCTGAGCCGGTTCGGAGGCGTTCGCTTCCGGAGTGTTCCGGGAGCTTTCGGCGGGTTCCTCTGGCGCGGAGTCGGTGGAAACTGCCGCGTGGTCGGCGGGTTCGGGCTGTCTGACGGCGGATACCGGCACAGCGGAGGCGGCTTCCGGTTCCGGAGCGTCGAGTTCTGCGTGGTCGGCGGGGAGGGGCTGGCTGGCGGTGGAAACCGGCGGGAGGGGGGATTCTGCAGAGGCCGGCTCAATCGTATATGTACCCCCCATGGGGGTATTGGGGAAGGCATACGATACGATGGGAGCCCCGTCCACCGTTACCGTGCCGTCGGTGGCAACTACAACGGTTCGGGTGACGGTATCCAGCTGATAGCCGGCGGGCGGCGTCGTTTCCTGAAGGACGTAGTCACCGGCCAGCACCGTGCCGAAATTGACCCGTCCCTCCCCGCTGGAAACTGCGTTCAGGGTGCCGCTGGCAGCGGAAGTCAGGGTGAAAGCGGCGCCGGCCAGCGGCGCGCCGGTCACAGCGTCGGTCTTGGAGAAGGTGACCGCATTTGCCAGCGGTTGGTTGATGACGGTGAGGGTGTTGGTAACCGCGCCGTCAATGGTGATGATTCCGTTCGCGTCCACCGTAACGATGTGGGAGGTGTCGCTGTACTGGTATCCCACCGGGGCGGAGGTTTGGAGCAGGGTATAGCTGCCCGCCGCGGGCTGGGTGAAGGAGGCGATGCCATCGATACCGGAGGTGACCACCTGTACCGTGGCGGCGCCCTGAAGCAGCCGCCAGGTGGAGCCGGTCAGCGGCTGGCCCGCGCTGTTCTGCGTGAGCACATGTAGGCCCGTCGCATTGACGGGCGTGTTGCCGATAGAGGCCAGTTCGGCGGCGAATCCGTCGACGGTAATCGAACCGTCGGCTGCGACGACCACGGTTTGGCTGCTGCCGGCGGCGGTATAGCCAGCCGGGGGCTGGGTTTCCACCAGCGTGTAGGTGCCAGGCGTCAGGTCGGTGAAGATGACGAGCCCATCGCTGTTGGAGACGGTGGTGGCCACGGCGGCGGAACCCGAGCGCAGCTCAAAATAAGCGCCGGCAAGACGCGCGCCGGTGGTGACGTCGTATTTCACCAGGGTGAGGGAACCGGGCTGGGGGGAAGGGGTACGGGTGTTCAGCACCTGGAACCGGCTGGCCGGCTGGCCGTCCACCAGCACGTTTCCCACGGCGTCCACCACGACCGTATAGGTAGCGGTGTGGGGCGGATAACCGGCGGGGGAGACGGTTTCGGTCAGGGTATAGGTGCCCGCCGCCAGGGCGGGGAACCGGACGGCGCCGTCAGTGCCGGAGGTAACGGTGGCCACCGGGACGCCGTTTTGGGTCAGCTGGAATACCGCGCCGGAAAGAGCGGCCCCTGTGGCGGAATCCCGCTTCACAAAGGAGAGGGTGCCCGGCTCCGGACCGGGTCCCGGCCAGGGCCAGCAAGGCCAGCAGGGAAAGCAATAACATTGACAGCAGGGGAAACAGCGGCGGCAGGGGTCGCAGCAGCAGTCGTTTTGACAGCCGCAGCCGCCCTGATTTTCGCAGCAGCTGTTGTTGTCTTCACAAGAACGGGCAGGGCGGCGGATTTTCATGGGCGGTTCGAAGTAACGTCCTGAACTGGTGCATTCTTGCGAACAGTTTTCGGAATGATTCATAGCATTCGTCCCTTTTCAAAGGGAGTACCCGCGAATCAGCGCGTGGGAACTCCCGAGAGATCAGGCCCGGTAAACCGGTTATGCCTGTACACCCCAGTGTATGTGATCTCTCGCCCGGTGGTGACAAAATGCGCGGGAACGGAAAAAGCCCCCGGAAGCATCGCTTCCGGGGGCTTTGCAGTGCTGATGTCCGCTGCTGATCCGACGGGGAGAGCCGTCAGATTTTGCGGGCGATCTCCTTGGCGCACAGGCTGCAGATGTTGCGGCCCTTGTAGGTGGAGACGTCCTTCGCATTGCCGCAGAAGATACAGGCCGGCTGGTATTTCTTGAGGATGATGGTGTTATCCTCAACGAAAATCTCCAACGAATCCCCGTCGGTGATTTCCAGCGTCCGGCGCAGCTCAATGGGCAGTACGATACGGCCGAGTTCGTCGATTTTTCTGACGATTCCAGTGGATTTCATAGGTTCCTCCTTGTCGTGTAACGTGATTTCTTCCCTTTTCTTCTGAAAGACTTTTCTTTCGACACTATATTACCAACTTTTGCATTTTATGTCAATAGTCATAAGGGCAGGATACAGTGGGAATTATTGGGAAAATTTATTCATATAGATTGCTGAAAGAGAGGGGACGAGACCATGCTGAACTGGTTGTGGGCGGGAATGATGCTGGTTTCCATCGCGGCGGGAGCCATCAACGGCCGGCTGCCGGAGGTGACGGGAGCGCTTCTGCAGGGCGGCGGCGCGGCCATCACGCTGTCGCTGACCCTGGGCGGCGCCATGTGCCTGTGGGGCGGCATCATGCGCGTGGCGGAGAAGGGCGGCCTCACCGAGGCGGTCAGCCGGGTGCTGGCGCCGGTGATGCGCCTGCTGTTCCCCGGCCTGGACCCCACCGGGCCTGCCTGCCGTGCCATGCTGATGAACATGGCCGCCAACTTCCTGGGGCTGGGAAACGCCGCCACCCCGCTGGGGCTGAAGGCGATGGAGGAGCTGCAAAAGAGCAACCCCGACCCGACCACCGCCTCGAATCATATGGTCACCTTCGTGGTGCTCAATACCGCCTCCATCCAGCTTATCCCCACCACGGTGGCCACCCTGCGGCTGAAATACGGGGCGGCAGCGCCGCTGGATATTCTGCCGGCGGTGTGGATGACCTCCTTTTCGGCGGCGGCGGTGGGCATCCTCCTGTCCCGCGTATACGGCGGGCTGTTCCGGCGAAAGGCCGGTGAAGGGAAGCGGCTTTCCGCCGCGGGCGGGCGCGCCCGGCGGCGGACGGTTTAGGAGACGAAGAGGAGAGGAACGGGTGAGCAATGGGAATCGCGGATATCCTGTCGGTGTGGGCGGTGCCGGTCTTTGTGGCGGCGGTGCTGGCGGTGGGTCTGATAAAAAGGGTGCCGGTGTTTGACGAATTTACCGCCGGAGCAGGGGACGGCATTCGTACCTGCGTCAAGGTGCTGCCCTCACTGGTGGCGCTGATGACGGCGGTATCCATGCTGCAGGCCTCCGGCCTGCTGGAACAGATCACCTCCCTGATCGCGCCGGCGGCCGACCGGCTGGGTCTGCCCGCGCCGGTGCTGCCCATGGCCCTCATGCGGCCGGTATCGGGCAGTGGGTCCCTCGCCGTACTGGAAAATATCCTGCGGCAGTACGGCACCGACAGCCTGGCGGGACGGGTGGCCTGCGTCATGCAGTCGTCTACCGAAACCACCTTTTACACCATTGCGGTATACTTCGGCGCGGTGGGGATCAAGCGCACCCGGCACACGCTGGCGACATCGGTGTCCGCCGATCTGGCGGGGGTCATCCTGTCCGCGCTGGCGGTACGCCTGCTGATGGGGTGAACATGGCCGAAAAGAGGGGCTTTCGTATTGACGGCCCCTGCGGTTGATGGTACTATTATCAGTGGATTAGTAACGGCTAACTGCCGTGGGGGAGAGAGACATGCAGCAAAAGACGGTCAATGATCTGAAGATCGGTGAGCAGGCGGTGGTAACGGGACTGGGATGCTCCGGTGCGCTGCGCCGCCGCATCATCGATATGGGCATCACGCCGGGAGCGCGGGTCATCCTGCGCAAGGCGGCGCCGATGGGCGACCCGCTGGAAATCAACGTGAGGGGATACGAGCTGAGCATCCGCCGCTCCGAGGCGCGGGAGATCACGGTGGAGCCGGTTTCCGATTCCGGCGGCACCCGGAGGGAGGCGCGCCCATGAAGAAACAGGAGTACGCGCTGGCGGGCAATCCCAACTGCGGCAAAACCACCCTGTTCAACGAGCTCACCGGCTCCAACCAGTACGTGGGCAACTGGCCCGGCGTCACGGTGGAGAAGAAAGCCGGCCAGCTCAAGGGGCGGCAGGACCTGCTGGTGGTGGACCTGCCGGGCATCTATTCCCTGTCCCCCTACTCGGCGGAGGAGATGGTGACCCGCAACTTCGTCATGGACGAGCAGCCCGCCGCCATTATCGACGTGGTGGACGCCACCAACATCGAGCGCAACCTGTACCTGACCCTGCAGTTGGCCGAGCTGGGCCGCCCCATGGTGGTCGCCCTCAACATGATGGATATGCTCAAGAGCCGGGGCGTTTCCATCGACGTGCAGCGACTGGAGCATTTCCTCGACCTGCCGGTGGTGCCCATCTCCGCCAGCCGGGGCAGGGGTATCAAGGAACTGATCGACCGGTCGGTCCACGCCGCCGAGAACCGGGGCGGAGAACCGGCAGCCTTCGACGAGCAGCGGTTTGCAGAGCGGGCGGGGAAACGATACGCGGGCAACCCCTACATACTTCATCAGCTCCACGACCGGCGGGAACACCACGGGGAGGAATACCGTTCCACCCACGTGATCGACGAAATCTACACCCCTGAGGTGATGGAGGCCATCCTGCGCATCGAGGACATCATCGAGCCGAAGTGCATGAAAAAAAGGATGGCCCTGCGCTGGTCGGCGGTCAAGATCATCGACGACGACGCCCCCACGCTGGAGGCGCTGGGGCTGTCGGACGGTGAGGCTCATCTCATCGACGAGATCGTGCGGGGGCTGGAAGCTCTGTACGGCGAACGGGACATGATCATCGCCGACCAGAAATACAAATTCATCTGCCGGGTGTGCGAACAGTGCATCACCCGGCTGAAGGAACCGGGTGAGCTGACCCTGTCCGACCGGATCGACAGCATCGCCACCAACAAGTATCTGGCCCTGCCCCTGTTCATCGGCATCATGGTGCTGGTGTTCTTTATCACCTTCGGCCCGCTGGGCACCTTGCTGACCGACGGGCTGGACGGTCTGATCGGGGATCATTTCGAGCCGTGGGTCCGCGCCTCCCTGACGGCGGTGAACGCGGCCCCCTGGGCGGTTAGCCTGGTGTGCGACGGGGTAATCCAGGGGGTGGGATCCATCGTCTCCTTCTTCCCCCAGATTTTGCTCCTGTTCTTTTTCCTGTCTATACTGGAGGACAGCGGCTATATGGCGCGGGCAGCTTTTATCATGGATAAGCTGCTCCACCGCACCGGACTGTCGGGTCGCTCCTTTGTGCCCATGCTGATGGGTTTCGGCTGCTCGGTGCCCGGCGTGATGGCGGCGCGGACGCTGGAGAACGAGCGGGACCGCCGCATGACCATCATGCTGACCCCCTTCATGTCCTGTTCGGCGAAGATGCCGGTCTACGCCCTGTTCATCGCCGCCTTCTTCCCGAAGTACCGGGGGCTGGTGGTGTTCGGCATCTACGCCACCGGTATCGTGGTGGCGGTCATCTGCGCCATGTTCCTGCGCAAAACAGTGTTAAAGGGCGGACACGCCCCCTTCGTGATGGAGCTGCCGCCTTACCGCCTGCCCACCATCAAGACCCTGTCCATGCACCTGTACGAGCGGGTGAAGGATTTTGCCGTACGGGCGGGCACCATCCTGGTGGCCGCGTCGGTGGTGATCTGGTTTTTGCAGTCCTTCAACGGCCATTTTGAGATGCTGCCGCCGGAGCGGGCGGGCGAGAGCCTGCTGGCGGGGATCGGCAAAGCCATCGCCCCGGTCTTTGCGCCGCTGGGCTTCGGTTTCTGGCAGGCATCGGTGGCACTGGTCAGCGGCTTCGTCGCCAAGGAGGCGGTGGTGGGCACCCTCACCATTCTGTACAATCCCGCCACCGACGCGGGGATGTACGCTGCCCTGCAGGGGGTGTTCACCCCGGTGGCGGCCCTGTCCTTTTTGGTGTTCGTTCTGCTCTATATGCCCTGTGTGGCTGCCTTCTCCGCCATTCGGCGGGAGATGAATTCATGGAAATGGGCGGTGGGCACCGTGACCTTCCAGACCTGCGTGGCGTGGGTGGCGGCTCTGCTGGTGTACCAGTTCGGCACGCTGGCAGTCAATCTGGTCGGCCTGCTGTAAGAGACAAAAAAGTGAAAGGCGGATGGGTTCCATGGCCGATGAAGTAAACATCGTACCGGTTGGCACGGAAGATATCGAAACGCTGTGCGGACTGGCAAAGGAGATATGGACTGAGCATTACGCCTCTATCCTCAGCGACGAACAGGTGGCGTACATGGTGGAGCGGTTCCAAAGCGTGCCCGCAGTGACCGACCAGCTCGACAAGGGCTACCGCTACTATTTCCTTCGGAGTGCCGGTGAGTCACTCGCTGCGGGAGAGAACGGCGGCTTCATGGGTATCTGCCCCGAGGAGGACGGGCTGTTTCTCAGCAAGCTGTACGTCCATCGGGAATTCCGCCGCCGGGGGCTGGCGCGGGCCACCCTCTCTTACCTGCGGGAGCTTTGCCGGCGGGAGGGATATCCCAAAATCCGCCTGACCGTGAATAAGCGTAACGCCGGTTCCATCGCCGCCTACCGGCGCATGGGCTTTCAAACCGTGAAGGAGCAGACGGTGGATATCGGTCATGGTTTCGTCATGGACGATTATGTGATGGAGCTCGAGATGTCGTTCAGAAACTGACGTATAACGGGGGAGATGCTGCTGAAGGCCGGGAGAAACGATTCTGTTTGGCGCGATGGGGGGCGATACGCCCCCCTGTTATCGGCTGAAAAGAACGGATCTCTTTCATACGCGCGCGGGAAAACCCGCCGATTAACGAAAGAAACCGCCGATTTGGCGTTTTTTACACAGTCGACAAAGGAGCCGGGAGACAACGTCTCCCGGCTCCTTTTGCCTTGTCAATCGGCGTTTATTGGTGTCTTATCAGTGGTTCAGGCCCATAGCCTCGTTGACTGCCTGCTGCACGATGTCCTCGATCTCGCCTTCCGCGTTGCTCACGGCTTCGTCAACCGCGTCGCTGATCATACTCCCGATGTCGGGCAGGGAGACACCGGGCAACCCGCCGTTCCACTGGGGCGGGGCGGACTTTGCCTTCTCCGCTTCGGGCAGGCAGGAAAGCAGGTCGAGGAGCAGGGCGGCCATGCAGCCAATCCGTTCCATATCGGCGCCGCGGGTGGAGTAATCGGTGCCGATGCCCTTCGGCACCCGGCTGATGCCGCAGCCGTCGACGATCCAGCCGTTGCAGACCGCTTGGTCGTACACGCTGTTGTAGGTGTCGATGAAGACGAACAGCCCGCCCGCCATGGTGTGGGATACGGCGGTGGAGCGGATGCGCTCCAGCAGGGTGATGGCCTGCTTCAGGTTCATGGCGTTGGGTTTGATTTCGGTGGCGGCGGTATTTTCGGTGGTTTCGGTTATGTTACCGTTTTCTATCTCATTGGTCATGTTGTCAGCCTCCTGTTTTATCACAGGCGGAGACGCCAGGCAGATCGTGTCGGTGCCCGCCCAGCGAGCTCTGCCTTTTCGTACCAGCCCGTCCGCCCGGCGCGGATAGGTGGTTTCGTATAAATTCCCGTTTTCATCGGTTACCATAACGTTTTTGGCAATGGGTATCTCCCCCTTGTAACGATGATACGCCGTCCGTTTTTTGTGATGGGTGCCATCCCCTGCGTACACTTTCATTATACCGGCTGTCGAGAGAGGATCAAGGGACATAATCCACAAAAACTTATGGCTGATTTTGACAAAGGCAGCGGCACAGCGGTTTTTTAAAAGAGTGTGCAGGAAAACCACAGCCCTATCGGCAGTTTGTCCTGCAGTTTCGTCCTTTTTCTTGTGGACAGGGGTTTATAGTTATAGGTACGCGCGTCGGCAGGGCCGGCCAGCTCAGGATTTCTTCTGTAAACTTGCCCAGCGCAGGAGAACAAAACTTGGACAATGTATACAATAGTTCAGACCTTGTTCAGAATTACTTTTAAGAAAATAAACAAAATGGCTTGCTATTTAGCCGAACAGTTGGTAAAATAAGACTATCAAAATCAGAGGGAGGGACTCCCATGGATCTGCATGTTTATACCGGCCGGGAACCGGCTGTCGATCGCTTCCTTCAGGGGGCAGAATCCCATGCCTACGAGCTGCTGGGGTGTCATTACGCCGGCGACGGGGCTTATGTATTCCGCGTGTGGGCGCCCAATGCCGCCGCGGTCTCGCTGGTGGGCGACTTCAACCGGTGGGAGCCGTCGGCGTCGCCGCTGGAGCCGCTGGGGGACAGCGGCATCTGGGAGTGTACGGTGCCGGGGCTGAAGGAATACGACAGCTATAAATACGCCGTCACCCCTGCCGGAGGCGGCGAACCGGTGATGAAGTCGGACCCCTACGCCTATCACTACGAAACGCGGCCCGCCAACGCCTCCAAGGTGTACAACCTGGAGGGATACGAGTGGGGGGACGGGGCCTGGCTACGGCACAAGGAGGAAACCTCCCTGTACGACGGGCCGGTAAACATTTACGAGATGCATCTGGGTTCCTGGCGCCGGTATCCCGACGGCAACCTCATTCCCTATGACAAGCTGGCGCAGGAGCTCATCCCCTATATCCGGGAGATGGGGTATACGCATATCGAGCTGCTGCCGGTGCTGGAGCATCCCTTCGACGGATCGTGGGGCTATCAGGTGACCGGCTATTACGCCCCCACCTCCCGTTACGGCACGCCCAAGGATTTTATGAAATTCGTGGATGCCTGCCATCAGGCGGGTATCGGCGTGATCATCGACTGGGTGCCTGCCCATTTTCCCAAGGACCAGTGCGGCCTGTACCGGTTCGATGGCGGCCCATGCTACGAATACGCCGACCCGCGCAAGGGAGAGCATTATGAGTGGGGGACCTGTGTGTTCGATTATGGCCGGCCGGAGGTGCGTTCCTTTCTGATATCCAACGCCCTGTTCTGGCTGGAAAAGTATCATATCGACGGTATCCGGGTGGACGCGGTGGCGTCGATGCTCTACCTCGATTACAACCGCAAGGACGGGGAGTGGGTGCCCAACCGATACGGCGGCAAGGAGAACCTGGAGGCGGTGGATTTCCTCCGCCGGCTCAACGAGGCGGTGTTTGCCGACCATCCCCGCACCATGATGATCGCGGAGGAATCCACCGCGTGGCCTATGGTGTCCCGCCCCACGGTGGACGGCGGCCTGGGCTTCAACTTCAAGTGGAACATGGGCTGGATGAACGATATGCTCCATTACGTGTCGCTGGACCCGCTGTTCCGCAAGTATAATCATGACAACCTCACCTTCTCCTTTTTCTACGCCTTTTCAGAGAATTACGTCCTGCCCGTATCCCACGACGAGGTGGTTCACGGCAAGGCATCCCTGATCGGAAAGATGCCCGGCGATTACGGGGAGAAGTTCGCCGGGGTGCGTTCCTTCCTGGGTTATATGATGGCCCATCCCGGTAAAAAGCTGCTGTTCATGGGCTGTGAATTCGGCCAGTTTAAGGAGTGGGATTTCGAGAGCGGGCTGGACTGGCTTCTTCTGGATTACGAGGCCCACCGGATGCTGAAGCACTATGTCGCTTCCCTGAACCACTTCTATTTGGACAGCCCCGCCCTGTGGGAGAACGATTTCTCCTGGGACGGTTTTTCCTGGATCGCCCACGACGACTACACCCAGAGCGTCATTGCTTTTCGCCGGATCGACAGCCGGGGCGAAGAGCTGATCGTCGTGTGCAATTTCAACCCGGTACAGCGGGACGGCTATCGCATCGGGGTGCCGGTCCACGGCACCTACACCGAGGTATTCAACACCGATCTGGCGGAATTCGGCGGCGGCGGCGTCCTGAACGGGACGCTGGACAGTGAGCAGGAGCCTATGCATGGCTTCGAACAGTCGCTGTCCCTGACGCTGCCTCCGCTGTCGGTTCTGTATTTTCGGCTGAAAAAAGCCAAATCCATCCGCAAAAAAACCGCGCGGGGCGCGGCTGCCGCAAAGCCCGCCGCCACTGGCAGAACGGGCGCCCACAGCGGCAAAAAGCCCGCCGCCCGCGGTAAGGAGGTCTGATCATGTTCCGTAAACAGGAGTGTGTCGCCATGCTGCTGGCCGGAGGGCAGGGGAGCCGGCTGTATGTGCTGACCCGCAACATCGCCAAGCCCGCCGTCCCCTATGGGGGCAAATACCGTATCATCGACTTCCCCCTGTCCAACTGCATCAACTCGGGCATCGAGACGGTGGGGGTGCTGACCCAGTACCAGCCACTGGAGCTTAACGACTACATAGGCTCCGGCCAGCCGTGGGACCTGGACCGCATGGATGCCGGTGTGCATGTGCTGCCCCCGTATCAGCGCAATAAAGGCGGCGACTGGTACAAGGGGACAGCCAACGCCATCTATCAGAACATGGCCTTCATCGAGCGGTATAATCCTGAGTACGTGCTGGTGCTGTCGGGCGACCACATCTACAAAATGGATTACTCGGACATGATCGCTTTTCACAAGAAGAACAAGGCCGACTGTACCATCGCTGTGATCGAGGTGGAGATGTCGGAGGCCAGCCGCTTCGGTATCCTGAACACCGAGCCGGACGGCACCATCTACGAATTCGACGAGAAGCCGAAGGAGCCCAAGAGCAACCTGGCCTCCATGGGCATCTATGTTTTCAACTGGCAGAAGCTGCGTAAATACCTGACCGCCGACGAGCGGGACGACAGCTCCCAGAACGATTTCGGCAAAAATGTCCTGCCCGCCATGCTGGACGCCGGTGAAAAGATGATGGCCTACCGGTTCGAAGGGTACTGGAAAGACGTGGGTACCATCGACAGCCTGTGGGAGGCCAACATGGATCTGCTCAACCCGAAGGTGCCGCTGGACCTGGATGACCCCGACTGGCGCATCTATTCGCGCAATCCCGGTCTGCCTCCCCACTTCACCGGTGAGGGGGCTACGGTGCAGAACAGCCTGATATCCGAGGGCGGCACCATCTATGGTCTGGTGGATTTCTCGGTGCTTTTCTCCGGCGTGACGGTGGAGGCCGAGGCCGAGGTGCGCGACTCCATCGTGATGCCCGGCGCGGTTATCAAGAAAGGCGCGAAAGTCCAATACGCCATCGTGGCGGAAAACGCCGTGATCGGGGAGGGGGCCGTGGTGGGCGCCCGGCCCGAGGACTGCGGCGATGCCAAAGACTGGGGCGTCGCGGTGGTGGCTGCCGGTATCCAGGTGGGCGCCGGCAGCGTGATACCGCCCAAGGCCATGATCGACGCGGATACGGAAGGAGGGGAGGGGCTGTGAGAAGACAGGATGCGCTGGGGCTGCTGTTCTCCAATATGCACGACGACTGCCTGATGCAGATGACGAATATCCGCGCGTTTGGTTCCATTCCCTTCGGCGGACGGTACCGCCTCATTGATTTCCCCCTCTCCAACATGGTGAACGCGGGCATCTCCAAGGTGGGGGTCATCACCAAGAACAACTATCAGTCCCTGATGGACCACATCGGTTCCGGCAAGGCGTGGGACCTGTCCCGCAAGAACGAAGGGCTGTATTTCCTGCCGCCCCACGGCGCGGGGGACCAGATGTACGCGGGACGTATCGCTTCCCTGCTGAGCATCACCCCTTTCCTGCGCAATTCGCGGGAGGAATACGTTATTATGTCCGACTGCCACGTGGTGGGCAACATCGACTACGAGCTGCTGCTGCAGGCCCATATTGATTCCGGTGCGGAGATTACGATCGGCTATCAGCGCCGGGAGGCGCCCCCCATTTCCGACGCGCTGACCCTGCAGGTGGCGCGGGACGGCAGGGTGAACGATATCCGCCTGGGTTACTGCCATGAGGGCTGCGAGTGCGATTTCGGGCTGGGGCTGTATGTAATGCGCAAGGATCTGCTGATGAGCCTGACGTCCGAGGCGGCCAGCCGAAACCAGATGTCCTTTGAGCGGGACGTGCTGCAGCAGCGCTGCGATATGCTGCGGATCGTGGGATACCGCGTGCCGGAATATACCGCGGTGATCACCTCGCTGGACAGTTATTTCCGCGCTAACCTGGAGCTGCTTCGCCCAGGCGTGCGGGCCTCGCTCTTCCCAGTCAGCCGGCCCATCTACACCAAGGTGCGGGATTGCTCACCCGCCCTGTACGGCCTGCATGCGTCGGTCAGCAATTCGCTGGTGGCCGACGGGGCGAGTATTGACGGCATTGTCACCAACTCGGTTATTTTCCGCGACGTGCACATCGACAAAAATACCCGGGTGGAGAACTGCGTGATCATGCAGGGCTCGCTGGTGGGTGAGCGCTCGGAACTGGGCTGTGTGGTGATGGACAAGGACGTGGCCATCCGTGACGGCCGCACCCTGCGCGGGTTCGACAGCTACCCGCTGTTTATCAATAAGGGAAGCGTCGTCTGACGCACCGGTTATCACCGTCAACCGACGGACTATCATGGCCGGACCGCGCTGGCGGACGGCATAGAAAGGCGTGATTCCTGTGAAGGTTTTATATGTGACCAGCGAGGCGCTGCCCTTTGCCGCCTCGGGCGGCCTGGCCGATGTGGCGGGGTCCCTGCCCCACGCGCTGCGCCAGCGGCTGATCGGCTGCCGGGTGGTGCTGCCGCTGTACGACTCGGTCTCCCAAGAGCTGCGGGACCAGATGCGCTTTGTCACCAGCTTCTCGGTGCCGGTGGCGTGGCGCCGCCAATACTGCGGCCTGTTCGAGGCGCGGATCGGCGGGGTGATCTATTACCTGCTGGATAACCAGTACTACTTCAAGCGTCCCGGCCTGTACGGCCACTACGACGACGCGGAACGGTTCGCTTTTCTGGCGCGGGCGGCGTTGGAAATGCTGGCTTATGTGGACTTTCATCCCGATATCATCCACGCCAACGACTGGCAGGCGGCGCTGACGCCGGTATACTACCGGCTGTTTTACGCCGACCGGGAGGGATATCAGGACATCAAAACCGTCTTTACTATCCACAACATCCAATACCAGGGCAAATACGGTATGGAAATCCTGGAGGACGTGTTTGGCATTGCCGAAGGGAACCGGCAGTTGGTGGAGCAGGACGGCTGCGTCAACCTGATGAAAGGGGCTATCGAGGCCTCCGACCGGGTGACCACTGTCAGCCCCACCTACGCGCAGGAGATACTGGACCCCTGGTTTTCCTACGGGCTGGATACCATCCTGCGGGCGCGGCAGTGGAAGCTGAGCGGCATTCTCAACGGTATCGACACCGACAGCTACAATCCCGAAACCGACCCGGATATTTACGAGCGCTATACGGCGGAGGACCCGTCGGGGAAAGCGGCGAACAAGCAGGCGCTGCAGGAGCGGCTGGGTCTGCCGCAGCGGCCGGAAGTCCCCCTGATCGCCATGGTCACCCGGCTGGTGTCCCAGAAGGGGCTGGATCTGGTCAAATACATACTGGGGGAGCTCTTACAGGAGGATATCCAGTTTGTGGTGCTGGGTTCGGGCGATTGGGCGTACGAGAACGCCTTCCGCGAGACCCAGCAGCAATTCGGCGGCCGGTTCGTCTACTGCCACGGCTTTATCCCCGAGCTGGCGCGGAAGATTTATGCCGGGTCGGACATCTTCCTGATGCCCTCCAAGAGCGAGCCCTGCGGTCTGTCACAGATGGTGGCCTGTCGTTACGGCTCGGTGCCGGTGGTGCGGGAAACCGGCGGGCTGAAGGACAGCATCACCGACTGCGGCGACGGGCAGGGCCTGGGCTTCACCTTCAAAACCTACAACGCCAACGACATGCTGTACGCCATCCGCCGGTCGCTGGGGGCTTATGCCAACAAGGCCGACTGGCCGGTGATCATGAACCGGGCGATGACGGCAGATTTCAGCTGGGGACGTTCAGCCAACGAATACATCCGCCTGTACAAGTCGTTGACCAGGGAAGAAAACTGAGGATAGAAATACAGATTTCGGATATAAGAGGGAGCAGGCAAAGATTGCCTGCTCCCTCCTGCTGTTCTCCGGAAGATAAACCGCCGACGCGGTACGGACGGGAAAATTATGCTTTCTTTTTGACGGGAATCCAGATTTCGCTGCCGTAATTTTCGTCCTGCGTGCCGCGGGCATAGGCGGCAGGGTCGCCGTACGCTTCAATATGGTACCCGGCGGCGATTTCGTAGTCCTTACAGCCTGGCAGCCATTCGGAAAAAATCTGCTGACTGACCTGCTGCATCGACTGCGGCAGGGCTCCCCGGCAGACGAAAGCCGCCCACGTGTGCATGGGAATGGTTTTGGTCACAAATCCCTCCGGCACTTCGTCGGATGGGCGGTAATCGTCGGCAATCAGGTATTCGAACGTATCGCCCTCCATCCTTTCGTCGATAGAAATGCCGTACGCGCCGCAGAGGGGCTGTTCCCCGCCGGCAGGATAATGCTCGGCCCAGAACTTCGGTATCTGTGTGTCCGCCCCCTCGTAGGGGAACGTACCGGACACTCCCATCACGGTAAAGGGTGCTTTTTCCACGATTTTGTAATCCATGATACAACCACCTTCCAACGAAAATCGGATTTTCAGCGGGGCAAAAGATCTCAAAATTGCCCCCTCTTTCCTGACTGAGGAAGGGGTGACGCCGTGGAAACGGGCAAACGCCTTCGCAAAGCTGTCCGGCGATTCGTATCCGTATTTCATCGCAACATCGATCACCTTCGCATCGGTGGAAATCAGCTCGCCGCCGGCCAGGGACAGCCGGCGCCGCCGGATGTATTCCCCCACGGTAAAGCCGCAAAGCATGGCGAACCCTTTCTGAAAATAGAAGGGCGATACGTGCGCCTGCCCCGCAATGGCGTCGATGGAAAGTTCATCGGTGATGTTTTCTTCGATATAGTCAATGGCTTTGCCAATGCTTTCCACCCATTCCATACGCGTCACCTCCTTGTCAGTGTACCTATCTTATCGCTGCCGGGGCAGTTGTTCCCGACCGATTGTGCTGCCTTTTGTCCGCTGCTGTTTTGCCGCCCTCAGGCGACGGTATCGGTGAGAGAGGGAGGCTGGGCCGCCAGCAGGGCGGGCAGGGGAGCGGGGTCGGACAGCCACCCTTCCACGGCGAAAGGGGGCAAAAGTACCGGCATGCGGTCGTGGACAGCAGCCACCGACCGGTTGGGCGCGGTGGTCAGGATGACGAAGTGGGGCTCCCGGTCGAACAGGCCGTACAACCCCGCCAGATAGAAAAAGGGCTCTCCCGGCAGGGAAAACCGGTGTTTCACTTTTTGATCGTCCCATTCGTAAAAGCCGGTGGCGGGTACGGCGCACCGGCGGCTGCCGAGACTGCCGCGGAACAGGGGCTTGTCCGCCGCCGTCTCCGCCCGGGCGTTGATGATGACCCCCTTGCCCCTGAAAGGGGGGAACCCCCAGGCCATGGCCCGGGCCTCGGGGCCGTCCGCGCCGGCCACCACGACCGGAGCAATATTCGTGGGGCGGATTTCACCGGTGCCGGCGAGAGGGCCGCCGCGGTGCCGGCGTTCCACCTCTTCGATGATATCCCGCAGGTCATGCACCTCTTCGTCGCTGAAAAGGGTATAGCGTCCGCACATGAGAAAAGCTCCTTTCACTATCCCGCGGCCTCTACAAACCAGCCGGGGTTTTCAAAAAACAGATAGCGCTCGTGGCCCGCGATACGGCAGGTATACCGGATGCCCTGCCCTCCGGCCTTGAGGCTGGCGGCCCGCCGGACGTCCAGCACCCGGTCCACCGGAAAGACGCGTCCGTCCTCCCACGTGATGGAGAGGGGAAACATACGTCCGTCGGGGTCGAACCGGACGGTGACCGACACGTTGATTCTGTTTGTCATAGGCTGCCTCCCGACGATGTGCTGCCGTCTGGCTGTCAGCCGGCGGAGCCGACAAAGCCCAGGCGGATATTCGGATGATCCTGCTGCGGGTTGACGGCGGCGAGGGCGTCGTCCTCCAGCATGATGCCGCGGCGGACGCTGTCCCGCCCAAAGCGGCTGCGGATGCCGTCCAGCGCGCCCTCCAGTGCCTCCAGCCGCTGATCCCGGTCCACCTCCTCGTAGAGGGAGCACTGGTCCCAGACGGCGGCGGAGAGCCCGCAGGCGCGCACACCGAGGGAACGCAGCGCCCGTCCCTGCCCATGGGCGCGGTACAGGCCGTAAGCCGCGCGGAACAGGCTGTCCGACGAACAGGAGGGGAAGGGCAGCCCCTGCTGCCGTTCGATCCACCGCAGGTCGGTGCCCCGCAGGGAAACCTGTACCGTGCGGCACTGGAGGGACTGGGCCCGCAGCCGCTCCGCCACGCTTTCGCACAGCAGATAGAGGGTGATGCGGATGTCCCGGTCGGTGACGAGGTCGTGGGGGGTGGTGGTGCTGTTGCCCACCGATTTGACCAGCGGCGGCGCGTCGACGGGGGCGACGGGGGAGTGGTCCTCACCGTTGGCCATCAGCCACAGCCCTACCCCGCATTTGCCCAGCAGGCTCTGGAGCAGGGCTTTTTCCGATCGGGCCAGCGCGCCGATGGTGCTGATGCCGTATTTGCGCAGCAGCCGGGCGGCCGCCGGCCCCACGTACAGCAGGTCGGAGACGGGGAGAGGCCACACCCGTTCCTCCAGCTGGTCCGCCGGCAGCACAGTGGTAGCGTCGGGTTTTTTCAGATCGCTGCCCAGCTTGGCCATGGATTTGTTGAAGGAAACCCCCGCCGACGCCGTGAGCCCCAGCTCGCTCTTGATCCGCTGCCGTATCTCGTCCGCGATGGCCTGTCCGCTGCCGAACAGGGAAACGCTGCTGGTTACGTCCAGCCAGCATTCGTCCAGCCCGTAGCTCTCCACCCGGTCGGTGTACTCAGCGTACAGCTCCCGCGCCATATCCGAAAAACGCTGATACAGCTTATGCCGGGCCGGGACAAACACGATGTCGGGACACAGCTGTTTTGCCTTCCACAGAGGGTTGCCGGTGGCGACCCCGCACTCTTTAGCCGCGTAGTTTTTGGCCAGCACGATGCCGTGGCGCTGTTCCGCGTCGCCCACCACCGCCAGTGGCTTTCCGCGCAGATCGGGATGATACAGACATTCCACCGACGCATAGAAATTATTCATATCGCAGTGAAGAATGGTGCGCACAGGGCCGCCTCCTTTAAAAATCGAACGATAATGAACATTTGTTCTTATTTTATCCCCCTGTTTTTAAAAAAGCAATGGTAATTCAAGGCAGGAGGGGAGGCGCCGTCGAGAAAAGGCGGCTATAAGAAGACGGTGATATATTTTTAAAGGCTCTAGCCGAAAAAGCACGACGGGGGCGGGCGGTACCCACGGCCTTTGGGACAGACATCTGCTTTTACAAAGCCACCCCCTGCCGTTAAAACGGGCAGGGGGTGGCCTTATGTTCGGGAGGGGTCTCTTTCAGACTGAGGACGGCTACCAGGGGATAGTGGTCGGAGGGAAACCGGCCGTCGGTGCGGGTGGTGTCCACATAGGCGTCCCTCACCTGGAATTCGTCGCTGATGAAAATATAGTCGATAGGGCGGCGCCGGCCCCGGCCCCGGAAGCCGTGGAAGGTGCTGGTGATCGCCTTGGCGCAGGGGAGGGTATACAGGTTGGTCAGGTGGATATCGCCGTAATCGTGGAGGTTTTCGCTCAGGATGCGGATAGCCTTGCTGTTCGGCCCGGCGTTCAGATCCCCCATCAGGATCACCGGAAGTCTTTCGACCTCATTGAGCTGGTGGATGTATTCGAGGATGGTCCGTACGCTCAGGGTGCGGGCGGGGGCACAGATGTGGTCGAAGTGGGTATTGAATACCCGTATTTTTTGCCCCAGCGCTTCCACATACACCTCGCAGACGGTGCAGATACGGGGGAACAGGGCAAAATAGGCCCGGCTGCCGCTTTTGTCGGGATGCTTGGATAACCAGAAGGTACTGCTGAAGGTCAGGTCGGTCCCCTCGTTGCGCAGCAGGATCGCCGACTGCTCGTTCTGCAGGCGCTTGGTGCGGCCCAGCCCGAACACGCTGTATTCCTCCAGCCGGCTGACGATGTCCGCCTTCATATCCGGCATCATCTCCTGCACGCCGACGATAGCGGCGCCGGATTCCCGAATAATGCGGGAAACGGCGTCCCGCCGGTACCGCCAGCTGTTGGCACGGCTGAAAACAAAATCGTGCTTTAAATTGAAGGATGCCACCTTGATGGCCGATTCCATGGAAATGCCTCCCTGAAGTGAGACTCTTCCTTGCACGGGAAGAGAAAATCTGCGATACTATACACCGGTTCCTTAACGCTTTGGGAATGGGATACGCGGTTGGGAACCGGTGGCGAAGAATACCTTCGGCATTCTTCCTGAACATTGCTTTATCCCATACACCGGTTCCTTAACGCTTTGGGAATGGGATACGCGGTTGGGAACCGGTGTCGAAGAATACCTTCGGCATTCTTCCTGAACATTGTTTTATCCTATACACCGGTTCCTTAACGCTTTAGGAACGAGATGTGTGGTCGGAAACCCATATATGTTATTTTATCATATACGCTCCACGGAATATGTCAATTGAATTCACGGGATTTTCATAAATTGAGAAAGGCGGATGAAATGGAAAAGAACGAAGAGACGCGGCGGGAGGACTGTCCCTGCCGGCGGCTGAAATGCCCTCGATGGGGCCTGTGCTCCGCCTGCCTCCGCCACCATGAGGGAAAACGAGTTCCTCCCGCCTGTAAGCAAAAGTCAAAACCGGAAAGAAAACCGCGGGGACGGGAAGAAGGCACCGGGGAAAAATGAGAGGGCTTGCCGAACACTGTCACGCGTTTCCGCTGAAAAGCATAGGCTGATGTCGGAGGGTTTCCTCACGGCTGCTGTGCCGTGACGGCCCCTTCCGTCCCTGTCCGGACGAGTTACAGCGAAAGGAAGGGTTAGTGAAGATGCGTTATTATCAGACACGCCGTATGCGCAAACGTTCCTGCGGCTGCCAGGAAATCCGGCCGTTGACGAACGACTGCGGCTGCGCCGGTGAGCGCGGGGTTCGTGAAGAGCGCTGTGTTCGCGAAGAGCGGGAGAACGACTGCGGCTGCGGCTGCAACTGACAAAGGGCGGCGGCCGTCCCCCGGTGTGGGAGACGGCCCTGTCCGGCGCTTCGTTTCCCCTCCTCATCCCATGAGAAAGGAGAAAGGTCCCCGTGGAGATGGAAGAACCCAAGATGAACCGCATCAACTGTTCTGATCCCCAGCAGAACCCGGCGGCCGGCCGGCTGAGCGCCGACTGGCTCGAGGAAACTCAGGCGAAGGAAAAACAGGAAGACAAGCGGGAAAAACCGCCTTATCCCTCTTTTTGCCGCCCGCTGAACCGGGATTGAGCCTCCCCACAGCCCCGTACATGATCGGCGGAAGCCCGGCCAACAAGGCCGGGCTTCCGTTGTTTTGTCAAGACCCCGGCGAAATTGTTTGCAAATTGTTGACAAGTTCAGAACAAAATGGAGACATCTTTTATTTAATATAAGGGTGGGATAAGGAAATCGAGAAAGGAGGAGAATGCCCCGATGAAACAAACGGCTGCGGCGGAAGCAAGCGCCACGGCCGAAGGCGGGGAGATAACGCGCGGTCTTCCCGTGTTCGGAGAAGCCGGTAAGGCGAGAAACGATGCCCGCACAGCCGCTGTACACGTCCGCCGGTTCCGCGGCGGACAAAAGGCAGTGTAAACGCCCGTCGGCGTGTAATCATAACACCGCTGACACACGACGGGCGGCTTTTTCAGAAACGAGAACTCCCTGCCGGCGCGCCGGCAGAATTGCATATAGAACGCTTATAACGGGACCGCCGCCAATCGGAAATTTCTTCCTCCTTCCGCGGGCAGAGGGAACGGTCCATAGAGAAAGGGCGGAATCCGAAAGAGAGAGGCGGATTCCGCCCTTTTTGACGCCAAACAGTGATAAAAATTCTATATAATAGGAATATATGGATTGTATGGATAAATATTGAGATCGGCGGGCGATCTTTTCATAACATTCCATCATCTATATGACCAACTGGGTTCGTGAAAAGGGCTACGGCTATGCGTCCATCCGTTTCTCAATGGCACGCAACAATATGTCTTTGAGCGGCGTATGGAGCCCCGACAGCTACGTGTAAGCTACAGCATGCCCATGACCCCAGTCCTCTGATATATCCGCTGAAATAAGGACCGTGGCCCGGGTTTGGCGGGCCACGGCCTTTATCAAATAGAGAGAGGTGGTCTTTGTGGGCAGAAAAAATAGTGACCCTGTCTCTGGCGGCGGGAATTGCGGTGATGCTCCTGTTCATCCCCACCCTGCTGCAGGATCCGCGGATCGGGCGGCTGATGACGCTGGATCAGGCTTCGGCTGAAACGGAAAAGGGCGATGTGCTTGCCCAGATAAAAGAGGTTTTCGGCAAAGGTCCGACGGGGCAGAAGGACCGATATCGTATGGTTGTGGCGACTGTCAGCTATCGAAACCCGGGGACCGAAACGGTGGTGTTGGACCTCACACGGTTTGCCATCCAATCGGAGGCTGTTCATACCGTAATTGATCCCGCCCTGTTGAGTTATTACAACGACGAGGAAACATCGCTGTTCCTGCAGCTGGAACCGGACGAGGAAAAGCAGGTAAACCTGCCGTATGTGCTCACCGATTTCTTTTTTACAAAAGAGGGATGGGCGCGTTTGGACCAACGGGACTTCGAAGTGGTGTATGCGTTGTATCCTGACGTTCGACTGCTGACCGAAGTGTAGACGCGGCTATTCCACCCGCTCGTAGCTGGTTCCCCGGCTCACCGCGTCCAGCAGCAGCTCCTTTCCTCGTCGAAAGGTGAAACGGGCGGGGCAGGTGAGGGTTTCGCGGATGGAGCGGGTCATGCCGCCGGCGTCGGGGGCCCGCAGGGTCTGGCCGTTCTCCGGCCTTGGCCGTATGGTCAGGCGCATGGCTCCCTGATGGATCACCAGCCGTCCGTCCTGCTCTTCCGCCTTGCCGCCCAGATAGGTGGCCAGCCGATATTCCCGGCCGCCGAGCCAGACCGAGGCGATGCAGCCGTCGAACCGGTAACGGGACAGGGGAATCTCCGCCGCCGAGGCGAAAACGCAGCAGGGGCGGCCGCCGGGGGTGAGATCGTTGCACTGGACCCAGGTGTATCGGCGGGGAAAGGAGCGGCCCCAGTCCTTCTCGATATAGCCGGTGCCCCCATCCAGATCGAACCGCTCCCCATTCACCGTCAGGCTGCCGCCCAGGCGGTGGTACAGGCTGGTCAGGCCGTGATAGCATTCCAAAAAAGGAAGGGGGCCGAAGGGCCCCATGATATCGTATCGGGGCGGGGTCAGCCCTCCGTAGCGCACCGTGCCGGTGCAGCGGAGCCCCGGCACGTCGATATTCACCCGGATGCCGTGTTCGGTGAAGACGCTGCCGCCCACCCGCACGGCCAGACGGTCCCGCGCCGCGTGGAAATCCATCTCGCCGTAATCCGCCTGCCAGGAACCGCCGTCGGTAATCACCTGGATAAAGGCGGAGGCGCCGCCGTCCCGGTCCCGGCTCATACCGGGTATCAGGGCGATGGTGCGGCCTTTGTTCCGATGCCGGAAATACCACCCCTCGAAAAAGGGTGCTTTGCCGTCGCTGCCGTGAAAATGAACCATGGTACCTCCATCCTCTCCTACGCCGTTATCAATGGCTAGTATGCCCCGTTTCCCGCGCTGTCAACGATTGAAATATGCAGGACGGCGTGCTATGATAAAAGGAAGATAAAGGAAAGGATGAATCATCGCTCTATGGAACGTTCGACAGTATATTTCACCGATTTTCACGCCACTTTTGAGGAAAACCTGCTGCAGAAGCTGGCGCGGCTGGTCCGCGCCGCGGGCATCGAAACCATCGATTTTCAGAACCGGTTCGCCGCCATCAAGCTCCATTTCGGCGAACCGGGAAATCTGGCCTACCTGCGTCCCAATTACGCCAAGGTACTGGCCGACGTGGTGAAGTCCTGCGGGGGGCGTCCTTTCCTGACCGACTGCAACACCCTGTATGTCGGCCGGCGGAAAAACGCCCTCGACCATTTGGATGCCGCGTACGAGAACGGTTTCAACCCCTTCGCCACCGGCTGCCAGGTGATCGTCGGCGACGGTCTCAAAGGCACCGATGAGACGCTGGTGCCCATTGACGGGGAGTATGTGAAGGAGGCAAAGATCGGCCGCGCCGTGATGGACGCCGATATCCTCATCACCCTCAATCACTTCAAGGTCCACGAGTGCACCGGCATCGGCGGCGCGCTGAAAAATATCGGCATGGGCTGCGGCTCCCGCGCGGGTAAAATGGAGATGCACTCCAGCGGCAAGCCCTATGTGGAACAGGAAACCTGCATCAGCTGCGGGGCCTGCCGCAAAAACTGCGCCCACAGCGCCATTTCCTTTGTGGAGAGAAAGGCGAAGATTGATCACGGAAAGTGCGTGGGCTGCGGCCGCTGTATCGGGGTGTGTCCGGTGGACGCGGTACAAGCAGCCCAGGACGAGGCCTTCGATATCGTCAACAAAAAGATTTCGGAATATACCCTGGCAGTGGTGAAGGATAAGCCCCATTTCCATGTCAGCCTGGTGGTGGATGTGTCCCCCTACTGTGACTGCCACGCCGAAAACGACGTACCCATCGTCCCCGACGTGGGCATGTTCGCCTCCTTCGACCCGGTGGCGCTGGATGTGGCCTGTGCCGACGCGGTCAACCGCCAGACCCCCTGCGAGGACGGCGCCCTGTCCCACGCTCTGTCCCGTGGGGCGGACGCGGGGGATTATTTCGCCGCCATCCATCCCGCCACCAACTGGCGGTCGGGTATCGACCACGCGGTAAAGCTGGGGCTGGGCAGCAGTGAATATGAGCTGATCGATATCGGATGATCCTGCGGCCGGTATGGTCAGGACCTGCTTATTTTCCGCTTTCGGATGCATTTTGGATACCTTTCGGATGCAAAAAGGATACGACCCGGTGTTACGATGCCATTAAGGGCATCGGCACGCCGGGCCGTATTTTTTTAGAGAGGGGTTTCTTCATGAAACGCATCGCGCTGCTGTCGCTGACGGCGGTCCTGCTGCTGTCGGGCTGCGCGGCTCCCGCCGGGGAGCCGGCGCCGGGAAACCAGGGGGGAAGTACCGGCCCGTCCGCCGGGACCGATTCCCCGTCCGGCCCGCTGACCTATTTTGAGACTTACAGCGGAGTGGGGACACGGGAGGGGTATTACTACCTCACTGAGGAGGTGAAGGAGGACGCAGACGGGAGGAACTATCTCAGCCTGCTGTATCTGGATTACGCCACCCGGCAGGAGGTCTACCTGTGCAACAAGCCCGACTGCGCCCACGACAACGACCGGTGCAGCGCCTATATCGCCGCCGAGATACCGGGCGACTGCTCCCTGCTGGCGTGGGAGGACAAACTGTACCTGTTCTGTTCCTCCTATACGGTGGGTATGAGCGTGGGAGATGGGTATACGGGAAACGGCGTGACCTCCGCCGTTCCGCCCGCCCTGTACCGCCTGAACCGGGACGGCACGGGCCGGGAAAAGGTAGCGGAGCTGTCCTCCGGCCAGGTGTTCGGCTCCGCCGTCCTGCTGGCGAAAGGGCCGTACCTCTACGCCGCGGTGGAGACCCTGGTGAGTAAATCCTCCGACGACGGCGGGTTCGTCACCACCGAGGCCACCGACAGCACCCTGATGGAATTCGACAGCCGGTCAGGCGCGTCGCGTCAGGTGTGTTCCCTGAAAGAGCAGCGTGTGATCGGCGCATACGACGACCGGCTGGTGATACTGCGCACCCTCTATCCCGTAGACCCCGACACCCTGCAGGACGACGACGAGGCTTATATGGAAAACCTGCGCAGCTCCACCCAGCTGATCTTGCTGGCCGATCCGCGGACCGGCGGGGAAAAGGAAGTCCTGCGGGCCGGCTACGACGAGATAGGCAACCTCTGCCTGTGGGAGAACCGGGCCTATTACGGCGCGATGAAAAAGGGGGTGATCCGCTGGACCGATCTGGACACCGGGGAAGGGGGGATTCTGACCGATCAGCTCCCAGCGGGAAATCTGAACTACAGCACGGTGCACGACGGGAAAATCCGGGTGGAGTACTGGGAGGATAAGTACCTGAACGCGGCCCAGACCGGCTGCCGTTACGTGGATGTGAAAACCGGCGCCATCACCGAGCTGTCCCTGACCACCACCAAGCCCCGGGAGTGGGTGAACGTGCTGTCCGACGCCGGGGAGGATT
Organism: Clostridiales bacterium; assembly: GCA_022800315.1. Taxonomy (GTDB): domain Bacteria; phylum Bacillota; class Clostridia; order Oscillospirales; family Acutalibacteraceae; genus Avimonas_A. The sequence continues at coordinate 45,582 of JAAWQC010000008.1, forward strand.
TCCTGATCGTGTCCGATTATCTGGCGGAAGAGGAATACGTGGCCTGGGCGGGGGTCACACAGACGAATATCACGGGACGCCGGTACGCCCTCATCCGCAAGGAGGATTTTTGGAGCTCAAAAGCGCAGTACCGGGAGATACAGCCGGCGGAAAGGACGGGATCGTGATGCTGGAGGTACGGGAACTGACCAAAAGCTACCGGGGAAAACGGGCGCTGGATGGGGTCAGCCTGACACTGGAGCGGGGGGTGTACGGCCTGCTGGGCCCCAACGGGGCAGGCAAATCCACCCTGATGAATCTGATAGCGGACAATCTGCGCCCCGACAGCGGGGAGATCCGATGGGACGGCCTCCCCATCGGGAAACTGGGGCGGGAATATCGGCGGCAGCTGTCCTATACCCCCCAGCAGCAGGGACTGTACGCCGAGTTTACCGGCCGGCGGTTTCTGATGTATATGGCCGCACTCAGGGAGGTGCCGCGCCGGGCGCAGGCGGCGGCGGTGGAGCATGCCGCGGCCCAGGTCAACCTGTCCGACCAGCTGGATAAACGGCTGGGTGCCTATTCGGGGGGGATGAAGCAGCGCATCCTCATCGCCCAAGCGACGCTGGGCGATCCCCGTCTGCTGGTTTTTGACGAGCCTACCGCGGGCCTCGATCCTCTCGAGCGGGTGCGGGTACGCACCCTGATGGGCCGTCTGTCCTCCGAACGGGCGGTTCTGATCGCCACCCACGTGGTATCTGACGTGCAGGACATCGCCGACGTGATTCTGGTGCTGAAGAAGGGCCGGCTGGTCGCTGCCGCGCCCCCGCTGGAGCTGATCAGCCGATTTGCCCCCGGCGGCACGCTGGAGGAGGTCTATCTGCGGCTGTTCGGGGAGGAGCCCGCTCATGAAGAGGTGTAAAGGGGGAAGGCTCACCGCCGTCCGCCTGCTGCGTTTTGAACTGTATAAAATCGGGGGGCGGCGGGGCTTTCTGGTTTTTCTGGCGGCCATGCTGGGGGTCAACCTGTTCCTGCTGTGGTATACGGGCCGTCCGTCGGCGGGAGAGCCTGCGCCCGCCGCCTATCGCGCTCTGTCGGCCGATTTGCAGGGAAAGACGAAAGAACAGAAGCGCGCCCTGATCGAAGAGGCGTACGAGCAGGCGGAAGCCTTCGCTCTGATTGCGGAGATAGAGACCGCGAGAGCGCAGGACACGAGGGAAGGGGACGCCCTCGCGGCCCGGCTGCTGTCCGAACAGCCGGACCTGTACGAGCGTTACCGCGAGAAATACGACGCGGGGGCGCGGCCACGCTATGCCGCCGACCTGACCGCCGAACGCCGGCTGCTGTCCGACATCCGCGGCGAGCTGATACGGTGTGAGGGGTATGACAGTTATCTGGACGGCATCGAACAGCGGGCGCGGCGGCTGTCCGGCGTGTCCATCTTTGCCTCCGGCGACGGCGGGGAGTCCTTCTCCTCCCGCAACATCCGCCGCACGGCGGAGGATTATGCCGGAATGCGCGGGGTCACGCTGTCTTTCGACGTGTCGAGGGGCTTTGAGGAGGTCACCGGTTTTCTTCCCACCGACGTGCTGGCGCTGCTGCTGCTGTTCGCCCTGTCGGCAGTGCTGATATTTGGGGAGAAGCAGCGGAACCTGTTCCTGCTGACACGCCCCACTGGGGGAGGACGGACCGCCGCCCTCGCGGCCAAGGTGCTGGCGATGGCGGTCAGCGCGGCCGGGGTGGTCCTGCTCCTGTACGGGAGCAGTCTTTTATATGAGGCGGCCGCGTCGGGGCTGGGCGATCTCGGCCGCAGCCTGCAGTCGGTAAGCGCCTTCTTCGGAAGCCCGCTGCGGATCAGCGCGGGGGAGTACCTGCTGCTCTATCTGGGGACCAAATGGGTTTCCTGCGCGGCGGCGGGGTTGCTCACACTGCTGGCGGCGGTGTTTTTTCGCCGTCCCGCGGCGGCTTTCGCCCTGCTGGCGGCGGTGTTCGGCTGTGGCTTCGCCCTGTCCGCCCTCATTCCCTCCTCCTCGGTCCTGGCGCCGTTGAAATACCTGAACCCGGCAGCGGCCCTGCAGGTCAATCAGCTGTACGGGCAGTATCTCAACCTCGCTGTTTTCGGACGTCCGGTAGGGCTGATTCCTCTTTTCTTCCTGTTTCTGGCCCTGCTTATCGTGCTGCTGACGGCGGCGCTGTTCCTGACCTTCCACCGCCGTCGGGACTTTTCCGCGGGAGGGGGGAGGAGGCTGCCGATTTTCGGGCGGCGCGGGGTGAAAAAGACCAGCCACGGGACGGGGCTGTGGGCCCATGAGGGATATAAGCTGTTCATCCGAGGGCGTGCGCTGCTTTTCCTGCTGCTGTACGTGGGTCTGACCGTGCTGATTCTGCCCCGCTCGCCGGGCTATCTGCCGCCGGAGGAGATTCGATACCAGCGATATATGGAGCGGCTGGCAGGGGAGCTCACGCCGGAAAAGGAACGGTTTCTGGAGGAGGAACAGCGGGCGATGGCGCAAGCGGAAGAGGGCTTGTCCGCCCTGCAGGAGCAGGTGGAGGAAGGCGAGCTGACCCAGTTGCAAGCTAGCCAGCTGGGGCAAGGCTGGCAGACCGTTCTGTCCCGCCGGCCCGCGCTTCTGCGGGCGCTGGAGCAGGCGGAACGCATCCGGGAGCGGCCCGGCATCCGGTTCGTGTATGAAACGGGGCTGACCCGGCTGGCGACCGGCGCGGGAAGCGCCGCGGCGGTCCTTCCCGCCCTGCTGTCCGCCGTGCTGTGCTTTTCCCCCCTGTTCGCGTCGGAATTTGCGTCGGGGGCCGAGCGGCTGCTGTTCACTACTCCGCGCGGGCGGCGGGATACCGCTGCCGTCAAGCTGAAGCTGTGCGCGCTGGTATCGCTGCCGCTGGGGGGCCTGCCCCTGGTTTCCCTCTGGTGGAGCAACCTTCTCACCTATGGGTTATCCGACCTGTCGGTTCCCGCCGCCAGTCTGGAGGCCGTCCTGCCGGGCTGCGCCGGCCTTCCTGTATGGGTACCGTCAGGGGCTTTACCAGCGGCGCAGCTTCTGCTCAGTGTGTCCAATGTGCTGTGCGTATCGTTGGTAACAGGCGCCCTGTCCCTGCGGCTGCGGAACACCATCCTCACCCTGCTGGCGGGTGTACTGCTTTTCGGCGCGCCCGTACTGCTGGAGGCCATGGGCCTTTCCGCCGCCGGGTGGTTCAGCGTGCTTCCCGCTTTCAGGCTGGGGAGGGCGCTGGCCGGCGGCTTTCCCCTGACGGTGTTCGCGCTGTACGAGGGGGGCCTGCTGCTGGCCGGCGGGGTATCCATCGGATACGGCCTGCGTCGATTCCGCCCCGTGACATAAAAAAGCCGCCGGTCACTGACCGGCGGCTTTTTCCGCGCCTGAAGGCTACGCCAGTTCGAACTGGCCGGTATAGAGCTGGTAATACCGGCCCTTTTCGGCCACCAGCTCGTCGTGGCTGCCCCGCTCGATGACGGTGCCGTTCTCCAGTACGATGATCGCCTTGGCCTCCCGCACGGTGGACAGGCGATGGGCGATGACGAAGACGGTCCGGTTCTCCATCAGCCGGTCCATGCCCTGTTCGATGAGTTTTTCGGTATGGGTGTCCACCGAGCTGGTGGCCTCGTCCAGAATGAGCACCGGCGGGTCGGCGGCGGCCGCCCGGGCGATAGCCAGCAGCTGCCGCTGCCCCTGGCTCAGGTTGGAGCCGTCGCCGGTCAGGAGGGTGCGGTATCCGTCGGGAAGCCGGCGGATGAAGGAATCCGCCCCCGCCAGCCGCGCCGCCTCCCGTATCTGTTCATCGGTGGCCTCCGGATTGCCGTACCGGATGTTGTCTGCGATGGTGCCGGTGAACAGATGGGTGTCCTGCAGCACCACTCCCAGCGACCGGCGCAGATCGTCCTTGCGGATATCCCGCACGTCGATGCCATCGTAGGTGATCGTTCCCCCATCCACATCGTAAAAGCGGTTGATGAGGTTGGTGATGGTGGTCTTGCCCGCGCCGGTGGAGCCGACAAAGGCAATCTTCTGTCCCGGTTTGGCGTACAGGCTGATGTCGTTCAGAATCACCCGCCCGGGCGTGTATCCGAAGGTGACATGGTCGAAGCGCACGTCCCCCCGCAGAGGAATTTCCTCCGCCCTGCCGCCGGGCAGGGGGAGGCTCCACGCCCAATGCTTCAGACCGTCCGGCCCGGTGGTCCTCCTCAGGGTCACGTCGCCGCTGTCGGCCTCGGGCGCCTCGTCCAGCACCTCGAAGATGCGCTCCGCGCCGGACAGGGCGGCGAGGATGAAGTTGATCTGCTGGGAGAACTGGTTGACCGGCATGGCGGTCTGTCGCACGTACACGAGGTAGGGAGCCAGGCTGCCCAGGTCGATCATACCTGCGATGGCAAAAAAGCCGCCGATGCAGGCGCACAGGGCGTAGTTGAAATAGGACAGGCTGACCACCACCGGCACCATGAAGCCCGAGTAGGTCAGGGCCTGGGTGGCCGCGCCCCGCAGGTCGTCGTTGCGCCTGCAGAACTCCTCGTAATCGGCGTCCTCGTGGTTGAATACCTTGACCACCTTCTGCCCCTCCACCATCTCCTCGATAAAGCCGTTGAGCCGCCCCATGTTTTTCTGCTGGCGGCTGAAGCCGGCGTGGCTGCGCTTGCTGCTGAAGCGCAGGAAGAGGAACATGCCCACGAAGGACAGCACCACAATCAGGGACAGGGCGGCGTTGAGGATGAACAGCACCAGGAAGGTGCCCGTAATCATCACAAAGCTCTGGATCAGTACGGTGAAGCTGTTGTTCAGCATGTCGGCGATGGTGTCGATGTCGTTGGTGAACCGGCTCATCAGCTCGCCGTGAGTGCGGGTATCGAAGAAGCGCAGAGGCAGGGACTGCACCCGGGAAAAGAGGGTGTCCCGCAGCTCCGCCACCACCTGCTGGGCCACCCTGACCATGCCCTGGGTGTAGCCGTAGGTGGCCGCTGCCCCCAGCAGGTACATGCCGCCCATGAACAGCAGGGTGCGTATCAGGCCGGGGATATCCCCCGGCAGGATGTAGTCGTTGATCACCGGCTTGAGCAGGTAGGTGCCGTAGATGTTGGCCCCGGCGCTGACTACCACCAGCAGGGCGATGCCGGTGAGGGCGGGGGTATGCTTTTTCAGCAGGAGGGTGAGACGCAGCAGGGTGCCTTTCAAATCTTTGGGTTTTTCGTGTTTCATTGCGCGAGGCATCCGGCTTCCGCTCCCTTCTTCTGCGAATAGTAGAGGTCCTGATAGAGTGGGCTTTCCTCCAGCAGCGACTGATGGGTGCCGGTCTGACGTATCCGGCCGTTTTCCAGTATCACGATGATGTCGGCGTGCTGGAGGGAGGAGAGACGCTGGGAAATGATGATCTTGGTGGAATCCTTCAGGCTTTCCTCCAGCCCCTGTCGAATGCGGGCCTCGGTGGCGGTATCCACCGCGCTGGTGGAATCGTCGAAGATGAGCACCTTCGGCCGTTTCAGCAGCGCCCGGGCAATGCACAGCCGCTGCTTCTGCCCGCCGGAGAGGTTGACTCCCCCCTGGCCAAGATCGGTGTCGTAGCCGTCGGGCAGGCGGCTGAGAAACTCATCGGCGCAGGCCACGCGGCAGGCCCAGTCCAGCTCGGCGTCGTCCGCGGCCTCATTGCCCCAGCGCAGGTTTTCCCGCACCGTGCCGGAGAACAGGGTGTTTTTCTGCAGCACCATACCCACCGCGTCCCGCAGGTGGGCGGGGTCGTAGTCCCGTACATCCCGCCCATCGAGGGAGAGGGAACCGCCGGTGATGTCGTACAGGCGGGGGATCAGCTGTACGAGGGACGACTTCGCGGAGCCGGTGCCCCCTAGTATCCCCACCGTCTGGCCCGCTTCAATGTGCAGGCAGATGTCGGAAAGCACGTATTCCTCTGCGTTCTCACTGTATTTGAAATAAACGTGGTCAAAATCGATTTCTCCCCGGGACACTTGGAGAACATCGCTTTCCGTGAGGGCGTCGGTCTCATCACCCGCCGTGATGCCGATGGGTTCGTCCATGACTTCCCGTATCCGGCCGGCCGAGGTGAGGGAGCGGGTCAGCAGCATGAAGACGTTGGAGATCATCATCAGAGAGTTGAGAATCTGCATCACGTAGCTGAGAAAGCCGGTCAATTGTCCCACCTGCATGCCGCCCACCTGCATCAGTCCGCCGCCGAACCACAGGATACACAGGATGGTGGCGTACATAATGAATTGGAAGCAGGGCATGTTCAAGGCGGCGAAATGGAAGGCCCGCTCCGACGAGGCGCGGAATTCGCCGTTGACCTGGGCGAACTTCTGCTTTTCCCGGTCGCCGGTGACGTAGGCTTTCACCACCCGGATGGCGATCAGATTCTCCTGTACGGTGGAGTTGACCCGGTCCAGCGCTTTCTGCATCCGGCCATACAGGGGGCGCAGCTTGCGCAGAATCAGGAACAGGCACACCCCCAGCAGAGGGATGGCCGCCACGAACACGAGGGCGAGGGAAGGGCTCATGATCACCGACATGGTCATGGCGGTGATCAGCATCACGGGGCTGCGCACCAGCGGGCGGATACCGTTGCAAATGGCGTTTTGCAGGATGGTGACGTCGCTGGTCAGCCGGGTCACCAGTGAGGAGGTGCTGAACCGGTCCAGATTGGAAAAGGAGAAGCTCTGTACCTTGCGGAATTCCGCTTTGCGCAGCTCGGCGCCGAAGCCCTGGCCCGCTACTGCGGCAAACCGGGAATACAGCAGCCCCAGCGCGAGGGATATCAGGGCACAGGCCACCATTTCGCCGCCCTTGAGCAGGATGTAGCCCTGGTCCCGCGCAGCGACGCCCACGTCGATGATGTCGGCCATGATCAGGGGAATCACCAGCTCGAATACCGACTCCAGTACCACGCACAGGCAGCCGGCGAAGAGATATCCCCGATAGTTTTTAAAATAAACGAAAAAACTCTTGAGCATAGGTCCATGTCCCTCCTGACAGGATGTGATGGCGGCTAGTCGATGACCTTGCCGGTGAGATTGTGGTACATGCGGCACAGATCGCCGCGAAAGCGCTCCCGCTCTTCTGTTCCAAATCCCTCCAGCGCCCGTTCCTCCACCTCGTGGCAGATGCCTCTCCATTGCCGGTGGGCTTCGCGGCCTTTGTCGGTCAGGGAGATTTCCGCTGCCCGCCGTCCCGGGTCGCCCCGCTCGATGAGGCCCTGCTGCTCCATATTGGTCAGGATGCGGGAGACGGTGGCCGGTTCGATATCACAGCCCTCTGCCACCTGCCGCTGCATGCAGTGGTCGTGTTCCAGCAGATAATTGAGAATTTTCGGCTGGCCGGGGGAGAGGCCGATAGCCGCCATACCCGGCCGGATCTGGTTGCGCTGCGCGTGAAAGGTCTTATAAACCACTAGGAAAAACGGGGTTTTCATGGAAAACGCCATCCCTTCTGTTCTATGTATCTCCGCATTGTTAGCATAACAACTATTAGCATGCTAATTATATGCGCCGACAGCCCGTCCCGTCAAGGGGAATGGCCTCCGAATCCGGGGAAGGCTCTCGCTGCATTTTCAGTCAATGTGATAAACGGAGCCCCCCGCCGCTCCCTTCAGGGGGCGGCGGGGGGCTGTTCAGATCATGCTTTATCGTTGCGGCAGCCGGCAGCATGAGATGATGCAGGGGACGTCCGCCCCTCCCCTGCAACTGAAAGCGAAAAGACGGGACAGAGGCGACAGAATACAGTCGGTTGGCTAGCGGTAAGGGGGAGCGGGTTACCGTAGCCCGATCACTCGGCCTGCCGGCGCTTATGTTCGTACATGGCGGCGTCGGCCCGGCGAAGGGCCGCCTGCAGATCGTCGCCGCCTTCCGGGTCGTATAGAGCGTAGCCGGCGGCCAGGGAGGTTTCGATCTCCCAGTCCTCACGCAGTTGTCCGAATTCCTTCTGTACGCGGGCGATGAAAGCCTGCGCCGCCTGTGCCGACCCCTGGGGCAGGATCACGGCGAATTCGTCGCCGCCGATGCGGTAGGCCGCCGCTTCGCTGCCGCAGGCGGACTGGATGGCGCGGGCCGCCCGCTGGATATAGCGGTCTCCGGCGCTGTGGCCGAGGGTATCGTTTACAGCCTTGAGCCGGTTGAGGTCGAGGGAGACGATCCCCAACCGGGCGGTATTTCCAGCCGCCATGTTCCGTATATCCACCTCGAAGGCGTTGCGGTTTTTCAGCTGGGTCAGTTGATCGGTGTTGGACAGGTCACGGAACAGCGGGTTGGAAATCCGCCGGAAAAATATCACCGCGAACACCACCGACAAAAGACAGAACAGCGTAATGACTAACGGGGTCAGGATACGGAGCATGAGATAGGTGTTGTACTGATGGTCCGCCGCAAACTCGATGCCCATCACACCCACCACCCGATCCCCCTCGTGTATGGGCAGATAGGAGATGAAGATTTTTCCCCAGTCGGTGGTTTTGATCCGGTCGGGCAGCACCGACATGCCGGACAGGGCCAGCGCCATATCGTCCCGTATCTCCGGTTCGATGGGGTCGCCTGGATAACGGAAGTCGGAAGCCTCAGGGTCCAGCCCGTCCACCACATAGATCAGCTCACCAGCGGCGTTTTCCTTGGCGGTATACAGGTAGCGGACCCCGGCGGTATTTTTGGCCAGATGGAGCAGCTGCTGCATTTCGCGGTAGGAATCCAGACCGGCGTCCTCACGGGTGTTGATGGTTTCAAAGGTGGTTTTATCCAGCGTTTCGTCCAGCGAAGCATGGAGGGAGGAGACCCGTTCCCGAAGGCTGTCGATCATGTCGCTGTAGGTGATCCGGTAGCCTACCGTAAACACGCACAGGGTGGAAAAGAGCACGATCAGGATGGTGAAAGCTGACACCTGTATATCCACCCGCCGGACCGGCAAACGGTTTTCCCCTTTTTTCACCATAGCGTACGCCTCTTTCTGTCGGGATATCGTGTCAAGGGAGGTTCAGGTCAAGACCGGCGGCGGCCAGCTGATTGAAATCGGCCAGGGACATGGGTTTATAGAAGACGTAGCCCTGTACCACATCGCAGCCGGCGCGGCGCAGGAACGCCACCTGATCCTCCTCTTCCACCCCTTCGGCGATGGTACGGATGTTCAGGTCCCGCGCCATAGCCAGCACATGGGAGATGACCAGCCGCTCCCGCGTGACGTCGGTGCCCTGACGGAAGAACAGGATGTCCAGTTTGAGCACATCAATAGGCAGATTTTTCAACAGGTTGAGGGAAGAATAGCCGGAACCGAAATCGTCCAGCGAGCAGATAAACCCGTTTTTTTGCAGCTGTACCACCGTGTCGAGGAACACGCCGTCGTCATCCAGCACCACACTCTCGGTAAATTCCAGCTCCAGAGCGCGGTCGGGGATACGGTAACGGTTTTTGATCGCGGTGTAATCCTCCACAAAATGATCTTGGAGCAGGGCGAGGCGGGAGACGTTGACCGCCACGTTGAGGGGCGGGTTGCCCGCATCCAGATAGGACCGCATCCATCGGCACGCCAGTTCAAAATTGTACCGGTCCAGCTTTACGATAAAACCGGATTGTTCGAACAGGGGAATGAAATCGCCGGGGGAGATCATGCCGCGGTCGGGGCTGATCCACCGGGAAAGGGCTTCGGCCCCCACGATGCGGCCGCCGTTTTGAATGCTGACCTTGGGCTGCATATACAGCACAAATTCCCCATTTTCCAGCGCTGCCCACGCTCGTGTCTCGATCTCCGCGTCGGACAGGATTTTTTCCCGTATCTGACGGGTAAAGAAGCCGCACCGGCTTCCCGTCTGTCCTTTGACCGTCTTCTGCGCCATGTTGGCGCGATTGATGCTTTCGGTAAGAGAGAGGGAGTCATCGTCCGCTTCGGGGCAGAAAAAGCCCATGCACAGCTCCACCCGCATGCGGCTGGAGGCAGCGGCGGGCTCCGTCTCGTACAGGCGGACAGGCAGGGTGCGGAACCACTGCTCCAGCTCGGATTTATCCTGGTAGGGGCGTATACCGGCAAAATTGTCCGCCGAAACGCGGCAGAAAAGAGCGTCGGGAATCTCGTCCTCAGACAGCAGGCGAGCCAGTGCCTGCAATACCCGGTCGCCGGTCTGATAGCCCAGCAGGTCGTTGAAATATTTGAATTTTTTCAGGTCACAGTACCAAAACGCCCATTTCTTTTCGCCTTTTTGACTGGTCAGGGGCTCTGCGTCCAGCAAAAGTTTCTGAAAGCTGCGGCAGCCGGTCAGCGGATCGTCATAGGCCTGGTGCAGCAGGGCAGCGTTGCTTTTGGACATGATGCGCCCCTGGCGGTAGAGCAGGAACAGGAAAATTGCAAAAGCCCCCACGATAATCAGTGCGACGCCGCCGATAGTCAGGCCGTAGTTTTCCCACAGTATCCGACGGGGTACCACGCTGATCACCGACCAGCCGTTGATTCCCAAAGGCTCTGCGATGGCCAGTTGCTGCACGCCCTCCGTTTTATACAGGAACTGCCCGCCGGTTTCACCGGACAGCAGCGCCATTGCCTGATCCAGCTGGCCGTCCTCGAAAACACCCATCTCGGACAAACGGATCGGATCGCCGCTGAGGTTCAGGGTGCGGATGACCAGGTTCCCCTCCTGATCCACGATGTTGGTATATCCCTTGCCGTTGAGGACGGGAGCGTCGATGATTTCCCGATAAACGGAGGAGGCGTTGACGGCGCAAAGCACGCCGATGACCGATTCCCCCTGATAGACCGGGACGGTCAGATAGTTAATGTACTCGTTGCTGACCATGTCGATCAGTGCACCGGTGATCACCCGTTCGCCCGCCATGGCGCGGAGAAAAAAGTCGGACTCCGACAGGTCGACGTCCTTCAGGGTGATACCGCTGATATCATACAGATCGGCAATGCCGTCAGAGGAGACATAGCCCATACGCAGAAACGTATTTTTCTCATTGATGGTTTTCAGCGCGCCCCGCAGCTGTACCTGCTGTTCTTCGCCGGAGCTGCCGATACAGGCCGCGATGCCGTCCAGCGTCTGAAAATCCCCCTGGACCTGTTTGAGCAAGGTGACCTGGTTCTGCTTTGCCGCGTCCTGGAGATAACGCCGGTTATCTTCCTCGCTTCTGCCGGCCAAGATCATGACGAAGAGGATACCGCCTATCAAAAAGCACAGGCAGACGATAATGGCGGCAAGATAGGTCGTGCGGTACGTTCGGGTATCGTTTTTCAAGAGCGATCCCCTTCCTGGTTTTCATTCCCGGACGGCACTTTTCGTCCGGCGGGAGAAGATGATCATATTTTACCGCGTTAAGCCTCGAAAAACAACGATATTCGCCAATTTTATACGAGATAACGCTGGATGAAAGTCATGGTTCCTCGTTCCAGCGGCGGCACTGTTCGATTTTGATCCGGGGGTCGAATCCCTGTTCTTCCCCCATATGGCTGAGCCTGTCGCAGGGAAACGCTTCGCATTCCCCGCAGTAGTTCAGGCCGCGCTGTTCACAGCAGGACTTGACCCCGCATTCCCCGCCCCAGAAGGGCGTTTTCGCCCTGATCGACGTCTATCTGCTCATCCTCAGCGTGTCGTATACCAGCCAGGCCTATTCGCCCCTTGCCGCCCTGTTCCTGATGAGCACGTCTCTGCTGCTGTTCGGCGCGTTTTACACCTCCTTCAGTCATGGGGTGCGTATGAGCGTGATGATCCGGTATGAGGAAAAATCCCGCCTGCTGGAACAGGAGCTGCGGCAGAGCCTGCGGGATGTCGACGAGCTGAAATGTTTTGCCTTTACCGATGCGCTGACCGATATACACAACCGCCGGTACTGTATGGAGGCTCTTAACCACCTGATCGACCGGGAGCAGACCTTCTGCGTGTGTTTTATCGATATCGACCACCTGAAATACGTCAACGACCGCTATGGGCACAACGAAGGCGATCAGTATATCCTGAGCGTCGTACGGACCCTGTCGGGCTGTTTTCGGCAGTCTGACCGCCTGTGCCGGCTGGGTGGGGATGAGTTTGTTATTCTGCTCACCGACATGACAGGGGAGGGCGCTTGCCAACGTATACAGGAGGCTTACGGCTATATCCTGCGGCTGCCGGCGGCGTATGCCCCCTCCATCAGCTATGGACTGGTGGAGATCCAGCAATTTCAGGGGCTGTCCGCCTCACAGGTCCTCCAAATGGCGGATGAAGAGATGTACCACTTCAAACAGGCCCACCGGCAGGACTTTCCCCGATGAAGGGGAAAGCCCTTGCCATCGGGGGAGGAAGGGGTTATAGTAGAGGTGCGAACCTCCAGCGACCATGAAATCCCCGCGGGATTCGCACCGTTTTTTTGGTGTGTTCGGGGATAATCGCCGCCGTTTTGGGCGGTCGGGAAAAAGGGAAAGAGCCGGCGGTTGTTAGATAAATGCATTGTGAGTGTTTGTCTTTGCTTTCTTTTGTTCAGGTTTGCTGTCGCATTCCCGCGAGGGAATGCGCGGGTTGAAATTCCATATCTCCAATGATCTTATAGTAGACTGTCAGGTCGCCGCTTCCGCGGAGTATAAACGGAAACAGAATCCTAAGGTGCTTTGGCATCAGCGCAGGCTTTTCATGGTGGATGGTACAGGGGAGGGGCTTATGAAAAGAACGGCTTTTATCCTGACGATATGGCTATTCGTCCTCAGTCTTGCCCTCGGCGGCTGCGGCAATTCCCGCAAGTCGTACGAGCAGGCGAAAGCCGGGACGGTGCGTTATCTGGATAAGCATCGCACCGATCTTTTGGAGCTGGCGGGCGGGATACTCCTCCGGAAAAGTGCGGAGGAGGCGACCTATGGGAATATGCTCCATATTTCGTACGATGAAAACGCCGGCGGTTTGTTCGTCATCTTTGATATCGACGCGCAGGGCATGCTGGGCGGACAGTACTGGGGTCTGTATTACAGCCCCGATAACCTTTTTAATTTATCCGACCCGCCGGAAGACCGCTGGACGCGGCTGGATGAGGACCGCTGCTATTGGCAGGAGGAGGACGGCAACAACTTTTTTGCTATGGAAAGGCTGGAGGATCACTGGTTTTTCTACTATCGTGACTTCGACGGCAACGTACACGGCCTCGATTGGGCCGCGGATGCCGCGACCGAGTCGTCTGTTACGGAATGAATCAAAAGAAGGGGAGAGGCATCGCCTCTCCCCTTCTTTTGATAGGAATATACAGCTTTCATCTTTTCAGGAGAACAGCGCGCGGATTCGCTCGTTGACTTCGGCATCCATACGGGGAATGAGTTTTAAATCGGTTTCTTTAATTGATATTGTGGCAATGTCTTCTTTCTCACCACGTTGGGGGAAATTAATCAGCCAGGTTCCGTTTGATGAATTATCAAGACAAATCCAGCCCTGCATTCCTTTATGAACGCCTTTTTTTGTATAACGCTCTTTTTCCACTATAACTTCAACACAATCCAGTTCTTTCATTTTATTTACCTCCATACGGTGTAGCCAGTTCTATGCGTCCGTTTGCTCTGGCCATCCAGCCTGTTTTAAATGAGACCGTACCCTCCTTATCTTTTCGAGGTATTTCTACTCGTATGTTTACTCTTTGCCCGTTTTCATCTAATTCCCCTAAAGTATACTGACCCGCTATATACTTTTCCAGCCCCTGCTGTTCCACTTCGGCCCGTAACCACTCCGAATCCTCTATGGTATAGCCCCATTTATTAAACAGAGGACCTTTCTCGTGGCCATATATACCTTTCGGGTCAAAAAGATAAGGATTAAATTTGCTGTATCGGCATTCGGCGGTCGCTTCATTCAAAACACGGGAAAACGGTATTGGAATTGCCTCGCAATGACAATGTGGATGCTGCGGCAACGCCGGCTTGTTTTCATCCACAAACCAGCATTTATCCAATTTTAAGCAGGCCTCACAGTGTGTTATTCCCATCGGTATGTGTATACATGCTACCCATTGAGGAATGGACGGCGCGTCGATTTTTCTAAACGCTGCCGTAAATACGTCTTCCAGTATACCCAATAAACAACTTCCTTTCTACCCATACAAATCGATTTTATAAGTATATTGAACAGTCGAACCAAGAACAATTGTTCTGAATGAGTGTGCGATGTTCTCCATCGTTTGTCAAGGCATTTAAAAGGGCGGTAGATAACTATTAGTTTGGGTAATACTCGGACGAAAAGGATTGATTACAAGGCCTCTAAATATTCGTCATGCCGTTTTGTGCGAAGAAGCAGATGAAACCACATGAAAAAAGCCCGGCCAAAGCCGAGCTCTTGTATTAACGATAATTGTATTAAAAGCAGGCGGACCGTTAGAAGAAAAGAAAACCTGCGGTGTGCAAATGGCTCACCGCAGGTGTGGTGCCGCTGACGAGACTTGAACTCGTACGATGTTGCCATCGAGGGATTTTAAGTCCCTTGTGTCTGCCGGTTCCACCACAGCGGCGCGGAAGAACAGGATACCGGAGGCCGTTACCGGCGGCCGCGACAAAACCCGTACCGCTATCATAGTGGAAAACCCGGCCCCTGTCAAGGGAAAAGCGCGGCGGGGACCAGTGAAAACCGGCTCAGTATTCTATCCCTTCCCGCGCCCCCACGCCACTATCGTAGGGGTGCCGCACCGCCCGGATTTCGCTGACATAGTCGGCGGATTCCAGCAGGGCAGGGGAGGGGCTGCGGCCGGTGAGAACCAGTTCCAGCCCTGCCGGCCTGCTACGGAGGAAGGCGAGGAGCGCCTCCTCCGCGACAAGCCCGGTCTCCACTGCGGCGCAGGCCTCGTCCAGCAGCAGAAGATCCAGCTCCGGCGCTTTCTCCTCCGCCAGTTTCAGCAGCCGGGAACAATAGGCGGCGGCTTCTGCCTTCTCCCCCTCGTTCATGGCGAAGACGAATTTGACCAGCGGCTGCGCGGGGAAAAGACAGACGTTCTCAAACCCGCGCAGGGCAGCGATCTCGCCGGAGGAACCGTCCTTCAGAAACTGGCAAACGCCCACCCGCAGGCCGCGTCCCAGCGCCCGCAGGCACAGCCCCATGGCGGCGGTGGTTTTGCCCTTCCCGTCGCCGCAGTAGATATGAACGAGCCCCTGTTCCATTCCGTATACGCCCCTTTCCGTTTCCTCCAGTGTACCCGTTTTCGGAGCGAAAAACAAGCGGCGGAGGCGCTCCTTTAAAAATAACAAGTGGTTACAAAACGGTTAAAATTTCCGTCATTTTCTTTACGGGGGAATGAATACGGATTATACTATCACCGTAAACGGGGATACTGTGACGGGGTTGCTCTGTACAGGAAGGAAAGGGTGGGACTGCGTTTTGGAAAATAAAACCGGCGGCAAACGGACACGGAAAGCCGTCTGCGTCATGGAAATCGGCTCCAGCGCGCTGCGCATGGGCGTGTACCAGCTCGGCCGGAGCGGCATCTCCCGTCTCGACCTGCTGGAATATCCCCTGCGGCTGGGCCACGAGGTGTTCGCTGAGGGACGCATCAGCGCCGACAGCGTGCGGGAGCTTTCCCTGGCCCTCAAAGGCTATACCCAGGTGATGAAGGAATACGGCGTCACTGAATACCGGGCCATCGCCACCACCGCCCTGCGGGAGTCGGCCAACCGCGCCTATGTGGTGGACCAGCTGCGCATCCGCAACGGCCTGACGGTGGAGGTTCTGGAAAACGGGGAGGAGAGCGCCCTGATCTATTCCGCCCTGCTGGGGACACCGCTGACAGCGGACAGCGCGCTGCTGTCCTACATCGGCACGGGCAGCGTGGGCGCCGCCGCCTGTGAAAACGGCGTGGTGGTGCGGGACTGCCACATGAAGCTGGGCTTTTTGAAGCTCAGCGAGATGCTGGGCAGCCTGGAGGATCAGACATCCCGGTACGACCGGGCGCTGGAGGAATACGTGGACGCGTACTTCCAGCGGCTGCCCCTGCGGTTGGGTGAACGGCGGTTCCTCCGCCTGATCCTGACGGGACGGGAGCTGGATACCATCGCCGGTCTGTGCGGCGCGAAGGAGAAGGACGGAGCGTATCTGCTGGGACGGGACCGTCTGTCCGCCCTGTACCACCAGGCCAGCCACCGGGATACCTTTGCCGCCGCCCGTCAGTTCGGCCTGCCGGAGGAAACGGCTGACCAGCTGCTGCCCATGCTGGCGATCTATCTGAAAATGATGGAGTTCACCGAGGCTGACGAGATCGTGGCCCCGGTGCTGGACATATTGGATATCGTGGGGGGGATGATGCTGTCCCCCGAGAAAAAGCAGCGATTTGAAGAGGGTCGGGCCGCGGGGGCCATGGCCTGTGCGCGGGAGCTGGCCACCGTAAACGGCGCCGATCCCGACCACGCCGAGCGGATACGCGGCTACGCGGTGCAGCTGTTCGACCGCACCAAAAAGCTCCACGGCATCGCCGGACGCCGCCGCCTGCTGTTGGAATGCGCCGCCCTGCTCCACGAGCTGGGCAACCGGGTCAACGCACGCAGCGCCACCCTGGCCACCTACGATCTGATCAAGCAGTCAAATTTTTACGGTCTCAACGAGGAGGACGCCCTGCTGACGGCGGAGATCATCCGTTTCGGCGACGCTTCCGGTGCGCTGACCGCCAAGCAGCAGCTGCTGACCAACAAGCTGGCGGCTTTGCTCCTGCTTGCCGACGCGCTGGACGAATCCCGACGGGGCAAGATTATCGACCTCAAGCTGAGGCTGGAAGAGGAACAGCTGGTGGTTACCGCCCGCGGGCGGGAGGAACTGCTGCTGGAACGGTGGGCGGTGGAGGAATGCGCGCCCTATTTTGAAGAGGTGTACGGCGTCCGCCCCGTATTCGTGGAGAAAAGCAATTTGCTTTGACAGGGCGGAACAGGGGGAGTATCCCGTAAGAGGGGATCAGCTGGCACTCGTTATCACCACGTTTTGGAGATACGTCCGGTATCGTATGCAAATCTATGGGGCAGGTGGTCACTATGAAAAAATCGGGGGCTTTCCCCTATATCAATCGGGAGCTGAGTTGGCTGGATTTCAACACCCGTGTGCTGGAAGAGGCTTACGAAAAAGATAATCCGGTGCTGGAGCGGTTCAAATTTCTCGGCATCACCGCCTCCAATCTGGACGAATTTTTTATGGTGCGGGTCGCGGGCGTGCGGGAACAGGTGCGTTCGGGCTATAAGGGGGTGGACTGCGCGGGCCTCACCCCGTCGGCACAGCTGGAGCTGCTCACCCAAAAGATACACGCCTTCACCGACCGGCAGTACAGCTGCCTGTCCCGTTCCCTGATCCCCCTGCTGCGGCAGAACGGCATCTTCCTGCTGAAGCCTGAGGAGCTCAGCGAGGAGCAGCGCGGTTATGTGGAGGATTATTTCCGCAGCGTGCTGTTCCCTGTGCTGACCCCGCTGGCGGTGGACCGCAGCCGGCCTTTTCCCATGCTGCTCAACAAAAGCCTGAATATCGCCCTGCGTCTGAGGCAGGGAAAGGAGACCGCCTTTGCCGTGGTACAGGTGCCCGCTATCCTGCCCCGCCTGGTGGAGCTGCCCTCCTCGGCCGGCCGGGCGTTCATCATGCTGGAGAATATCCTGCTGCTTCATCTGAACGCCCTGTTCGAGCTGCACGACATCGCGGCTTCAGCCGCCTTTCGGGTCACCCGCAACGGCGACCTGGCCATCGATGAGGAGGCGGAGGACCTGCTCATCGAAATACAGCAATCGATCAAGAAACGCAAACGCGGCCGGCCGGTACGGCTGGAACTGTCCCGCAAATGCGACGGAGAACTGAGGGAATTCCTCACCGAGATGCTGGATGTGCGGGAGAAGGATATTTACGAGGTATCGGGACCGCTGGACCTCACCTTCTGCCTGAAACTCAGTTCGCTGGACGACGGTCTGCGCCTGCCGCCCATCACGCCAGTCCCCGCCGCCGATTTTCTGGGCTGGGACGACATGTTCGCGGCCATACGGGCGGGGGACCGGTTCGTTCACCACCCCTACGAGAGCTTCGACTGCGTGGTGGATTTCGTCCGCACGGCGGCGGAGGACCCCGACGTGCTGGCCATCAAGCAGACCCTGTACCGTGTCAGCGGCCATTCGCCCATCATCGCCGCCCTCATCCGCGCCGCGGAGAACGGCAAGCAGGTCACCGTACTGGTGGAGCTGAAAGCCCGCTTCGACGAGGAAAACAACATCCACTGGGCCCTCAAGCTGGAGGAGGCGGGCTGCCACGTCATCTATGGCCTCGCCGGGCTGAAAACCCACTGCAAAATCCTGTTGGTGGTCCGGCGGGAGGAGGACGGCCTGCGCCGTTACCTTCATCTGGGGACCGGCAACTACAACGACTCCACCGCCCGCCAGTACACCGATATGGGGATGTTCACCTGCCGGGAGAGCTTCGGCGCCGACGCATCGTCTTTGTTCAACGTGCTGACCGGCTATTCCCGCCCGCCCATGTACAACCGGCTGGTCACGGCTCCCGAGGGGATGCGGGAATTTTTCTACCGCATGATCGACGGAGAGATCGAAAACGCCCGGCTGGGGCTGCCCTGCGGCATTTTCGCCAAGGTTAACTCCCTGGTGGACCCGGCAATTATCGAACGGCTGTACGCCGCCTCCCTCTCCGGGGTGCCGGTGACGCTGGTGGTGCGGGGCATCTGCTGCCTCATCGCCGGCGTGCCGGGGATCAGCGAGAACATTCGCGTGATCAGCATCGTGGGCCAGCTGCTGGAGCACAGCCGTATTTTCCGTTTTGAGAACGCGGGGAAGCCGAGGCTGTATCTGGGCAGTGCCGACTGGATGCCCCGCAATCTGGACCGGCGGGTAGAATTGCTGTTCCCCGTGGAGGACGAGCACATCCGCGCCCGGGTGGAGGAATCGATCCGCCTGATGCTGGAGGACACGGTCAACGGGCGCGAGCAGCTGCCCGACGGCTCCTATCATCTTCAGGACGGGCGAGGCAAACCCCTGATCAACTGCCAGCGGGAGCTGAGCCGTCTGGCGCAGGAGGCCCGTGAGCAGGCCGAACGGGCCCGGCGGGAAGAGGACGATATGCGGCCTCTGACCCAGCGGCCCCCTGACGCAGAATAATCGCGCCCTCAGGGGCCATAACAGGAGTGAAAAAGGAAAGGACGTGCCCGCATGATGAGAGTGGGGATACTGACCAGCGGCGGCGACTGCCAAGGGCTGAATGCCGCCATCCGCGGCGTGGCCAAAGCGCTGTACGAGTCGTACGATGAAATAGAAATTTATGGTATTTCCGATGGATACCGGGGCCTGATCGGGGCAGACTATCGACGGATGGAACCGGAAGATTTTTCCGGGATCCTCACGGTGGGCGGCACCATACTGGGTACCTCCCGTCAGCCCTTCAAGCGCATGCGGATCATCGAGGAGGACAGTGTGGATAAGGTGGACGCCATGAAAAAGACGGTGGCCAAACTCCATCTCGACTGCCTGGTGATCATGGGCGGAAACGGCACTCATAAAACCGCCAATCTGCTGCGGGAGGAAGGGGTGCCGGTGGTGACCCTGCCCAAGACGATCGACAATGACCTGTGGGGGACCGATGTCACCTTCGGGTTCCAGAGCGCGGTGGATATCGGCGCCAACGTGATCGACTGCATCCACACCACCGCCACCTCCCACGGGCGGGTGTTCATTGTCGAGCTGATGGGGCATAAGGTGGGGTGGCTGGCCCTGCACGCCGGCATCGCGGGGGGCGCGGACGTGATCCTGCTGCCCGAAATGCCCTATGACATCGCACGGGTTGGCGCCGCCCTCGAAAAACGCCGCCGCCAGGGCAAGGCGTTCTCCATTCTGGCGGTAGCCGAAGGCGCCCTGTCACGCCGGGAAGCGAAGATGGGCAAGAAGGAACTGGCCGCCTACCGGGCGGCGGCGGGACAGCCTTCGGTGGCGTACCGCCTGGCCGACGAGCTGGTGCCCTACGCCGGAGGCGAGGTACGGGTATGCGTCCCCGGCCATTTTCAGCGGGGCGGTCCGCCCTGCCCCTTCGACCGGGTGCTGGCGACCCAGCTGGGCGCGGCGGCGGCCGGCTTCATCCGCGAAGGCCGTTTCGGCGTCATGTGTGGGATGGTAAACGGCTCGGTCGCGCCGGTGGAGCTGGAATCGGTCGCCGGCAGGCTGAAAAAGGTACCAGAAGATTCGGTGGCGGTGCGTATGGCTATGGAAACCGGCGTATCCTTCGGTGTTTGATACAGAAAAAATTGGCAATTCTGAGTTTTTTCTCACGGAAAACCTTCGCAAAAGGAACAGGAATTTGCGTTTGATTTTTCTCGCGTCAGTGGTATAATAGTAATGTTAAATAGGTATGCTTTTTTTGTTAGAGATTATCGGTTCTGCTGACGGGCAGTTTTTATATAAAATTTGGGGAGTTGGGCCATCGTGGAGAAGTTTATTGTAAACGGCGGATGCCGTCTGGCCGGAGAAATTGAGATCAGCGGCGCGAAAAACGCGGCAGTGGCGATCCTGCCCGCTGTGGTTCTGTCCGACGGCTTATGCCGTATCGAAAACCTTCCCAATATCGCGGATGTATCCGCATCGCTTGAAATTTTGTCCATGTTGGGCGCCCAGGTGCGCCGGATCAATAAAAACGCGGTGGAGATCGATCCCCGGCCCCTAAATACCACCGTAGTCCCTCACGATCTGGCCCGCCGCATGCGGGCGTCCTCTTATTATATCGGCAGTCTGCTGGGCCGTTTTGGTACGGCACGCGTCTCCATGCCCGGTGGCTGCAATTTTGGCGTACGTCCCATCGATCAGCATTTGAAAGGCTTTACCGCATTGGGTGCCGAGGTGTCGCCCATGGAACAGGGCATGATCGAGGTCACCACCGAAAAGCTCATCGGCAATTCCATTTATCTGGACGCGGTTTCGGTGGGCGCGACAGTGAATATCATGCTGGCCGCTGTCAAGGCGCGCGGCACCACCGTTATCGAAAACGCGGCCAAGGAGCCGCACATCGTCGACCTGGCCAACTTTTTGAATACGATGGGGGCCGACGTCCGCGGCGCGGGCACCGACGTCATCAAGATCCGGGGTGTCGATCAGCTGACCGGCGCCACCTATTCCATCATTCCCGACCAGATCGAGGCGGGCACCTTTATGGTCGCTGCCGCGGCTACCGGCGGGGATATCACAGTGCGCAATGTGATCCCCAAGCACCTCGAATCCATCACGGCCAAACTGATGGAGATGGGGGTGCAGGTGGACGAGTATGACGACGCGGTGCGGGTCACCCGTACCGAGCCGATTCATCACTGCAACGTCAAAACTATGCCTCATCCCGGTTTCCCCACCGACATGCAGCCTCAGATCGCGGTGCTGCTATCCATGGCGGATGGGACAAGCATCCTGACCGAAACGGTATGGGACAACCGCTTCCGCTATGTGGAGGAGCTGCGCCGCATGGGCGCGCAGGTACAGGTGGACGGCAAGGTCGCCGTCTTCCAGGGGATCAGCCGCCTGACCGCCGCACCCATCAAGGCGACCGATCTGCGGGCGGGTATGGCCATGATTATTGCCGGCCTGGTGGCCAAAGGCACCACCGAGATCGAGGAAATTTACCACATCGAGCGGGGCTATGAGGATGTGGAAAAGAAATTTACCGCTCTGGGTGCGGATATCCGCCGCGTCACCCTTCCCGACGGGGTATTGAGCAGCCAGGCTGTCTGAATGGAAAAGGTTTCGCGTCTTAGCGGGGCGGTGCCCCGCTTTTTTCATATATAATAGGGAGCGCTTTACCTGGCCGACGGCTGTACGTATCACCGAGTTTGGGGTAAAGTCCACGCTTCCGGTTTATCAGGATGTCTCAGGAGGAATTTCCATGGCGCGATTTTGTCCGCTCTTCAGCGGCAGCAGCGGCAATTGTACGTATATCGGTTCGTCCTCCGGCGGCGTGCTGGTGGATGTGGGGGTCAGCGCCCGCCGCATTGAACTGGCCCTGTGGGACAGGGGAATCGACCCCCGGAGCATCGGCGCGGTATTCATCACCCACGAGCACAGCGACCATATATCCGGCCTGCGGGTTCTCTGTAAAAAATACGGGTATCGGGTATACGCCTCTGCGGGTACCCTCGGCGCTCTGATCGACGCCAATACGCTGGATGTCTATGGTGTTCCCGACACGATGCCCGAACAGGGGGTGGAGGTGGCTGATATGCTGGTCACCGCTTTCCGCACCTCCCATGACAGCCGGGAGAGTATGGGATACCGTATCCATCTGCCCGACGACCGCCGGGTGGCCGTGGCGACCGACACCGGCCTGATCACCGACGATACCCGGCAGGCTCTTACCGGCTGCGACCTGGTCCTGCTGGAATCCAACCACGACGTACATATGCTGGAAAACGGCCCCTATCCCTATTATCTCAAACGCCGCATCCTCGCCAGTACCGGCCACCTGTCGAACGAGGCCTGCGCCCGTGAGCTGCCCGCGCTGGCGGAGCGGGGGACTGCCCGCTTTTTCCTGGGCCATCTGAGCAAGGAAAACAACCTGCCTCAGCTTGCCTACGAGACCTCCCGCCTGTCCCTCACCGAGGCGGGGCTGCGGGAGGGCATCGACTACACCCTGACGGTGGCGCCGCGGGATTCCACCGCCGAGATGACGGTTTTTTGATTTTTGTAAGAGGGGGGGAACCGCCGTGCTGCGGGTGGATGTGCTCTGTGTGGGCAAGCTGAAAGAAGCGTATTGGCGGGACGCCTGCGCCGAATATCAGAAGCGGCTCGGCAGTTTTTGCCGGCTGACCGTCACTGAGGTGGAGGAGACTCGTCTGCCTGACCGGCCCTCCGCCGCCCAGATCGCGGAAACGGTGAACACGGAAGGCCGCCGCCTGCTGCAGAAGATTCCTCAGGGCGCGGCGGTAATCGCCCTGTGCATCGAGGGGAAGGCGCTTTCCTCCGAACAGCTGTCCGCCTCGCTGGAGGGCATGACGGTATCGGGGGACAGCCGTATCGCCTTTCTCATCGGCGGGTCCCACGGCCTGTCGGATGAGGTGAAGGCGTCCGCCCGCCTGAAGCTTTCCATGTCGCCCATGACCTTTCCCCATCAGCTGGCCAGGGTTATGCTGCTGGAACAGATATACCGGGCGATGCAGATAGCCGCGGGGGGAAAATACCACAAATAACAGCGCGAACGGCTCTGGCCGTCCGCGCCAAGAATGACAGGAGGGCGGTCTGATGGCGGTTCTGCAGCTGCGGTATAACGGCGACGACATCCTGCGTAAAAGATGCCGGGAGGTGGAGACGGTGGACGACCGGGTGCGGCGGCAGCTGGACGACATGATGGACACTCTCCATGCCACCGACAACGGGGCGGCCCTGGCCGCGAATCAGGTGGGAATCCTGAGGCGGCTGGTGGTCATGGATATGGAGGGACGGACCCTGCGGCTGGTTAACCCGCGGATCCTTCGTTCCAGCGGCACCCAGGAGTGTATTGAAGGGTGCCTCAGCCTGCCCGGCCGGTATGGCAAAACCGTCCGGCCCCAAAAGGTGACGGTGGCGGCCCTCGATGAATGGGGCAAGTCCCTTGTGCTCACCGGCGAAGGGGAACTGGCAAAGGGGTTCTGCCACGAGCTGGATCATCTGGACGGTATCTGTTTCTGGGATAAGATCACCGGATGGATTTGATAAACAGGGTTCCCGTCAAGTGACGGGAACCCTGTTTGCCTGATCATATCGTCTTACTCCAGGGGAAAGACGATGTCCCTGACAGGGATTCCATACAGAGCGCAAAGATCAAACAGGCAGTGGAGTGAAAAATCTTCGCCGTTTTCTATGTCCGTTAGGATGTTGGCGGAAATTCCCGTATAACGGGACAGCTCATCGACTGACCAGTTCTTCTTTTGCCGCAGCAGGATCAGGTTGTGCTGTATTTTATCCCAGTAGGCAGCATTCGAATTCTTTATATTTATCTCCTTAAATTTATAACATATTATATCGCCTGATTTTAAGCTATACTTGTTAAAGAGGTGATAAAAAATGAATAAGGATAAAATCATTATATACAGAAAAAGAAGGGCAAAGGGAGAGGATGGCTATAAAACTTTTTCTGTTCGAGTGAAAGAAGAAACGGTAATGGCGATGAATAATCTGGTGGATGAGAGCGGCTGTTCCCGCAATGAACTCGTCAACATTTTTCTTGAGTGGGGTATTACCCATTATCAGATTGAGGATGACGAATCGGAGGATACAAAATAAAAGATCGGTGGAATGTTTGATAGGATAAGCATCCACAAAAAAGGACGCGGCAACAATTGCCGCGTCCTTTGTCGTTATAGGGAAGCCTCAGGACTTCAGTGTGAACAGGTCTTTCAGCTTCAGCCGCTGGCCGTAGTGCAGCACCGAGGCTGAATACAGCCGGATAGAGATAACGGAAATCACCACGATGGCAATCAAAAGGAACAGGATGGACAGCAGGATGTCCATCGCCGGTACCGTCTCGTTGAGCAGACGGAAAGGCATGACGAAGGGGGAGGTAAAGGGTATCAGCGCGGTGATGCGGCTGGCACTGGAACCGGGCATCATCAGCGGGAAATAGGCGAAGTAGAAGGAGATGATGCTGACCAGCACCGCGGGCATCATGGCGGAGTTCAGATCCTCGATCCGGCTGACCGTGGCGCCGCACACCGAGTTGAGCATGGCGTACAGGGCGAAGCCGAGAACGAAGTAGACCAGCACCAGCACCGCCGACAGGGGGGTGAAGGAAGACAGGGCCAGCGGCATGCCGCCGATGGTAAACCCGCTGGGAACCAGCAGGGCGAAGCTCAATCCTCCTACGATGAGGAACAGGGACAGCTGGAGCAGGCCCAGTACCCCCATGGCAAGGCATTTACCCAGCAGGATATGGGAGGGCTTGGCGGAGACCACCAGCGTTTCCATCACACGGGAGGTCTTTTCCGACGCCACCGACATGGCGACGCTGTAGCCGTAGTAGTACACGGCGAAGAAGATGATCATGATCAGGACGATGCCGATCACATAACCCGACAGGTCCATTTTGGCGATGGTATTCAGGTTCAGCTGTACCTCGCCCAGCGCCATCTGGGCGGTTTCAGCGGGAACGCCCGCCGTGGTAAAGGCATTGGAAAGATAAACGTTTTTGATGACCGACGCGATGGTATCGGTGGGGCCGCTGTTCATGAAATCGCTTACATACAGCTCCGCCTTCGGCAGGCCTCCGGCTTCGCCGGGAGCCACAACCACCACGAAGTTGTTTTTCTCTTCCTCGATTTCTGCACGATAGGCGTCCAGCTTCCCGCTTTCCCCCACGCGGTAGTCGGTGGAGGGATCGGCGGCGCCCAGTGCCTGGAGGGCGCCGGGAACGAGGCCCTCTTCATCGATGAAGTAGCAGACGCGGGATTTCTCGGCAGGCGCGGTGTTTTCCCCCGTGTCGTCGGAGCCGCTCCCCGCCATGTCCATAAACCGCGGTATGGCGCAGGCGATGACGATCAGTGCCAGCACCAGGATGGTGGTGATCTGAAAGGCTTTCTTACGTACGCCGTCCCGCAGCGTGAAGCTAAATACGGTCAGGATGTCTTTCATTCCGCTTCACCCACCTTTTCCACAAAGATTTCATGCAGGGAGGGTTCCCGTATTTCGAACCGTTCGGGATAGATTCCCTGATCGACCAGGGCCTTTAGAAAGCCGTGGGCCGATTCGTCCCCGTTCATTTTAAATTCACAGCCCCCGGCTGTTTTCTCGATCAGGCGCAGGCCGAAACGCTCCGCCTCTGCCGTGACGTCCTGTCGGCAGCTCACCGACAGGTTGGTGTGGCCGTAGCCCGCTTTGATGTCGTGCAGGTTGCCCTGCAGCACCGTTCTGCCCCGCTTGAGGATCAGCAGATCGCGGCAGTATTCCTCTACCGTAGCCATCTGGTGGCTGGACATGATGATGGTTTTGTTGTCCGCAATCAGTTCTCCGATCACGCTTTTAAACACCTCGGCGTTGATGGGGTCCAGCCCGCTGAACGGCTCGTCGAGGAAGATCAGCTCGGGGTCGTGGATGATGGTGGCGATCAGCTGGATTTTCTGCTGATTGCCTTTGGAGAGCTTCTCCGCCAGCATCTGCTTATACTCGGTCACTCCGAGGCGCTCCAGCCAGCGGTCGGCGGAAGCGGCGGCGTCCTTACGGCTCATGCCCCGCAGCACGCCGAAATAAATCAGCTGTTCCGATACCTTTACCTTGGGATAGATGCCCCGTTCCTCCGGCATATAACCGAAACGGACGGTGTCGCGGCGGATGGGCCCGCCATTCCAGGTGATTTCGCCCTCATCCCGGTCCATCACGCCCAAAATCATGCGGATGGTGGTGGTCTTTCCAGCGCCGTTGGTGCCGATCAGTCCGAACACGCCGGGCTGATCCATGGAAAAACTGAGGTTGTCCACGGCTTTTTTATCGCCGAAGGATTTACTGACGTTTTTGACCAGCAGTCCCATTATCCTGTTCATTCCTTTCTAGAGGCCAGGGTATTGTGCCTTATTTGCTGAGGGTATTCCCGTTTATTATAAAGCACAGCCTCTCTTCTGGCAACAAAAATCGGAGGGCCGTATTGACAGCCCCCCTCCCGGCGATATAATGAAGGGGAAAGTGCCCGCCGCGGCAGGCACCCCTACAGAAAGGCGGAGGACGTATGAACAGGGAGACCTTCGGCAAATACCGCAGATTTTATCGGGAGCAGCTGCTGGACAACTGCATCCCCTTCTGGCTGAACAGCGACATGCCGGACCGCGCCTGCGGCGGCTACATCACCTCGGTGGATCGGCAGGGAAAAAGCTATAACGACGACAAATCGGTGTGGTTCCAGGGGAGGGGCCTGTGGACCTTCTCCATGCTGTGCAATCGTTACGGCGTACGGGATGAATGGCTGCAGGCCGCAAAGCTCGGCAAGGATTTTCTGGAAAAATACTGCGTGGATACCGACGGGCGGATGTTTTTCCAGGTGACCCGGGACGGCCGGCCGCTGCGCAAGCGCCGGTACCTGTATTCCGAGAGCTTTTACGTGGTGGGCATGGCGGAATACGCGCTGGCCACCGGCGACGAGGACGCGCTGAAAAAGGCGGAGGACTGCTTCGAGAAGATGCTGTCCCTGTACCGCGACCCCGCCTCTGATCCCTATAAAATCACGCCCAAGGGCTACAGCGAGACCCGCAGCGAACGGGCGGTGGCGGTACCCATGGTGCTGGTAAGCGGCGCGCAGCTGCTGCGCCGCTGCGACCCTCAGCGGGCGGATTACTACTCGCAGATCACGCGGGAAATGGCGAACGACATCTTCACCTACCATTACAAACCGGAGAAGGAGTGCGTGCTGGAAACGGTGCTGTCCGACGGCTCCACCGTGGATACCCCTGCCGGCCGCACCATCAATCCGGGACATTCCATCGAAAATTCCTGGTTCCTGATGAACGAGGCGGCCTATTCGGGCGATCGGGAGCTGCTGGAAAAAGCGCTGAACATCCTCAACTGGTCCCTGCGGCGGGGCTGGGACGGGGAGCACGGCGGTATTGTATATTTTACCGATGTGGACGGACGCCCCTGCGAACAGCTGGAGTGGGATATGAAGCTGTGGTGGGTGCACAACGAGGCGCTGATCGGCCTGCTCATGGCCTACGGCCTCACCGGCGACGACAGCTACTGGAAGCAGTTTGAGGAGATGCACGAGTACGCCTTCTCCCACTTTGCGGATAAGGAATACGGGGAATGGTACGGCTACCTGCATCGGGACGGCACCGTTTCCCATACCCAGAAGGGCTCCATGTGGAAGGGGCCGTACCATCTGCCCCGCTGCCTGATGACCTGCGAACAGCTCCTCGGCATGCTGGAGGAGGGAAAGCCCGTTTCCCCCGTTTTGTAAGGTACCAGCAGCGTAAAAACTCCCGGCGCCATTGACGCCGGGAGTTTTCTGCCGGTTACGGCGATGATTCCCCGAGGGGGACGGTGAGCTCTTCCGTGACTGGCTGTTCGTCCGCTGCCGTATAGCGGATGGTCAGGGTGAAGCCCATATCCGAACTGTTGATGACGACGTTCTCCACCGTAAAAGCGGGAGGGGAATCGCCGTAGAGATCCTCCAGATGCTCCTTTACACACTGGTCCGCGTATCCGTCGCTGATGGCGGGGACCGCCAACCCTGTGAACTGCCCCACGTTGGGGGCCGCATATTCCGTAATTACGCCGTCGTCCCGGATGGTTACAAAGATGGTGTCGGAGCTGGGATACGTCTGCACATACCGGGAATAACGGTAGGTGGTCAGCCCGCTGTCGTCATCCCTGGAATCGTTCACGGCGGTGTAGTTGTCGAAATCCAGCTTTCTCCACAGAAAAGCCTCCGCGATGGCGCGGCGGTCGTCCTGTGTGACCCCGGTGCAGCCCTCCGGCAGCTCCACGGCAGCGGTATTACTCAGAGCTGTCTCCGACAGCCGGTAGCCCACACAGTCGCCGGTTCCCTTTTTCACCAGGAAGAGGCTCCCCGCTTCATTTTGCAGTGTGTCGGCGTCCACCGCGTAAGCCCATTCCTCCGGCTGTTCCGCGGTGGACAGGGAGCCGATATCCACCGGGATATCGGCGGCGGAGGCAAAGGCCTCCACAAGCGGGTCGGCCGGCTCGACGCCGGTGCTCGCATCCGGGTCGATCGCCGGCTTTTGCTGGCAGGAGGTAAAGAGCAGGCTGGCCATAAGCGGTATCAGGGCAAGCACGGCTAGGGGTGTTATTCGTTTCATACGGTTACCTCCGTTAATATTGTACCGGTACGCCTTCTTTTATTAAGTGTATAGTAGCATAACATCCGGTTTGCTGTAAAGAAATAACGCTGTCAGAATTACACCGGCCGGATGACAAAATCGTTTGACAGACAGGAATTTTATACGGCAAACGATACGATCTGAATACAGAGGAAGCGGGGGAGTTATCCGTATGGCGGCACCAGCGGGTACATTTTAAAAACCGCTCGTAAGCAAACCAGAGGAAAAACGAGGATAGCGGAGAATAGGGGAGGAATTCCGGCGCAAACAGGGGGTAAATGCGGATAAATGCGTGTTTTTTCGAAAAAATCCCGAAATATCTTGACATTTCGATGGTTATCCCCTATAGTAAAGTTCGCTGCCCTCGGGGTCGCCGGCGGACACGGTGAAACAGCCGGAAAGACGGGGCTGAGGGGTATGCATCTAGTAAGTCAAAGCGGCATCAACGCAGCGCCGCAGCCGATCGCTGTCCATCGCCATTGGGGTGTACGGCGGCACGGCTGTGAAAAACCCTTTGCGGAGGGCGTTGTCAGAGAGGCCGCGGCCCGTGCGATACGCACCGGGCTCACTGCCGCAAAGGGGGATGCATGATGGAAAATGAAATCATACGCTTACAGAACATTGCCGTATCGTTTGACGGTGAGCGGGTGCTGGACGATCTGAGTCTGAGCATCCGCGACGGAGAATTTGTCACCCTGCTGGGGCCATCGGGCTGCGGCAAGACGACAACGCTGAGGATCATCGGCGGCTTCGTCACACCGGACGCGGGCGATGTTTTTTTTGACGGTAAACGGGTCAACGACCTGCCAGCCCACAAGCGGCGGGTCAACACCATCTTCCAGCGCTACGCCCTGTTCCCGCATCTGAACGTGTACGAAAACGTGGCTTTCGGCATGCGGGTGCAGAAAAAGAAGAACGCCGAGATACGTCAGACGGTGGAACGGATGCTGGAGCTGGTCAACCTGAAAGGGTTCGAAAAACGGGGGGTGGGCACCCTGTCCGGCGGCCAGCAGCAGCGGGTGGCTATCGCCCGCGCCCTGGCCAACAATCCCAGCGTGCTGCTGCTGGACGAACCGCTGTCCGCCCTCGATCTCAAGCTGCGCAAGGACATGCAGGGCGAACTGAAGAATATACAGAAGAGCCTGGGGATCACCTTCCTGTACGTCACCCACGACCAGGAGGAAGCGCTGTCCCTGTCCGACACCATCGTGGTGATGGACGGCGGCCGCATCCAGCAGATCGGGTCCCCCCAGGATATCTATAACGAGCCGGAGAACGCCTTTGTGGCCGATTTTATCGGGGAAAGCAACATCCTCGACGGCATCATGCACGAGGACTATCTGGTGGAGTTTTTCGGCCGCCGCTTTAAATGCCTCGATGCGGGCTTCGGCCCCCGCGAGCCGGTGGATGTGGTCATCCGTCCCGAGGACATCGACATTGTGGAACCGGAGAAGGGCCATCTGACCGGCACCGTGACCAGCGTCACCTTCAAGGGGGTGCACTACGAGACCATCGTCGATTTTAAGGGTTTCAAATGGATGATCCAGACCACCGATTTCCACGGAGAGGGCAGCGTCATCGGCATTGTGCTCAACCCCGAGGACATCCACATCATGAAAAAGTCGGCGTATTCGGGCCAGTTCGGCGACTACAGCTCCTATTCGGAGGAGTTCGACGAGATGGCCGACCCCGACATCGACCTCACCCAGGAGGACGGGGGAGGGGAAGAGGAATGATGAAATCCCGCTCCGCCGCCGCGCCCTTCGGCATCTGGATGACCCTCTTCACCATCGTGCCGCTGGGCATCGTGGTGTGGTACGCCTTTACCGACAAGTCGGGGGCCTTTACCTTCGACAATATCCGCGCCATCGGGGATTACGCCGGCACCTTCCTCAGTTCCGTCGCCATGGGGGCCATCGCCACCGTGATCTGCCTCGTCCTCGCCTATCCGCTGGCCTTCAGCATCTCGCGGGCCAGCGAGCGGGCCCAGCAGACCATGGTGATGATCATCATGCTGCCCATGTGGATGAACTTCCTGCTGCGCACCTACGCGTGGATGTCCCTGCTGGAAAACAACGGCTTCATCAACCAGCTGCTGGGCCTTATCGGCCTGGGGCCGGTCAATATGATCAATACCTCCGGCGCGGTGGTGCTGGGCATGGTCTATAACTTCCTGCCCTTTATGGTGTTGCCCCTGTACTCCGTGATGGTGAAAATCGACGTCCGGGTGATCGAGGCGGCCCAGGACCTGGGTGCCAACAGCCTGCAGGTGCTGCGCCGTGTGCTGCTGCCCCTGTCCGTACCGGGTATCGTCACCGGCATCACCATGGTGTTCGTCCCCGCGGTGAGCACCTTCGTCATCTCCAAGCTGCTGGGAGGCGGCAAACAGATGATGATCGGCGATTTTATCGAGATGTTCTTCCTCGGCAACGCCCCCAACTACAACGTGGGAGCGGCGCTGTCCCTGGTGCTCATGATCCTCATCCTCATCTGCATGGGGATCATGAATCTGGTGGACAAGGACGACGAGGACGGAGGAGGGCTGATGGTATGAAAAAGCTCTCAAAAATTTACAACGCCCTGATTTTTATTTTCCTGTACGCGCCCATTCTGGTGCTGATCGTCTTTTCCTTCAACGACTCCAAAAGCCGGGTGGTATGGCAGGGCTTTACCACCCGCTGGTACGGCGAGCTGTTCCAGGACAAGGTGATTATGGAATCTCTGCTCACCACACTGGAGGTGGCGGTGCTGTCCGCCCTGTTCGCCACCATCATCGGTACCCTGGCGGCGGTGGGTATCTACTCCATGAACCGCAAGCTGCGTAAAACCATGCTGGCGGTCAACAATATTCCCATGGTCAATCCCGAAATCGTCACCGGCGTGTCCCTCATGCTGGTGTTCGTGTTCGTGTTCCGCGCCACCGGTATGCTGCAGATGGGCTTCGGCACCCTGCTGCTGTCCCACATCACCTTCAACATCCCCTATGTGGTGCTGCAGGTGATGCCCAAGCTGCGGCAGATGGACCGGCATATGTACGAGGCTGCCCTCGACCTGGGGTGCAGCCCCCGGCGGGCCTTCTTCCGGGTGGTGCTACCCGAAATCCTGCCCGGCGTCGTGACCGGCGCCCTGATGGCCTTCACCCTGTCGCTGGACGACTTCGTCATCAGCCTGTTCACCTCCGGTTCCACCGCCCAGACCCTGTCGGTGACCATCTACGCCATGACCAAAAAGCGGGTGTCGCCAAAGATCAACGCCCTGTCCACCCTGCTGTTCGGTGCGGTGCTGCTCCTGCTCATCATCGTCAACCTGCGGCAGATGCGGGACATGAAAAAACAGAAGAAACACGGTTAGGAACGATGTCCCGCCGTGCTTCGATAGTATCCACTCGGTAAAAAATGAGGAGGGGTTCCATTGAAAAAAACGGTTCTCGCAAAGAAGCTCCCGGTATTCCGCGCCGCCGCGCTGTCGGCGGCCCTGCTGCTGGCCATGACTGCCTTCACCGGCTGTTCCGGCGGCGATACGGAGGGACCGGAGTGGAAAAAGCAGCCGGCAGCTGAAAAAACCGGCGTCACCCTCAATGTCTATAATTGGGGCGAGTACATCGACGACGAGGACTACCAGGTGAACGAGGCGTTCACCCACCTGACCGGCATCGAGGTCAATTACAAGACCTTCGACAACAACGAATCCATGTACGCCCTGCTCAGCTCGGGCGCGGCGGATTACGACGTGATCTTCCCCTCCGATTACATGGTGGGCAAAATGATCGCAGAGGACAGGCTGGCCAAGCTCAACTTCGATAACATCCCTAATTTCCAGTATATCGACGATCAGTTCAAAAATCCAGTTTACGATCCGGACAACGCCTATTCGGTGCCCTACACCTGGGGTACGGTGGGCATCTTCTACAACACCGATATGGTGGACGAGGCCGACCTCCAGCAGGACTGGGACATCCTGTGGAATGAAAAATACAAGGGCCAGATCCTCATGTTCGACAACCCCCGCGATGCCTTCGGCATCGCGCTGAAAAAGCTGGGACTGTCCATGAACAGCGAAAATCCAGACGACTGGCAGGCCGCCTATCAGGAGCTGGTCCGCCAGAAGCCGCAGGTGCAGGCCTATGTCATGGATCAGATTTTCGACAAGATGGCCAACAACGAGGCGGCGCTGGCCCCTTATTATTCAGGCGACGGCATAGTCATGATGGACGAAAACGAGAAGATCGATTACTTCGTCCCGGAGGAGGGCACCAACCGGTTCGTGGACGCCATGTGCGTGCTGAAGAACTCCCCTCATCAGGCGGAAGCGGAGCAGTACATCAACTTTTTGTGCAGCACCGCCGTGGCCAAGGCCAATGCCGAATACATCGGCTACAGCACCCCTCAGACCGAAGCGCGTAAGGACCTGGACCCCGAGGTAGGGGAGAACCCCAACTTCTACCCGCCGGAGAGCGTGCTCGCCAAAACCGAGGTGTTCATGACCCTGCCCGACAGCATCAATGAGCTGCAGGATGAGTTGTGGCGCCAGCTGAAGAAATAACAAAACAGGGCCGCCTTTATCAGGCGGCCCTGTTTTACGCAGAGGTTAATCATCGACGGTACGTGCGGAAGGCTCAAAACTCATCCGCACCGGCGGCCGGGTGTGCTGCCCGGCCAAGGATTTCTATTCTTCGGGGACACCGCTTGCGCTGCGAATCGGTGCCTCTCCGATTTGTCACCGGAACGGCGAGGAAGAGACAACGGGAAACCCGTATACTGACGACAGGAGCTGATCACATGGAATGGCTTGACCACCTGAATGAGGCCGTGACGTATATCGAGGAGCAGCTGACAGGGGAAATCGATTACGACCGGGCGGCGCAGCTGGCCTGCTGCTCGTCCTATCACTTCCAGCGGATGTTTTCGTACATCGCGGGGGTGCCGCTGGGGGAGTATATCCGACGGCGGCGGATGAGCCTGGCCGCCGTCGAACTGCAAAACGGCGGCAGGGTGCTGGACACGGCGCTGCGGTACGGGTATGAGTCTCCCACCGCATTCAACCGGGCCTTTCAGGGGGTACACGGCGTCACCCCCTCCGCTGCCAGAGGCGAAGGGGTGACCCTCCGGGCGTATCCGCGTCTCAGCTTCAAACTGACTGTCAAAGGAGCCGAGGAAATGGAATACCGTATCGTGAAAAAGGACGCCTTCCGCATCGTGGGGAGAAAGGAACCCCTCAGCAAGGATGTGGAGGAATGCTTCCAGATGGTGCCGCAGATGTGGCAGAGGGCGGCGCAGGAAGGGGTGCTGCCCCGCATCGTACCGCTGATGGAGGGGGAACCCACGGGCGTGCTGGGTGTCAGCGCCTGCGGCGGCGACGAATGGGAGTACTATATCGCCGTCGCCACGAAAAAGGAGGCCCCCGCGGGGTTGAGTGAGTACACCGTGCCCGCCGGCACCTGGGCGGTGTTTCCCGGCACGGGGGCCATGCCCCACGCCATTCAGGAGCTGGAGAAGCGGGTGGTCACTGAATGGCTGCCCTCCTCGGGATATGAGTACGCCGACCGTCCGGATATGGAGGTCTATCTGAAGCCCGATCCCGCCAAGGCGCGGTTCGAGGTTTGGGTACCGGTTGTCAAGAAGTAAAGAGAAGGGCGATACATCGGTGGATGTATTGCCTTTTTCGTTCTTCTTGAAGGGGAAGAGCGCTCATGCCGCGCAGGCACCTCCTTTTCGCTCCGCCGAACAGTCGCCGCCATTAGAATGGCAGCGGCAAAGGCAGCCCAGGGGGCGCGCCGGTTATTATCATACGAGTTATAGCGCGGTCTCTTGCGGCAAAGGTCGCCTCATTTCGGCGGACACGCCGCCTCATGACGCTCCCGTCGCTGCGCCCACCCCGTCTCCCTGTTTCCGCCGCTGGCGGTGGTCGACGGCGTTGCTCTTGAGAATCCCCCGATAATCACAAGAATAGCGATATATGCT
>JAAWQC010000042.1 GCA_022800315.1 Clostridiales bacterium
TCCGCCGCTGGCGGTGGTCGACGGCGTTGCTCTTGAGAATCCCCCGATAATCACAAGAATAGCGATATATGCTGTGCAGCAGGATGATCGGCCTTCGGTCATCGCAATCTCCGATTAACCGGAGTCCAGAGACGCAGCCTCTGGTCGTGGTGGGGATGGTTTTTCCCCTTAACGATTCTTTCCGTTGCTTCAAAGAAGCGACGACCGCCTTCTCATTGTCGAGAAAGCGGTGCCTGCGGAGCAAAAAAATGAAAACATAAATTATAGAAATTTTGTGCCAAGTTAGTGACAGGTCACTAACTTGCGCCCAGTCCGTATTGTATACTTATTAAAAGAGTTACAATGAAAGGACAGATCAGGATGTTTATCGAGCAGTATTTGGTCTTGCATTCCCTGTATCAGGCCTACCAGCCGTGGATGGAAAAAATCTGCCGCCGCGATACCGTGTACCGGGAATGCCTGCAGGCGCTGGAGGAGGCGGAGTATACCGCCATGCAGGAGGATGTCAGCGACGATTTTTTTATCCATCAGGATCAGGCCGGCCATGTGGCGGAGATGGAAAAGCAGTCGGCATATGCTTTGGGCTTCCGGCTGGGTGTCGAGCTGATGCGGGAGGTGTTCGGCCTGCCGCCGATGGACGAGAAGGATGTCAACGTGGGCGGTTATACGGTTAAAACACAAAAAATCCTCTCGGAAATGGGAAATGAGCGGGATTTTCACTTGTCAAAACTTACCGGATGCGATATACTATTACAACACGCAACGGATAATCGCGTATTTTGACAGCATTCGACAGGGAGGTTACGGTTATGGGACTGGCGCAGAGAGTGCGGGACTACATGTCCGGTGACGATTACGAGTATGAATATGAAGACGAGACTCTGAATTACGCTGCGGAGGAATCGAGAAGCGGCTATGACGTCCGCACCGCGTCCGACCGGTTGGCTTATCAGGTGGTGCTGTGCTGCCCCGAGCGGTTCGAGGACGCGGCTTCTATCGCGGAGAAGCTGACCGTCAACCATCTGGTGATCCTCAACCTGGAAAAGGTCTCCCGCGATGTGGCCCGCCGCCTGATTGATTTCCTCAGCGGCGCGGCGTATGCCCGAAACGGGCAGGTCAAGCGGGTAGCCAGCTCCACCTACATGATCGCGTCGTACAATATGGAGCTGACCGACGCCGACATGGACGAGCTGGAGGACGCGGGCTTCCTGTTCTAAGCATAGTGAATACGAATATATAAGCAGGGCGTTCCACCGGGAACAGCCCTGCTTTCTCGATATTACAGCTTGATTTTGACGGTGGAGCCGTCGGCGCTCTCCACATCCACCAGCAGCAGGTCGGGATACAGCCGCTTGACGCGGTGGATGGTTCGGAACAGCCGCCGCATCTCCCGGCTTTCGATCAGGGGCTTTTCCCGCTCCCACTTTTTCGCGGCCTGTTTGTCGATGACCTTTGCGGTGATGGTGGCTGTCAGGCTGTTGACCAGCACGCGGGTGGGCAGGGCGATGCTGATGTTCTGTCCCTCTGCACTGTGTACCCGTATTCTCATGGGCTATTCCACCACCACTTCCACCCTGTCGCCGCTGGCGCTTTCCACCTCCACCAGCTTGCCGATGAGGCCTCGTTCCACCAGCTCCAGTATCTGGCCGATGTCGATCTTGCTGAGGACGTCGCTGCCCTCCATGTCGGGAATCTTCAGCCCGATTTCCAGCCCGACCTTTACCAGCGGCATGGGCAGGTTGACCCGTACCCGGTCGCCTTTTTCCGAGTCCACGTAGATGCGCAGCAGCATTTTATCGAAGTCTCTGCGCTCCTCCGGGGGCAGTACCATGGTCTCCGCCTGGGACTGACGCGAGAACAGCTTGTCGATGGTTACGCCGTACATCTCCGCCAGCGCGGGCAGCAACATGATGTCGGGACAGGAGGTATCCGTTTCCCACTTGGACACCGCCTGAGGGGAGACACCCAGCCGCTCGGCCACCTCGTCCTGTGTCATTCCCTTGGCCCGCCGCAGTTCGGCCAGTTTTTTACCTAAAGTCAGTTCCATTTGATACACACCCTTTCGATTGGATGCCTCTATTGTACGGTACGGCGGCGAGGGGGAGAAGGGAGCAGCCGTTGAGAAACGCTCCGTTTCGACAACCAGCGGTTGGTAATCCTATCAACCATCGGTTGTTTTGCCGCTTTTGTCCCGGTTTTGCCCCATCATTCGCCGGCAGAGGAGAAGCCCGGCGATGAGCAGGAGGGGAAAGAGGGCGGCGAACAACAGCCCCTGTTTCAGACTGCCGCCGAAAGCGTCGGAGACCACGCCCACCGCCGCCGGGCCTGCGGCGCACCCCAGATCGCCAGCCAGCGCCAGCAGGGCGAAGAGGGCCGTGCCGCCCCCGCGCAGCGAACGGGCGCCGAGGCTGTAGCTGCCGGGCCAAAGAAGCCCCACCGACAGCCCGCACAGACCGCAGCCCACCAGACTGAGAAAGGGGAGGGGGGACAGGGCTGCGAGAAGATAGCTGAACACGCACAGGCCGCCGCTTAATAGCATGCCCCTCATCAGGGAGATTTTTTCGCTGTACTTCCCATACAGTGCGCGGGACAGTCCCATCATGACGGCGAAGGTGCAGGGCCCCGCCAGATCCCCCACCGTTTTGGAAACCCCCAGTCCCGATTCCGCGAAGGCGGAGGCCCACTGGCTCATCCCCTGTTCACAGGCGGCTGCGCACACCATCAGCAGGCACAGCACCCAGAACAGCTTGTTTTTCAGCAGCGCGGCTACGGAAAGCCCTTCCTCCTGTTCCGCCGGCTCATGGATGGGCACCCGGCTGAAATACACAGCGTTCGCCAGGGGGACCGCCGCCCACAGGCAGGCCAGCCACCGCCAGTTTTCGATCCCACACAGGGCGAAGAACAGGGTGCTCAGCAGGATCACCAGCACGTGCCCCCAGCAGTAGAAGGAGTGGAGCAGGCTCATGGCCGCCTCTTTTCGTTCGGTGGGGCAGGCCTCCACGAGGGGACTTATGAGCACCTCGATCAGGCCGCCGCCCACCGCGTACAGGCAAACTGCCGCGGCGACACCCCCATAGGCGGAGGGGAACAGGAAGGGGAAGACCGACAGGCCGATCAGTCCCGCCGCCGCGAAGAGATGGGCAGAGACGATGCAGACGCGGTACCCGATCCGGTCCACGTATTTGGCCGCCAGCAGGTCCACCGCCAGCTGGATGCCGAAATTCAGCGTCACCAGCAGAGCGATCTGATCCCAGGTAACGGCGAAGGACTGCTGCAGGGTCAGGAACAGCAGGGGCAGCAGGTTGTTGACGATGGCCTGGGTGATATAGCCGATATACGAAGCGTACAGGGTATGGCGGTAGCTTTTTTGATGCGGTTCCATGGGGTTCCTCCCTCGCAGACGATAGCTCTATCTTACAATGTCCCGTCCGGCACCGCAAGGGCTTCACAGCATATTGGTCCGGTTCGGTACGCTTGAATTTATAAAAAAAGGCAAACACGCCTTCCGGGGTGCTTGCCTTTGACCAATCGTTTACGTCAGCAGGTTACACATCCGCCCCCGCCAGCCGCCGCAGACGGTCGAGGGTTTCCCCGTCGGGGGTCAGGGCGCGGAGGGCTTCGGCTCCCGGACGGCCCAGCTGCTGAAGCTTCGCCCCGCCCAGCGGATGACAGGGGAACAGGCGGAGCCGCCGGCAGTGTTTCAGCGTAGCCCGTAAGGCACGGAGCCGGCGGGCGTGACCGTCCTCATCGTTGACGCCGCGGACAACGATGCACCGCACCTCATAGGGAATCCCGCTGCCGTCCAGGCGTCGGAGGTTGTCGAGGATAGGGGCGAGCGGTGCGCCGGTGACCTGCTGATGGCGCCCGGCATCGGTATCCTTCAGGTCGAACAGCAGGGTATCGCACAGGGCGGGCAGCTCATCCCACAGGGCGGGGGAGAAGGCGCCACAGGTTTCGGCACAGGTATTCAGGCCGTGCTCCTTTGCCCGGCGCAGCAAGGAAAGAGCGAAGGCGGGCTGGGCGAAGGGTTCGCCTCCCGACAGGGTCAGCCCCCCCTTCTCACGATAGAAGGGGCGGTCCCGCTCCACTACATCCAGGATTTCGTCCGCCGTTTTCCGCTGGCCAAAGGTGCTGAGGGCGCCGGTTGGACAGGCCTTCACACAGGCGAGGCAGCGCTGACACCGGCTGTCCTCCGACGAATTAAAACGATGCCCTTTTTCATCCAGGCGGTGGCATCCGGCAGGGCAGACGGCCATGCAGGCGCCGCAGCCCACACAGCGCGCGGAGAGATACCGAACCTCCGGCTCGAAGCGGTTGGTTTCGGGATTGTGGCACCAGGGGCACCGCAGAGGGCAGCCCTTGAGGAAAACCGTCGTGCGGATCCCTGGTCCGTCATGGGTACAGAACCGCTGAATATCGGTAACAGTACCCATGATGGACCCGCCATGATGGGTACAAAACCGCTGAATGTCCGTGAAGATACCCATGACGGACTCGTATTCTGAGGGATGCCCCCAATTTTTATCCATACAGAGTCCGCCTCTCAACGCTGCTGGGCGGTGCGCTCGATGATCATGTCCTGCCATTCCCTGCCGAGGGTGGCGAAACGGGCTGACCAGCCGGCGACGCGCACCGCCAGATGAGGATAGTTTTCGGGATGGGCCTGCGCCTCCCGCAGCACCCGGTCGTCCGCCGTGTCCATCTGCATGAAGAAGCCGCCCAGCTCACAGAAGGCGCGTATCAGGTCGGGCAGCGCTTCTTCGGCCCCGCCGTCCTCCAGCGCGGTGGGGCTAAACTTGATATCCAGCGCCGTGCCGCAGGGCAGCTGTTCCAGCGGCAGGCGGCAGCAGGAGCGGAGTACGGCGGTGACCCCCTCCCGGTCGGTGCCGGGGGTGGGCCCCAGGTTGGAGGCGAGCACGTCCCCCCGATGGAATCCGTGGGGATGGGCGTACCGGTCGCCCTTCCATTCGATCTGCCGGCCGAAGGTGCTGACCCCCGCGGGCCGCAGCACGCCCTTGCGGTTAGGGACCCGGTGGACGGCGGCGGTGAAGTCGGCCAGCACCCGCTCGGCCAGGGAATCCGCCTCGTCGCTGTCGTTGCCGAACAGGACGAGAGATTCCCGCGCTTCCTTCAGCAGTTCGTCCTGCCCCTGCCAGTCGTCCCGAAGGATCTCTTGAAAGTCCCCGAAGGACAGCAGGCGGCGGTCGTACACCAGTTTTTTGACCGCGTACAGGGCGTTGACCGTGTCGGCGAATCCGCCGAAGTGGGGAGAGAGGACGGAAAAATGGGCCCCGCGGTTCCAGTAAGCGCGGCCGCTCTCGATGCAGCCCCGGGTGAACAGGCTGACCACCGAACAGGGGGTGAGGTTCCGATACTGGTGGTCGGCCCGGCAGTGAAAATCTTCCGAGAAGCTCGCCAGCATCCGGAGGTACCGGTCGTACAGCTCTTCAAAGGAGTCATAAACGGGCGTATCCCGGCCGTCCAGGCCCAGCACCTCCTCCTGAAACTGCCGGTACAGGTCGTAGGCCCAGTAGCCGAAGCAGGTTTCACCCGGTATCTGGATTTCCCAGCAGCCGTCGTTGGCGAAGCGGCGGGCGTCCCGCGGCTCGTATCCGAAACCGATGAGGGAGCGCAGGATCAGTTCCTCGTTGTACACGGCGACCACGCCGCCGCCGTGGCGCACGTTGCGGGCGATGAGGGCGAGGATGTCGTCGGGCGTGTTCCGATTCACCCGCACCGCCACCGGGAAGTCGCTGATGGGCAGTTCCTCCAGTATCTCGAGGGTCAGGCGGCTGACGTCGTTGGTCACCTCGCGGCCGTCGGCATCCACCCCGCACAGTACGATGTTCTGATAGTGCTGGGCGTCGCCACCACTGCATTCCCGCAGACGAACCCATTCGCACCCCTTGATGAAGAAATGGGCCAGCAGGCGGCGGGCCTCCTCCCGGCTGATGACACCGTCCCGCAGATCATGTTCCAGATAACCGCCCAGCATTTCGTCCAGCCGGCCGATACCCGGCCAGGTGCCGCACAGACGGGTGAAGGCGAAAAGGAACCACAGGCTCTGCACCGCCTGATAGAAGGAGCGGGGCGGCTGGAAGGGCACCGGCTCCAGCGTGTCGCGCATCGCCTGCCAGCGGGCCCGTTCCCCGCCCTCGGTCCGGCTGATTCTGCCGTCCAGTTTCCGCAGATACCGCCGGTGCCAAATCCGCAGGGCGTCGATTACCGACCGCATGCTCTCCAGCACCGTCCGCTGCTCGTGGAGCAGATCTCCCTGGGCAAGACGGCAGTCGATACGCCGCTGGTAATCGTCCACCCCCAGGCGCAGCGCTTCCGAAAAGCCCAGTGTCAGATGGGAGACGCCGGGAAAAACCGCCTGGCCCCGGTAGGTGGCGGGTACGGTATGCTCGATGGCCAGCCCCAGCGTGGCGGCACCGCAGAGCAGCTCCTCCTCTCCCAGGCGCAGGGGCGCCTTCTCCGCGATAGTCCAGATGGCCCGGTCGTATTGCTCATAGGGTGCCATCTCACCAAAGCCGGGGATGCCGTCCAGCGATACGGCGGGGGTCTGTTCCGCCTCCCGCCCGTACAGGCCGCTCAGCGACCGTTCGGCAAAGGCGCGGGTCTGCTCGTCCAGCCGCACCGGCCGGGGCTCCTTAACCGCCGAAAAAAAGGTCAAACCGACCACTCCTTCTCTTGTTCTATACTCTCACTATACGGCTGATCGCCGGTAAAATCCATTGACAATGCCGCTCTGTTCCTATACGATACTATCGTAACCCCCCGATACCAGGAGAGAGGAAGCGGCTGCAATGGGCATACAGACCCTGACTATCCACACCCTGTCGACGGGCGGTTCCGCCTTCATCGCCGAAGGACTGCATCACGTCAAGGCGCTGCCCGGTCTGTCGGTGGTGCAGAGCCTGCGGGGACGGTACGAAGTGGCGCTGGATGGCGGCCCTTCCTTTTTCACCTCTGAGGGCGGCTGCTTCATCGCCCCCTCACGGGTGACACAGGATATCGTTCATCATCTGCCGGCCGAAGGAACCATGGCCGCCCGCTGGGTGTTTCTGGATGTGGAGGTCAACGGGCTGTGCCGGCTGGACGACATCTATGAGTTCCCGGTTATCCTGCCCGCTGGGCGGGAGAGGGAGGTATCCGCCCTGCTGGACGAACTGACCGCCGCTCAAGAGGCAGGGAACGGCGACGCTCAGGCTGTGTGCGGGCGTATGGCCGCCGGGTATCGGCTGCTGGGGGTCCTGCTGGCGGTGGGGCGGGAGAAGGCCGCTCCGGACGGGACACTGGCCCGGGTGCTGTCCTATATGAAGGAACAGGCGGAACGTCCGCTGTCCATGGAGGAGCTGGCGGCGCAGGCGGGGCTGTCCGTCTCCCATTTCCATCGCTGGTTCCGGTCGAGGACGGGGGAGACGCCCCTGAACTGGATCAACGGGTACCGATTATCCCTGGCCTCCCTGTGGCTGGAGAACAGCGATTGTCCCGTGTCCGAGGCGGCGCAGCGGGCTGGTTTCGACAATCCTTTCTACTTCAGCCGTTTGTTCCGGCGCAAATACGGCGTGCCCCCGCGGGAATACCGCCGCCTGTCGAGAAACGAGGCCGGTGGGGAGGAGGAATCATCATGAGCGAAATGACCGAACGGCTGATCCTGCGGCCCCTGACGGCGGAGGATGAACAGGCGGTGCACCGCCTGGCCTCCCAGCCCGAAGTGGCGCGTTATATGCGCTTTTCCACCCATACCGGCCGGCAGGAAACGGCGGCGTGGCTGGCTGAGGTCCTGTCCCCTCCCGATGACCGCGCCTTCGCCGTGACCGAGCGGGAGGGCGGCGCGTTCGTGGGCGTATTCCTGCTGAAACGGAGGCGGGAACCGGGGCAAGACGGGAACGAGGCCGATATGAGTTATTTCAGCGGGCCGGAGCGGTGGAACAGGGGGTACGCGGCCGAGCTGCTCCGCTGGGCAAAGGCATACGCGCGGCGGGAGATGGACGTGTCCTCACTGGCGGCGTGGGTGGCGGCGGAGAACACCGGCTCCTGCCGGGCGCTGGCCCGCGCCGGTTTCACCCTTGCCGAAAAGCACCGGTTCGACGACCTCCCCGGCGACGGGCTGTATGTGTATCGGTGCGCTCTTTGATTGACTTGTCCGGTCCTCCATGCTACACTTTGCTCAAACGGCATACAGAAACGAGAGAAAGAGTTAAAACGGGAGGAATCGTATGAAACACCGGTCAATCCGCTGGGGAGCGGGAGTCATCACGGCGGCACTGCTGCTCAGCCTGCTGTCGGGCTGTGAGGTATCGCAGGACGGCGTGCAGAGCGAACCGACAGGCACCACCGAAAGTACAGGCGCCGCCACCACCAAGCCCGAGCCGCTGGGGGACTACAGCGAACGCACCTATACCCCGGCGCAGGCGGCGGATTACCTGCGGTATCATGGCCGTACCGCCGCGGTGGAGGGGGCGGACAAGGTGGCCATCGACTGGACCTATTCCGGCTTTTCTTTCCGCGCCGATCTCCAGGGCGAGTTGAAAATGAAACTGTCTCCCGCCAAACCGCAGGAGGGATATGCGCAGAACAGCTATGTTTTGGCGATTCTGGACGGGGAAGAACCGACCGCCGACCAGGTGGAGGAGCGCCGTGTCCGTATCAACAAATCCGGCGTGTACACCCTGCTCACCGACGTACCGGCGGGTGTCCACGATATCCGGCTGGTCAAGCTCACCGAGCCGCAGCTGGGTATCCTGAATTTCGAGGGACTCACCCTGGACGGCCAGCTGATGGACCTGCCCGAAGAGAATGACCGGCTGACCATCGAATTCATTGGGGATTCCATCACCAGCGGCCTGGGAAACCTGTGGGGTTCCAACGATGGCGCCATCCAGGACAACCTGCTGTATCAGGACGGCTATCACGCCTACGAGGCAGTGACGGCCCGGCGGCTGGACGCCGACTTTCAGGTAGTATCCCTGTCCGGTTGGGGAATCGCCGGCGGCTGGACCGACGATCCCGCCGATTCCGCGATGAAAAACGCCTATCCCTTTACCTCTTATTACCGCAATCACACCAGTCAGAAATGGGACTTCAGCCGGTTCCGGCCGGAGGTGGTGGTCATCAATCTGGGCACCAACGACGCGGGGATTCCCTCTGCCCCCTCCAGCGAAGAGATCACTAAGGAAGCGGCTAACCTGCTCAAGATGGTCGCGGATAACAATCCCGGCGCGCGTATCTACTGGGCTTACGGTATGATGGGGCGCAGCCCCAAGGTGGAGAATGCCATTAAAGCGGGCATCAGCGAATTCAAGGAAGCCGGCGGCGGCGAAGTGACCTATGTGGAGCTTCCCCAGAACCAATTGGGCGGAGGCGGCCATCCCAATGTGGCC
This sequence comes from Clostridiales bacterium, assembly GCA_022800315.1. Taxonomy (GTDB): domain Bacteria; phylum Bacillota; class Clostridia; order Oscillospirales; family Acutalibacteraceae; genus Avimonas_A. The sequence continues at coordinate 9,390 of JAAWQC010000042.1, forward strand.
GGACATAAGGCGGCGGGCAAGGTGCTGGCCGACGCCATCGAAAAGGATCGTTCGTAGGAACGCGGCGTTATAACAAAAGAAAAGGGCCTGCCGGTTTAAAGTCATAGCCTTTTGGGAGAAAACGGAGCGGTCGCTCCGTTTTATGGAATGCGCTCACCGCACTTAAGTCTATGCAGCCTTTGCCGGCAGGCCCTTTTTGTATGGTACGGATGGAGAAAGCCGGGCTCAGGCGTAGTACTGCGCCTGCGCGTTCCACATCTCGCTGTATTTTCCTCCTGCGGCGCTCAGGTTGCGGTGGGAACCGTATTCCACCAGCTCCCCCTTGTGAAATACGGCGATCCGGTCGCAAAAGCGGGAGGAGGAGAGGCGATGGGAAATATACAGGGCGGTCTTACCGCCGATCAGAGTATCGAACCGACGGTAGATGTCCGCCTCCGCCACCGGGTCGAGGGCGGCGGTGGGCTCGTCGAGGATGGCGGCAGGGGCATCCTTATACATCGCTCGCGCAATGGCTAGTTTTTGGCTTTCCCCGCCGGAGAATTCCACCCCGTCTTTCTCGAAATTTTTATAAACCGGGGTATCGATTCCCTTTTCCAGTTTGGACAGCCTTTCGTCGAAGCCGGCCTTGTTCAGGGCGTCGTAAACGCCATCCCGGTCGGGATGTTCACCTGCCGCCACGTTCTCCGCGATAGTAAAGGAAAACAGGCGGTAATCCTGGAATACCACGGCGAACAGACGGCGGTAATCCTCCCGGTCGTATTCGCGGATATCGATCCCATCCATCAGGATCTGTCCGTCGGTCACGTCGTACAGCCGGCACAGCAGCTTGATAAAGGTGGTCTTGCCCGCGCCGTTTTCCCCCACCACCGACAGCTTCTGACCGGCGGGGATCACCAGGGATACATGGGACAGGGAATCGGCGTCCGCTTCGGGATAACGGAAGGATACGTCCCGAAACTCAAAGGTATGGGGTATGTCGGCATCTACTGGCAGGGTTCCTCTGGACTGGGCCGCCGGGTATTCCATAAAGGAACGGTATTCGTTCATAAAATCCGCGGTATTGGTGATGTTGATCAGCTGTGCCAGTACCCCGCTCAGGCTGTCGGTAAAGCTGTTCGCGGCGCTGATGAGCATCTGGTAATCGCCGATACCCATCAGTCCCCTCAGCACGCGCAGGCCCAGCGTACCGTACAGTATGACCTGCTGGAAGACGTTGACCGCAATGGTGATCACCTGATATCTGTTCCGGTTGCGGTTGATCTTATCTTCCATTTCCCAGTCGTCCCTGATGTACTCGTCCACCCGGTCCAGCACAAGGCTCTGCGCATGATACATGCGGATATCCTTTGCATACTTGATATCTTTGACGATGTTGAAATAGTAACCGAACCGGCGGTTGACACCCACCAGATCCTTGCGGAACTTCACCTCCATTTTCTGCATCCGGGAGGTGATAAACAGATTGCCGGCGATGAGAAGGAGCAGCAGGAGTATCAGCCAGGGGGAGAGGGTGCAGATGATGGCCAGCGTACCGGTCAGGGTAATGATTCCGCCGACGATATTGGTCAGGTTTTCACTGAAGCCGCCAATACCGCCGGAGTACCAGCTCATGCCGGTTTTGGCCTTGCCCAGATGGTCCAGCACGGCCGCATTTTCGGTGTATTCGAAATCCATGCGCATGGTCTGGTCACCCAGCATTTCGTCCAATTTCATGGACAGACGGTCCTGAGAGCGGTTGAGGAAATAATCCAGCAGGTTGCGAATATGGCTGATTAGATAATTGGACAGGACAATGACCGCCACCAGTATCAGCACCTGATCCGGCCGGCGGGGGCCGACCAGTTCATCGATCAGGTATTTAGGCAGTACGATGTTCAGGAACGGAGAGCCGCCGCGCAGCAGCATATTGCAGAAGACCAGCAGGAAGTAGGGCTTGTCATGCCGCCAGGCCACGCGGTAAAAGTATTTCATTACCGGCAGTACGTTGCGGTATCGGTGTTCACGGGGCTTTTTTGTTTTCATACTGTCACCGCCTCCTCCCGTGTCGATTGGACAGTGTCGGTCCGGTAAGCTTCCGCCTGTATACGGAAAAGTTCCGCGTAACGGCCGCCTTTTTCCAGCAGTTCTTCATGGCTGCCGCTTTCCACGATGTCTCCGTCCTCGAACATGACCACACGGTCGCAGAACTGGGTGCTGGCCAGACGGTGAGAGATATACACGGTGGTCTTATCCCGTGCCAGATGGCTGAATTGACGATACAGACGCTCCTCCGCCAGGGCGTCCAGCGCCGCGGTGGGTTCGTCCAGCAGAAGGACGGGGGCTTGTTTATACAGGGCGCGGGCCAGCGCCAGCTTTTGATTTTCACCGCCGGAGAATTCCACGCCGCCTTCATCGATGACCTTGAGCATACGGCGGTCGATCCCCTTGTCCAGCGCACGGATACGGTCGCCCAGTCCCGCCTCCTCCAGTGAAGAGACTACCCGCTTGCGGTCGATGCCGTCCAGGGGCGTCATGGCGATATTCTCCGCTACCGTAAAGGCAAAGGTCTGGATTTCCTGGAATACGGCGGAGAACAGGCGGGTATACGCCTCCCGATCATACGTACGCACATCCACGCCGTTTAAAAGGATGCGTCCCTCGGTGGGCTCGTACAGCCGGGTCAGCAGTTTGACAAAGGTGGTTTTTCCCGCGCCGTTGAGCCCCACTACCGCCAGCTTTTCATGGGGATGGATGGTAAGGGATACGTGGCGCAGGGCATAGGCTTCCTGGCGCGGATAGCGGAAGGAGACATCCCGCATCTCGAAACACAGCGGCTGCCGCTCCAGACCATCCGGCAGAGGCTCCCTGCCCGTGGGTACGTCGGGATAATCCAAAAAGCCGCGGAAATCGCTGACCACTTCGTTTTGCTGCCGGATATGGACCAGATCGCCGATAAATCCGTCCAGCGCTGTGGTAAAGGTTCGGATAGCTGCCGCATACATGGTAAAATCCCCGATGCTCATCGTGCCCGCCAGCACCCGGGTGCACAGCCAGGCGTACAGAATGACCTCCTGAAGCAGGGAGGTGGTGGCATACAGGATATTGGCACGTGCCCAGTACCCGCGGATGCGGTTGCTGCCCTTGAAATTTTCATCCTGCTGTTTGACCAGCATGCCCCGCAGGAAATTCCGGAGGGAGAACAGGCGTATGTCCTTGGCAAAGGAGAAATCGCCCATCACATCGGTCAGATAGTTCCGCCGGCGCCAGACCGGGGCCAGCCGGTCGTTCTCCGCCTTATCCTTTTTGCGGGTGTGGGAGGTCATGAGGAAGTTGACGAACAGCAGCAGGGCGATGGCTACTAACAGCAGAGGGCTCAGTGTGCTGATGACGGCGGCGAGCCCCGCCATGGTCAGCAGCTTCTGCGCCAGGCTTTGGGTGCGGTGCAGGATACCTTCAATACCGATGTTGTTGCTGCTGCAGGCGCGGTCCCCGCGCTGTGAAAGGTCCAGCACCTCCGGGTCCTCTAACGACTGGTAATCCATACTCATAAATTTTTTTCCCGAGCGGGCGATGAACCGGAGACGGACGGCGATAAACCGATTGAAAATGGTGTTGCCGGAGGTATCAGATACCGTCCGGGTAATGAGCAGAAGGACACCGAAGAGGGCGGACAGCCACAGGACCACTTCCGTACGGCCCCCGCCCATCAGCTCATCGATTATTTTTTTCGGCATGACAACAGGAACCAACTGGACCATTGACACCGCCAGTATGTTCAGCAGTACCAGCCACAGCAATTTGCGGTCGTATTCCCATACGCCGCGCAGAATAAAACGTACGTTATCCCCATTACCATATTTGGGTTTCAGCTTGTCCGGCTTTTCTGCCGTATCTTTTACTTTCTTCATAATTTCTCCTCCCTGCAACAATTATAAATGAAAAATACCGATATTTTATTCTGTAATTATTAAAAGCATACACTTACCTGCCGTGCATGACAATCACTTTTTCGTTGATGTGAAATACACTTACTAAACCAGCAGTTGAATACAGGGAACGTCGGCAAATAAACCGGTTACCTATATAGTCGCCGGTTTCACCCATTGGTTGGCCGAAATTATAAAAATATCGGTCCCTGCATCCACAGAACTCTTGTGCGACGCACGGGTATCCGTTATACTATTAACAATTGAAGAAACGGCGAGGGGGAAAGGCCGCATGAAGAGGGTGTCTCTGTCCTTGGAGGAAAATCGTTTTTTTCAGGCGGTGCGCGGCGGTATGCTGCTGGCAGTCCCCCTGATCATGACCGGTTCGGTGGCACTGTTGCTGCTCAGCTTCCCGGTGGAGGGTTATCGGGAGTGGCTGAATTCCCTGTGGGGAGGGGCGCCCGCCGCCGTCTTAAGCGCCATACGCAACGCCACGCTGGGGGTGATCTCCCTCATCCTGTTGCTGACCGTCAGTTTCAGCTACGGCCGGGTGGAAGACAGCCGGTTTGCCACCGAAATACCGTTTGTCAGTCTGGCGGCCTACCTGGTGTTTTCCATGAATGGAGCGCAGGGATTTACCCCCGCTATTTTTGAAAGCGCCCATCTGTTCGACGCCCTGCTGGTGGCCGTGACGTCATCCGCTTTGTTCGTCGGAATCAGCCGGCGGCTGCCGGGCCGTCTCAAATCCTATACCGCGGGTGCCGACGATTCTTTCAATGCGGCGGTGGCGGCGATCCTGCCCGCCATTGTGGTGGTCACCGTATTTGCGCTGCTGCATTTGGTGATGGTGAATCTGCTGGGTGCGACAGGCATTCAGCCGGTATTTTCCAGCCTTTTTTCCCGTCTGTTCGATTCCATGGGACGCAGTTTATTCAGCGGTGTGCTGTTTCTGTTCCTGCTCCATCTCACCTGGATGCTGGGTATTCACGGCGGCAACGTGCTGGATGGCGTCGCTTTGGAGATATTCGCGCCCGGTATACAGGTCAACGCAGAGCTTGCCGCCGCCGGCCAGGCGCCGACCGAGATTGTCAGTAAAACCTTTCTCGACACCTTTGCACTTTTCGGCGGATGCGGAGCCCTGTTATGTCTGGCGGCCGCTATTTTGCTGTGCGAGCGGCGCAAAAGTGTGCGCAGCCTGACCAAGCTGGCCGCGGCTCCCCTGCTGTTCAATATGAACGAACTGATGCTGTTCGGCATTCCGGTGGTTCTCAGTCCGGTGTATCTTATCCCCTTTATCGGGGTGCCCCTTGTATTGACTGTCATCAGCTACGGGGCTACCGCGTTGGGGCTGGTACCCCATGCCGTTAACACGGTGGAGTGGACGACGCCGATCTTTTTCAGCGGTTACGCGGCGACCGGTTCCCTGGCGGGAAGTGTGCTGCAGCTTTTTAACCTTGTGGTGGGAACCCTTCTCTATATTCCGTTCGTCCGGCAGGCGGAGAAACGGGCGATGCACACTGCCCGGCGTCGGATCGAAAAGCTGACCGAGCTGGTGAAGCAGGCGGAGCAGACAGGGGAGCGTCCCGCCCTGTTGTCCCGCCGCGACCTCCTGGGCACGACGGCGAAAAACCTGGTCAGTGATCTGACCTTTGCCATCAAACGACAGGAACTGATGCTTTACTACCAGCCGCAGATGAACGCGGACGGTACCCTGTATGGCGCGGAAGCGCTGCTGCGCTGGAATCATCCGGTGGGCGGCATGCTGTATCCGCCGCTGGTAATCGCGCTGGCGGAGGAAGCGGGCCTGACCGATGATCTGGGCGATTATGTAATCGACAGGGCCTGCCGGACATTAGAGGCCTTCTACGCGCGATACGACACCTCGCTTTGCCTGTCGGTGAATATCACCGCCGATCAATTGCGCAATCCTTTGTTCGCCCAGGCGGTAGAGACGATTCTGCGCCGGTATTCCTTCCCCCGTGAGGCGCTGGGGCTGGAACTGACCGAACAGACCGCTTTGTTCGGTTCCCCTCAGATGACCAAAAGTCTGCGACAGCTTCATGAAACGGGAACCCATATCCTGCTCGACGATTTCGGCATGGGCCACAGTTCACTCAGCTATTTGCAGAACAGCCCCTTTGATGTGGTGAAACTCGACGGCTCTCTGGTAGGGGATGTCGATAGGAACGAACGCAGCCGCGAAATCCTATCCACCATCCTGTACCTGTCCCGGCAGCTTCATTTTCATGTGATCGCCGAGTACGTGGAAACGACGGAGCAGCGGGAGGCCTTGCGCAAGCTGGGCTGCGTTTGTTATCAGGGCTATTTGTACAGCCCGGCTGTGCCGTTTGAATCTTTCTGTGCTTTTACTGAAGAATATGGGATTCAGAAGAGAGAAACGGATGCCGCCGATGAACATATGTGAACATAGGCATATTTCCTGCCCTTTTGCTAATTTAACCCTTGCTTTTAGCTTGTGGTTGTGCTATAATGCGATTCGCGGTCAAAAATACCGCGGACATCCGGGTGTAGCGCAGATTGGTAGCGCGCTTGAATGGGGTTCAAGAGGCCGCAGGTTCGACTCCTGTCACTCGGACCATCTTATGATAATCCGAACCATATCTTCCCAGTGGGAGATGGGTTCGGATTTTTCATTTCTATTGAGAATGTTATTTGACAGACAGGGGCGGGACTAATATTCCCGCCCTTGTATTTGTCAAGGTGATTTTTATAATAATAATCGGAATTTTATCGCAGATTTTACTCTAGCATGATAGCTGCTTAACATGGAGGGGATTAAAATAGAATTGCAAATATTTGCAAAGTATATTTTGAGAAAGGAAGAACAACATGCTAAAGAAAACCACTGCGACCATTTTGGCGGCTGCTGTACTGGCGGGGACGTTTGTTACCGGCGTTGCGGCCCAGGAGCAGGACGGAATTGGCGTCCTGGACTTCACCATTAACAGCCCCTATGCCAGCGTAAACTGGGACACATACGGGCAGTACAAAGCGGACTTCCATGCCCATTCCAATGAGAGCGACGGTTCTCCGCAGCCAGCTGAGACGGTAGAGGAACACTACAAAAAGGGATTTGACATTCTTGCACTCACCGATCACAATGTTATGAACACCACATGGAACCGCAAGGATGACCCGACAGGCAAAGGCCGTACCTACCTGACGGACGTGCGTCTGCAAGAGATCACTTACGGGACGGACAGAGACGGCCGCGGTATGGTCGCCGTCCAGAATTCCGATGAACAGTCTGTAAGCGATCACCTGAACACCTTCTTCACTCCCTTTAACAATGGAGCGGGAGCAACGCTGGAAAGCAATATCGCCAAGACGCAGGAGCTGGGCGGCATCTGCCATATCAACCATCCAGGCCGTTACTATGGCGGTAGCAACACAATCGGAACCAACGGCGAAGATGCTGCTAACAATCCTGCAAACATAAAGAAGTATGTAGACCTCTTCATGAAATACGAGGCTTGCGTTGGTATGGAAATCATCAACAAGCTGGACGGCGATTCCTACTCCGACCGTATCCTATGGGATAATATCCTGAAGGAGACCATGCCGGAGGGGCGTTTCGTATGGGGTTTCTCCAACGATGATACTCACTCAAATGAAGCTACAGGTCACAGCTTCAACATGATGCTTATGCCCGCCAATAACCCTGTCGAGGTACGCAAAGCCATGGAGAACGGTGCTTTCTATGCCAGTGCTCACGTTGCCAAGCGGGAAGGATACACTATCACTGACCACAGCATAATCAATGACTATCAGCCGCCTGTTATCACCAATATCGCGGTAGACCAGAATGAAGACACCATCACCATCGAAGGCGATCTTTATAACACGATTGAGTGGATTGCTGACGGCGAAGTGATTGCGACCGGTAATACGATTGACCTCAACGACTACGAGGGGAAGGTTCACAGTTATGTTCGTGCCCAGCTCAAGGGCGACGAGGGTATCAGCTTTACCCAGCCGTTCGGTATCATTGCGGTGAATGCCGGCAGCGCGGAAATCAATGCTGACAAAGAACTGGCGGTTGTGGAAAACGGCGATACCGTCACCTGCACCGTGTCTATGAAGGGTCTCACTGGTTTGAACAGCTTTGATATTGCTGTGTCCTATGATGGAGAGGTTTTTGAAGTTTCTGAAGTAAAATCTCTTTTGGAAAATACGGTAATTTCGGCCGACAAAAGCACTGAAGGTACCGCGCGCCTGATTATCGGAACCAGCGCCGATGTTTCCGGTGATGTGGATGTGCTGCAGGTTGTTATGAAACTTAAAGAGGGCGCGGCCACCGGCAACACAAATCTGTCTATCCAGAGCATCAACACGGCTACCACCAATGAAGACGGCACCTTTGAAGGACCGGTTGCTATCATGGATGGAGTAGATACCGTGGAAGTGATCTCCTACCGTGCGGCGGCGGATATCAACAAAGATGGTTCCGTTACCCTGGCTGACCTTTCTATCGCTCTGAGCAAGTATCAGACTGCGGATGCCGCCTGCGACATTGACTGCAGCGGAATCGTTGACGCGGCAGACTTCATTATCCTGACGGGATTTATTGCCTAAAATCCGTTTGCTAACAGTATGTGTGTGAATTGGGGATTGCCTTAAAACGGCGATTCCCAATTCCTGTATAACCTTTTATTATGAAAGGATGGTTTGCTTGAAAAAAATTGCTTGTCTGTTTGCCTGCTGTTGTATACTATCCCTGGGCACATTATCGGCATTTGCCAAGGAATCGGTTGTTCGTGTTCCGAAAAATCAGATTTTCCTTACTCAAACGCAAACGAATTTTGAAGTCGTAATCGAAGTGGAGCCTGGGAATGCATATGCCGGTGTGGAGATAGGTATTGCCTGCCCCGAAAGCATCACTGTAACAGATTCTTCCGGTTCGTCCGGCAGCATGTCGGCCGACCCGGTTCTGGCTAGGGGTTTATATTGGACCAGCTTTTTTGAATCAGACAATAAGCTATCAGGGACAATGAAAATTACTTTGCAGTTCTTCTGCCCAGAATCTTTTGAAAGCGGAGACATTCAGCTGCAAACGGTTAAAGTGCTTACCAAAAACGGCGTTGCTGTTGATACGGAAGAACTTAGCCCAGCTCTAGGGATAAGCATAACGCGGAATGGTTCGGGAGTCACTGATTCAGATCCTACGCATTCAAAGCCCACAGGTTCAGAACCTACCACCAGCACAACTTTCGGTGATGATACATATCCCGACACGAATGCAAGTTCCATAGAGCGTGGTTCCAGCATTGACGGAGAAGACGTTCCGCAAACCGGTGACAACAGCCAACCTTCTATGGGTATGGTGTTGATGTTCGGATCCGGCTGCGTCGTCTTTGGGATAATACTTCTCATGGTCAAAGAGAAAAAATTCGATTGACCTCTTAATAGGCCGCCAGCAAGGCGGCTTTTCTCGTAAATACAGCTTGTTGACTGCCTATAAATCATTGATATTCCAGGCTTTTTTCTATAAATGCAGTATCGCCACTCCGACCATCGAAAAAACCGCTTAGGCATTGGGCCT
>JAAWQC010000043.1 GCA_022800315.1 Clostridiales bacterium
GTTCCTCTCGAGAGGAACCGGCGCTTTGCTGTTACAGGGAAAGCTGTTGGGCGGGTTTCCGCCTTACAGGAAGAGTCGCACAGGAGGCTGAAAACAATCTGAATGGAAGGGGAAGGATCAGTCGAGGGGAGTGGATTCGGGCTGGCCGAACCAGGAGCCGATCTGGCGGCAGAGCCCTTCAAACAGCTCCACGGCTTTAAATCGAATCTCGTACTTTTCGGGCTGGGTGACGATTTCCTTTTGATTCTGGTCGAGGACGTCGTCCAGAGAGGCGGGGTCCTCCGCCTTCGCTTCCCCGTCGGAGGAGGCGGGCTGTTCCGCCGCGGAGACGCACAGGGGAGGAAATACCACGCACCACCAATTCTTTCCCTTGCCCTCGCCGATGGTGACCCGCAGAGCGTCGTACAGCCCGGCGGGCAGGGTTACCGATTCGCCGCCGCCGACCTTATCGTAATACCGGGTGGTGAAATACATATTGCACAGGGTGGCGTCCACCGTATAATCGTAACCTTCGTCGTATACCCGCTGCTGGGCCGCGGCGATCAGGGCGGGAAGCTGTTCCCGCGCCGTTTCCAGCGCGTCGCCTTCGTCCCGGGCATTGTCGAACAGGCCTTTGGCGGTTTCAACGATCGTGTCGCGCACCTTCAGCTTGAGCTGCTGGTCCTCCTCGCTGTCCGAGTTGGCCAGCACATGCAGGCGCAGCACCCGCTCGCGTATCTGGCCGCATTCCCCCGCAAAGCCGCACAGGGAGAGTATCAGGGAGAGAGCGACCGCCACGGCAATCGCCTTAATCAGCCGGGTCATCGTCATTACCGCCTTTCCGGTTGTGTTTTCCGTTGTAACCGGAGTATGGGCGGCGATGGATGGTTTATACAGGGAGTCAGGAAAATATTGGATGGTACGGATAAACCGGAGGAACGGAAAAAACGTGAGCAGGGGGATGTTCCAATAGAAGAGGGAATATCCGTTGTGTATACAAAGGAACGGCGGACAACATGTCCGCCGCTCTTAAAGTAATACCGCGATCCGCGAAAAGACGTCGGGAGCGGACGAACCGCTGCTTTTTTGGTCAGATGCTACGGCGGGAGGGGCTTTCGCGGACGTTCCGTCCACGGCTCCCCTACAAAGCTATCTGGCGTACCGGATAAGAAATAGCTTGCAGGATATTCGCAGGGGTATGGCCATGCCTGCATGAGTCAAGCAAATCTCAAAGGAACATCGTTGTTGTCCCCTCGGGTCTGCGCAGGCGGGAGCCAAGCAGATCTCAAGCGCAATCATCGTCAAAGGCAGCGTACATGATATTGGTGGCGTGGTCGGAAACGCGCTCCAGGTCGGTGAGGATATCCACGAAGGTCATGCCCATCTCGGGAGAGCATTCCAGCGCGTTGAGGCGGGTGACGTGATGGGCGCGCAGGGTGAGCACCAGCTCGTCTATCTCTTCCTCACCGGCGATAATCACGTCGGCGGCGGCCCGGTCGGGCTTACGCTCCATAAAAAAGGCAATGGATTTGTCGATAATCAGCTGGACCCGCCCGCTCATATCCTTCAGCTCCTCCATAGCGCTGGGGGAGAAGGGCAGGCCCCGGTCGAACTGCTCAGAATACTCCAGGATATTTTCGGCGTGGTCGCCCACCCGCTCCAGATCGTTGACCACGTGGAAAAGGGAGCCGATCAGGCGGTTGTCAGCCTCCATCAGATCGAGGGCGTGAATCTTCACCAGATAGCTGGTGATGCTGTGGTTGAGGAAGTTGAGCACCTGCTCGTTCTGCCGTATCTGCTGGCGTTTTTCCTTATCGGGCTTGAAAAACACCTGTATGGACAGCTTGAAGTTCCGGCTGGCGATGCCGGCCATCCGCTCCACCTCCTTGATCACCTGGGCGACGGCGATGGGCGGGGTCTGCAGGATGCGTTCGTCCAGATAGTGGAGCCGCATCTCCTCGTACTCCGATTCCTGGCCGGGCACCAGCTTGGCGGCCAGCTTGACCAGAATCTGCGCGAAGGGCAGCATCACCAGTGTGACCACGATGTTGAAGATGATATGGGCCACCGAAATCTGCATTTTCGGATCGGAGGTCAGCGATTCGATAAAAGGAACGTAGGGCAGGAACATGGTGATCGGGATGAAAATCAGGGTGCCGATCACGTTGAACAGCAGATGGATGACCGCCGCCCGCTTGCCGGCGCGGTTGGTGCCGATGGAGGCGAGGAGGGCGGTGGCGCAGGTGCCGATATTCTGGCCGAACAGGATATAGACGACGCCGCCCAGCCCGACCACGCCGCTGGCGGCCATGGCCTGCACGATCCCCACCGAAGCGGAGGAGGACTGGATCACGGCGGTCAGTATGGCGCCGGCCAGGATGCCCAGGACGGGATTGGAGAACTGAACCATCAGCTGGGCGAACTCGGGTATATCCTTGAGCGGGGCCATGGCGGAGGACATCGCGTCCATACCGGTAAAGAGGATGCCGAAGCCGATGATGACCATACCGGTTTGCTGCACGATCTTCTTTTTAAACATCATGACCATGATGACGCCGAGAAAGACCGCAATGGGCGCCAGATAGTTAATCTTCAAGCCGATGAGGAAGCTGGTCACCGTGGTGCCGATGTTGGCGCCCATGATGACGTAGACCGCCTGCTCCAGCTTAAGCAGGCCGGCGTTCAGGAAGCCCACCACCATGACCGTGGTTGCCGAAGACGACTGGATGGCACCGGTTACCACCACGCCGACCAACACCCCCAGCAGGGGATTGCTGGTGAGTTTCTCCAGCAGGCCGCGGAGCTTGGAGCCGGCCACCAGCTCCAGCCCCTCGCCCATCATTTTCATGCCGAACAGGAACAGGCCCAGACCGCCTACCAGCGACAGAATATGCGCTAAATCCACGCCGCACCCTCCCTAGTTTATCATAATGTTACAAAGGTATCATGGCTATGTTAAGAGAACGTTAAATTTGTCGAATTTTATCGGCCGGAAATAAGAAGACTGTCTGGGGCAGGAAGCAAGCGGCAGAATTATTCATGTATAAATGTATGAATATTCATTGCGAAATGAATATTCATTTTCGTCTTGTACAGCGTTTTACCTAATAAAGCGAATCAAAGCGTGAATACTGGACAGATTGACAAAAATGCGGCGTTAGGCATAATTATGCGCCATAAGTCTTGCAAAACCGGAAGGGGGCGGGTATAATGGGGTCATTGAAAAAAACGGGGCGGCTTTCACCACCGGACCGCCGCCGATCTTGGAAAAGGGAGCGTTCACAATGGATCAGATCAAAAAAGTCGTACTCGCTTATTCGGGCGGGCTGGATACCTCCATCATCATCCCGTGGCTGAAGGAAAACTACAACAACTGTGAGGTCATCGCGGTTGCCGCCGACGTGGGACAGGGTAAAGAACTGTCGGGACTGGAGGAAAAGGCGATCAAGACCGGCGCCTCCAAGCTGTACATAGAGGATCTGCGGCAGGAATTCGTGGACGAATACATCATTCCCACCATCAAGGCGGGCGCGGTGTATGAAAACCAGTACCTGCTGGGCACCTCTTTCGCCCGGCCCATCATCGGCAAGCGGCTGGTGGAGATCGCCAAGAAGGAAGGCGCTGATGCCATTGCCCACGGCTGCACCGGCAAGGGCAACGATCAGGTCCGGTTCGAGCTGGCGGTCAAGGCCTACGCGCCCCAGATGAAGATTATCGCCCCGTGGCGGACCTGGGAGCTGAAATCCCGGGATGAGGAGATCGACTACGCGGAGGCCCACGGCATCCCGCTGAATATCGACCGGTCCACCAACTACTCCAAGGACAAGAACCTGTGGCACCTGTCCCACGAGGGCCTGGACCTGGAGGACCCCGCCAACGAACCGAAATACGACGAGATCCTGGAAATGGGCGTTTCCCCCGAAAAGGCTCCCGACAAGGCGACCTACATCACCCTGTCCTTCGAAAAGGGCGTGCCGGTGGCGCTGGACGGCGTGAAGATGGACGGCGTCACCCTGATCGAGAAGCTGAACAAGCTGGGCGGTGACAACGGCATCGGTATCGTGGACATGGTGGAAAACCGTCTGGTGGGCATGAAGAGCCGCGGCGTGTATGAAACCCCCGGCGGCACCATCCTGTACAAAGCCCACGAAGCGCTGGAGACCCTGACCCTCGACCGGGACACCCAGCATTACAAGCAGCAGATGGTGGCCGGCAAATTCAGCGAGCTGGTATATTACGGTCAGTGGTACACCCCGCTGCGTGAGGCGCTCTCCGCCTTTGTGGACTCCACCCAGGAGAAGGTCACGGGCGAAGTGAAGCTCAAGCTGTACAAGGGCAATATGATTTTGGCCAGTTTGACCTCCCCCTATTCGCTGTACGACGAAGAGGTGGCGACCTTCGGCGAAGACGAGGTGTACAATCAGATGGATTCCCAGGGCTTTATCAACCTGTTTGGCCTGCCGATCAAGGTGCAGGCGCTGAAGGAAGGTAAATAAGGGCATCGTTTATCGGGATAGGCGCGGCTGAGGCGGGAGGGACTCCCGCCCCGGCCGCTCCCAATTTTCCGTATCGGGACGGGCCGCCGATGGTAAAGGGTTTGTGCCGTCGGCGGCATATGAAAGGATGGGCATTGCCATGAAACTGTGGGCCGGACGCTTCCACAAGGAGCTGGACGACAAGGTAAACGATTTTAATTCTTCCATTTCGTTTGACTCCCGTATGTTCCGGGAGGATATCACCGGCAGCATGGCCCATGCCGCCATGCTGGCGAAGCAGGGAATCGTTTCCGAAGAAGACGGGCGCCGGATCCGCGACGGACTGGCGGGTATTCTGGCGGATATCGATGAGGGACGGCTGGAAATCGATCGGTCGGCGGAGGATATCCACACCTTTATCGAAGGGGAGCTTACCGCCCGTATCGGTGACGCAGGCAAGCGGCTGCACACCGGCCGCAGCCGGAACGACCAGGTGGCCCTCGACCTGCGGCTGCACCTGAAAAACCTGGCGGCCCCTCTGCGGGAACAGCTGCTGTCGCTGGTGAGGGTGCTGGCGGAGAAAGCGCTGGAAAACGCCGATGTCATCATGCCGGGGTACACCCACCTGCAGCGGGCACAGCCCATCACCTTCGGACACCACCTGATGGCGTATGCCGAGATGCTGACGCGGGATGTGGGACGGCTGGACGACGCGGTGAAGCGCATGGACGTTTCGCCGCTGGGCAGCGGGGCGCTGGCCTCCACCACCTATCCGCTGGACCGCGACTTCGCGGCGGTGCAGCTGGGGATGTCCGGCGTGACCCACAATTCCCTCGACGGGGTGGCCGACCGCGATTACGCGGTGGAGCTGGCCGCGGTCCTGTCCCTGGTGATGGTGCATCTGTCCCGCTTTTCGGAGGAGATCATCCTCTGGTGTTCGTGGGAATTCAAATTTATCGAGCTGGATGACGCTTTTTCCACCGGATCGTCCATCATGCCCCAGAAGAAAAACCCCGATATCGCCGAGTTGGTGCGAGGAAAATCGGGACGGGTGTTCGGCGACCTGATGGGGCTGCTCACCGTTCTCAAGGGGCTGCCGCTGGCGTATAACAAGGATATGCAGGAGGACAAGGAGGCCATATTCGACGCGTTCGACACGGTGCGGATGTGTCTGACCGCCTTTGTCCCCATGATCGAGACCATGAAGCCCCTGCCCGAAAATATGCGGCGGGCGGCGGCGGGCGGCTTTATCAACGCCACCGACTGCGCCGATTATCTGGTGGGGAAGGGCCTGCCCTTCCGCGACGCGTACAAGGCGACCGGCGAGCTGGTCGCCCGCTGCATCGACCAGGGGTTGACCCTGGAGACGCTGCCGCTTCAGGACTACCGGCAGGTGTGCCCCCTGTTCGACGAGGGGGTATTCGAGGCCATCGCTCTGGAGCGGTGCGCCGCCCTGCGTCGGGTCTACGGCGGACCTGCTCCCGAAAACGTGCGGGCGCAGGCGGAACGTGTCCTCAAACTGGTAAAAGAAGCAGAAAAATAACGGGCTGGCCGACGCCCGGCAGAATCAGGAGAGTGGCGGTTATGACAATAAAAGCGGGAATCCTGGGGGCGACCGGTTACGCGGGGGTGGAACTGTGCCGCCTGCTGCTCCGCCATCCCGGCGTGGAGCTGGCGGCGGTGGGTTCGGTATCCTTTGAGGGAAAAAAGCTCTATGAGGTATACCCGAACCTGCGGGAACTGTGCGGGCTGGAGTGCGAAAACACCGACGCCGTGATCGCGGCCGCCGATGTGGTATTCGCGGCCCTGCCCCACGGTCTGTCCCAGGAGACGGCGGCCGTCTGCGCCGCTCTGGGGAAAAAGTTTATTGATCTGGGGGCGGATTTCCGCCTGGACGACGGGGAGGAGTACCAAAAATGGTACGGCTGTGAAGCGGTGCACCCCGAACTCCACCAGCGGGCGGTTTACGGCCTGCCCGAGCTGTTCCGTGAAGAGATCAAGAACACCGATATGATCGGCAATCCCGGCTGTTATCCCACCAGCGTGGCGCTGGGGCTGGCGCCTGCCCTGCGGGCCGGCGTGGTGGAAACAAAGGGTCTGGTGGTGGACGCAAAGTCGGGAACCACCGGCGCGGGCCGCAAGCCCGCTCAGAACACCCATTTCCCCGACTGCAACGAGGCTTTCTCCGCCTATAAAGTGGCGAGCCACCGGCATACGCCGGAGATCGAGCAGACCCTGTCCAAGGTGGCGGGGGAGAAGGCGTCGGTGACCTTCGTGCCCCATCTGCTGCCGGTCAACCGCGGTATCCTGTCCACCATTTATGCAAGGCTGAAGCCGGGTTTCGGTCTGGACAGAGTGCGGGGGCTCTACGAAGAGGCTTACAAGGACGAGTATTTTGTCCGTCTGCTGCCCGATGGGTCGCCGGTCAATATCCGCGACGTGCGCTGCTCCAATTTTTGCGATATCCAGCTGTATGTGGATGAACACGGCGGCGGGGACGACGGGCTGCTCATCGTGACAGCGGTCATCGACAACATGGTCAAGGGCGCCGCCGGGCAGGCAATCCAGAACATGAATCTGCTGTTCGGTTTGACCGAGACCGCCGGCCTCGATATGATTCCGCCGGCGTTTTAATTATAGAATATAAAAAGGGGATTCACTATGGACTATCCGTTTATCGACGGCGGCGTGACCGCCGCGAAGGGATTCACCGCGGCGGGTGTTCACTGCGGCATACGCAAGAACCGCTCCAAGCGGGATCTGGCTCTGATCCTGTCCGACCGGCCGGCCGCGGCTGCCGCCGTTTATACGCAAAATCTGGTGAAGGGAGCCCCCTTGCTGGTCACTCAGCGCCATCTGGCCGACGGAACCGCCCAGGCTGTGATCTGCAACAGCGGTATCGCCAACACCTGCGCCTTCGATGGGGAAGATAAGGCGGAAGCGATGTGTGAGCTGACGGCAAACGCCCTGGGGATCGAAGCGAACGACATCATTGTGGGTTCCACCGGTGTTATCGGGCCGTCCCTGCAGCTGGAGCCGATAGAGAAGGGGATTCCCGCGCTGGCGGCCGCCCTTTCCAAGGAGGGCGGCGCCGATGCGGCGGAGGCCATCATGACCACCGATACGGTCAAAAAGGAATGTGCGGTATCCTTCGAGCTGGGGGGGAAGACCTGCACGCTGGGCGGCATCGCCAAGGGCAGCGGCATGATCGCCCCCAACATGGCGACCATGCTGTGCTTCCTGACCACCGACGCGGCCATTGCCGCCCCTCTGCTGAAGGAGGCGCTGAGCGAGACGGTGGAAGATACCTTCAATATGCTGTCGGTGGACGGGGATACCTCCACCAACGATACGGTGGCCCTAATGGCCAACGGCGCGGCGGGGAATGAGCCGGTCGCTGAAAAGAACGGGGATTACCAGACGTTCCGGGCGGCGCTGCGTCAGGTTTGCACAGCGATCGTGCGCGCCCTCGCCGCTGACGGCGAAGGGGCGACCCGTTTGCTGGAGTGCCGCGTAACCGGTGGGAAAACCGCGGCGGACGCCAGGCTGGCCGCCAAATCCGTGATCGGTTCCGCTCTGTTCAAGTCGGCCATGTTCGGCGCCGACGCCAACTGGGGCCGGGTGCTGTGCGCTGTGGGGTATTCGGGCGCGCAGGTAGATGTGAAGGGCGTTTCAGTGACCTTCCGCTCCGCGGCGGGCAGCGTCCATGTCTGCGAGAAGGGGGCCGGTATCCTCTTCAGCGAGGAAACGGCCAAAACGGTGCTGTCGGAGAAGGAAATCGTGGTCGATATCGTCCTCAGCGACGGGCAGGCGGCGGCCACCGCCTGGGGCTGCGATTTGACCTACGATTATGTGAAAATCAACGGGGATTATCGGACTTAACGACGATCTGTCGAGGTTTGCTCGCCTACCGGCTCACAATCTCTGGAAGAATAGCGATTCCTCACGGAATCGAAATCGTTCCGATTTTACCCATTCTTCCGCGTTTCCAGATACCCCAAACCGTAAGTTTTTATTTTTGAATACCCAGCCGCGGGATGAGGAGGACAAACAGATGGATATTACAACCGCAGAGCGGGCGCAGGTGCTGACGCAGGCGCTGCCCTATATTAAGCAGTACGCGGGCAAGACCGTGGTCATCAAGTACGGCGGAAACGCCATGATCAGCGGTGCGCTGAAATCCGCCGTGATGGAGGATATTGTCCTGCTCTCCACCGTCGGGATCAACGTGGTGCTGGTCCACGGCGGCGGGCCGGAGATCAACGCCATGCTGGAGAAGATCGGCAAGGAATCCCGGTTCGTGAACGGGATGCGCTATACCGATCAGGAAACCATGGACGTGGTGGAGATGGTGCTGGCCGGCAAGGTCAACAAGAGCCTGGTGCAGCTGCTGGAACAGCACGGCGGCCGTGCCATCGGGCTTTGCGGTCTGGACGGCGGCATGCTGAAAGCGGTGAAGATGAAGGGGAAGGACGATTTGGGCTTTGTGGGCGATATCACCCATGTGAACGTCACCCTGATCCGCAACAGCCTGGAAAATGGCACCATCCCGGTGGTGGCCACCATCGCCGCCGGTGAAAGCGACGGCGCGACCTACAACATTAATGCGGACATTGCGGCCTCCCACATTGCAGCAGCGCTGTGCGCGGAAAAGCTGGTGCTTATGACCGACGTGCGCGGCCTGCTGGAAGACAAGGACGACGAGGATTCCCTGATCTCGGTGGTACAGGTCAGCGAGGTGCAGAGTCTGAAAAAGCGCGGTATCATCTCCGGCGGTATGATTCCCAAGATCGACTGCTGTGTGGAGGCGGTGCGCCGCGGTGTACGGCGAACCCATATTATCGACGGGCGAATCGCCCACTCCATCCTCATCGAGATGCTTACCGACGAAGGAATCGGGACGATGTTCCTTTGAGATGCGTTCGCCTATCGGCTCTCTCGAGATTTGCTCACCTGCCGGTGCGCAAACTCGGGAAGAATTTTCGTTGCGGAATATCATTCCGCAACGAAAATTCTTCCGCGCGTGTGGACAACAAAGATGTTTTAGGGTAAATGACGATTCCTCACGGAATCGAAATCGTTCCGATTTTACCCATTCTTCCGTGTGGGCGGACAGCAAAAATGTGAAAGATTGTCCCCGGGGCCGGCTGTATCGATTCAGAAACACCGTGGACAGCGGCGGACGCATAACAGGAAAGAAGGAATCACCCATGGACTTTACCGCAATCAAGGAAAAGGCGGACGGCGCGCTGATGCCGACCTATGGCCGGTTTTCGACGGCACTGGAAAAGGGCAGCGGCGCTGTTGTTTCCGACAGCGAGGGGCGTACCCTGATCGATTTCGGCAGCGGTATCGGGGTCAATTCGCTGGGCTTCGGCGACCCTGAGTGGGCCGCCGCCGTGTCGGAACAGGCCGCACGGCTGCCCCATATTTCCAACTTGTATTTTAATGAGACACAGGCTTTGTTTGCTGAAGAACTATGCGCGGCCGCGGGGATGTCCCGCACGTTTTTGTGCAATTCGGGTGCGGAGGCCAATGAGTGCGCCATCAAACTGGCCCGTAAATATGCGGCTGACAAGGGCACGAAAAAACCGATGATCGTTACCCTGCGCAATTCCTTTCACGGCCGGACGCTGGTTACACTGGAGGCCACCGGACAGGACGCCTTCCATACCGATTTCGGTCCGTTCACCGGTGGATTTGTCTATGTTCCCGCGGAAGATGGCGCCGCGCTGGAAAAGGCGCTGGAAGACGGCGCCTGCGCGGTGCTGCTGGAATGCGTGCAGGGCGAAGGTGGTGTGATGCCGCTGTCACCCGCCTATTTACAGCTGGCGCGGCGGCTGTGCGACGAGCACGGCGCGTTGCTGATGGTGGATGAAGTACAGACCGGCGCTGGACGTACCGGCCGTTTTCTCGCCTGTGAGCACGCGGGCATCCGGCCCGACGTGGTGACCATGGCCAAGGGGCTGGGCGGCGGACTGCCCATCGGCGCCTGTCTGTGTACCGAGGCGCTGGGTACGGTGATGTCCGCGGGAAAGCACGGTTCCACCTTCGGCGGCAATCCGGTGGTCTGCGCCGGCGGGCGGGTGGTGCTGTCCAAGGTGACGGCGCCGGGATTCCTCGATGAAGTGTCGCGTAAGGGGGAGAAAATTCGGGTGCGCCTCCAAAGCATGCCGGGGGTGCGGTCGGTGCGCGGGCTCGGCATGATGCTGGGGATCGAGTTGGAGAAAGGTGACGCACGCCTTACGGCGGAGCGGTGCCTGGAAAACGGTTTGCTGGTTCTGACGGCAAAGACGCTGATCCGCCTGCTGCCGCCACTTACCATTACCGACGGGGAGCTGGAAAGAGGCCTTGACATATTGGAAAAGGTAATGGCGGAACAGGCGCAGTAAATGAGGGCGGCGCCATAGCGGCGCGGAGAAAGGAAGCGGTTAAGATGAAACATCTGTTAAAGCTGCTGGATCTGACAGGCGAGGAAATCCTCGGGCTGCTGAATCTGGCCGATCAACTGAAATACGAACTCAAGCACGGTATTGCCCATCCTCTGCTGCAGGGCAAGACGCTGGGCATGATTTTCCGCAAATCGTCCACCCGTACCCGCGTCTCCTTTGAGACCGGTATTTATCAGCTGGGGGGACACGGCATGTTCCTTTCCTCGAACGATCTGCAGATCGGGCGCGGGGAACCGGTGGAGGACACGGCGCGGGTGCTCTCCCGCTATCTCGACGGGATTATGATCCGTACCTTTGACCAGGCGGAGGTGGAGACGCTGGCGGAATATGGCTCCATCCCCATCATCAATGGGCTGACCGACTTCTGCCATCCCTGCCAGGTACTGGCCGACCTGATGACCATCCGGGAGCACAAGGGGGTACTGCAGGGGCTGAAAATGTGCTACATCGGTGACGGCAACAATATGGCCAATTCTCTGATCGTGGGTGGGCTGAAAACGGGCATGAAGGTGTCCGTCGCCTGTCCGGCGGCCTATACTCCCAATCGGGAGGTGCTGGATTTCGCCGCGGGCTGCGGCGCGATGTTTACCTTGACCGAAAGCTGTGAGGAGGCCGCGGCCGGCGCCGACGTGATCTTTACCGATGTATGGGCATCCATGGGACAGGAGGGCGAGGCGGAGCAGCGCCGCGCCGTCTTCAAGGGATATCAGATCAACCGGGAGCTGCTGGCAGCTGCGGCGCCCGAATGCATGGTTCAGCACTGCCTGCCGGCGCACCGGGGCGAGGAGATTACGGCGGAGGTTTTCGAAGCCCATGCCGCTGAAATTTTCGACGAAGCGGAAAATCGCCTGCATGCGCAGAAGGCGGTCATGGCGACGGTCATGAAATAAGGAATGCAGAGGGGGACATGGTGAAGGCCGGTCCCCCCTTCCTTTTTGGCGAAAAGAACCCGATACTGTTCGCCTGCCTGGTTAGGCAGGCGAAAAATGTTGGATTGTACCAAAAAACAGGAGAACAGTTCTCACATTTCGGCGATTACGGCATTTACAATGAACTTAAAAGACATCAAAAGGGCTTGTACACAAAGGGAATACCCGGTATGATAAATACAAGTACGAATGTTTAGACCGGGGTCATATCTGTTACAGGAGTGAGGAAATGAAAAAATTAGCCGCTTTGCTGGCCGGTACGGCCTGCTGTTGCCTGCTGGCCTCCACACTGATGCTGGCCGCGGCGCCTGCACAGTCCAATGAGGGAGGCAGTGCGACCAATCCGTATTTCCAGGTGGACAGGGCCGATGCTTTCGGCAACAAATCCATCGCTGTCCTGGGAGACAGCATATCCCACGGAGCCAACGCGCCCCGTATTTACGAAGACAGCTACATCGCCCAGATCAAGCAGTCCCTTTGGGATGAGGTCGGGTATGAAAATTATGGATTTGCCTCCATCGAGAACACCATGTGGAACAACAAGGGCAACTATCACGAGGTACACAATGCGTCCTGGGGCAGCGAGTGGAAGGAGCAGCGGATCGACGACAATCTGGGCCGTTTCAATCTCTCCGCCACAAAGCAGGGCACGACGCTGAATTTTACGGTCGAAAAAGACTATCGGTATATGACCGTGTATTATGAGGTCAGCCAGGGCGGCAGCTTTGACGTCATCGTAGGTGGAAAGACCACCTCGGTGGATACCTCCGCCGGCCTGACCGATACGATCGGACGTTCGGCTTATATCGAGCTGAATAACGCCCGCAGCTTTCAGATCAAGGTCACCAGCAGCGGCAAGACGGTAGCCATCAACGGCGTGGGATATTACAACAATACCGACGGCGTTGTGGTGAATAACTACGCCAGCAACGGTTCCAAGCTGATCGACGTCAGCGACAATGTGATCGATTTTGCCTGTGATGCGGGCGTACTGATCATGGCGCACGGTTATAATGACAGCCATTTTCAGGATACCAGCGCCGCCAACCGGCAGAAATTTACCCAGAAAATTGATTATATCATCGACAGGGTGATGGAAACCGGCTGCAAAGTCATTGTCAACGACATGTGCTGGACCCGCAACACCGATAATTTCTTCCGTACTGAGCTGAAGCGTCTTGCCGACGAAACGGCCGGCCTGTATGTCAGCGCGGAAAACGCCTATGGCGGCGAAATAATTAACCGCCTTTCCGACGGTGTGCATCCGGGAATTGATGGCCATCATATGATCGGGGAGCTGATTCTGGCAGCTATGAACGGCGAGCCGATGCCCACCGCTCCCACAAAGCCTACCCAGACCACGATGGCATCGGAAAATGGCTATGTTATGATGTATAAAGCGCCGCTGAAAGACGCTTCCGCATGGATGGTGGGTGACGGAGACGGCTACAGTGCCTATCCAGACGCCTCTAAACCCGCGCTGATTGTAACATCGGGCGAGGATGGCCTCACCTTCGTGCGGACCAATGATTCCAAGCAGCCCTGGACTGACGCGCGTACCTATGTGGATACCACGGTGGATTTGACCGGTAACAAGCTGTATTACAAGATCACGGCTGATTGCGCGTGGAATCTGACCATCTCCTTTGCGGAGAATAAGGATACCATCGAAGAAACGGACACGGTTAAACTGGCATCCTATATTATGAAGGAAAAGGGCACCAGCATCGGATATGACGACGATATTCCCGCCGGTGTGTACGAGGGAAGCCTAGACCTAACCGAAGTTATGACCGATGCCGCTCAGCAGGGCCGGCTGAACACGCTGTATACCGAGAGCTTTGGCTCCCAGTATATCGGCCGGATGAACTTGTGGCATGTCGCCGGTACCGCCGACGTGTCAAAAGTGGTGGTCAACAATCTGTTCCTTGGTCATGAAGGCGAGGATATGCCCACCGACAGCACGGCCGCCTCCGCGACGGGCAGTGATACTACCGTGACGTCGACAACTGAAAAGGATCAGACCACAACGACTTCCACACACAAGGACAACCCCAAAACCGGTGAAAACACCGTGTTGCTGGTGGTGGACGCTTTCCTGCTGACGGTGTCGGCAGGGATGCTCCTGATTACCCGTAAAATGCGTAAATCGGAAAGATAAGAAGATATAAGGCCGCCCGGACGATCCGTCCGGGCGGTTTTTTTTATGTTGTTTTATGTTGTATGATCAGGCGGGTTCCGTCTGCTCCGCTCTCAGGAAAACAATGAAGGGGCGGGGTGTATTCATTGCGCCCGCGTCATATTCACAACAAATGAAAATAAACGGAAAGGAATGAGCCCAAGGACCTGTTTCCAAGGGCGGTATACACAAAACTGGTTACAGGTCTGTATCCGTTTATTACAGGTCTGTTATTGCATTTGTGGATAAGCTTCTGCTATACTGGTAAAAACAAAGGTGTGAGATTTAATCGGATAGTGGAAACCATTAACCCGTCACAGGCTGGCAGTTCGACGGGAAGAACGGGGGATGACCACATGCCGGCGCTGAAACGTAAAAAAAGCCATAAACGGCTGAGCAACGCCATGATATTTTTGCTGGCGTTCCTGGTATTCCTCCTGGTATTCGGCGGGTTGTGCCTGTGGGCCGTGGTCCAGATCAATCAGGACAGGAAACCGATGGTTTCTTCCTCTTCCCCTTCCTCTTCAGACGAATTGATCTTTACGCAGGATGACGCGCGTACCCTGCTGCTCATCACGGTGGATGGGGAGGAGCCTCAGGGATTTGTCGCGGTTCGGTTTGATCCGGCGAATTCCCGTTTCCGCACGATGGCGATTCCCCGTGACACCGAGGTTTACGAGGGGGCGACCCCCTATCGGCTGTGGGAGTTGTATAAGGAAAAGGGGATAGCGGGGACCGAGACGGCGCTGGAAACGCTGATGGGTATCCATTTTGACAACTACGCCAGTATTACCTATACCGGTATCGAGAGACTGGTCACCTATTTGGGAAACGGCGTATATATTACGTTATCGGAGAATCTGGAATATACGGGGGAGGGCTACTTCATCAATATGGAGGGAGGGCCCCGGTCGCTGACGGCTCCCCAGGTGGTCAATGTGCTCCGCTATCCCGCATGGCAGGGCGGCCGCCGGCAAAAAGCCGGTATTCAGGCACAGATGGTATCGGCGGTGATCAACCAATATATGATCCAGTCGCGCATCGCCACAGGCGATAAGGATTTTGGAACGATCGTCAACATGATCCAGTCGGATATCCACGTATCCCACTTCACATCCGCTAAGCCGGGACTGGATGCGCTTTCCAAACGGAACACGGAGGGAACCATCTGTGAAGAAATTACCTTTGAAGGTGAATTTGTGGGGAGCGGCGATCAGATCCGCTTCTATGCCGCCGACGATATACAGGCAAAGCTGGAGCCGGTATTCGGATGATCGCCGCATACTGGTGACACAGGGTACGTTCTTATAAGGAGATTGCTCGATGACAAAAGGGCACAGGCCGGGCCGCGGCAGGCGCCGCGGGATTTTTATCATAAGTATAGCTATCATAACAGCCGCGTGTCTGCTGACATCCGGCTGTTCTCTCGTGTGGCCTGAGGAATCTCCACCGGACAGCTCCAGCCCGTCAGCGCCGTCGAAGGATTACTCCGCGGAGTATGGAAGCGGCTGGTGTTATCAGCGTCTGGCGCCCCACTTGCGGGATGCATATGGGGCGGTGTACGCCGCTATCCGTGATTCTTTCGACCAGGACGGGACGGTGGTCATTGCCGACAGTGAGGCGGGAACCAAACGGGAGTATACTGGCATCAAGGTGGAATTGCCCCAGCCTCTCAACAGTCGGGAAGAGGCGCAGAAGCTGTACACGGCACTGACATGGGACAATCCGCAGTTTTTTTATGTCGCCAATACCTACAGCTATGAAGGTTATCGGTCGGGCGGCAGGGATTACTACAACGTATTCTGTCTGGTGTTCAGCATGAATGCGGAGGAGCGTGTTGCCTCGCAGAAAAGGCTGGATGACCTGCTTAACCGGTTGGATGACGAGTGGAAGGCGACGGGGCTGTCGGGGGATTATGAGGCGGAGCTGTTTTTTCACGACCGTTTGATGGAATTGTGCATCTACGATAAGGAGGCCGCGGGGCAGGATAATCCGGCGGTCCGGTTTCCCAATGCCTTTACCGCCTACGGAGCGCTGGTGGAGGGGAAGGCCGTATGCGAGGGGTATTCCCGCGCGATGCAGCTGATGCTTCATCGTGCGGGAATTGAGTGCACCCTGGTAAGCGGCTTTGATCAAAACGGGGTGGCCCACATGTGGAACGTCGCGACGATCAACGGGCGCAATTACCATCTCGATCCCACCTGGGATGATAACGAGCGGCAGCCGCAGCATGTCTATTTTAATATCACCAGTGAAGAAATCCTGCGGACCCACACCATGGACGACGATAATATCGGCATCGACACCTGTACGGCACAGGATGACAATTATTATATACGCTCTAAAGCCTTTATTACACGGATGTCCCTCGACAAGCTGGCGGATGCGGCAGCGGAACAGATACGCAGGGGGCAGCCGTCGGTGGAATTCCGATTTGCCACGCAGGATGGATACAGCCGAGCAGAGCGTTATATCAACAGCAAATCCCTGTTTGTCGGACAGGTCAACGAGCGGCTGAAGGATGAGGGACTGTCCTTTTGGGATTACGAGGATTACAGTACCAACGACAATTACCATACCATTGTCATTTATCCCCCTGCGGAGAAAGCCGAATCGTAGGGGACCAAAAATTGGGTTGACAGAATGAAGCGAAATATGCTATTATAAATGTCGCCGCATAGCGCCACAAGCTGTGCGGACCCGATAAGCGGGTGTAGTTCAGTGGTAGAACCCCAGCCTTCCAAGCTGGTCGTGTGGGTTCGATTCCCATCACCCGCTCCATTCTGTTTATCTGAAGGGATAAATGGATTTATCCGCGGGAACGGCGCGGCAGAAACACCGCTGGGAATCCGCGAACTTCTGGCATGCTCCTAACAGGCGCCTGTAGCTCAGCCGGATAGAGCATCTGCCTTCTAAGCAGAGGGTCAGGGGTTCGAGTCCCTTCAGGCGCGCCAGGCATGGTGGGTATAGCTCAGTTGGCTAGAGCGCCAGATTGTGGCTCTGGAGGTCGTCGGTTCGAGACCGATTATCCACCCCACATTACAGGGGCACACGGTTCATCCGGGTGCCCCTGTCTTTGCTTATAAAGACAGGGTACACATATTCCTTGTTTTGCTTATATTGCATCGAATCCCCCTATGTTTGTTTTGATTGGGCGGGGGCCCACTTTCTATTGGGGTGTAGTCTAGTGGTAGGACAGCAGACTTTGACTCTGCCCGTGCTGGTTCGATTCCAGCC
This sequence comes from Clostridiales bacterium, assembly GCA_022800315.1. GTDB lineage: Bacteria > Bacillota > Clostridia > Oscillospirales > Acutalibacteraceae > Avimonas_A. The sequence continues at coordinate 17,252 of JAAWQC010000043.1, forward strand.
ATCCCAGCCATACCGGAAGCTTCACAGCGATGTGAGGTTTCCGGTTCTTTTTATTTCTACATATCATTTATCATGATATGTAGAAATAAAATCATTTTACATGTTGACAAAAGTGTGAAAGAGGATATAATAAACACATAAAATGATTGGAGGGCGCATGATGTTAATGATTCAAATGCTTCGATGTCAGCAAAATATGTCCCAGCGTGAGCTTGCAGAAATAGTCGGGGTTGGTCAGGCGGCTATTTCCATGTGGGAGGGCGGTGCCAACCGACCCCGAGCGGAGCGTCTGCCCGTACTGGCTCAGGCGCTCAATTGTACCATCGACCAGCTGTTTACCGAAATTAGCGATGAGGAAACCTTCCGTTGGGCGACCTCCGGATTGAGATACCGGCGAAAAGAGAGGTAAAGAGAAACGCTCATGGCTGATGGGCTGTTTACACATGGAGATGGCAATCGGCTTTGTGGTAATGACAGTAAATATTAGCTGCCGCAGGAGTCGTCGCTGTTTATACCGCTGCGGAAAGCGATAAGTAACGTTGGAAGACGAATACCGGTCATTTATTCAGATAATAGGGGGCTCTGCCATGCTATTTATGGATAAGCGGGTGAGCATGCGTATTCGCTGCTATCGAACCGGAAGAAGAAATCAGCAAGGATACCTACCGGCTGGTCAGCCTGAGCAGGGAAATCGAGAGACTCGTCTCGGTTCTAAAGGATGATCGGCTTCGGGACGTCATACGCCGCCGTTATATCAATGGGAAGACCGGGAAACAGAAGGCGGAACGGATGAGCTACAGCTATGTGCAGGATTGCCATCTTCACAACAGGGCGTTGGCAGGGATGCGGGCTTTGTAAGCAGGCGGGCCGTCCGCTGGTACTGGTGTACAGCGGATAGACACCATGTCTGAACGGGTTGAATCCGCCGGGTTCGCCCCTGCCGGTGACCGACGATACGAAAGGGGAGGAGATTGTAAATGGGCAATACCCATCGGAAGGGAATCGATGTTTCAAGTCATAACGGACTGGTGAACTTTGAAGCGGTGAAGGCGGCGGGGATCGACTTCATTATCCTGCGGGCTGGTTATGGCAGCGACGACCCGGGGCAGGACGACGCACAGTTCGAACGCGGCGTCACGGAGTGTGATCGTCTGGGCATCCCGTGGGGGGCCTACCTGTACAGCTATGCCATGAGCCTTGAGGAGGCAGACAGCGAGGCGGAGCACCTCTTACGGCTGCTGGAGGGCAAAAAGCCGCTGTATCCAGTGTATCTCGACATGGAGGACGCGGACGGTTATAAGGCCAAA
>JAAWQC010000044.1 GCA_022800315.1 Clostridiales bacterium
GAATTCCGGCCGGAATTCTTCGACACAGGTTCCTTGCACAGTTCCCGTAAAGAGAAGGCACTGAACTTGTGTATTATAACATACTCTTTGGGCAGGAGCAACCCATTCGCACCGGTAGATTCGTTCGGGTTCCCCCTTGCCGCCGACCGGATAAAAAGGTGTTGGCGCCCGCACCGCCCTCCCTGAAAAAGCGGCCGATGCCGGTTATCTGTTTACCATGATTTTCCTTAGAGAGTTTGTTTGTCGAGGTGTAAAAAAGTTTAATTTGTTTTTGTCATTACCCACGTCTGTATTCCCCTGTTTTCGCCATTTTTCAGATTATTTGTTAACAATCCAGAAATATATTCCATTTACATCACCCGCATTTAGCGAACAATTTGTCACTAAAATGCTTTTTTATTATTCTATTTTGTCTGTGTGAGTGTTTTCGGGTCGTTTTGACTTGACTTATCAAAAAGCGTATAGTAATCTTACATTGTATGGAGTATTCTCTTAAGCAATTGTATCAAACTGCTCTCCCGGTGTGATGCAATTGTAGAATACCAAGCATACGAGAAGAGAAATTTATTCACAGAAAGTGAGGGAAGACCATGGAATGTGACATGCTGGGGGATAAACTGCGCTGGCTGCGACAGTATGCCGGATACCCCCAATGGCGCGTGGCCGAAATCATTGGCAAGGACCGCTCTACCTATGCGTATTATGAGACGGGCAGAGTCAGTCCCTCGTATCCCACCCTGCTCAAATTATCGGAACTGTTTGACGTCTCCACCGATTATCTGATTGACGATCGAATTCCGGTAAAGGAATTCCCCGCCTGGCCGAGGAAAAGCATTGCTACTCGGATTCCCTCCCTGGATTAATCTCGTGTGACCAGCAGCGCCGGAAAAAGCGATCGCATGCCGATCAAACGACAGGGAAATTCGACTGAGCAATAAAAACGGCGCGCCGACCTGCTGGCGCGCCGTTTTTATAAGTATTGCCGTCAGCCGGGTCTTGTCAGTTGTCTTAACGATCAGCGCCCTCCCGGGACTGCCGGATCAAATCCAACACAGGACGGCAGAAACCGACCAGCAGCTCCATCTCTTCCGCATCACAGCCGTCGGTTATCTCGAGAAACAGGCGATTCATATCGGCCATCGAAGAATCGCTCTCCTTTCCCAGACGAACGTGCAGCGGGATATCCAACAGGTCGCTGATCCTGGACAGATGGTCAAGACTGATTTTGCGTTCGCCTCTTTCCAGCTTGCTGTAATAGCCGGGGGAATATCCCATCTGCTCCGCCATCTGTTCCTGTGTGATGCCCTTTTCTTTTCGTCGGTTTCTGATACAGCGTCCGAGCTTCTGATACGATATCGCCATAGTTCCCGATCCTTTCCCTTAATGCCGACATATTCCGAAACCAGATGACTATCCGGCCAGTTCATCGTTCTAAGGGAACCCCGTCTGGCCAAATCTCCGTCCGGCATTTGGTCTATTTGTCCTTATTGTACCAGTTGCCATTTATTTGAACAGAGACAGAAAGTGCCAGTTCGACACTATTGTGTGAATTCTATATGCAATTTACGACACTTAGCAGTAAAGAGAAAGAACAGCGCATCCATTTCTTGTTGGATGCGCTGTTCTTATCGGTAAATAACTGCTTTTCGTCGACAGGATATAAACCGCCCTCCGGTATTGCTCAGGTACGGACCTGATTCAGTTTCAGCATACGAACCAGCGCCGGCTTGGCAAACAGCACCAGAGAGAGGACCGACGCACAGCCGATCTTGATGATGTCCGCCGGCAGGAAGGCCAGGTTGGACAGCAGGAGAGCCGGCATCTCGGAGAGGGGATGACCGGCAGACAGGGCCAGGCCGACCGAGCCGCACAGGTAGTCGAATAGTACCCCCAGCATGCCCAGGGCGAAGGAAACCGGCACATGGACCGACATCCCCCAGACCTTTTTGCGGATCAGGCGGTCCATACAGCGCGAGGAATACAGCCCGAGAAACAGCACGATAAAAAACATTCCGTATATGTAACCCGACGTAGGCCCTACGAATACCGCCGGACCGCCCCTGCCGCCCGACATCAGAGGAAGGCCGCAGAAGGTGAGCACCAGCACAGCGATATAGGTCACCATGCCTCCCTTCAGCCCTAAGGTGAGGCCCATCATCGCCACCAGAAAAATCTGCAGCGTGATCGCCACCCCGGGGATGAACTGGATCGAGGAGAGAAACGGCACATTGCTGGCCAGGGCAAACAGTGCCACATACAGAGCTCCCATCGTGATCTGAAAGGGGGTGAGAGGGCGTTTCTTCACAGGAGTATTACCGGTCTTTTCCACGATTTTCACATCCTTTGAAACGATTTTTGCCGTCCGGCGGATAAAGGATTATTCCTGCAGCAGATATTCCTCGGCCATCGTAGCCGCCACCGCGCCGTCCGACGCGGCGGTCAATATCTGCCGCAGCGGTTTTTTGCGGGCGTCTCCGGCGGCAAACACGCCAGGCAGGGAGGTAACGGTGTCCTCCCCCGCCAGCAGGTAACCGGCATCGTCCATCTCCAATACGCCGCGGAACAGGGCGGTATTGGGTACGTTGCCCGCCGCGATAAACAAGCCGTCACAGGCAATCTCCCGGGTTTCGCCGGTCTTGAGATTTCGGATACGTACACCGGACACCTTGCCGGCGGCATCCTGCTGCGTCAGAATTTCCTCCGCCACACTGTCCCAGCAGAACTCCACGTTTTCCTGCTGCTGCAGCCGCAGCTGATAAGCCTTGGCGGCACGCATGGTATCCCGCCGATGGATCAGTACCACCTGCCGGCAGATACGCGACAGAAAGAGCGCGTCCACCGCCGCCGTGTCGCCGCCGCCGATGACGCACACATCCTTGCCGCGGTAAAAAGCGCCGTCGCAGGTAGCGCAGTAGGACACCCCCCGTCCCCGCAGCTCCCGTTCGCGGGGCAGGCCCAGCTCCCGCGGGGAAGCCCCTGGTGCCACGATCACGGCGCCGGCCCGATGGACCGCCCCGTCGGCAAGCTCGATTTCCTTCACCGGTGCGTCCAGTGAAACGCGGACGATTTCTCCATACACGGTTTTCGCCCCGAAGCGGGAGGCCTGCTGTTCCATCCGTTCGCCGAGAGAAAAGCCGTCGATTCCGTCGGGAAACCCGGGATAATTATCCACATGATCGGTGGTAGCCATCTGGCCGCCGGGAGCCAGCTTTTCGACCATCAGCGTATCGAGCGCCGCCCGCGCCGCATAAAGCGCCGCCGTACAGCCCGCCGGGCCGCCCCCCAGAACCATCACATCCGCTCTGTCTTTCATCGCGCTTTCCTCCTGTCGTTATCCGCATACTCCCACTATATGGGGGGAGCCGGCGGAACTGACCGGTTCCCCCCGGTTTATTATTTGCCTCGTTCCTTCAGGTATTCCTCCAGCGTGATTCCCCGCTGCATGATCTCCTTTGCCGCGTCCTTGCCCACGTAACGGTAATGCCACGGCTCATAAATCACGCCGGTCTTGTCCTCGCCGTCCTTGGGAAAGCGCAGGATAAAGCCGTATTCCGCGCAGTGCGCCTTCAGCCAGCGGAAGGCCTCGGTATTCTCAAAATCCTCGTTCAGCGAGTTGTTGCCGCTGCCGCCCAGGTCCATCGCCAGGCCCAGGTTGTGCTCGCTGTGTCCCGGCTGCTTGACGACGGTGGCGGCTTTTTTCTTGGCGTCGTCCAGGGACAGGCCGGTATTCTGCCACTTTTTCACCTCACGGTCATACAGTTCCGCCTGCTTGGTTTTGGGACGGTAGCCGGATACCAGCTGAATGTTATAGGCAGACCCCGCATTCAGCATATCCCGAGTGGCCTGTTCGATACGGCTGTCAATCTTCTGACCGCCGATGGTGATCATCGTGGTATTGGCATCATAGGAATCGGGGACCTCGTTCCAGTCGTTGACCAGCATCAGATACCATTCCGCCCCTGAAGGCTGGACATAGGAGAGGCCGGCGCCGATGGCGGGAGGATCGGTGGCGGGGGTGGTCGCCTGTGTCGTCTGCTGAGTGGTCCCCTGCGCTGAAGTTGTCGTCCCCTTCCCGGCGGTGGAGCTGGTACCCTTGCCGTCCCCGGCGGAAACCTCTACCTTTCCGAACAGCTGGTTGATCACCAGCCCTCCGCCCACCGCCAAGACGGCGGCGATTGCTATATAGGGAAGCGGCGAGCGCTTTTTGCGGCGCGGATTCCGCCTGTCTTCTGTTTCCGGTCTGCTGCGTTCACGGCTGTTGGCCACGGACACACACTTCCTTTCCCGCCGGATATTCGGTCCCGGCGGAGAGATATTCATTCTATTCTGGCATGGCAGGCCGCATTTGTCAAACGTTCTGCGGTACAAAAGAAGGGATAACCTGTCAGGCGGGACTGACCTCCTTCCCACGCGGCTGCCAACGTACTATATCAGTTAGTTGTATCGGATTTGTATAGGTAAAGGCGGAATATTTTTGACAGACAGAATGTTACACACATTTACGGTATGGGATATCACAGCGGCAAAGAATCGTGTGCCCATTCCCAAAACCATCACTGAAAAAGCATTCACTTTTTATCCTATTTTTATACGAAACCGGAAATTTGATAAAAACAGCGTCTTCCCCCTTTTTCGCCGGGTGGGGTTATGCTATAGTATAAACTAGGAAAATTTGATAAAAGTGAGCCGGACAAGCCACCGGCAGACTGCTGAACGGCTGTCGTAAATTGGCGGAAAGGATGATTCACATGAGGAAAACCAAAATCATCTGCACCCTCGGTCCCTCTACCGAGGACCCCCGCATCATACGGGAATTGATGCTGGCGGGTATGGACGTGGCCCGCATCAACATGTCTCATCAGACCCACGAGGAACATCTGGCGCGTATCGACATGATCAAGGCATTGCGGGAGGAGCTGAACCTTCCCGTCGCCATCCTGATAGATACCAAGGGTCCCGAAATCCGCCTGGGAACCTTCAAGGAGAAAAAAATACAGCTGAACGCGGGTGCCCCCTTTACCCTGACCACCCGGCCGGTGGAAGGGACCGACACCATCGTCTCGGTGAGCTTCTCCGGCCTGCCCAACGACGTATCCAAAGGCAGCCGCATCCTCATCGACGACGGCCTGATCGAACTGCTGGTGGAGGAAACCACCGCCACCGACATTCTTTGCACCGTGGTCAACGGCGGTCCCGTTTCCGCCAACAAGGGGGTTAATGTCCCCGACGTCAGCCTGTCCCTGCCGTTCATGAGCGAACGGGATCGTTCCGACGTCCGCTTCGCCTGTGAGGTGGAGGCCGACTTCATCGCCGCCTCCTTCACCCGGCAGGCGGAGGATATTGTGGAGATGCGGAGCGAGCTGGAGAAAAACGGCAATCACAACATCCGCATCATTGCCAAGATCGAAAACTCCGAAGGCGTGGATAATATCGACAGTATCCTGAAGGTGTCCGACGGCATCATGGTCGCCCGCGGCGACATGGGCGTGGAAATCGCGCTGGAGGAAATCCCCAGCATACAGAAAAAGCTGATCCACAAAGGATACAACGCCGGGCTGCAGGTCATCACCGCCACCCAGATGCTGGACTCCATGATGAAGAATCCCCGCCCCACCCGTGCGGAGACCACCGACGTTGCCAACGCGATATACGACGGCACCAGCGCCATCATGCTGTCGGGTGAAACGGCCGCCGGCGCCTATCCCATCGAGGCAGTCAAGACCATGGCCCGCATCGCGGAACGCACCGAACGGGATATCAATTATAAAAAACGGTTCGCCAGCCGGGAGCTGAGCGCCTCCCCCAACGTCACCAACGCCATCTCCCACGCCACCGTTACCACCGCCCACGATCTGGACGCCGCTGCTATACTGACGGTGACCAAGTCGGGCGCCACGGCCCGTATGATCTGCAAATTCCGTCCCGCCTGCCCCATCATCTGCTGCACCACCGACCCGGTGACCCGCCGCCAGATGAGCCTTTCCTGGGGCGTCATCCCGATCATGGGCGATGAAAAGGACAATGTGGACGATCTCTTCGACCACGCGGTGGAGCAGGCCACCCGGGCCGGCCTGCTGAACAGCGGCGACCTGGTGGTGATCACCGCCGGCGTCCCACTGGGCGTTTCGGGCACCACCAATCTGCTCAAGGTCCACATGGTGGGGAACATCCTGGTACAGGGCAAGGGCGCCAGCGGCAGCACCGCCTGCGGCAACGTCTGTGTCGCCAGGGACGAGGCGGAAGCCCTGAAGAACTTCCAACCGGGCGATATCCTGGTCATTCCCCAGACCAGCAACAACATTCTCAGCCTGCTCAAGGAGTGCAGCGGTATCATCACCGAGGCCCCCGGCCTGAACAGCCATGCCGCCATCGTGGGCATGGCGCTGGACAAGCCGGTGCTGGTCAGCGCCGCCAACGCCACCAGCCTGCTCAAAAGCGGTATCACCGTCACCCTCGATGCGGAGCACGGCATTGTCATGTACGGCCCCTGTTCCCAATGAAATCATTTGTGCTAAAAACGCCGACAACGCTCTCCGGATTTAACCGGAGGGCGTTGTTTTCTTTATCTGGAAGTATGCGGCAAAATGATGGGAAACAGGCCGGTTCTCCCCCGGTCGCAAGAAACCCCGATATACGGATACCGCATACCGGGGTATATATAAATAAACGGTCTGGCGCAACCGTTTATTTATAGGGGATATCGGAAAGAACCTGTTTGGCTTCTTCACCGTTGTGAACCGATATGGTCTGTCCCGTCAGATAGGACAGGCAGTAATTCCACTGCTCAGCCGTATAGCTGTCCGCCGCAATGGTATCGAGGGTCTGCAGTACGGCGGAACGGCACCAGTCGGTTTTCAGATCTGAAATCAGTACGCCCTCCCGCTGGGCCAGATCCTCCAGCAGCTTTTCTCTCATTTCAGACCCCACCTGTTCCATATCAGTTTTTCCCTTATATTCTACCGGATTTGGCAGCATATTGCAATACTTTATTTAGCATAATGTGATGGTATGCCATATGCTCTTTTTTCTTTTTTCTTTCAATAATTGACGCCGATTATACAGAAGTTCCGTGTTATTCCAGTATTTCAGCCAATATCCTCTGTTGTATTAGCCTTACTTTAGATTAGCATAAAGCAACTTTAAGGAAAACTTTTTCTGCCATAGAATGATAACGGTACCCAAATAGAGCGACAGGAGAACCACCTATGGACGACAGCATTTCCAAAACCATTGGGAGAAACATCCGTAAGCATCGGATATCCCGCAAAATGACACGGGAAAAGCTGGCGGAGGCGCTGGACCTGGACACCGCGTATCTCGGACAGTGTGAACGGGGCGAACGACAATTGGGATTGACCAAGACCATCGAAATCATCCGGTATTTCGGCATCACCGCCAACGATATCATTTCGGTCAATGTCGAAAAGGAAACCTCGCATAAGGAGCTGTATATCCAGCAGCTGCATAACCTGCTGGACAACTGCTCGGACAATCAGCTGTGCGCCGTGGTGCAGTGTGTTACCGCCATTCTGCCGTTCCTGAAGGACTGACAGAAAAAAAGACCGGGACAGTGTTTGTCCCGGTCTTTTCATTTATATGGCGATAAGCCCCTTGTCCCGGCAGGTCAGCCCAAAATTCTCCAGTACCTGTTCCATCAGGGCGTGGCCGCGGTCGTTGGGATGGATTCCGTCCACACACAGCAGGTCCTCGTAATGCCGCTCTCCCAGGAAGGCCTCCCGTACATCCGCCAGAATGCAGCCGCATTCCTCCGCTACCCTCGCCACGGCGTTGCTGTACCTCTCATGCCAGCGGTAGATAAACTGGACATCCCCCAGCCATTTGAGAATATGATCGCCGTCGAGGCCGGGTGTCCCGTTCTCCCCCGGGCGGGTAAAAAACGCGAAATACCGTTCCGCGTGTATCGGCGGCAGTGTCAGCAGCACCGGCCTGACCCCCTTCTGGACCACCAGGCGTACCAGTTCGTGGAGCTGGCTGACGAACGCGGGAAGCGGCGTTTTGGGCAGGTGCTTGCCGTCGGGGTCGGCCGCTACCGCCGACCAGTCGAAATCGCAGTCGTTTCCGCCGAACTCGATCAGGGCCGCCTCGCTCTCCGGCTCCCGGGTCAAATCCTTTTTGACAATGGTCAGCCCTTTGGTCACGGTGCAGCCCATACGGGCCCGGTTGCGTAGCTGAAGACCCAGGGCGCGGGAGGCTCTGTCCGCACCGTTTTCGGGCAAAAGCGTATATTTGCGGCGCTTCTCGTCGTAAACGACCCCCTTCATCACACTATCGCCCCAAATGGTGACGCTGCGTACATCGGTCATGAAGAATCCCTCCTGTGTCTTTCACTCATCTTGTTTCCAAAACCAGTATAGGCGTTTACTTTAATATTGTCAAGCCGTTACCCTAAACACTTGATTAGGTTTTCAAAGTATGATATACTGTCCGCAGACCACCGTGCCGGTGGTCTGCGGACCGGAAGAATCCCCTTTCGGGACAATGTCCCTCCGCGGCAGCAGCCGCGCCGGACATTCTTCCAGGCGGATAAATTTTTCAGGGTATACTGTCCGCATAATACTACACTGAGCAATTATGGACAAGCGGATAAAAAACCGCTGTATGTGTCAATGGGGTGAGAGGATGGAAGAAAAAGACTGGGCGCTGGGGGATTGGATCACCGCGGCGGAGGAGTATTCGCCGGTGGACTGGGAACGCCTGCCGGAGCTGGAATTATACATGGATCAGGTCATCACCTTCATGAACAAACAGCTGGAACCCTTCACCCATGACGGAGAGCGGCTGCTGACCCCCAGCATGATCAACAATTACGTCAAGGATGGTGTCCTCCCCCGGCCCGTGCAGAAAAAATATGGCCGTGACCATCTGGTGATGCTGCTGATGATCTGCCTGCTCAAATCGGTGCTGTCCCTGCCGGAGATAGACGCCACCCTCCACGGCCTGACGGAGAAAAACAATATTCAGGATATCTATCCCTATTTTCTGGAGAAACAGAACACCTCCCTGCAGCAGGTAACCCGACGGATTCAGGAGCAACCCGATCACAGCGACGAAAGCCTGTATCGTCTGGCGCTGGAGCTGGCATTGGAGGCGAACGCCTGCCATACTGCCGCCGCCCGTATACTGGACAGCCTGGAGACTAAGGAACGGGCGAAGGAGCGGGATAAGGCCAAGGAAAAATCGGCAAAAAAATCAAAAAAGCCCGAATGAACCTCGTCAGCCGATCCCGTCACGGGACCGGCTTTTTTGCTCCCTTTTTCCTCTGCTGGCGGCGTATTCCACCGCCGTTAGATTTCACCAGAGGCGACAGAACCTTCCATTGACACGCCTCACGGCAGCATGTTAGGGTGGTGACAGACCACCATTCCCAACACTGCCAAAGGAGTGAATTATGAAAGCCATTCTTTCTTTACTATTGACCGGCGCCATGGCATTTATGCTGACCGCCTGCGCGGAAAATAACGTGACGAACAAACCGGAAAACACAAGCGCTTCCTCCGCTTCTGAGGAGACGGCAGCCGATCCTGCGGTATCCGAACAGGACGCCGATCAGACGGCTGCTGAACAGGCCGCTGATCAAAATGACGAATCAACCCGCGCTTCCTCGTCTTCCGAAACGCGAAACGACAGCGCCGCAGACACGCCCGGACCGGAAGCCGCCGCGCCGGAGGAATCGAACCCTCAAACACAGGCGACCGCCGGCAGCCGCACCGACGCGCCGGAAGTCCCAACGGCTCCTACGCAGATCACCGCCGTTCGGAGTACAGCAGTACAGACCACCACCGCAAGCCAAACCAACCCGCCGCAAACCACCACCCGGCCCGTCACCGAAAGACCGGCCACCACCACCCGCGAAACCACCGCTGTTACCGTCCCTGGAACGGATGACAGCCGTGCCGAGCAGGTAGCAGCGCTGGTCAACGAGGAGCGGCGAAAGGCCGGTGTGGGCAGTCTGACCTTCGACGCGGAACTCAGCTCCAACGCCGCTGTCCGCGCCCGTGAAATTGTGCAGAAATTCGAGCATACCCGCCCCGATGGCAGCAAATTCAGCACTGCCATCACCATCCCGTGGCGCACCGTGGGCGAGAACATCGCCGCCGGCCAACGCTCCCCGCAGGAAGTGATGAACAGCTGGATGAACTCCACCGGCCACCGTCAGAATATCCTCCAGTCTTCCTTCGCCAAAATCGGAGTGGCCGTCTTGGAACGCAGCGGACGCCTGTACTGGGTCCAGCTGTTTGCCGGCTAAAACGACGGCTGTTCAGACGGTCATCTTTTCATCCTCAATAATAAACGGGCTGTCAGTTATAAGCTGACAGCCCGTTTGTTCCTTTTGTATCGCGGATTCTCCGCGTCCCGCCGTTTTTCTCAACGCTCCAGCACAGTGCCCAGAACGCAGCCGTCCCGTATTCCGGTCAGGCGTACCGGCACCAGTTCGCCGGGAGCATATCCCTCCGCCGATACCCGAACGGGCAGATAATCGGCGGTATACCCTTCCAGCCGACCACCATCACAGCGGGTTTCCAGCAGCACTTCCACCCCATGAGGCGAACTGTCGGCCGAAACTGCCCGCTCCATCCAGCGCCGGCGGCCCTCCTCACACACCTCGGTCAGCTGATGGCTGCGCCGGGTTTTCTCCGTCCGCTCCACCTGGTCGGGGAAACGGTCGGCCTGGGTACCCGGCCGGCGGGAATAGGCGAAGACGTGCACCTTGGAAAACCCGATCTCCTCCACAAAGGCAAGGGACCGGTTGAATTCCTCTTCGTCCTCACCGGGAAATCCTACCATGACGTCGGTGGTCAGGGCGCAGCGGGAAAAGGCCTGACGGAGCTTGTCACAGACCAGCCGGTATTCTGCTGTGGTATACCGGCGGTTCATGCGGCGGAGCGTCTCGTCGCAGCCGCTCTGCAGCGACAGATGGAACTGGGGGCACAGCTTCTCCTGGGCGGCCAGACGGGCGATAGCGCTGTCGTCCAGCATATCGGGTTCCAGCGAGCCGAGGCGGACCCGGCGCAGGCCGGGAATCCCGCAGGCCGCCTCCACCGCGTCGCACAACGTCAGGGCGCGGCCGTCCTCTCCGGTCAGGTCCTGACCGTAAGCGGTGAGGTTGATACCGGTGAGCACCACCTCCCGGTACCCTTTATCGGCCAGAACGGTCAGCTCCTCCTTCAGTTCCTCCAGCGGACGTGACCGCACCCGCCCGCGGGCATAGGGAATGATGCAGTAGGAACAGAACCGGTTGCAGCCATCCTCTATTTTGACAAAGGCACGGGTGCGTCCCTGGAATTCCTCGATACCGAGGGATTCGAACCGTTCGTCGTGGGGGCGCACCTCCACGATTCGCTGGTGGTGGGTCAGAAACGCCGCCACCCGCGCGGGCAGTTCCCGCCGGGAGGCGTTGCCCAGCACGACATCCGCGTCCAGCAGGTCGGCGGCCTGTTCGGGAAAAGCCTGGGGCATACAACCGGTCAGCACCAGCACCGCGTCGGGATTGTCCCGGCGGCACCGGCGGAGAAGCTGGCGCAGCTTGCGGTCGCTCTCCCCCGTCACGGTACAGGAATTGATCACGATGATCCCGTCGCAGCCGGCCTGTCCCGGCTCATAGCCGCCGGTCTCATAACCGGCTTTATCCATCAAAGCGCGCATTGCCTGCGTCTCGTATTGATTCACCTTGCAGCCAAGAGTGTGGAACAGGGCTGTCAACGGGCGGCACCTCCCCTTATCATGTACGGATTTTGTCGAAATCCGTCTTTCACTAATGTAACATTATAATCGAAATGTTCGCCGTTTTCAATGAACACTTTGTTTTGTTTTCCTGTTGTTTTCGTCGGATTATGAGGATATAATAAGGAGCAGCTTACGCTCCTACGAATGACGAACAGGAAAGGTCGGTTCCTTATGTATACTGCCAAGGTTAAATTTGAAACGGTTGTCGACGCACAAAAGTTTGTGGGTATCTGCAACGATATGAAATTTAAGGTTGAACTGCATTCCGGCCCTTATGTGATTGACGCCAAATCGATTATGGGAATTTTCAGTCTGGATTTCTCCAAGCCTATCGAGCTGTGCGCCCACTGCGACAACGGCGGCGATTTTGCAGACAAGATCGCGCCCTATCTTCTTCAGGAATAAGTTGCGTATAACAGCCGGCTGTTCGCCTAACCGCGAACAGCCGGTTTTTTCGTGCTCTTGCGCATACGATCCCCTTGTTATATAATGGACAAATCTTGACAGAATACGGTTTTGCCTTTGGGGACCCGCCGTATGAACGCCGGTGGCCCGGCTATTTATTACATAATTTAAAAGGGGACGTTTCGTTTATGCAGTACCGCGCCTTCGGCAATACGGGCTATGAAGTTTCCGCGCTGGGAATGGGCTGTATGCGCATGCCCACCACCGATGGGGTGCCCTGCGGCAAAAATGTCGATGAAAAGGAAGCGGTGCGGATGATCCGCGCCGCCGTGGACGGCGGGGTCAATTATCTGGATACCGCCTATCCCTATCACGGGGGCCGCAGCGAGGAAGTGGTCGGCCTGGCGCTGAAGGATGGCTATCGTGACAAAACCCGCATCGCTTCCAAATCTCCTGTCTTCCTGCTGGAGCAGGCGGAGGATTTCGATCGGATACTGGATATCCAGCTGAAGCGGCTGGGGGCGGACTGCATCGATTTCTACCTGCTCCACGCCCTGAGCCTGAACACCTGGACAAACAAAGCGCTGAAATTCGACCTGCTGACCAAAATGGACAAGGCCCGTGGGCAGGGCAAAATCCGCCATCTGGGCTTTTCCTACCACGACAAGGGATTTGAGGAGTTCCGCACCATCGTGGACGGATGGGACCAGTGGGATTTCTGCCAGATACAGCTTAATTATACCGACGTTTATCATCAGGCGGGGGTCGAAGGCCTGGAATACGCCGCCTCCAAAGGTCTGGGCGTCGTGATCATGGAGCCTCTTCTGGGGGGCAAGCTGGCGAATCCTCCTGAGCAGGTACGGCGCGTCATCGACCGGCTGGAGCCGCCGAAATCGCCGGTGGAATGGGCCCTCGATTACCTATGGGACCGGCCAGAGGTCGGGATCATCCTCAGCGGGATGAGCAGCGGGGAACAGATCGTCTCCAACCTCGCCTATGCTGACCGCGCCCGGACCGGGATGCTGGGTGCGGAGGAACGCGCCCTGTTCGAACAGGCCCGCGTCACCTTTGAAACCATGGCGCTGGTGCCCTGCACCAAATGCTCTTACTGCATGCCCTGTCCCTTCGGCGTAGACATACCGGGGGTGTTCGACGCCTATAACCGCACCGTGTCCCACGGCGGCAAAGCGGCGGCGGAACGCTACGACGCCCTTGGCGGCAACGCTGCCCTGTGCCGCCGGTGCCGCCGGTGTGAAAAGGCCTGCCCCCAGCATATCGCCGTCAGCGAACGCATGCCGATCATCGACGACTGGTTCCGTCACCTGGATACGGACGAATAGCGAGTTAAGGAGGCGTATACCATGGATAAAACCCCGTCCCGGACCCGTGACCTCACCTACGCCGCCCTGCTGATCGCGCTGGGATTACTGATGCCCCAGGTCTTCCATATGATCGGGGGGCAGCAGGCGGGCGGGATGTTCCTGCCCATGCACATCCCGGTGCTCATGGCCGGCCTGCTGCTCGGCCCCGCCTACGGCACCGCGGTGGGCGTGGTGACGCCGCTCCTCAGCTTTCTGATCAGCGGCATGCCGCCTCTGGCCAAACTGCCGTTTATGGTAATCGAGCTGGCCGCATACGGCTTTGCCTCCGGCCTGTTCCGCAAAATCCTGCTGCCGAAGACGTCACTTAAACGCATCCCCGCGCTGCTGCTCAGCCTGCTGGCCGCCCAGGCGGCCGGTCGCGTACTGAACGCCCTCGCCCTGCTGACGGCGGGCGACCTGCTGCATCTGACCGCCGGAGGGATCGTGCTGGCCGGCGGCTCCCTGATAACCGGCCTGCCGGGCATCGTCCTGCAGTGGCTGATCGTCCCGCCCCTCGTCCGCGCTATCGAGAAAGGAGAGAGCTTCCGTCATGGAATGGGAAACCGTCCGAAAAAACTTCGCTGAAAGCGGAGCCTGCTGCCTGGTCCTGCGCGGCGAAGAGCGCTATGTTTCCTCGGAACGGGGCATCCGCCCCCTTCTCGGCTGGCTGCGGGAAAACCCGCGTTTTTTTGAGAACGCCTGCGCCGCGGATAAAATCGTCGGCCGGGCCGCCGCCCTGCTGCTGGTATACGGCGGCGTCCGGCAGGTGTACGCCGAAACCCTGAGCGACGGCGCCGCCGCCGTACTGGAAACCTACGGCGTCCCCTTTTCCTGCGGCGTGCGCGCCCCCTTCATTCGCAACCGTGAGGGCACCGGCATGTGCCCCATGGAACAGAAGGTCCGGCAGGCGGATACCCCTCAGGAGGCGTACGCCATCCTGTCCGCCGCCGTTCCCGTCTAGCTCATGGAAAATAAGCGGTAGGCTGTACCAAGACAAAAAGGGAGCCGAAGTCGTTGACTTCGGCTCCCTTTTTTATCCCTTCATGGTCTGACCAGCCAGGCGAACAGATTCACGATCCACTTAAAGGTATGGGGAAACTGGCGCAGGATCGCTTCCCGCACCTCACCGGGAGATGCGCCCCGCATATGGTTGTCGGTCAGGATGGTCACTGTCCCGTTGGCCCACTCACCGATAGCCACAGGGGCGGAGGCATAGCCGCCCAGCGCCACATGGGAAGCCAGAGCACAGCCGCCCATGGCGTACATCCCTATCGCCAGTCCGCCGATGGCCAGCAGGCCCAGCGCCACGGCGCCCACTGCCAGCAGACCCGCCGCCACAGCACCGCAGGCCACACCGCCCACCGCCAGCGCACCCAGCGCCAGCAGCCCCACCGACAGCACTCCGAAGGAAAATACGCCGGCGGAGAGCAGACCGACCGATAGCAGGCCGGTGGCTGCCATGCCAACGGCAATCACCCCCTTGGCGCGGTACAGGCCTCGTCCAATATTGACGTGTACGAAAGGCAGGCCGAAAAGGGTGCGCTTGCTCTTGTATTCGAAATGACGCCACGGCGACAGATACCCGGCCTGCTCCTCTGACGATTCCTTTTCCTGTTGGAAGGGGGTATCCAGCAGTTCGTCCAACCCGATGTCAAACAGGGCGCTCAGCTCCACCAGCTTATTCATTTCGGGGGTGGTCTGACCCAATTCCCATTTGGAAACGGTCTGTCGGGTGACCTCCAGCCGGTTTCCCAGCTCCTCCTGTGACCAGCCGCGGGTCCGCCGCAGTTCCATCAGCTTATCAGCAAAACTCATGTCATCAACTCCTCCCCCTCAGTATACCGAACCCCACGGCGGATATCTACCAACAGGGTCTGGAAATCTGTCAACCAAACTTAACATTTGGCCTGTTCGGCCGCTTCCGCCCTGCTATTCGGCTGTGGCCGCCGCCTCTGTTATTCCCGGCTCATGGAAGCGGCGATGACCGTCTGGTACCGGCGGAACCGCTCCTCTGCCGAGGGGACCACCCTGCCCCCGGCGCACAGTTGATCAAATTCCCGCAGGGTCACCCACCGCGATTCCACCACCTCCTCCGCCTGGAGACGCAGCTCCCCGACGGCGCTGTCCCGGCGCACCAGGTAGGAATCACAAAAATAGTTGTGCCCCCTCACCGTCCCCAACCTGATCAGCTCCTCCGGCCGGGCGGGGATGCCGGTCTCCTCCCGCAGTTCCCGCCGCGCAGCGGTGAGTGTATCCTCCCCCGCCTGAACCGCGCCGCCGGTGCATTCCCACATCCCGCCCCAGTGTTTATCCGGATGGCGGCGGGTCAGCAGCAGACGTCCCCGGACAACGGTACAGACATCGATGATCAGATGATACTCCCCCGGCATCAGCGGCAGACCCCGCTGATGGAGCCGGCCGGTCTTAGCCCGGCCGGCGTCGTATATGTCCCACAGTTCCATGCTGATCAAATCCCCATTCGTCCTTTTTGTCCATCATACCACAATCGGTTGAAAAAGACAGCCTCCCTTTCCGCCGCAAAATACTGAACAGCCCTAACATAACAGGCCCGTCCGCCTTCATATGCTGTACCAAAACAGGGATATACAGAGGAGGCCATAGAGATGATCCAATGGAAAAAGGGCTTAGCCTGCGCCTTGAGCGCGGCGCTGCTGTCCGGCGCGGCCATACCCGCTCTCGCGGAGCAGACGCCGACGGTTATCATCGACACCGAATCGGGCGAAACCGCCGAACAGCTCATGAACGACGCCGACGTACCAGCTTGGGCGTCGGAGGATGAAGCGGTCCCCGTCGAAGGGGAAGCCATCGACCTGCCCGGTACCAAATCCGCCGTCCTGATGGAGATGAACAACGGCAGCGTTTTGTTTGAAATGAACTCCCACGAAAAGGTGCCCATCGCCTCGGTCACCAAGGTCATGACCCTGCTGCTGATCATGGAGGCAATCGACGACGGCACCATCAGTTATCAGGATATGGTGACCTGTTCCGCCTTTGCCGCGTCCATGGGCGGTTCCCAGATCTGGCTGGAGGAGGGCGAGACCATGTCGGTGGACGACATGCTCAAAGCCATCTGCGTCGTTTCCGCCAACGACTGCTGCGCCGCCATGGCCGAATATCTGTCCGGCTCCATGGAATCCTTCGTGGCGCGCATGAATCAGCGCGCCGCTGAGCTAGGAATGAACGACACCCATTTCGTCGACTGCAGCGGACTGAGCGACGACGGATACTCCAGCGCCCACGACGTGGCATTGATGTCCCGCGAGCTGATGAAGCACGACGGCATCGTCAAATACACCACCATCTGGATGGATACCCTGCGAAACGGTGCCTCTCAGCTGGTCAACACCAATAAACTGGTCCGCTTTTACAAAGGAGTCACCGGCCTGAAGACCGGTACCACCAGCACGGCAGGCCACAACCTGTCCGCCACGGCGGAACGGGACGGCCTCAAGCTGGTGGCGGTGGTCCTCGGCTGCGAAACCACCGACCAGCGCTTCGGCGGCGCCCGCAAGCTGCTGGACTACGGATTTGCCAATTACAGCGTATACACCCCGCAGATCGACCCAGAACAGCTGGTGCCGGTCAAGGTCCTCAGCGGCACCGAACCGTCGGTCAGGGTCGTTGCCGATACGCCCGAATCCCTGCTTGTCAAAAAAGGGCAGGAGAAAAACGTCACCAGCACGGTGGAAATGTCGGAAGACCTGGAGGCACCGGTATATACCGGCCAGGTAGTGGGCCGTATCGTCCTTACCCTCGACGGGCAGGAGGTGGCCTCCTACAGCATCCGCGCCGAATGCGACGTACCCAAGATGAGTACCGGCAAGGCCTTCGTCCGGCTGCTGAAAGCCCTGCTGGCGTAAGGGCCAGATTGCCGAGATTGCCGGAGGCGGCGGCATCAAGAAGCTCCACAAGGTCGGAATCCACCCTCAGCATCACAGCCTCTGTCTCG
>JAAWQC010000045.1 GCA_022800315.1 Clostridiales bacterium
TAGAAGCCGCTGAGGGGGAAGAAAGGCCGCTGCGGCGGAGCCGCGGGAGGGCAGTGCCCGAGAGGCGTTTCTTCCATAAATCGACGAGAGCGGGAGCCGAGTCGATTTAAAGCTACCACCCCGACAATCCCTGCTTCTGCATGGCGGAAACGATTTTGGCGTCGAGAGGCCCGTATGTCCGGGACAAAAGGGCCAGCAGTTCTTTTGTCTCCTGGCGGCGGGTTTTCCCATCGACGGGACAGGTGGATTTGACAACGGGCAGCTGGAGACGCCGGGCGGCAGAAGCGACCTGCCGTTCCTCCAGGAATATTAAGGGGCGGATCATCCACAGCTCCCGGTTGGACAGATAGGATTTCGGCGAGAAGCAGGACAGGGTGCCTCCTTCCAGCAGATTCATTAAAAAGGTTTCGGCGGCATCGTCACGATGGTGGCCCAGCGCAATGACGTTGCAGCCCGCCGCTTTGGCTTCCCGATGCAGCACCCCCCGCCGCATGCGGGCGCAGAGGCTGCAGGGATTCGGCTCCTGCCGTTCCACAAAGATAATTTCCCACAGGCGGGTCCGACGGACGATGTGCGGGATATCCATAGAAGCGCACCACTCGGTGATGGCACTGTAATCCGTCTCCCTCCCGTTATGACAGGGGTCCAGCGTGAGGGCGGTCAGGGTGAAGGGCACCGGGTAAAAGCGGCGCAGGGCGCCCAGGGCGGCCAGGAGCGCGAGGCTGTCCTTGCCGCCGGAAATACCGACGGCTATGCGGTCGTTTTCAGCGATCATATCGTAGCGCTGCACGGCGGCCCTGACAGGGGCCAGCAGTTCTTTCATGACATCGGGCACAGGGATGTCCTCCAATCGGCGGTAAAGTCTGTCTACAGGATAGCACGGCGGGCACCGCGGGCGCAATGCTGAAAAATAAAATGACGGGTCAGCCAGAGGGCCAAAACGCGCAAAAACGGGAGATAATCGAAGCAATCACCGTGTAAATTAAAAAATTGGAGAAAGAGCCTTGACAGGGGATGGGCCGTGTGATATGATCATACCTGCGTCACCGGGGGATATCTATGTCATCCCGGCGAAATGGGTCGTTTATTATGCGAATAGAAGAAATTCAGGAGGTAATACGATGTCCACGTATATGGCCAAAGCGGGCGAAGTCACCCGTAAGTGGTATATCCTTGACGCCGCAGGCAAGCCCCTCGGACGGGTGGCCGCTCAGGCCGCTGTCCTGCTGCGCGGTAAGCACAAGCCCGAATTCACCCCCCATGTGGATTGCGGCGATCATGTCATTATCATCAACTGCGGCAAGGCCGTGCTGACCGGCAATAAGCTGGAGCAGAAGAAATGGTATCGCCACACCGGCTGGATCGGCGGTCTGAAAGAGGTCAAATACGCCTCCCTGATGGCCAGCCGCCCCGAAAAGGCGATGTCCCTCGCCGTGAACGGCATGCTTCCCAACAACACGATCGGCCGCGCGGCCGGCACCCGTCTGCGCGTCTATGGCGGCGCCCAGCACGAGCATGCCGCCCAGAAGCCCGAAGCTTACGAGTTTTAAGAAAGGAGGCTGTAAAAGATGGATTACAATAAAAGACCTTATTTTTATGGCACCGGCAGAAGAAAGAAATCGGTGGCCCGCGTTCGTGTATATGCCGGTACCGGCAGCGTGAAGATCAATGACCGCGACATCGACGATTACTTCGGTCTGGAGACCCTGAAACTGATCGTCCGTCAGCCTCTGAACCTGACCGGCACTGCCGACAAGTTCGACATCGAGTGCCGCGTCGCCGGCGGCGGCGTTACCGGTCAGGCCGGCGCCATCCGCCACGGCATCGCCCGTGCTCTGCTGCAATACGACAGCGAGGCGCTTCGTCCCCAGCTGAAGAAGGCCGGGTTCCTGACCCGCGACCCGAGAATGAAAGAGCGTAAGAAGTACGGACTCAAGGCGGCCCGCCGCGCTCCCCAGTTCTCCAAGAGATAGTCTTGCGATACGGGTTCCCCATTATATTGAATCGGCCCCCGCGGTGTTTTGCCGCGGGGGCTTTTTGGTGCCGCGCTTCATAGTGGAGGGCAGATCACGATTTGCCGATGAGGTGCCGCAGGGAATAAACCAGCGGGATTCTGTGATATACTGTTCCTGTACGGAATAGGGGGGTGGGGTTATGAAAGCGATAGACGGTGGGGTATGCTTACTATTGGCCTGTATCATGGCACTGAGTATGGGCGGATGCGACTGGCACAGGGGCAACGGCGACGAGCCTTTTGCTCCGGGAGTCAACGTATCAGCGGAAGGACCCCTGACCATGGATGTGGTGGAGGAGCTGAATCGGAAGGAACGGCTGGGTGTCCAGGACTTCGCCCATTTTTATACCGGGAAAGTTGATCTTGGCAGAGGGGATGAGCTGTCCCGCATCCAGTATCCGATAGAATACGAAGGGCGGACCTATACGCTGGAAATCGCCTATTATTCCGGCGGAAACAGCAATTATCTGGAGGGCTACCGGATGGATTCAGTCACGTTGACGGATCTGGAGAGCGGGAAAAGCCTCCGCCTGCCTCAGGGGGATTTGGAGGGATTTTTAAAAAAGGAGCGGCGGGAATCCGATGCAGGGGAATCAGCCGCAGAAAAAATGCCGAATCCCTGACGGGATCGCTTCGGCAGCATAGAAAAAGAGCCCGGCGGGCGATTCCGCCGGGCTCTTTCGATTCCGCGTCAGTGTTCTTCCTTTGCCTTGGCCGCTTTTTCTTTGCGAATCTCGGCCTTCTTCAGCAGACGTACAACAGGAAGCAGGGCGAGAGCCAGCAGCAGCAGGATCGCCGCGCCGATCAGCATCGCGTACATGCTGGAGGATACCAGACTGACAAAAGAATCGTATACGTATTGGGGGGACAGGTGGATCCGTTCATATGCCCGATTGATCAGCACAAAGGCGGGCAGCGCGGCGGTCATGAGCGCCGCGCAGGAGAAGCTGTAGACCAGGAAGCGGACGCCGCGGTGCTTATACCGGCGAATGCTCATGAGGAACAGCGCCAGCAAGGCGCAGAGCAGAACGATGATGACCATGCCCACCGTGTACCCCTTGGAAAACATCAGACGGATCTGGCCAAAGGTATCGATGAAGGGGATGGTCACCTGATCGCGGTAAACGTCCGCGCAGGTGTCCACCAGTGTCTGCAGATTAGCTTTCGATTCCTCGCTGATCGCCAGGCCGTTATTTGCGGCGTAATCGGTGAAACGCGCCATCAGGGAATCCTTCAGGGGCTGGAGGTCCAGCCGATAGGCGGAATCGCCGGAGAAGGCGGCGGTGACGCTGTTGATGATGTCCTTGCGCACCAGGTTGGCATCGATCAGATCATCGAACAGTTCGGCGGGGACCCCGCCGGGAAGGGCCTTCATATTATCCAGTACCGTGTTGACCGTTTTATCGTAAAAGCCTGCTTTTTCCAAGGTATCCAGCACAAAATCCCGGTGGAATACGGTGACGGACAGACAAGCACCCATTGTCAGAATAAACAGCAGTAAAGACATGACAAACGCGATGAAGGAGCTGATGACCTGACGCAGTATGTGTTGTTTTTTCATGAGAAAACCAGCCTTTCAGCCCTTTAATAAAAACGCGGTTGTGGCAAATAAGGGCGAATTAAAGGGGATATGTGGCTAAAAACGAACCCCGCCGCCCAAAACGCGGCGGGGTATCGCTGATGCAGCCTCAATTACCGCTGACGATAGAAGGCCCGGATATCTTGTCCGCATAGACAAAGTAACGGTTGGAGGTTAAGCCTAGCATGTCGAACGGATAACAGGTATAGAGGATGAGCTGCTCATTCTGCTGCCGCAGGTCGTAAGCGGTTTTATCCGACTCCTTATGCACGCTCATGCTGGTGACCCGGTATTCGTATACGCCGTAATTGGTGGTGATGGTGATCGTGTCACCCTCAGCCACCTTTTGCAGCTTGTGAAACGCGCCGTTGTTGTGTCCGCTGATCATGACGGGTTTGCCCGAACCGGGAATAAAGCTGCCCATATACTGCCCGACGCCTTTTTTCAGGATCTCGGGTCCGTCGCCGAAGTACAGATCGGCGTCTATCCCGGCATCGCCGATCTGGAGGCGGGCATAATGGGTGCCGTACTGCGGCATCTGGACATCCTTTTCGTTGACCGTGTCAGCGGGCGCAGCGGTTGTGTCCTCTGGAGGGGAGAATATTGAGCTCAGCTCGTCAGAGAAATCGGGACGGCTGTCGGAAACCACCATACCGAGAGCCGAAAAGGCGGGTGAGAGCAGTGGGGATAAGGCCAGATAAAACAGGCCGTATCCGATGACAGAAAAGAGTAATGGCATACCGAAGTAAGCCATTACTCTTTTTACTGTTTTCCTTTTGGGAAAACTCATTTCGCCATCAGCTTGGATTTACGGGCGACGACAGCACAGCCGGCCAGCAGGGCAACCAGGGTGGCAGCGGTGACAACGGCGACGGTGGTATCAGCGCCGGTCGTCTTGATAACGTTCTCAATCTTGGCAACGACATTGCCGCTCTTATCCTTGACAGTAATGGTTTTGTTGCTGTTGTCAAAGGTCAGGGTCAGATCCAGTTCTTTCGCCGCGGTCTGCGCGTTGGTCATCAGCTTGCTCTTCACATCGGAAGGCAGCTTGGCGAGATCGGTCACGCCGCTCGCTTTAACCGTGGCGACAGCCTCGTCGATCTGAGCGTTGATAACGGCCTTCTGCTCGTCGGTGACATCCACACCGTCCTGCTTCAGGTAGTTCTCGGCCTGATTGTAGTACTCAGCGGGCAGGGTCAGGGTTTTGTCACCCACGGTGATCGGCGCCTTCAGCTTGTCCAGAACGGCCTGCTCATTGGCACTAATACCCGAAGCGGCAAAAGCCGTCATAGACACAGTCACGGCGAGAAGTGCGCTAGCAACGCAAGCAAGGATTTTTTTCATGTTTCTACCTCCTAGTTATATCGGTTACCATGCTGTAGTGCTTACTCATTATAAGATAGACAGGAAAAAATTGCAACCTCAAAATTAAAAAAAGGACGGGCTTTTATGAAATTTTAAGATTATCTTCCGTTTTTAAACGGACGGTCATGATATACTGAGGAACAAGGCAGATTATATTCCATAATAGACAGAGTGTGTATCCTTATTCAACATAATATCCTGTGCGGATATTCAAATAGGAACATCCGGGTGTATTCTGTCGCCGGGGAGGTATCCGATGAAAATCAAAAAAGAGGCCGGCACCCTCCTGATTCGGGCGGTCCTGTCCCTGGCGGCGGTGATCCTGCTGGTGTGGGGACTGGACCCGCTGATTACGGTAAGACGCTTTCACGTCGGGGTATGGGTACCGTTGGCAGCGGGCACCCTATTGCTGGCCGGTTCTGTTTTTTACCCGGCGATTCGAAGGGCTGTCCACTCGCTGTGGCAGAGAAAGGCAGGACGTGCTTTGCTGATCTTCCTCTATAGCTTCTGTACCCTCCTGTTTGTGCTGTTTATTACGGTTTCGGGATTTATGCTGGTCGGCGCGGCGCGGCCCGCTCCCGAAAATGCCACGGTGATCGTGCTGGGTGCGTCGGTGCGGCAGGGAAGTCCCAGCCAGATGCTGGCCGACCGGCTGGACGCGGCGGCGCGGTATCTGGAAACCAACCCCGCGTCGGTTTGTATCGTATCCGGCGGCCAGGGCGAGGATGAGCCGGAAACCGAGGCGGCTGTAATGCGGCGGTACCTGCTGGACAAAGGGATCGACGACAGCCGGCTGTATTTGGAGGACCGTTCCACCAACACCTACGAAAATATCGCCAACTCACGTGAAATTATCGAAGAGAAAGGATTGAATACCACCGTCGTGATCGCCACTCAGGAATTCCATCAGTACCGGGGACAGACCTTCGCCCGTAAAGCAGGGTTCCGAGATGTCGGTCCGCTGACCTGCCGCTCTCCGCTGCATTTGCTGCCCAGCTACTGGATACGGGAATTCGCGGCCGTCTGCCGCATGTGGGTGCTGGGTTACTGATTCGTATACGGCGGACTCACAACAAGTCCATAAAGGCGCGGGATTTCCCGCGCCTTTATTAAATAAGGATAAAAACGATCGTGACAGGGCCGCGGAGGAACAATCCCCTGTTATTGACAGCGGAAAATACATTGACTAAAAAATAACGAAGTGGTATACTGACGATTAAGCACGGAGTATATATTATAAAGGAAAATTTAGGCCGACTTTTTCCGCCGGGCGCGTGCGGAGGAGGCCGGTTCTTCCAAAATAACTGATAAGGACGGTGTACGGGATGGATTTAATGGTATGTGTGGGAAGCTCCTGCCATCTCCAGAATTCGCGGGAGATCATCAACCGGTTTAAAGAGCTGATCGCCAGCCACGAGCTGGAGGACCGCGTGACCCTCAAAGGCTCCTTCTGCATGGGTCACTGCGCGGACGAGGGCGTGTGCGTCAAATACGACGAGCAGGTATACGGGGTGACCGTGAACAACATCGACGAGTTTTTTGAAACGCAGGTGGCCGGGAGGCTGGAGTGATGACCGCTTACATAAGCGTCAAAAAGGCGAACTGTAAAAACTGTTATAAATGCCTGAAATACTGCGCCGTCAAATCCATCAGCTATATCAATGACCGGGTGGAGGTGCTGGCGGACCAATGCGTGCTGTGCGGCAAATGCATCAATGTCTGCCCGCAGAAGGCGAAAACCGTGGTCAACGACCCGGCACGGATACTGGACTGGCTGGCCGATCCTGAGGTGAAGGTGGCGGCCAGCCTGGCCCCGGCTTGGGCGGGGGTGTTTGGTGAGGTCGACGCTTCCCGGATGGCGGATGCCCTGCGCCGCCTGGGCTTCGATACGGTAGAGGAGACGGCGGCGGGCGCGGCGGAAGTGACCGCCCGCTACCGGGAACTGCTGGACGAGGGGAACATGCCTTCCCTGCTGACCACCTGCTGCCCGACGGTGAACCTGCTGATTGAGCGGTATTATCCCGATCTGATCCCGTTGATGGCTCCGGTGGTGTCGCCGGCGCTGGCCCATGGGCGGATGCTGAAAAAACGGCTGGGGGAAAAGACCCGCGTCGTTTTCATCGGCCCTTGCCTGTCCAAAATCAAGGAGATCAACGACCATCCCGAATCGGCGGACGGGGTGCTGACCTTCCGTCAGCTGGACGCCCTGTTTGAAGAACGCTCCCTGTTAAAAGAAGAGGCGCAGCTGGGAGAGAGTTCGCAGCCGGCCGGCGGGACGGCGGAGAGCGGGGGAAAAGGGATCGACGGCGAGTCCTCCTTTTCCCGCATCTATCCGGTTCCGGAGGGCATCGTGCGGGATATCCGGCGCCAGTCTACTGTCGCGGGTGCGATGGGGAGGGCGGACGCCTGCATGAGCGACCGGTATAACGGTTACGATTTTATCAGTGTGTGCGGACTGGAAAACGTGATGGCGTTCCTGCAAGAGATGCGGGACGGCCACTGCGGTCGGGTGTTCGCGGAGCTCAACTCCTGCGATGGCGGCTGTGTGGGCGGCCCCCTGATCCCCGACGCCCGCCGGGCGCCTTTCCGCTCCCGCCTGCGGGTGGAACGGTACGCGGCGCAGGCTCCCGCCTTTGTCAGCGAGAAGCCGGAGCTGTCCCTGTCCTTCCAGGCGGAGCCGGTCAGGGAGGATATGCCCGATGAAAAAACCATCCGGCGCATCCTGTCCGAGATTGGCAAGCCCACCCCCGACAGGGAGCTGAACTGCGGCTCCTGCGGTTATCCCACCTGCCGCGACAAGGCTATCGCCGTTTACCGCGGCAAGGCGGAGCTGTACATGTGCCTGCCCTATATCAACGACATTTCCCAGTCGCTGAGCAGTGTGACCTTGACCGCTACCCCCAACTATATCATCGCGGTGGACCGGGACCTGCGCATCATCGAGTTCAATCTGGCCGCCCAGAAACGTTTCGGCGTTTCCCGCCAGCAAGCTGTGGGATCGGAGCTGTACGAGTATCTGGACCCCTCCGACTTCGAGCATGTTTTCCTCACCGGCAAGGATATCCATGAGAAAAAAGTAAAGATCGAATCGCTGGGCGTAATCGTGGAGCAGTCCCTGATCTACGTACTGGAGCAGAACATCGTCATTGGCTTCCTCAAGGATATCACCAATGACGAAAAGGAGCGCACCGAAAAGCACCGCGCCCGGCTGGAGGCAGCGGAAATGGCGCAGAAGGTCATCGAAAAGCAGATGATCGCCGCCCAGGAGATCGCCAGCCTGCTTGGCGAAACCACCGCGGAGACCAAGGTGACACTGAACAACCTGAAAAAGCAGATCATGAGTGAAGAAGAGGACCTGGACCCCCGGCATTAAGACAGGGGAAGGTCTCGACAGAAAGGCAGATTGCCCATGGGCGAAAGGGTCTATTACGATGTGACCTCCAAAAGCCTGCTGAAGAAAAATGAAGAGCTGTGCGGCGACATGGTCGAGGTTGTCAAGGCGGAGGACGATGTGATGGTCGCCCTCTCCGACGGCCTGGGAAGCGGGGTGAAGGCCAATATCCTCGCCACCCTGACCTCCAAAATCATCGCCACCATGATGAAGCAGGGGGCCTCCCTGGACGACACGGTGGACACCATCATCCACACCCTGCCGGTATGCAAAGTGCGAAAAGTAGCGTATTCCACTTTCGCCATCCTCAAGCTGACCGCTGAGGGGAAGGCATACCTGACCGAGTTCGACTGCCCCGGCTGCATCTACATGCACGACGGGGTAAATTACCCCATCGAATATACCACGCGGGAGATCGGCGGCAAGGTGATCAAGGAAGCCGTCCTCGATTTGGAGGTGGGGGATTCCCTCACCCTGATGAGCGACGGCGTGGTCTTCGCCGGTGTGGGTGAGGTGCTGAACCTGGGCTGGGACTGGGAGAGCGTCAGCGACTTTCTGCAGGACACCTATAAGGCGGACGCCAGCAGCGCCCGCATGACCTCCGAGCTGATCGGAGCGTGCGAGGACCTCTATATGGGCAAGCCGGGGGACGACACCACCGTCGCCACGGTGAAGGTCATCCCCCGTCAGACGGTCAGCCTGTTCTCCGGTCCGCCCCGCTTCCCGCGGGACGACGAGCGGATCGTGGTGGATTTCATGTCGCCGGAGGGGGCCAAAATCGTCTGCGGAGGCAGCAGCGCCAACCTGCTGGCCCGCGTGTTGGGCCGAGAAGTGACCACCGACCTGAACTACGGGGGGGACCTGCCCCCCATCGCCCACATCAAGGGGATCGACATCACCACCGAAGGGGTGCTCACCATCCGCAGGGTAAAGGATATTGTGCAGCATTATCTCGACAACCCCGCCGACGCGGAAACCATCCGCCTGATGGATGAGGACAACGGCGCGGCCCTGATCGCCCGCATGCTTCTCGAACACTGCACCCATCTCAACCTGTTCATCGGCAAGGCCATCAATCCTGCCCACCAGAACCCCAACCTGCCGGTTGACCTCAGTATCAAAATCCGTTTGCTGGAGGATCTGGCCGAGCTGCTGCAGTCGGCGGGGAAGATCGTCAAAATCCGTTATTATTAAGGTCATATGCCACTTCCCATAGAAAGGAAACAGTCACTATGCAGGAACTCACCGATATTGTCCAGATCAAGCACGAGGTGCTCAAGCTGACGGCGGAGCACGCTTTCGCCGGTACTCTGTTTGACCAGAGCGAACAGATCCCCTATGAGATG
Organism: Clostridiales bacterium; assembly: GCA_022800315.1. GTDB lineage: Bacteria > Bacillota > Clostridia > Oscillospirales > Acutalibacteraceae > Avimonas_A. Next base: position 9,696 of record JAAWQC010000045.1, read on the forward strand.
ATACCGGGGATCAAGCCCCGATTCCGCTGCTGCGTATACCGCGAGCGGGAGATCGTCCGCCAGCGGGTGCGCATGGCTATGGGCAAGCTGCCCATCGACGTGATGTACACCGACAAGGACAGTACCCAGGTGGTTCACGTGATCCCCTGTGCGTGCGAGGGTTGCCCTATCTCCAAAATCACCGTCACCCCCAACTGCCAGAGCTGCCTGGCGAAAAAGTGCGTCAAGGCCTGTCCGTTCGGCGCCATCACCTCCACCCCCTCCGGTGCCGTGATTGACCAGAGCAAATGCCGCAAGTGCGGCAAATGCGTGGCGGCCTGTCCTTACAACGCCATTGTGGAGATCGAGCGCCCCTGCCGCCGGAGCTGCCCGGTGAAGGCGATCAGTATGGACGAAAACGACATCGCTACCATTGATCCAGACAAGTGTGTCAACTGCGGCGCCTGTGTCACCGGCTGCCCCTTCGGCGCTATCTCCGACGTGTCGATGATGGTCAACGTCATCGAGGCGCTGCGGGACGAGGGGAAAGAGGTGGTCGCCATGATCGCTCCTGCCATCGAAGGGCAGTTCGGGACCGACACCCTGCCGCAGATCAAGCAAGCCATCCGCAGGGTGGGCTTCGACGATGTGTACGAGGTGGCACTGGGCGCCGACATGGTCGCCTACAGCGAGGCCGGCGAGCTGCTGGAGCGCAAGGAAGCGGGGGAGAAGATGACCTCCTCCTGCTGCCCGGCGTTCGTTAACATGGTGCGCAAACACTTCCCCGACCTGATGAAGTACGTCTCCACCACCGTGTCCCCTATGGTGGCAGTGGAGCGGTATATCCGCAGCCAGAAGCCGAATGTGGTCACCGTCTTCATCGGCCCCTGCATCGCTAAGAAGAACGAGGTTATGGCGGGTTATGTGGATGAGATCGATTACGCCCTGACCTTTGAAGAGCTGTACGCCATGATGTGCGCGCGAAATGTATTCGACACAGACGGTGAGGTGCAGGAAGACGGGGACGAGGACGCCACCCGTTACGGCAAGGGCTTCGCGCTCTCCGGCGGCGTGACCGGTGCGGTGAAGCGCGTGCTGGAGGAGCGGGGAGAGACGGCGGACATCCAGGCGCTCAAATGCAATGGCGCGGACGAGTGCCGCAAGGCCATGATGCTGCTCAAGGCCGGCCGGCTTCCCGAAGATTTCGTGGAAGGCATGTTCTGCGTGGGCGGCTGTATGGGCGGCCCCGCCACCCTTAACGAGCTGCAGCGCTCAAAGAAGGTATTCGAAGGCCGGCTGGGCGGCGCGGACAGCGTCGTGCGCAATGTAGAGGACAAAAAGCTTGACCAGGCCGACATTCACCGGCACAATTGACCGATAGAAAAACCGCCTCCCGGCACAGCCGGAGGGCGGTTTTGCGTTTAGGGAATAAATCGGAATCGCACAGGTTGGTAACCTTGACACGGTATCGCTTCAGTGCCGTTCCCACCACCGACTCGTCCGTGCAGGCGGATGCCGGTGAGAGACGGTGGATAGGCGCACAGGGCGCGCCCACAGTGGCTTGCCAGGTAAGCGAAGTACAGGAAATCGCCGCAGGAGAGTGGGGAGCACAGGTTTACGCGGAAACCACTTGAGAAATCCAACAAAGCCGACAGATCGGTCTGGCGGCTAAGAGGGTAGAGAATAAGGGGTTATTTTCCAGGTGGGTGAAATTTTATAGGAAGAGCGGGCGCCCCTACAGCGGTACAGTCAGCGGGCAAATCCTTGACCACGACCGAACCCGCGCCTATGATCGTGCTGCGTCCAACGGTTTTCTTCTGTATGATCTGGCAGCCGGTGCCAAGTTCCGCGCATTCACCGATATGGACATTTCCTGAAACATTGACGCTGGGGTATAAAGTTACGAAATTATCCATCTCGACGTCATGGCCAATGGTACAATCCAGGTTGATAATAACAAAATCCCCCAATTGGACATTGACGGTCAGAATACTCGACAGACAAATAATACAGCCTTGCCCAAACGTAACGGTATCCGAATAACGGACATTGTCAGCGATGATAGTGGGATAAGACAGGCGGGGATTTGTGGAAAGCCGCTCATATACCTGTTTGCGGATACGTGAATTTCCAATGCAGATGACTACTGAGAGCTCCTCAGGATAACTCAAAAGCCACTGGGTGTCGCCCAAAACCGGCAGACCGTTGATCTCATTGCCTGCCGGCTCCGGCGAATCATCCACAAATCCCAGTACCTCATACGCAGCGGTTAGGGACTGTATCTGGCTGACCTGCCACGCAACCTCACGGCCAAAACCGCCAGCACCCAAAAACACCAGTTTTCTTTTTATCATATGCTGTTCCCCACAATAAAGGAGTAGTTAGTGGTTGCGCTGCCGCCAATATTGAGCATCATCCCATTATTCGCTTTTTCCAGTTGATAGCCGCCGCAGATGCCGGAAACCTGCTTATATAAATCCAGAAACATACGGACGCCGCTGGCGCCAACAGGATGGCCGCAGCCGATCAGGCCGCCGCTGGGATTAATCGGTTTATCTCCGGCGAAGCTGATACGACCGGATTCAATCGCCTCATATTCCCTGCCACAGGGAGTGATACCAAAGGCAGAAATGGCACAGTATTCACTGGAAGTAAAACAATCGTGTGTTTCAAAGAAATCGATGTCATCCACTGTCAGCCCTGCCCGGCGGTAAGCGTCGATTACCGTCTGCCGTGTCCACGGCAGTATCTGTTCATTCTTTTGGCTTTCTTTCATTTTTTCAGCAAACTTCATGGGGGCGACCCGATGCCCAAATCCTTTGATTACCGGAGGTTTCCTGCCGGAACAATTCCGGCGGATATACTCCTCTGAGGCGAGTGCCACAAAAGCAGCGCCGTCGGTAACCTGAGAACAGTCCGAGGCGGCCAAGAGTCCCCCGATACAAGGATTGGTTTCACCTCCGCGCAGGTTGGCCTGCTCATGGCTCATAAACCATTTTCTCGTCTGAGACAGGGGATTTCTCTTAGCGTTTTCATAATTGATGGACGCAATTGACGCCAGGTTGTTCAAATACCGCTTGGTGTCTAACCCGTATCTGGCAACGGTTTCGTCGGCCAAACGGCCGAATAGCTTGGGAAAGGGGTATTCAATCCCCTGGGATTCTTCTTCGTAAAAAGCGGCTCTTCCCAAGTAATCACCGCATCGTTTCGAATCCACGGTTTTCATCAGCTCAAAACCGATAACCAGGGCTACCTCATAATCTCCCGCCCGCAGATGGGAAGAAGCAGAGTCCAGAGCGACTGAACCGGAAGCGCAGGCGGCCTCATACCGGGCGGAGGGCACACCGTGAAAAGCCGGATGAACCTCGGTTAGCAGAGCACCCAAATGGCCCTGATTAATATAGTATTCGCCGATAAAGTTTCCCACAAAACACGCGATTTTATTCTCCCGGTTTAGGCGGACAATATCTTCATAATCGAAACCGATGTTATGTAGTCCATCCTCTACGACTTCTCTCAGTAATGCGACGACATTTTTCCCTTCTTTACTCCAGTTACGTTCAAAATCTGTCTGCGCGCCGCCCAGAATGTATACGTTGTTCACCTCAATCTATCCTTTCGCCTTGAAATAGGGACGAAAATCATACTCAGAAGAAGGGATATCGACCAATATTTCGTTCATATCCAATAAATTCTTTAGTTCAGCAGGCAATATACGGTCGGCGAGCCGTTCAAAATTTTCTGCCAGTTGCAGGGCATTGTAAACACACAGGGGAGGTGCCCAATTAAAACCGGAAGCCATCACTTTATCCGATGAATGGATATCTTCACCCACAGTCCGGGAGACATAAAGACTATACAGGACATAACGAACCAACAGCTCCAGACATATCTCTGCCTCAGGTGAGTGGTTGTTCACCAGCACGCGGAACGCCATTTCATAATTGCCGTTTCGTAAGTGGAAAATCATATGTTCAGCAAAAGGAAAGCTGTATTTCCGTTTGGGCCGATATTCTTGTGTTTCAATATCGTATACATAGATTTCTTTGGCACCGCCGCTATGACGAACCAGTTTATAAAGTCCTGCACCGCTTTTGCGGCCAAGCCGCTTTTCGCGTATCATTTCCTGTACAAAGGCCGGCAGCACAAAACTGTTGTGTTCATAATCACAGGTATTCTCATAGATGTTCTTAACAATAGCTTGATGGACATCCAACCCTACAAAATCCGAGGTGGTGAGGGGCGCCATAGCGCGTCCTGTAAAGCCGCCCATAATCGTGTCTATATAATCAATGCCACCGCTATACTTATATTTTTCTGCAAACTGAAGTGCTAGGTTGATGAACTGAAAACCGATGCGGTTTCCCATAAAGGCCGCCGTATCTTTTACCTCTACCACATTGCGGTGAAGAACGTCGCGCAAATACAGTTTCAAGAGATGAGCCTGCGTTTTATCAGCATATTGGGAAGGAATAAATTCACACAGGGTCATGCTGTATGGCGGATTAAAAAAATGGACGCCGAAAAACTGCCTGCGTCTTTCCTCATCCAGTTCTTCAGCCAGCGTATTGATAGATAATCCCGAGGTACCGGACGCTACAATTGCGCGCTTGGGGATTGAGGAGCTGATTCGCCGATATACCGCCTTTTTAACCTCCAGGTTTTCAGCGACGCATTCCATAATAAAGTCCGATTCCGCTATACAGGCATCCAAATCGTCGTAGCCTTTCGGTATCAGATTTCGTCCGATTGCCTCCGCCCTAACGGACAGAGCCGCTCGCTGATAGGCCTCCTGTGCGTCCGACGGATTTCGACATACCATATACACTTTCGCATTGCCGAACGAGGCAAATATACCCGCAATATTGCACCCCATCGTGCCATTGGCGCCGATGACGGTAACGGTGTCGATCTGCATGTGGAGGCCACCCTTTCTGGTATGGAATGACGGGTTAATGTATGTTGTATCGATCCAGTTCTTAACAAGTAAATACGAGTGATTTATGATACCACATGTCTTTTATCCTGTCAAAAATCGGGTCATATTTTATATATTTTTAGAGATAAACAGAAACTCTCTCCCGAAAGGGAGTTATCGGTAGGTGGTATCCTGTGCGAGAGAGCCTGATTCCGGGGAAGTCGAGCTTGTTTCGCTGGAGATCGGCGTGATTTTCCTCTGTGGATAGGGATCGGTATCCGGAAGGGAGGGGAGGGGAATATCGTCGGGGGTAGGAAAAGCGGTCATTTCCACCATGTTTTTCCAGTACTTTTTGGGCATATGATTCATGCGGCAGCGGGGATTGTACCGTTCACGGATGGCGACGGTATCGTAAAAAGCTTTCCACATTTTCTGCCACGCCTTTTCGTCGGCGGTGCAGTCGGGCAGGGTCAGGCCGTCGGCGGAGGAAATGACCCATTGCCTGCGGTCAAAGACCCCCGCCAGGTTATGGGTTTTGTCGTGGAGGACAAAGGGTTGTACATTGAACCGCTGGGCAAAGTGCGGCATAATCAGGGACAGGCAGTTATGCTCCGGCGTGATGGCGGCGTAATATACCCCGCCCTCCATACGGGCGAACCGGGCGAACTGGATCAGCAGATGGGCTTCTCTCCCCACCAGCCCGGTCATTTTCGTCTGGGCAATCACCCGGTCGTCGGTAATCATCTGGTGGATCACCCGTCCCCGCTTCATCCCCAGGCGGATATAGGGCAGCAGAACCTCTTCCTTACGGGGATTGCCGGAGAGGAAGCCGGTCCACACCTGCTCGTACCCTTCCTGCCCCATTTGGCGGCGGATACCGGCGATCACCCGCTCCGCCTGCTTTTCATCGGTTGCGATATCAAGGGTCTCCACACCCAGCAGGGGCTGGCACCGTTCCCGGGAGGCGATGGTACAGGAGCGGTATTTTCCCGCGTAGCTTTCAAATACGGCGGTGAGAAACCCTTCGAAGGTGTCGTCATACACCAGCATCACATCTCGCCCGTCAGGCATTTCACCGTGTCCTCCCTTCGCACCGGCAGGGGGATGAGCCCGCTTGCGTGTTGGCCCAGCCCGTTCCCCTGTGGGCTCTGCCCGTTCCAGGCGTCCCAGCCCGGCAGGGCCGGTTTTTCAAACAGGGACAGCTGGGGCGGGATATCCGCCGGCAGTTCTCCCGGCCGCCGGCGGACATCGGCGGTCAGATTCTGATATATAAAGGAATGGTCGAACTTCACCCCGCGGTACATGCGTCCGCCGCAGGTAATGAAGTACACCGCCCGCTTGAGGACGATGCGCAGCTTTTTCAAATCCTCGAAGGAGAGGGTGGACATGCGGCGGGCGGACAGGATCCGCTCGGTGGATTTCAGACCGATGCCGGGAACGCGCAGCAGGGTTTCCCGGTCGGCGAGGTTGATCTCCACCGGGAACTGGTCCAGATGGTTCATGGCCCAGAAACATTTGGGGTCCAGCAGAGGGTCGAGGGAGGGATGCTCGTCGTCCAGCACCTCGCCCGCGGTGAAGCCGTATTTGCGGATGAGCCAGTCCGCCTGATACAGTCGGTGTTCCCGCAGCAGGGGAGGCGGCTGGCCTTTGGGAAGCAGAGCGTGGGTCCCCACCGGGATATAGGCGGAATAAAAGACCCGGCGCAGGGCGTATTTACGGTAAAGGCCCTCGCTCAGTCGCAGAATTTGCTGGTCGGTGTCCGGTGTGGCGCCGATGATCATCTGGGTACCCTGACCGCCGGGAGCAAAGGGCTGGGCATTCCGGTAGAGGGCCAGCTCCTCCTTGTTTTCCCGTATGCGGTCACGAATGCCGCCCATGGGGCCGAGGATGGCGTCCTTCTTCTTATCCGGGGCCAGCAGCTTGAGGCTCTGTTCGCTGGGGAGTTCGATGTTGATGCTCATGCGGTCGCACAGGCGGCCCAGCTTATCCATCAGTTCGGGGGAACAGCCGGGAATGGCTTTGGCGTGAATATAGCCGTTGAAACGGTAGGTGGTGCGCAGCAGCTCCAGCACCCGGCACATCCGTTCCGTGGCGTAGTCGGGGCTTTTCAGCACGCCGGAGCTGAGAAACAGCCCCTCGATATAATTGCGGCGGTAGAACTCGATGGTCAGGTCAGCCAGCTCCTCCGGGGTGAAGGTGGCGCGCGGGATATCGTTGGAGCAGCGGTTGACGCAGTACTGGCAGTCGAAAACGCAGTTGTTGGTCATCAGCACCTTAAGCAGGGAAATACAGCGCCCGTCCGCTGAAAAGCTGTGGCAGATGCCGCAGCCGACGGCGGAACCCAGCATGCCGTCTTTGGCTCCCCGATCCACGCCGCTGGAAGTACAGGCTGCGTCATATTTCGCCGAGTCGGCCAGTATGCGCAGCTTATCCATCAGTTCCACAGGTGTTCCGCCTTTCTGTTTTTTTATAGGATGTCACCAGTATAGAACAAATATTCGCAACTGTCAAACAAATGTTCTAATTTAAATGGGCTAAAATAGGAAAATAAAAGCGCCGGTTCCTCTCGAGAGGAAC
>JAAWQC010000046.1 GCA_022800315.1 Clostridiales bacterium
ATGTTCACCTGTCAAAGAGCCAGCGGGCTATCGTTTTTTCTTCCCCGGCTTTCCCTGCGCATAATCCCGCACCATGTTCCGCAGGAAAATCAGGCCCAGCACGATCAGGGCCGCCCCCACCAGCGCCCCGGCGCAGGCCTGGGAGATGACCACCGGCGTGGCCAGCACCTGCCAGAAGGCCGCCGGCTCGTCCAGTCGTCGCAGCCAGTACAGGGTGTCGCCGAAAAAGGCGGCGGGAAGCAGCAGGACAAAGGAGGGGATCGCCGCCGCCAGCATCGCCGTTTTGCCGCTGCGGGGGCCGCGGGACCATTTGTAGCCAAAAAAAGCCGCCACCGGCATGGCGAAGCACAGCAGCCCCAGCGACAGGCCGCCGAAAATCAGGAACACCAGCCAGGGCAGAGTCCCCGCCAGCGCCCCCAGGGACGCCCCCGCCGCCCCGCGGAAGAGGGCCGCCCGTTCTTCCGCCGGCAGGGATCGGCCGGCAGGGGAATCCGGCGAGGCAGATTCCCCCGGCGAGGCCAGCAGGGCGGAGGCAATACCCGCCGTCTCATCGAGAAAGTCCAGGAATCTTTCCGGCTTCTCCCTGTCGGCGTCGGGCGGCGTCAGCACAACCGACAGCCTCTCCCGCTCCCACCGTATGGCCGCATCGGTATCCGGATAGACGCCGCGCAGATAGTCCCGCACCTTTTCCTCGCCCCCGACAGGCGGGACGGCGCCGCGTGTCACCACGCCCGCCGACCAGGCGGAGCCGGCCGCTCCGCGGAAAGGCAGGCCGTACAGCAGACCCGACACCGCCCCCTGGACATCCACCGAAAATCCTCTCGCAGCGCAGGACTCCTGCAAACTCTCGCGGGTCATGAAGCCACTCCTTCTCCGATTCGTTTCCTCCATTATAACAGGTTACCTGCAAATGTATAGCTTACCCCTGTGTCCTACCGGGGAAATCCTCAATTTACAGGTTGCTTTTGGGCGGGAAATCGTGTATAATTCGATGTGTATGAGCGCCGCATGCTTTGGGGCATACGGACGGATGGGTCCCGTGCGACGGTACGCCGTGAACCATGTCAGGCGGGGAACCGAGCAGCATTAAGCGGTCGCAGCCGTGCGCCGCGGGTAACCTGTCCGTTCGTATGCCCGAGGGTGTGCGGCCTTTTAAAGCTTAAGGAAAGGCGGATGGCTCATGTATCAGGTTCTGTATCGAAAATGGCGTCCCCAGACCTTCTCCGACGTTTCGGGACAGCCCCATGTCACCGCCGCGCTGAAAAACGAGCTGCGCACCGGCCGTCTGGCCCACGCCTATCTCTTCACCGGCTCCCGCGGCACGGGGAAAACCTCCTGTGCCAAGATACTGGCCAAGGCGGTGAATTGCCTGTCCCCCCGTGACGGGGACCCTTGCAACGAGTGTGATATTTGCCGCGGCATCGATGACGGCACCATTATGGACGTGGTGGAGATCGACGCCGCCTCCAACAACGGTGTGGACAACATTCGCGAACTGCGGGAGGAGGTCAGCTTCACCCCCGCGGTAGCCAAGTACCGGGTGTACATCATCGACGAGGTGCACATGCTGTCCACCGGCGCCTTCAATGCCCTGCTGAAAACGCTGGAGGAACCCCCCGCCCATGTGATCTTTATCCTCGCCACCACCGAGGTTCACAAGCTGCCCGCCACCATCCTGTCCCGCTGCCAGCGGTTCGACTTTTCCCGCATCCCGCCGGAGGACATCGCCGCCCGCATCCAGTATATCGCCGGGCAGGAGGAGTTCACCGTCGCCGACGACGCGGCCCTGCTGCTGGCCCGGATGGCGGACGGAGCCCTGCGGGATGCCCTATCCCTGCTGGACCAGTGCCTGTCCCGCTCCCGGGACATCACGGCGGACACGGTGGCCGAGGCGGCGGGCATCACCGGCCGGGACCATCTTTATGAGCTGTCCGCCGCCGTGCGGGACCAACAGCCTGGCGCGGCCCTGACCGTCATCGACCGCCTCCACGCCGCTTCCAAGGATATGGAGCGGCTGTGCGTCGAGCTGATCGATTTCTACCGCAATCTGATGATTCTCAAGAGCGTACCCCGCCCCGACGACCTGGTGGTCGCTACCCCCTCAGAAATGGAGCGTCTGCGTCAGGAGGCGGGTCGGTACGAACTGACCGCCATCCTCCAGGGGATGGAAACTCTGCAGAAAACGCTGGAGCGGCTGCGCAGTGGTTCCTCCCGCCGCGTGGAAATGGAAACCGCCCTGCTGCGGCTGTGTTCCCCCGAGCTGGACACCTCCGCCGCCGCCCTGCTGCGGAGGGTCAAGGCCCTGGAGCTGGCGGTGCGCGGCGGAGCGGCGGCCCCCGTCGTTTCCCCTGCCGAAGCGGCGCCGGTATCTCCCGCGCCTGCCCCAATACCCCCGGCGGTAGGCGAGAGGCCATCCCCTTCCTCCGCGGCGCCCTCTGCCGGCAGGGATTGGCCGGAGCCGCCGCCTCTGCCCTTTGACCAAGCCCCGGCGGCACCGAAGGTTTCCGCCCCGGTCCCGGCAGACCTCCCCTCCGCCGGGCCGCCGGCTCCCCCTGCCGGGGAGAGCGAAGGCGTGGAGCTGCCCTTCCCCCAGTGGGGCGACGTGCTGGAAGCGCTGGCCCAGACCTGTCCGCCGCTGTACGGCGTTCTGCTGGGCTCCACCGCCACCCTCCGCGGCGATCTGGTGTTGATTAGAACCAACAGCGACCTGTTTAAATCCCTGGTGTCCCGCGACGGCAATAAATCCCACCTGACTGCCGCCCTGCGCGGGGTCACGGGGCGCAGCTACCGTATCGGGGTCAAAAACGCCCCGGCGGAAAAGCCGCCTGCCGGCGGAAAAGCCGCCGCGCCTGCCGCCGACCCGCTGTCGGATTTCATCCGCAGCAGCCGGGAGCTGGGAGTGGATGTGGATGTCAAATAGAAATAACTCTGTGTAATACAACAAGATTTATATACGGAAAGGATTGTTCTATATGAAAGCAAGACTGCCGAAGGGTGTGGGCGGCGGCCCCAGCAATATGCAGGGAATGATCAAGCAGGCCCAGAAAATGCAGGAGCAGATGACACAGCTCCAGGCCGAGCTGGACGAGCGGGAGTATTCCGCCGCCGCGGGCGGCGGCGCCGTCACGGCGACGGTCAGCGGCAAACGGGAGATCACCAAGCTGGAAATCAAGCCGGAAGTGGTGGACCCCGAAGACGTGGAGATGCTGACCGACCTGATCACGGCCGCTGTCAACGAGGCGCTGCGCACCGCCGCCGAAACCTCGGAAAACGAGATGAACAAGGTGACTAACGGCCTGAACGTACCGGGGCTGTTCTGAGATGTCGTATCAGATCGCCTCGCTGTCCCGGCTGGTGGAGCAGCTGGAACGCCTGCCGGGAATCGGGCATAAATCCGCCCAGCGCCTGGCCTTCCACCTGCTGAATATCCCCGAAAAATCCGCGGAGGATTTCCTCGAGGCGGTCAGGGACGCACGGGAAAAAATCCACGAATGCGCCGTGTGCTGTAATCTGGCGGATCAGGAGCTGTGCCCTGTCTGCCGCGCGGATAACCGGGATACCGGCGTGATCTGCGTGGTGGAGGATCCCCGGGACGTGATGGCGCTGGAACGCACGCGGGAATATTCGGGTACCTATCATGTGCTCCACGGCACCATCTCCCCCATGGACGGCATCGGCCCCGAACAGCTGCGCATCAAGGAGCTGCTGACGCGGGTGACCGAAAACGACGTCCGGGAGATCATCATGGCCACCAATCCCACCGTGGAGGGGGAAGCCACCGCCATGTACCTGTCCAAGCTGCTCAAGCCCTTCGGCATACCGGTGACCCGCCTGGCCTACGGTATCCCGGTGGGTGGCGATCTGGAATACGCCGATGAGATCACGCTGCGCCGCTCACTGGAGGGCCGTAGCCGGATCGATTAAGCCCCCGATCGCCTGTTTTTTGCATATGTCCCCGGTTATATTAGACGGGAAAGGAGGCGTCCCTTTATGGCCAAAGAAGTGATGAAGACCATCGCCGCCAACAAAAAAGCTTACCACGATTACTTCGTGGAGGAGACCATGGAAGCCGGCATCGAGCTGACCGGGACCGAGGTAAAGTCCCTGCGGCAGGGGGGTGTCAACCTGAAGGACGCCTGGTGCGATATCGAACACGGGGAACTGATGGTCAACGGCATGCACATCAGCCCCTATGAAAAAGGCAACATTTTCAACCGGGAACCCCGCCGCTCCCGCCGCCTGCTCATGCACAAGCGGGAAATCCTGCGGCTGTTCGGCCTCGTCAAGCAGCAGGGCCTGACCCTCATCCCTCTGTCGGTCTATTTCAAGGGCTCCCTCGTCAAAGTACAGGTCGGCCTGTGCCGCGGCAAAAAGCTGTACGACAAACGGGAGGACGCTGCCCGCCGCGATATGAAGAGGGAAGCCGACCGTGTTTTTAAGGAACAGGGCCGCGACTGAGCCGCTTTGACCAAATAAACCCCTGCCACGCCGGCCGGCGCGGCAGGGGTTTTCTTGCCGCAGGGGGCGTTAATCGCCGTCCTTGTCCCCCTTCCACGGCTAAACAACCCATCCCGCCGCGGCTCCCTGTCGCGGTAATTTTCCGCCGAATAAATCCCCCCATAGACGGGGCTGAAAAATAGGAGTATAATAAGGATAATTTTACCGAAAAGGCGAAAAGCGGATCGAGGGGACGCGCTTTTTCGGTCTATTTCGAAAAAGATGGAGGAAAAGGCATGAAAAAGCGTTTGGTATCGCTCCTGTCGGCGGCGGCTGTACTGACAGGCATCCTGTTCACCGCCGGCTGCGGGAAGGTAAGCGGAGAAAATGGAAAGTTGGACCCCCAGAATCCCACCGTTATCGAGGTGTGGCATTATTACAACGGCCCGCAGAAGATGGCCTTTGACGCGCTGGTCACCGAATTCAACGAGTCGGTGGGCATGGAAAAGGGCATCGTGGTGGAAACGGTAGGACAGGGTAATGTCTCCGAGCTGACCGAAAAGGTCATCGACGCCGCCAACAAAAAGGTGGGAGCCGGGGATATCCCCGAAATTTTCGCCGCCTATGCGGACACGGCCTATCAGATCGACCAGATGGGCCTGGTGGCGGATATCAGCCCCTACCTGACCGAAGCGGAGCTGAACGAGTATATTCCGGGATATATCGACGAGGGGCGCATCGGTGACGGTTCGGGGCTGAAAATATTCCCCACCGCCAAATCCACCGAAATCTTCATGCTCAATAAAACCGACTGGGACGCCTTCGCCGCGGCGACCGGCGCATCCCTGGACAGCCTGAAAACCATGGAAGGGCTGGTCAAAACAGCCGAGGCGTATTACAACTGGACCGACAGCCTGACCGCCGAGCCGGACGACGGCAAAGCTTTCTTCGGCCGGGACGCCATGGCCAATTATTTCATCATCGGCTGCAAACAGCTGGGGATGGAAATATTCGCCGTCAACAACGGCAAAGTCACCCTGAACCTCGACGAAGAGGTTCTGCGCAAGCTGTGGGACAATTACTATGTCCCCTTTATCAACGGCTACTATACCGCCATCGGCAAATTCCGCTCCGACGATGCCAAGACCGGCGATCTGATCGCCCTGGTGGGCTCCACCTCGGGTGCGGCTTATTTCCCCAGCCACGTGGTGCTGGGGGATACCGATACCTATCCCATCGAGGCGCTGGCGCTGCCGGCCCCCCAGTTTGAGGGCGGCGAGGCTTACGCCGTCCAGCAGGGCGCCGGCATGGTGGTGTCCAAATCCGACGAAAAGAAGGAGCGAGCCTCCCTGGAATTCCTGAAATGGTTTACCCAGGAGGACCGCAACATCGCCTTTTCCATCGAATCGGGCTATCTGCCGGTGAAAAAGGCCGCCAACGACAGCGCGCGGCTGGAACAGGCACTGGATAAACTGGAGCAGACGGCTGTCACCGCCAACCTGAAAATCTCCATGAGCGTAGCGGTGGACACAGTCAACAAAAATCAGATGTACACCAACAAGGCCTTTGAGAACGGCACCTCGGCCCGGGCCGTCCTGGAGAATTCCCTTTCCGATAAATCCAAGGCGGACCGTGCGCAGGTGCTGTCCCTTATCGAAGCCGGATCCTCCCACGACGAGGCGGTCGCTGTCTACAACACCGATGAGAATTTTCAGCTGTGGCTGACCTCCTTCCGGGAGACGCTGCAGGAGACGGTTTAATGTCCGCAGAACGCCAGCAGTCCACGTGGAAAAATTCCAAGAGGAATTTTTAAGACCACCGCCGGAAAGCGATGGAATGCCGAGGCGTTGGGCGGTGGTCACGGACCGGATATTCTTCCGGCAGATGATAATTTATGGTAAAATAGCGGTGGGGATTTCCCATGACGGGACGATAGAGGAAAGGTGGTGCGGCGGCGTGAAAAAGGGCAAGTCGATCCTGCGCAAAATGCTGGTTCCCATGATGCTGGTCATGTCGTTGCAGGCCGGCCTTTTTCTCGGCAGTATCCTGCTGGGCGGCACCCTCGACAAGCTCAATCAAAACTCAGTGGACATTCTCAACGAACGGGTCATCAACCGGAAAAACTATTTACAGAATGAAATGCTGCAGCGGTGGTCCAACCTGGACGAATCGGTCCAAATCATACAAAGCAGCACCGCCTCCACCCTGTCTGATTACGGCATCACAGCCGGCCAGCTGCGGGTCAATTCCCCCGCCTCCACCGAACTGCTCGACCGGGTATCGGAAAATCTGATCTATACCCTGCGCAAGCAGTCGGTGACCGGCATTTTTCTGGTGCTCAACGGCGGGGACGATCCGTATCAGACCACCGGCGTTTCCAAATCGGGGGTCTACCTGCGGGACCTGGACAGCCTGTCCAATGCAGACGATAACTCGGATATCCTGGTGGAACGGGCCCCCTCCTCCATCACCCAGCGTCTGGGCGTCACCATGGACACCAACTGGAGTCCCCAGTTCCAGTTTACCGACGCCCTTCCCGCTGCCTCTTACGATTTCTTTTACAAGCCCTTCCGCGCCGCGGTGGAATATCCCGATATCGGGACCAGGGACCTGGGCTATTGGAGCCGGCCCTTCCGCTTCAGCGAGAACGACATCGAGGTGATCACCTACTCGGTGCCCCTGCGCGACGGGGCAGGCACCCCTTACGGTGTGCTGGGGGTGGAAATCTCCGCCGACTATATCCGCAAGCTGCTGCCCTATGACGAAATCGCCAGTGAAAAGGCTGGCTCCTATCTTCTCGGTATGAGGACCGGGGCGGAGATGTCCTTTGAGAATCTGCTGGAGAGCGGACCAATCTATAAGCAGCTGTCGGGCGGATGCGCTGAAACCCTATTCGAACAGGCCCCTTCCTATCAAACCGGCTACGCCATCCGCAACGACGAGAACCTGTCTCACGACGCCTATGGCTGCATTCAGTATTTTAACCTGTACAACACCAACACCCCCTTTGAAAACGAGCGCTGGGCGCTGATCGGTGTGCTGGAGTCGGATCGCCTGTTCGGCTTTTCCACCACGCTGCGCAGTACCATCCTGATCGCCATGGCCGTCTCCCTCATGATCGGGTTGTTCAGTGTGGCCCTGATCGTCCGGTTCGTCACCAACCCCATCACCCAGCTGGTGCGCAAGGTCAAGACCAGCAATCCCCACCTGCCCGTCCGGTTTGAGCGGACCCATATCGCTGAGGTGGATGAGCTGGCCTCTGCCGTGGAATCGCTGAGCGCCAACGTGGCGGAGTCCGCCTCCAAGCTCTCCGCGATCATTGAAATGTCCAGCGTCGCCATCGGCGCGTTCGAATACCGCCTGTCGGAGGGCAAAACCTTTTATACCAAGCACCTGTTCGACATCCTGGGCATCGCGGACAGCTATCACGACAACGGCTATATGGACAACGGCCTGTTTGCCGAGAAGATGCGCTCCTTTGTCGGCCAGCGCGATTCACGCGAAGGCGACGGCATCAGCGTATACCGGGTAATCGACGAACAGGGCCGCCCCCGCTGGGTACGTCTCAAGATCGTGGAGGATGAGGATAAGACCTTCGGTGTGGTGGAGGACATCACTCAGGAGATGATCGAGAAAAAGAAAATCGAATATGAGCGGGATTACGACCTGCTGACCAACCTGCTCAACCGGCGCGCTTTTTACACCGCGCTGGACCGCCTCTTTATTCATCCCGATCAGCTGGGATACGGCTCCATGGTCATGTTTGATCTGGATAACCTTAAGTATATCAACGACACCTACGGCCACGATTACGGCGACCGGTATATCCGCGGCATGGCCGACGCGCTGCGTAAGGGAGCACCTCATCAGGCGGTGGTATCCCGTCTTTCGGGCGATGAGTTCTATCTCTTTCTGTACGGCTGCAGCGACAGGGAAAGCGCGGATGAGCAGGTGAAGCGTATCAAGGACACCATCGACGGGGCCCGCTTCCCCCTGCCCGACAATGATCAGTTCCGCATCCGCGCCTCCGCCGGTGTGTCCCGGTATCCAGAGGACTCCCGCAAATACGAACAGCTTGTGCGTTACGCGGATTTTGCCATGTATACGGTAAAGAACACGGTCAAGGGTGAAATCTGCCAGTTCAATCACGAAGAATACCGGAAGGATTCCTACCTGCTCAGCAGCCGGGAAGACCTGAACCGCCTGATCGACGAAAATCTTGTCACCTACCACTTCCAGCCCATCGTCAGTACGAAAACGGGCGCTGTTTTCGGTTACGAGGCGCTGATGCGGTCGCAGCTGGACACGCTGCGTTCTCCCAGCGAAATCCTCACCCTGGCTCGCGCCCAGTCCAAGCTGTATCAGATCGAACGGCTGACCTGGTTCGGCGCCCTTGCCGATTTCACCCGGCAGCAGACAGCGGCCGCCTCCGACTCCCGACTCTTTATCAACTCCATTTCCAATCAGAGCCTTACTGCCCGTGATCTCGACGAGCTGGAGAAGCGCTATATGTCCCTGCTCAGCCGGGTAGTCATCGAACTGACCGAAAGCGAGAAACAGAACGACGTCTTCATCATGGTGAAAAAGGAATGCGCTGCAAAATGGGGCGCCGAACTGGCGCTGGACGATTTTGGCACCGGCTATAACGGGGAAACCATGCTGCTCCAGCTGGCCCCCCGCTATGTGAAAATCGATATGTCCATTGTGCGGGATATCGACTCGGATGGCAACCGGCAGACGCTGCTGCGCAACGTCCTCTCCTATACAAAGGAACGGGATATGTACGTCATCGCCGAAGGGGTGGAGACGCGGGAAGAGATGGAGATGCTCATCCGCAGCGGCGTCGATTACCTGCAGGGCTTCTATCTGGCGGAGCCCGCCGAAGTCCCCCCGACGCTGCATCTCGGGGTCACGCAGGAAATACAGGGGATTCAAAAATCCATGGGAAGCAATTAAGCACAAAAGAGCGGCGTCGATACCGGCGCCGCTCTTTTGTGCTTTTTTCATTATTTTTCTGTACAAGGTACCGCCAGTTGATTTCTGGCGTAAGATACCGTGATAAATAACGCGGAGAAGGCGGTGTGACATGTATATTCATGTGGTACAGCCGGGCGATTCCGTCTACAGTATCGCCCGCCAATACGGTGCGTCCCCCCAGCGGATCATCAGTGACAACAACATCGTCAACCCACAGGTACTGGTGGTGGGGCAGGCCCTGATCATCCTGATTCCCGCGGTGGTTTATACGGTGCGCCCGGGCGATACCCTCGCCTCTATTGCAGCCAGCTACGGCACCACCCCCATCGTCCTTATGCAGAACAATCCCAACCTGCTTTTCTCCCCCGTCATACAGCCGGGGCAGCAGCTCACCATCCGGTTTGAAGGGGATAAGATCCGGGAGGTCACCATCAACGCCTACGCCTATCCCTATATCCGGAGGGACGTGCTGCGGCGGGGCCTCCCCTACCTGACCTACCTGACCATATTCGGCTATGGCTTTACGGTGGAGGGTGAGCTGATCCCCATCGACGACCAGCCGCTGATAAACCTAGCCTACGAGTATAAGACAGCGCCGGTCATGCTGCTGTCCTCCATCACGGAAGACGGCAATTTCAGCGGCGAACGGGCCAGCCTGCTGTTCCACGACCAGGCACTGCAAAGCAGGGTGCTGGACAATATCATCGCCGTTATGGTAGAGAAGGGTTATGTGGGGCTGGACGTGGATTTCGAATATATCCAGCCGGAGGACGGCGACGCTTTTCTCCAATTCCTGCGCAATGTCACCGCACGGCTGCATCCCTACGGTTTCTTCGTCAATACCGACCTGGCCCCCAAAACCTCACCCGACCAGAAGGGGCTGCTGTACGAGTCCCACAACTACTCCGCCATCGGCGCCATATCGGACACCGTCCTGCTCATGACCTACGAGTGGGGGTATACTTACGGGCCGCCGATGGCGGTGGCCCCCCTCAACCATGTGCGTGAGGTGGTGCGGTACGCGGTCAATGAGATCCCCAATGATAAAATCCTGATGGGCATCCCCAATTACGGATACGACTGGCAGCTCCCCTTTGAACGGGGCATCACCAGGGCCACCTCCATCGGCAACGCCTACGCCGTGGAAATCGCTGCCCGCAATCGGGCGGCCATCCGCTACGATGAGCTGGCGCAGACACCCTTCTTCGAATACCGTACGGGGGCAGGGGTCAACCACATCGTCTGGTTTGAGGACGTCCGCAGCATCCAGGCTAAATTTGCCCTGATGGACGAATACCGCCTGCTGGGCTGCGGTTACTGGAACCTGATGCGTCCTTTCGCGCAGAACTGGGCCTTCATCAGCGCGAAGTACAACGTGCGCAAGGTCGTACAATAAATTCCGTCATTGCTGCTTATCCCTGACTTCCCTGATGCAGAAACGGGTCATCTCTTCCACCAATTCATAAGGGATCGGTTCGTTACAAGGAAACCGAACGGTTCCTTTACTGGCTTTGTACGGTTTCAGGCGGTCGGCAAAGGCAGGAATGGTGCTGAGCGAAGGTGTTCCTGACAGCCTCATCCTTTCTCATGTTTTCCCCTTTATACACCGCTATGCTGGGATATCACCCGGTTTCTTCGCATTCCATACTGTACAAAAGCCGCCGGAAGCCTGCGTTCCTGCAGAATTTCCGGCGGCTTTGACTCTGGCGCGCCTGAGACGAATCGAACGTCCGACCCTTCGCTTAGGAGGCGAATGCTCTATCCCCTGAGCTACAGGCGCGTAGGGGAACGCTCTGTATTGTACACCACCCGCGGCGGCCTTGTCAATGAACCAGGCGGGCATTCTTCCGGAATGCCCGCCTGGATTCTTACGATTTACGGCGTTTTTTCCACAGCAGCGCCGCGGTGAGCACTCCTGCCGCCAGCACGGCGGCGGACAGGCCCAGCAGCAGCGGGGTGAGAGAATTATCGGCCTCCGGGTCCCCCTGCGGCGGGGCGGCCGTGGTGGGCGGGACGGCGGACCCGTCTGTCACCACGCTGAGCCGGCGGATGACCACCGGCTTTCCCGCTGCTCCTACGGCAAATACTTTCAGCCCCGACAGGATCACATTGCCG
This sequence comes from Clostridiales bacterium, assembly GCA_022800315.1. Classification (GTDB taxonomy): domain Bacteria; phylum Bacillota; class Clostridia; order Oscillospirales; family Acutalibacteraceae; genus Avimonas_A. Next base: position 11,530 of record JAAWQC010000046.1, read on the forward strand.
TCCTCGATACAGGCGGCGGGAATGGGCAGATCGGACAGCAGGAGGGAGCCGGTCAGGGTCTGACCCTTGAGCAGGTCACCTACCGTCGGCTCGCGCTTGGCCCCGGTAAAATAGGAGTTGAGCACCAGTTCTTCCCCTGAACGGGCCACGGTGGGGGTAGAGCCGTTGAAATACAGCACCAGGCTGGCCCCGACCTCTTCCAGGGAAAGATCGTATTCCAACCGTGTCCCCTTCACCGGCACCGCCACCCCTGTCTCGGGGGAATAATGGGCGTCGGGCCACTGGCCGGTGGTATTGGCGATGGACAGGGAGCCGTCCTCGTTTTGGCGGAAGGTCATACTGCCCTCCGCCGGTGTAATCCAGTCGTCGGGGTCAAAAGACACGATGTCCTGGGACACCACCCCTGTGGGGATGGTTGGCTTGGTGGGCTGAGTCACCCGGGGCGCGTCGGGGTCCTGCCGATAAGCGCCCTTCATATAACTTTCGATCACATTGGCGTATATGGTGTTGCCCATGGCGGAAAGATGGACACCGTCACTCTGCAAGAAAGAGGACAGGCTGTATTTCTCGCACTCCTGCCGGATGTCGATCAGTCCGGTCTGCGTTTGATTGGCGACGGCACGGATTTCCTCGTTATAGCTGTCCAGAACCGCCAGTACCCCACCGTCCCCCTGATAGCTGGCCATCGGCGCATACACGTCCTCCCGTACGTAGGGACAGGTCAGCAATACCGGCTCTGCCCCCGCCGACCGTATCCGCTCGATGAAGGAATTCAGGTTCGAGTGAAACTGCTGAATCGACACCCGCGACTTGCCGGCAGTCTCCCGCACAAAATCGTTGGTACCAAAGCCGATCAGCACAAAATCGGGTTCCTTATTCAGCACGTCCCGTTCAAAGCGTTTGGCGGCGTCGGCAGTAGTATTGCCCCCAATGCCGCTGTTGACCAGCTGCATATTGAGGCGTGCCGCCACATCCTTCGGCCAGTCGCTCAGCGCGGTCAGGCTGTCCCCGAAGGTGCACAGCACCCCACCGTCCAGAACCGGTGCGTCGGCGGCCGGTTCAGCCGCCGCTGCCAGCGGTGTACACAGCCAAGCCGCCGTAAGAAAACCTGCCAGCATCTTCCGAAGTCTCGTTGTCATACCTGTCCCTCCTCTGCCGCGGCGGATAGGCGCCGCGGCCTGATCGGCTTTTTTCTGCAATCAGTATATCAGCCGTTTTGCCGTCTGGCAACTGTGTGAACGATAAAATAAGTAACGCGGGAACGGCACGGGCTCCTTTTCACCGTCTGCGGAGAAAAGGAGCCCGACAGGGCGGGCGGCCTCATCCGTCGGAAAATAGACCTTGACTTTTCTTTCTCTTCTGGTATATAATCAATCCTTGCAAGGCGACTCGCTAGGCGAAAGGAGGATGTCACATGCTTCGTACGTATCAGCCCAAAAAGCGGCACCGTAAAATGGAACATGGCTTTCGCAAGAGAATGGCTACCGCCAACGGCCGGAAGGTGCTGGCCCGCAGAAGAGCCAAGGGCAGAAAGCACCTGTCTTATTAATGGCGGTCTGAAGAATATCGGACAGAGCGATCGGCCGGCTGGTTCCGGCCGTATCTTCAGACATGCCGCTGAAAGGCCACCGTTGTGTGGCTTTTTTTTGTAATACCCACTGCTGTCCTGCCTGCTTCGTCTTAAGTCAGGGACGGCGGCTTATGTGTACGTATCCCGCAGGAAAACCATGGCCGGAGGAGGCGGACGCTGTGTCAAAATTCGCCGTACTCAACTGCAACAAGGATTTCCGCACCCTGTATTACCGTGGAAAATCCCAGGTGCATCCGGCTCTGGTCACCTATGTGCGCCGCAACCGGCTGGGCCGCCCCCGCGCAGGGATCACCACCGGGAAAAAAATCGGCAACGCCGTGTGCCGCAACCGCTGCCGCCGTATCATACGCGAGGCGTACCGCCATCTGCTCCCTTCCATCGAGGGCGGGTGGGATTTTGTATTTGTGGCCCGCGGGCGCACCCTGTCGATGAAGAGCACCGACCTTGAACGCGTTATGTCCGCCCAGCTGCGGGCAGCGGGTGTTCTGCCGGGCATACCGGCTAAAAAGAAGGCTCCCTCCGCCGCAGAAAAGCCCGCGAAGGGAGTATAAAACTCATGAAAAAGCTCCTGATCGGACTGATCCATTTTTACCAGCGTCATATTTCTTCCGCAACCGCGCCCTCCTGCCGGTTTACTCCCACCTGCTCGGCCTACGCCATACAGGCAATCGAACGCTTCGGCGCGCTGAAAGGGACCGGACTGGCTGTCTGGCGCATTTTGCGCTGTAATCCCCTGTGCAGACCGGGATACGACCCCGTGCCGGAAAAAAAGCCCCGCCGGCGTAAATTTAACGAAAAATAAGGATAATCGGTGTGAGCGCGGCCGCGGCAATTACCTGCGGGTACACTCGCCAGCCGATTAAGACGGAGGACTCGAAAGATGCAGATATTCGATATCATCGCGATTCCGCTGGGATATGTCCTGTGGTTTATCTATCGGTTTATACAGAATTATTTTGTCTCCATCTTTCTGTTCACCGTTCTGGTCCGCGCACTGACCTTCCCCTTTTCCATCAAATCGCAGAAAGCGCAGGCCGACCGGGCCCGTCTGGCGCCCCGTCTCGAACGCCTGCAGAAAAAATATAAGCAGGATCCTCAAAAGCTCCAGAAAAAGCAGATGGAGCTGTATGAGAAGGAAGGGGTCAGCCTGACCGGCGGCTGTCTTCCCATGCTCATCCCCATGATCGTGCTGTTTGGCGTCATCTCGGTCATTTATTCCCCGCTGACCCATCTGGCGCGCATCCCCGCCCCGGTTATCAACGCCACCGCCCAGGCGGTTACCATGCCCAAAGACGAAGATGGCAACGTCATCGAGACCGCGGGCAAGGTCAATCCGGGTCAGATGACCGGCTACTACAAAGAGCTGCGCTCTATGATGGTGCTGGAGGAGAATGAAACGGACGTCAAGGCTGCTATCGGCGCCCTTTCCGACGCGGACCGTAAAAATGTCTCCGCCGACGAGTATTACGACAAAATGGTCAGCATGAAGAAGGACTTCCGCTTCTTCGGCGGCCGTACCCTGCTGGAGGACCCGTGGGGCTCGGGCTTCAGCAATATCAGCCTGCTGTGGCTGATCCCCCTGTTCTCCTGGCTGACCGCCCTGGGCTCCAGCCTGATCTCCATGCGCTATACCAAGCTGGCCTCCGCCAACGGCGAAAAACAGCCGGGACAGGGCTGCACCAATGTGATGATGATTCTGCTGATGCCCCTGTTCTCCCTGTTCATCACCTTTACGGTGCCAGGCGGCGTCGGTATCTACTGGATCTGCTCCAACTTGCTGGCCATCGCACAGACTATCATTCTGAATACCATGTATAACCCGGTCAAAATCCGCGCGCAGGCGGAGGCCGAGTATGAGGAACGCCGCCGGAAGAAGGCGGAGGATAAAAAACGTCTTGCCGACGCCCGTGCCCGCGAAGTGGAAGAGGCCAAACGCCTCGCCGCGGAAGAAGCCGCCGCCGCTGAGGAAGCGCGCAAGCAGGCCTCCGCCAAAAAGCCGGTGCCCGCATCGAAAAACCCCAACAAGAAAAAGCGCCGGGAGGCCGATGCCCCGTCTGCAGAGACCTCTGACAACAGCCAGGAAGCTGGCTCTCCGTCCGCCGACGATCCGGCCGATACCGCTCCGCAGGCTGTAGGCCCGACGGAAACGGTTCCCGCGGTGGAGTCCATCCCTCCCGTAGAGTTCGCTCCGGCCGATAAGGACGGCGCCGGAGAGGAACAGCCCGACTGAGTTTGTACCGATTGCGCTCCCTGCGGCCGGACGGACCCGGCCGCCTATCATACAGAACTTGGGAAAGGAATGAAACATCTTGCTGAAGGAATCCGTCAAAGAGGCGGCTACCGTCGAGGAAGCGATGGCCGCTATCGCTCAGGAACTGGCTGTGCCCGCGGAGCGGATACAGTTTGAAGTACTGAGACAGCCGCAGAAAAAGACCCTCGGCCTGTTCGGCGGCGTAACCGCCATGGTGCGGGGAACCTACACGGTATCCCCTGCCACGAAGGCCGCTGATTACCTTGCCGGCGTGCTCCGCCACATGGGTGTGCAGAATCCGGTCATTGATATCAAAGAAGAGGAAGAAAGCTGCATCCTCACCCTGTCGGGAGAAGATATGGGCTTCATTATCGGCCGCCGGGGCGAAACACTCGACGCGCTGCAGTATCTGACCGGCCTGGTCTCCAACCGGGTGGACAATTCCTATTATCGTGTGACGCTGGATATTGGCAACTACCGTGAAAAGCGGGAGCAGACCTTGACCGCTCTGGCGCGGAAAGTCGCCGGGCAGGCCGCCCGCTCCGGCCGCCGCACCTCCCTGGAACCCATGAACCCCTATGAGCGCCGCATCATCCATACCGCGGTGCAGGATGTGGAAGGCGCTATCTCCTGGAGCGTCGGCAGTGAACCAAATCGTCACGTGATGATCGGCCCCTCCGATGACAATCCCATGAAGGATAAACCCCAGAGCAGTGAGACCCGCGGCCGTTCCAGCCAGGGCCGGGGTCACCGCGGCGGAAAACCGTCCGGCGGCGGTCGTAACGGCGAGAGCCGCCCGCCTCGCGGGGAACGCCCCGAACGCGCGCCCCGTACCGATGGTGCGTCCCGTTCCGATGTAGCGCCGGAGCGTCCCGCCCGTCAGGTGCGCCAGTTTATCCCGCGCAGCAACCCCCTGCCGGTAGCCGACGGCGCCACACCCCCATCCAAAACTCCGTCGGAAGCGGAATCCTCCGCCTCCCTGTACGGACGCATTGACCTGTAAAAACAGCAAACCACCCGGCAGCGCTGCCGGG